>CAYSMF010000006.1:0-122805 GCA_964432155.1 uncultured Melioribacter sp. | reverse complement strand
CAGGCTCTAACGTCGTCCGCACCCGTTGCGCATTGAAGAAGTCCATCACGAACACGCCACCCTCCACCAGTGACGCACGCACTGTCTTGAGAACCTGAAGGTTCTCCTCATGTGTATCAAAGTAGCCGAAGCTGGTAAAGAAGTTTGCGATGGCGTGATAGGGGGCTCCGGGAAACGGACCCCGCATATCGCCACGCACGTAGGTGACGTTCGGGTGGGGATAGAGCTCCTGCGCTCGCTCAATCAAATAGGCCGACCCATCAAGTCCAGTTACGACGTAGCCCGCTTCGGCAAGCGCTAGTGCGTGTCGACCGTATCCGCAGCAGAGGTCGAGCACGCGCGTGCCACGCTCGACGTGCGCATGGCGTGCGACAAGGTCCACTGCTTCACGCGCTTCTTCTTCTGTGCGATGTCGGTAGAGACGCATGTACCATGGCGATTCGAACCACGATTGAAACCACATCGACGTACTCATACGGGTACTCGCCCTTCGAATGCACGTGCGAGTGTCGCATCGTCGGCAAACTCAAGGTCAGATCCCATCGGCACCCCACGAGCAATGCGCGTGAGCTTGATGCCGAGCGGTGCAATCATTTTTGCGATGTACTGCGTGGTGACTTCGCCTTCGACGTTCGGGTTAAGTGCCAGAATGACTTCTGTGACTTCCGGTGAGAGTCGTGCGATGAGTTCCTTGAGACGAATGTCTTCGGGTCCAATGCCGTCGAGCGGACTCAGTGCGCCGTGAAGCACGTGATACCGACCGCGGAAATCACCCGTGCGCTCAATGGCCATCACGTCCGACGGCTGCTCCACAACGCATATCACGGTCGGCAGACGCTTCGGTGACGCACAAATCGAGCATGTCTCAACGTCCGTAAACGTGTGGCACACGGAACACTCACGAACCTGGCTCCGCATTTCGACGAGTGCTCGGGCAAAGAGCTCAACGTTTTCCTGGGGCTGGCGCAACACGTGAAAGGCAAGGCGGCGGGCAGTTTTCTTGCCAATTGTTGGGAGGCTTGCAAACAGCTCCACAACACGCTCGATCGAATCTGAAGGCAACATAATTCACGAAGTTACGGGTCTGCGTCGCATTCTGCACTGGGACAGCGAAACCTTCGTCTTCCGTCTCCGTAACTTGCACGATCATTGTTGAAAGGTTACCCTCATGGGATTGTTCTCCCGCATCTCCGATATCTTCAAGTCGAATGTCAACGACGCACTGGATAAGGCCGAGGATCCAGAGAAAATGCTCAAGCAGATGGTCCTCGAAATGGAGGAGTCTGTTAACAAGACCACGCTGGCTGTCGCAAACGCTATCGCAAACGAGAAGAGTCTCGAGCGAAAGATCGCCAAAGAGCGTGCGGCGATAGGTGAGTGGCAGAACAAGGCGATGCAGGCACTGACTGCTGGCCGCGAGGACCTCGCCAAGGCTGCTCTTGAAAAGAAGGCAACCGCTGAGCGCAACGCTGCAGATTTGCAGCCGATCTACGAGCAGGCAGCAGCCACAGCCGTGAAGATGCGTGAGCAACTCGAGCAGCTGAAGCGCAAGCTCGATGAAGCACGCTCACGCCAGAGCACGCTCATTGCGCGCTCGCAGGCAGCCAAGGCTCAGAAGCAGATCGCACAGTCGTTTTCGGGCGTTGGCAGTGATGCATTCTCGAAGTTCGATAAGTACGAGGGCAAGATCGAGAAGCTGGAGTCGGAAGCTGTTGCATTCGAGCAACTGGCGGGCGAGAACACCGACCTTGATCAACAGTTCAAGCAGCTGGGATCAACGGCGCAAGTCGAAGCCGAATTGCTTGCCATGAAGAAGCAGATGGGTCTGCTTGGTGATGGTGCATCGAATGAAGGAGAAACGAAATGACACCGGAAGCACTCGTATCAGCGACGCGTGATCGCGTTGCACAGATCTTGCGTGAGCGATTCCCATCGGCAGAGGATTTTGGTGATGGCTCCTATGCATTGTCGCACGGCTCCTCAAGCGTGATCATCGTTGTCCGTCCGTACACAGAAACGGACACCATGGTCGAAGTCATGGCGCAGGTTGTGACCGGTGCAATGATTTCGACGGACCTCATGCACTTCCTACTCCGCAAGAATGCAGAGCTCCACTTTGGATCATTCAGCTTGCTGTTCGACGATACGATCATGTACTCGTATTCGCTTGCGGGGTCAACGCTTGACGCTAACGAACTTGAAGCAGCCGTTACCTCGGTTGCCGTGATCGCTGATCACTATGACGACGAGATCGTAGCTATGGCAGGGGGCAAGCGAGCCGCAGACGTCGAGTAACACCAACCGTCTGTCGTTCTCGTTACGGCGTCTGCACGCGGACGTGGATGTTCCGATTGAGGAAACGTCCTTGTGGTGTTGCATCGCTGAAGCGATCGGCTAGCGTGCCGGTCACAAACGTGAGCGTCTTGCCAGACACACTTCGCATGAATGCCTCGGTGGTTGCAGCACGCTGCTGCGACAGGGCGCGGTTGCGTTCGTCACTGCCTAGAATGTCGGCACTACCCTCGATGATGATCTTCGATCCATCTGGTATTTGTTCGACGAGCTGGCGCAGGAGCGCTTTGTCGTTGTCCGACAGGTCTTTCGCATTGTAATCAAACCGCAAGATTGCCTGGAATCGATCGGTGCGTAGCGCGATGCGTCGCTGCGGGATGTCGACCATGCTGATGGTGGTATCGATCTGCGTGATTGCGCCGCCAGCTGATGCAGTGATCGACAGCGCTGCTAATGATCCCTGAACTGGGATGTCGCAGGTAAGAGTCGATGTGCCATCAACGTTCGGGACAACCGTATCACGTCGATTGACATTCAGCGACATCGTTGCAGGACGCTCTGACGGGTTGCCACCGGCATAGGTCGAGCGTACGTCAATCTTCGACTGGAACACGGCAAACTCTTGTGACGATACCCATTGCTGGAGCGGCGCATTCTGAACGACGATGTCGACGCGACGGTTCTCTTCTCGACCAAGCGTAAACTCATTGTTGGAGGCAGCACGTGGCAGGATCAATGCCTTCGTTGTGATCACCGACGCTGGTACACCCATCTCCGTCAACACCCGACGTACTGCATCGGCGCGACGTTGTGCAAGTGCCGCTCCCTCGGGTTCTGACGCTGTACCGCACGTCGCACCTTCAAGAATGACACGGGCATTCGGGTTATCGGCAACGATCTTGGCAATGCGCACCATCACCCAAGCATGTGCGTCGACCGGGTTTGTGCTCACAACCGATCCATCCCGCGAGCGACGATACGTCAGTGGGATGTCGGCAGATGCACTGTCGAAAAACACGGCATTGACGATTGGTGGTGTAGCACGAAGCTCGTTTCCAGTGACTACTTCGCCACCCACACGGCGCAGGGAGAGTGCAATCCGTGGCTGTGCGTATCGAACCGGCTCCTGCGGACGTTCGACAATCACAGGAGGAGGCGGTGGTGCATCAACTGGTGGCGCAATCGTCTTTCCTGCTGAAAGGCGGAGTCCGATCTCTGCGCGTACGCCGAACGTATTCCACGTTGCATCGGCTACAATTGACGTGAAGATCATATCAGCACTCACGCGAGGAACGAGGGCAAGGCGATCGCCGAGTTGAATGAAGGACTCGAGCGATGCCGAAGCACCGACGATCATCGTTGATGGGGAGAGTAGCTGACCCGAGCTTAGCATGCGCTCTTGGGTGCGAACGCCATTTACAATGAACACGGCGTTGTCTGGACTCACCACGGATTCACGCTGTTCGAAACTCTTGGCAATGGGAAGGCCGATGCGTGGTGCAAGCGATACACCGAGACGACGGTGCTGCATTGTTCCAAGGATTGGAATGATCACCGACGGAGCGATCTCGATGTAGTTGACACGCGGCGCAAAGACAAGGTCGGTGGTAAGAGTGACATCCTGTCCCGTTGCAGGGTCGCGCATCAGGTAGGTGTTCGTGCGCGAAAACGAGCCACTTCGATCGACGAGGCCAAGTTCGAAACCAATGCCAAAGCGTTGCGAAAACGGTACATCCAAACCGAGCGATACTACCGGACCGATGCCAAACCCAGACGTCAGTTCGCCACAATCAATCAATGGCGCCGTAGTACTCACACTCCCGGAGTGCGTGTTGATGGATAGTCCCGCGTTGACACGGAGACCAAGCTGTTCTGTGTATGTCTGTGCCGTGCAGATCGATGCTGAGGCAAGAAGCAGGAGGGCGAGTACTCTCATGGCTGCAAAGCTACGCAACCGGGTCTGACCAAATCGCCTGCTCGGGACTTAGAACGACAGACGCATTGCCACACCCATGAGGTGGGACTGGGTGGGCCCGATCCCAAGGCTCAGGTTCTCGGACACGTCGAAATCGTAGAGATGCGCACCCACATAGGCGTCAACGGCAGCCAACCCATAGGCCACGATGAAAATCACGCCCGACATGTCGCGACGATCGCGATAGGCTTCGCGTCGTGCGAATAACTGATTGGTAACAACGGTGGCTTCACCAGCAGCAACCGCTGCGTCGTATTGCCGCGACGTCGCCTGGAAGTCTGCATTATTCCGAAAGAACTGCCACGCCGCAATGGCACAGGTCCCTGTGAAGAGGGGAACCTTCCAATAGGACTCGGTATAGACCTGACCGAGCCCTGGCAACGCAAGCGAATACAGCACAGCCGTCGTTGGTGATTTCGTCAGTGCCTTCGTCGAGTCCGTCTGTGCCCACGTAGCGCACGAGAGCAGAACGAATGCACATACCGTTGTTACGGTAGACATGCAATGACCTCGATCTCGACGCGAGCGTCCTTCGGCAGACGAGCTACTTCGACGGCGCTCCGTGCAGGACGATGATCGCCCATCTCGGCGGCATACACGCTGTTCATCGCTGCAAAGTCGTTCATGTCCTTCAGGAAGACAGTCGTCTTTACCACATGCTTGAGTGTTGCACCGCGCGAAGCGAGAATCGTCTTGATGTTGGCAAATACTTGCGTGGTCTGCTCCTCGATCGTACCCTCAAGCATTGTCCCATCAGCGCGCAACGGGATCTGTCCGCTCAGGAACACCATTTTACCAAAACACTGCACTCCGTGCGAATATGGTCCAATCGGTGCTGCTGCGTCTGGTGCGGAAAACGGCGTAATCATTGCATTCCTTTGTGTTGTGCAGGAGATGAACAGGACTGCGACACCAATGATGCTCAATGCCTTCATTGTGCCGTGTCACGTTTGATGATGAATACCTCTTCGCCCTCGCGAACGTATCCGTAGCGCTCGCGCGCGAGTCGTTCAATTTCTGTTGTGTCTGTTTCAAGATGCCTGATCGCACCGCGAAGCGAATCTTCAACACGGCGCATCGCATCGACATCGCCCTGAAGCGATGAAGCCTCGCGTGCGAGACCAAATCGCGTGACGACGCCGTAAGGCGAAAAGAGAATGAACGCAATCACGGCAAGCGTCATCCCCCCAACAATGAGGAGTCGCTTGCGCGTCATGACGCGCTTCTGTGCTTGAACGGCGGGCTTCTGAGCCATAGCGTGCGTTACCGAACAACCTTTGTACGATACACCGACCCAGCATCGCTCATCACCGTGATGCCAATGAATCCGCGCGTGGCTGACGGCAACCGGAGCACGTCCGTTGTACGCGATGCATCAAGACGCCCATCGAGGAGAATGCGGCCATGGAGATCGGTAACAACAACGCGCGCTGATTCGGCGATCGAGCGCTGGAGCAGCAGCTCGCTGCCGTTGTCGACCACGGTGATTGTTGATCCCTCAGGATTGTTGATGTCGTGCACCGACGTAAAGTCGTTCAGGTCGAATGCATACACACCAGCCGAGTCCACAAACCCTTCCGTAATCTGATGTGAGAGCACCATCCAGCCAGCGTCCATCGCCATCACCGAACGTGTTACGGTAGCAATCTTGCCAGGAAGTGGGTATGCAACTTCCTTCCACGCTGTATCGCCCTCAAGACGGTATGCCTGATATGCATTGCCATCACGCGTGATCGTCAGCAACATACCTTGGTATGAGTCGAGATCGACGGATACCGGCGGTGGAGTTGGGAGCTTCCACGAGCCAACGTCGATAGCACGCTTGGCTTCGAGGTCGAGGCGCTTTACGCCACGAACACTCGCAGCATAGACGACGTCGTTGCGCACATGTAGCACACCGAGACCATCCTGCGCGATCAATGACCAGTCGCCGGATGAGGTGATCGAGCGGTAGTAGATACCCGCTGTTGTGCTTACCACGAGGACATCGCCAACAGCGACCATGTCGATAGCGCGCGCGGTTCCGGGAAGACGCATCGAATCAAGCGTCTCATTACCGATATAGATCACCGGTCCATCTGTTGCCACATACCATGTATCACCAATTGCCGTAAGACGAACCGGACGTGCAGTGCCCGAGATTGAGCGAAACTCAGTCCATGGCGCACCGCCAGTGGTGAAGAATCCGGTAGCTGTCGACGTTGCGGCATCGTAACAAACTGCAACGCTAACGCCCTGGGTGAATTCGTCGATTGTGCATACAGTTCCACGCAAACCAGTGGTTGGCGTCCACGTTTCACCATGATCGTACGATTGAAGGGCTACGGTGTCGTAGTAATACAGCGTGTTGTAGGCTACCGACATCGTGCCGTTTGGACCGGGTGACGTAGTCGATTGACGAACCCACGGACGCTGCGCAGAGGCCACGGTGGCCGCGAGCACAAAACACAGAAGAAAGAGACGCATAGAATCCTCAATCGAAAAAACAACAGTGCAATCTACTCAGGCCAGTCGTGTTTCGGGTATCGCCCCTTCATTTCACGCCGTACCTGTGCGTACGATCCCTTCCAGAATCCTGCCAGGTCTTGGGTGACCTGAATGGGACGGTTGGCAGGGGAGAGCAGCTCAATGGTCAGGGGGATGTTCCCTAGAGCAACGAGCGGTGTTTTTGTGACACCGAACAGGAATTGCAGTCGGACGCTGACACGCGGCCGGTCGGGATCGGTGTAGGAAATCAGCACTTCCCGGCCTTTGGGCGGACGGTAGAACTCGGGCGCTGCACGGTCCATGGACGAGCGCTGACTGAAACTGAGCATGCTCCCAAGGATCGATGCAAGGTCGAGCTGACGGAGCTCACCAAGCGTTCGCATACCATGAAGATGCGGCGCGAGCCAACCCTCGGCAGTTGCACAAAGTCCGCCGCGCGAGAGATCGGGGAGTTCGCAGAGATCATGGTGTCGACAAAACGCCACGCGCTCGCAGAATCGCACGGCGGCGTCGGACCACGGGAGATCGTTGAGCTCGCGCACGGCAAGCTCACGCGCAAAGGCGCGTGCAAGCTCATCTTCATCGACATCGGCATGGTCGCGGATGTCGATCCGAATTGCCCCAAGCATGCGCTCGGTGCGCGCAACAATCCGTCCATCGCGATCGCTCCAGCCGACAAGCGCGCGGTCGACGAGGGCATCGCTGAAAATGTCGAGGATCTGTTCAGTGGTAAGGGGCTCGGCAATAACAATGCGTGGCTCCTGCTGCGAACCATCGAGTTCGCCAATGGCAAGCCATTCCGAGGCGGCGAGCGCGTCGCTGGTGTTCACACGTGCGGTGCGTCCATTGCGCATTACAAAACGTCCATCGCTCTTGCGTCGCGCAACGCGATCAGGATAGGCGAGTGCGAGGAGCACTCCGATATCACCTTCGTGCGATGCGACTGGAGCGCTGTGCGATGATGATTGTGTGCGGAAATGCTTGCGTCGTCTGCGTGCGTGGACAACGCGTCCACGATCAGCACGATCATCGGCGAGTCCGTTGAGCACATCGATACGTCGTGCAAGCCGTGCATCGTCGTTTGCTCGAAGCAAGTCACGTTCACCAATCAAGGTTGCAACATCGAATGCGAGTTCACTACTGATCCCGCGCTGTTTCGCCGTCACGATCATGTGTGCAACACGCGGATGCACGCCATAGCGCAGTAGTTCGCGTCCGTGCGGTGTGATCGCCCCCTGACCATCGAGTGCGCCGAGTTGCCGGAGGAGGTCTTCTGCATGCGCAACATGTGCAGCTGGAGGTGGATCGATCCATGGAACGTCGTTCAGCGCAATGCCATACGCTGCAATGTCGAGAAGGAGCGCAGTGCAATCGGCCACCATGATTTCTGGTGTGCGTTGCTGCGGCAAATGTTGGTGCTCGAGCTCGGTCCAGAGACGTACACATGTGCCGGGTCCGGTGCGCCCTGCCCGCCCCCTGCGCTGCTCGGCGGCATCGCGCGATACAGGCACGGTGGTGAGGTGCGACATGCCAGATCGTGCATCGAAGCGTGGCTCGCGCGACATCCCGCCATCGATCACGGTTGTTACGCCATCGATCGTGAGCGACGTTTCGGCGATGGCTGTTGCGAGAATCACACGACGTTGCGCGCTGGCCGGACGCAGAATCGCATCCTGATCGGCGAGCGCAAGATCGCCGTGCAAGAGATGCACGCTTGCGCGATCGCCTACAGCCCCTGTGCGCTCAAGCTGCTCGGCTGTACGCCGCAGCTCTGCCTGACCAGGCAGGAAACAGAGGATGTCGCCCTTGTCGGCACGGACTGCATCACCGATCGCCGAGGCCATGCGTGTGGGAAGGGGCTCATCATTGTGAGACCGCTGCCATGTAATGTCGACAGGGAATGCACGCCCCATACTCTCGATCACTTGTGCATCGTCGAGTACACGCGCGATATCAGCAATGTTCAGCGTTGCCGACATCACGATGATGCGGAGGTTATTGCGGAGCAGTTGTTGCGTAAGACGCGTCAGAGCCAGACCAACGTCGGCATTGAGCGAACGCTCGTGAAACTCATCAAAGATCACGACGCCCACATCGGTAAGCATCGGATCGTGCGTGAGCTGTCGTGTGAGAATTCCTTCGGTGATCACCTCGATGCGTGTGTCAGAACCAACGCATGACTCCATGCGCATGCGATAGCCGATCGTTGATCCAACCTGTTCGTTGCGCAATGCAGACATGCGTCGTGCAGCTGCCGTTGCTGCTACGCGACGTGGCTCGAGGAGTAGGATCTTCTTCGTGTCAAGCCACGGCTCGTTGAGCAGTGCTGTTGGCACCATCGTTGTTTTACCAGCACCAGGAGGCGCTACCAGAATACACGAACGTCCATGCAGCAGAGCTGCACGGACGTCGTTGAGGACTTCTTCGATTGGAAGGGTCATTCGATCACGCGTATTCTTCAATCGACGGACATGTGCAGATCAGCACACGATCGCCGTGCGCATTATCGACACGACCAATCGATGGCCAGAACTTGCGGTCGCGCACCCACGGAAGAGGGAACGCTGCCTGCTGACGTGAGTATGGATGCTCCCACGTGTCGGCTGTTGCGACGAACATGGTGTGCGGTGCATTCTTGAGTGGGTTGTCCTTTGCATCGATGGCACCCGTGCACACGGCTTCTACTTCCTTGCGGATCTCGAGCAGTGTATCAATGAAGCGATCGAGTTCGGCCTTGCTCTCGCTCTCGGTTGGTTCGATCATGATCGTACCAGCGACAGGGAAGCTCAGCGTTGGTGCGTGAAACCCAAAGTCCATCATGCGCTTTGCCACATCTTCTGCTTCGATGCCGCCGCGCTGCTTGAACTCACGCAGGTCGACAATCATTTCGTGTGCGCAGCGACCGTTTGTGCCGGAGTACAGCACGGAGTATGCGCCTTCGAGACGACTCTTGATGTAGTTCGCGTTGAGGATGGCGTACTTCGTTGCCATCGTCAGACCATCGCCACCCATCATGCGGATGTATGCCCACGAGATGAGCAGGATTGACGCTGAACCCCATGGTGCAGCGCTCACTGGACCGACATTGGTGTTGTCCATCGGGTTCACCACAGGGTGCGATGGAAGGAATGGAGCAAGTTCTGATGTACAGCAGATCGGACCCATTCCAGGTCCTCCACCGCCGTGTGGAATGCAGAACGTTTTGTGCAAGTTCAAGTGACACACGTCGGCACCGATCGCACGTGGCGATGTAAGACCAACCTGTGCATTCATGTTCGCGCCGTCCATGTAGACACGTCCACCATGCTTATGCACGATGGCGCAGATGTCCTTGATGGCTTCTTCAAACACACCGTGTGTTGATGGGTAGGTGACCATCAATGCGGCAAGATTCGCCGAGTGCGCTTCAGCTTGTGCCGTAAGGTCTGCCACGTCGACGTGACCGTGTGCATCGCTCTTGACAACCACGACCTTCATGCCGGCCATCACAGCTGAGGCAGGATTCGTGCCGTGTGCTGATGATGGGATGAGCACAACGTTGCGATGCTGTTCGCCACGCGAATGGTGGAAGCCGCGGATCGCCAGGAGTCCAGCATACTCGCCCTGCGCGCCAGCGTTAGGCTGCAGTGAGCACGCATCAAAGCCCGTGATCTCATTAAGCCACGTTGAGAGTTCGCTGAACACACGCTGATAGCCCTGCGTCTGCGACAGTGGGGCAAACGGGTGGATGCGATTGAACGATGGCCATGTGATCGGAATCATCTCTGCCGTTGCATTGAGCTTCATCGTGCACGAGCCGAGGGCGATCATCGAGTGTGCAAGCGAAAGATCCTTGTTCTCGAGACGCTTGAGATAGCGCAGCATTTCGTGTTCTGTGTGGTAGCTATTGAACACGGCGTGCGTCATGAAGTCGGATGTCCGTGCAAGCGAGGCAGGGATGCCGCTTGGTGCACTTGCAAGCAGTTGCTCTGCCGATGGGGCAGGCTTACCTGCTGCGTCGGCGAAGATCGAGAGCAATGCTTGGACGTCGGCAACGGTCGTTGTCTCGTCAAGCGAAATGCCAACGCATGCGCAACGATCGTCGTAGCGCAAGTTGATAAGCTGTGCTTCAGCACGTTGACGGATTGCTGTATGGTCGGCGTTGACGCACAGTGTATCGAACCATGTCTTCGAGCAGAGCTCGTAGCCGAGTCCGGTCAGACCTGTTGCGAGTGCGCTCGTGAGGGAATGCACGCGGTGTGCGATACCCTTGAGTCCGTGCGGACCGTGGTAGACGCCGTACATCGCTGCGACGTTGGCAAGCAGTGCCTGCGCCGTGCAGATGTTCGATGTTGCCTTATCGCGACGAATGTGTTGTTCACGCGTCTGGAGCGCCATGCGAAGTGCGAGGTTGCCTTGTGCATCGATGCTCACACCGATGATACGCCCTGGCATCATGCGCTTGTATGCTTCACGCGTCGCCATAAACGCCGCGTGCGGTCCGCCATACCCAAGTGGCACGCCAAAGCGCTGAGCACAACCGACTGCTACGTCTGCGCCGAACTCACCAGGAGGTGTCAGCATCGTCAGTGCAAGCAGGTCTGTACCAACGGTTACCAGTGCGCCAGCGGCGTGTGCACGATCGCAAAATGCCGCATAGTCAGTTACTGTACCGTCGCCGGCTGGGTATTGGATGTACGCGCCAAAGATCGAGCCGTCGAACTCCATCGTCTTCCAATCGCCAACGACGATCTTGATATCGAGTGGGAGTGCTCGCGTGCGGATCACTTCGAGCGTCTGTGGGAACACGTTGGCATCAACGAACAGCGTGTCGGCGTTCTTTACCTGCGCGCCACGAGCGGCATGCATCAGGTGCATCGCTTCTGCGGCTGCCGTGCCTTCATCGAGAAGCGATGCTCCAGCGATATCCATCTTCGTCAGGTCGGTCACCATCGTCTGGAAGTTGAGCAGACTCTCGAGGCGACCCTGAGCGATCTCAGCTTGATATGGTGTGTACTGTGTGTACCAACCTGGATTCTCGATGAGATTGCGGAGAATCACCAGTGGTGTGTGCGTATCGTAGTAGCCCATGCCGATGTACGACTTCGCAATCGTATTCATCGAGCCGATCTGCGAGAGCTCGGCGAGCATCTCGGATTCCGTGAGCGCCGGGGGAAGATCGAGCGGACGGGATAGTCGGATCTGTGACGGTACCGTCTGGTCGATCAACTGATCGAGGCTGGCGGCATTAACCGTTTCCAACATGGCTGAAATGTCGGCTGCAGACTTTCCGTGGTGGCGGTGCTCAAACACGTCGCGGTGCATAGGGGATGGAATTGAGGTGAACGAGAAGGAACATTCAGAACCGCAAAAATAGCAGGACGCAACGAGTCAACTCGCTGCAAACGCGGCGGAACTCGAATGTGGAAAAGAAAAAGGAGTCCGGATGGTTCCCGAACTCCTTTGGAATGCCGTCGTGAGGCACAATTGTTTACTCGTGCGTGCGGTCGCGGTACTTACAGCAGCTTGGGAGCTTGTCGTAGGCTGTTTGGTCTGCTGTTCCACCCTCGATGTCGTATCCAGCCTTGAGAATGGCCTTCTTGATGTCTTCCGGCTTGACCTTTGCATCATCGTACTTCGCCGTGAATTCCTTCGTGTTCTTATCCCATGAGGCATCAGACACGCCCTCAATCGACGTGGCAGCCTTGACTATGCGCTTCTTGCAGGAGCCGCAGTTGCCCGAAACCTTGAGAGAAAGTGACTGCTCGGCGGCAAACAGCATTGTTGGGGCGAGCAGGAGCACGAGGAGGAGCTGGAGGAGGTTCTTCTTCATCGTTACGGTTCCTAGAATGAGTGTACGTTGGAAACGCCTTCGTGGACGAGTCAACAGCGAATTTAGCGTAGTCCTGGCGTATGTGGCAGATGGCCTGCGATTCCCGAACTTTGCAGCCTATGACACGTCGCCTTGCACTCGGAGCCATGGTGCTCATTCTCGCCGTCGGTGCGTTCTTCCTGTTGCGGAAGCCCTCCGATGCGCCTGTTCAACCTGGCGGCCCTGTTGGACGTCAAGCGGCGCCCCCTTCCGTGGAGGCGATGCGTGTTGTGGCTGAGTCCTTCCGCGAATCGGTTACGGTTCCGGGTACGGTGCAAGCAGAACAGTCGGTGGAGCTGCGCTCGGAAGTTGGCGGACGTGTGACGGAGATCCGATTTGTCGAGGGGGCGAGTGTCCGCGCCGGACAGTTGCTGGTGAAATTGGCGGATGATGATCTGCGTGCTCGCAAGAAGAAGCTCGAACAACAACTCGCTCTTGAATCTAATCGCAAGCAACGCCTTGAACGTCTGCGCGCTGTCGATGGCGCATCACTCGATGATTACGAATCTGCAGCTGCACAAGTAGCGATGCGTTCGGCAGAGATCGATGAAGTCAATGCGGCAATCGCGAAGACAGAAATCCGCGCACCATTCGCCGGTGTGGTCGGACTTCGTCAAGTGTCAGTAGGTGCGGTGATCGCCCCGTCCACACTGATCGTAACGCTCACAAATGTGAATGAACTCAACATCGATTGTTCTGTGCCGGAGCGCTATACCGCTTCGCTTCGCGTTGGTTCAGTGTTGAAGTTCCGTGTCCGTGGTACCGACTCTGTGTTGCGCGCGGCACGTATCCGTGCATTCGAGCCGATGGTGGACATGCGCACACGCACACAGCGTCTGCGCGCTCGCATCGACGATACGCGTACGCTCAATGCCGGTGCTTTTGCCGACGTGATTATTGCACTCAATGAACAGCCAGAAGCAGTTCTTCTGCCAAGTCAGGCCGTCGTGCAGGATCAATCGGGTGCAACGGTGTATCGCGTTGAGGGTGGCATCGCACGGATGGTGCCCGTGACGCTTGGTGGTCGCACAGCGACACATGTGCACGTTCTCACGGGCGTTGCGCCGGGAGATACGGTCGTTGTAAGCGGCATTCTGTTTGTAAAGAACGGACAGCCCGTGAAGGCGAAGGTGCGATGAACATCAGCATCCTTTCCATCCGCCGTCCAGTTACGGCGGTCGTGTTTAGTCTGATCATCGTGCTGATGGGCATCGTTGGTGCGTCGTTCCTCGGCGTGCGACAATTCCCCGATGTTGATCCGCCGAATATCACGGTGACAACAACGTATACCGGTGCCAATGCCGATGTCGTTGAATCACAAATCACTGAGCCCCTTGAAGAATCGATCAATGGTATCGATGGTATCCGATCGTTGACATCAACGAGCGCCGATGGACGCTCGACGATTACTGTAGAGTTCGAGCTGGGTCGTGATCTGGAGGAAGCTGCAAACGACGTGCGCGACCGCGTTGAGCGCGCAAAGCGATCGATCCCGGCCGATGTCGATCCACCTGTTGTTGCCAAGGCCGATGCCAATAGCCAAGCCATTGTGGTGATGACGGTGCAAAGCTCTGGCCGATCACTCACTGAGCTCACAGACTACGCGACGAATGTGCTGAAGGAACGTCTGCAAACAATCGCCGGCGTGGGTTCGATCACGATCTGGGGTGAGCGTCGCTACGCGATGCGCATTGCGATGGACCCGGGTAAACTAGCAGCGTATGGTCTTACGACCAATGATGTGCGCGCAGCATTGCAGCGTGAAAACGTAGAACTTCCTGCTGGACGCCTCGAAGGGAGCGAGACCGAGCTCTCGCTTCGTACCGTCGGACGCTTGTCGACGCCCGAACAATTCGCCGATGTGATTCTTCGTGCCGAGAACGATGCCATCGTACGCATCCGTGATGTTGCGCGCGTGTACCAGGGCGCGGAGAATGAACGCACAATCCTCAAGCGCGACGGTGTGCCGATGATCGGCATGGCGATCGCGCCGCAGCCGGGAGCAAATCAGATCGACATTGCGGATGAGTTCTACCGTCGATACGCCGATCTGCAGGCGCAAGCTCCCAAGGATCTGCGTCTTGACGTAGCGATTGATTCAACGACGTTTATCCGCAAGGCCATCGAGGAAGTGCGCGAGACGTTGTTGATCGCCTTCGGTCTCGTTGTGCTGATCATCTTCATGTTCTTGCGCTCATGGCGTGCAACGATCATCCCGGTCGTTGCTATTCCGGTGTCGCTGGTATCGGCGTTCTTCTTCCTGTGGCTCTTCGGCTTCTCCATCAACCTGCTTACACTGCTTGGTGTGGTTCTCGCAACCGGTCTCGTGGTTGATGATGCAATTGTGATGATGGAAAACATCTTCAAGCGGATCGAGCACGGCGAGCATCCACGCGAGGCTGGTGAGAAGGGTTCGTCGGAGATCACCTTTGCGATTGTATCAACGACCATCACGCTTGCCGTGGTGTTCTTGCCAGTGATCTTCTTGCAGGGGATCACGGGACGTCTGTTCCGCGAGTTCGGTCTGGTCGTTGCATCGTCGGTGCTGGTATCAGCCTTTGTGTCGCTCACACTCACGCCGATGATGAGCACGCGTTTGTTGCGCAAAGAAGATGACAATCTGCTGGTGCGCATTACGGAGCCGTTTTTTCAGTGGCTTACGTCAACCTATGCCACCTCGGTGCGCGTGGTGATTGATCGTCCATTGATTGCCATCGCTGGTATTCTCGTAGCTGTAGGGGTGCTGTTCGGACTCGGTGCGACGCTCAAGAGCGAGCTTGCACCACTCGAAGATCGAAGTGTGATCACGATGAATCTCACGGCACCGGAAGGAACAACGTTTGATCGCATGAACGTGATCATGGACTCCACGCAGCAACGCATTGCTCGTGTCGTTCCGGAAAAGAAACTCGTCCTCACCGTGACGTCGCCATCGTTCTTCTCCGGTGGCAGTAACTCAGGCTTCTCGCGCATCATCCTTGTGGAGCCGGAACAACGCACACGCTCGCAGATGGAGATTGCGCCGCTGCTCACCGCTACGATGCGTAAAACAACTGATGCGCGTGCTGTTGTGATTCAGGAACAAACGATCACCACGGGTGGCGGACGCGCCGGATTGCCCGTGCAAGTGGTAGTGCAAGCTCCAACGCTGGAGGATCTGCGTAGTGCGTTGCCAGCAGTAATGGAAGCGGCACAGAAGGATCCAACATTCAGTGTGGTTGACATCAATCTCAAGTTCACCAAGCCGGAAGTGGCGCTCGAAGTTGATCGTCTGCGCACGCGCGAACTTGGCATCTCGGTGTCGGACATTGCAACGGCGATCCAAGCCGGGTATGCCGGGCAGCGCTTCGGATACTTCATTCGCGACGGAAAGCAATACCAAGTGATCGGCGAAATCGAACGTCGCGAGCGCAGCACGCCAAACGATCTTCGCATGATCTCCGTGCGTACATCTAGCGGTGAACTTGTGCCCCTTGCCGATCTGGTGATGCTGCGTGAACAAAGCGTTCCACCGCAACTCTATCGATACAACCGTGCGGTGAGTGCGACCGTTAGTGCAGGGCTTGCCCCCGGGAAGACGATTGCTGATGGAATCTCGGCGATGGAGTCGATCACGAAACAGCAGCTTGATGAACGGTACTCAACGGCACTGACTGGACCCTCGCGCGACTTCCGCGAGAGTTCATCGAGTTTGTTGTTTGCCTTTCTGTTGGCGCTTGTCCTGGTGTACCTGATCCTCGCAGCACAGTTCGAGAGCTGGATCGATCCTCTCACGATCATGCTCACCGTGCCACTCGCGCTTGCTGGCGCCGTGCTCTCGCTCTGGGTTAGTGGCGACACGTTGAACATCTTCTCGCAGATCGGCAGCATCGTGCTCATCGGACTTGTCACAAAGAACGGCATCCTCATTGTTGAGGTCGCCAATCAACGTCGTGAAGAGGGAAGCTCGTGGCATGATGCAGCAAGCGAGGCAGCAGCACTTCGGTTCCGTCCGATTCTCATGACATCGCTTGCGACGATTCTTGGTTCGGTACCGATTGCCTTCTCACTCGGTGCGGCATCGGAGAGTCGCGTCGGTATGGGTGTGGTAGTCGTTGGGGGTATGTTCCTCGCAACGTTCCTCACGTTATATATCATTCCTTCGCTCTACGTTGTGCTCTCGCGCTTCAAGCGCGAGAAGCCTCATCGCACCCCGTCCGGTGTGCGTTCGAGCGTCGTTGCCACAATGATTGGTGCAGCACTTCTGGTGTGTGCACCGGCAACGGCAGCATCGCAAACATTGACGCTCGATGAAGCACTGTCACTTGCCATTACGCGCAACTACGACGTCCGTCTGGCTCGACAAGATTCGTCGGCCGCGCGCATCACGGGAAGCCGAGCGATTACCGGATTCCTGCCAACAGCTTCGTTATCGACGACCTATGCCGAAGGTGCAAACAACCTGACGCAGGTGCTTGCCAGTGGACAGGTCATTGAGCGTACCGGGGCAGGATACTCGAATCTCAACGCACTGGGCATTATCAACTGGACGGTGTTTGATGGTCTTCGGATGTTTGCTGCAGCTGATCGCCTATCAGCAGCTGAGCGTCGTGGGCTCGCAATCGTGCAAAGCAAGCTGCAATTCATTATTGCGGACGTCATTACCAAGTATAGTGCCATCGTCGCTACAACGCAGTTCCTGAAGCAGGCTGATTCGGCCAAGGTGCTAGCTACGCAACGCTACGAGATCGAGCGTAACCGTGTCGAAGCTGGCTCAGCATCAGGTGTCGAGTTGCGTCAAGCTGAGATCGACAAGTACGACGCAGAGCTTGTTGTGCTGCGTAATCGCATGGAGCTCGGCAATCAGATGTCGGAGCTCAACACCATGCTCGGACGTGATCCTGCCACGCCGTTTGTGGTCAGTGATTCAATGACGATGCCTGAGCTGCCTCGGCAAGCGCAGGTACAAGCAGATATCGACAGAACAAATCCTGATGTTCTTGCCGCCCAGCACGCATTGGCGGAAGCATCAGCGCATGTGGCAGAAGTCACAGCGAGCCTGCTGCCACGGATTGCTGTGCAAGGGGCCTATCAAGTAACACGGAATACCTCAGATGCCGGCTTCCTGTTACAGAACCGTTCTAATGGTGCCTATGTGGGTGCTACGCTACAATGGAATCTCTTCAATGGCTTAAGCGATGCCTATGATCGACAGCTTGCTAAGCTTGATGAAGAGCGCTCAAGGATATCGATCGATGCTATCCGTAATGATCTGCGTGGACAGATTGATCGCGCATTTCGTACGCACGCAGCGATTCAGGAGCAGCGCCGCATCCAGACGGCATCGCTTGTTGCCGCTGAGCGCAATGCACGCGTCGCTATTGAGAAGTTGCGAATCGGTAGTGTAACACCACTCGAAGTTCGACAGTCGTTGGTGTCGTATTTGCAAGAGGCGGAAGGCGAATCACGACTGGCATACCAAGAACGACTTGTGCATGTGGAGATTCTCCGTCTGCAGGGGGCTCTTGTGCGCACGTCGAGTCCGTAGTTTTGTACCGAACAACCTTTCACATTATCATTTCTACCTCATGAGCACTCGCATCGAGCGTGATACGATGGGCGAAATCAGCGTCCCTTCGTCAGCCTATTACGGAGCACAAACAGCACGGTCACTCATTCACTTCGCCATCGGTGAAGAGCGTATGCCGCGCGAAGTCATTCAGGCAATGGCCATTCTCAAGAAGGCCGCTGCTATGGTCAATGCCGACCTCGGTGTTCTGGCTGCTGATAAGCGTGATTTGATCGTTGCAGCTGCCGATGAAGTAATCAACGGTGGACTCAGCGAGCACTTCCCGTTGAGCGTGTGGCAGACTGGTTCTGGTACGCAGACAAACATGAACGTCAACGAAGTCATTGCCAACCGTGCAATCGAGATTGCAGGGGGCGAACTGGGCTCGAAGAAGCCTGTGCACCCGAATGACGACGTCAATAAATCGCAGAGCTCGAACGATACCTTCCCAACAGCGATGCACATCGCTGTAGCACGTGCAGCTACATCACGACTGCTCCCAGCCGTACGTGCGCTGCGCGACACACTGGCTGCAAAGTCGACAGAGTTTGCGTCGCTGATCAAGAGCGGACGTACGCACCTGATGGATGCTACGCCAATCACGCTCGGACAGGAGTTCTCGGGATACGTACAGGCACTGACAAACGACATCAAGCGCATTGAACAGTCACTCGAAGGCGTGTATGAACTCGCACTTGGCGGCACAGCTGTCGGCACGGGTATCAACACGCACCCTGAGTTCGCTGTGCGTTCTGCAGCAACGATTGCGTCGCTCACAGGATTGCCATTTGTGACAGCGCCAAACAAGTTCGAAGCACTCGCAGCACACGATGCGCTCGTGTACTTCCACGGCTCGCTCAAGACGCTTGCTGCAACATGCATGAAGATCGCCAACGACATTCGTTGGATGGCATCGGGTCCGCGCTGCGGTCTGGGAGAGCTCTCCATCCCCGAAAACGAACCAGGTTCGTCGATCATGCCAGGTAAGGTCAACCCAACACAGAGCGAGGCGATGACAATGGTCGCCGCACAAGTGTTTGGCAATGATGTCGCGGTCAATGTTGGCGGTGCGTCGGGCAACTTCGAGCTCAACGTCTTCAAGCCAGTGATCGTGTACAACGTGCTCCAGAGCATTCGACTGCTTGGCGACACGTGCACGATGTTCAACGAACATTGCGCTGTGGGAATCGTTGCAAACGTTGATCGCCTTGAGTACTACAACAAGAACACGCTGATGCTTGTGACAGCGTTGAATACCCACATCGGGTACGACAACGCTGCTAAGATTGCCAAGACAGCACACAAGAATGGTACGACGCTGAAGCAGGAGGCCCTCGCACTTGGGTTGCTCACCGAAGAGCAGTTCGATGCATGGGTGCGTCCTGAGGATATGCTCGGACCGCACGCGTAAGCTCACCACATTGTCCGGAGGTTTTCATGCGGCATGCCCTCGTGCTGACTATTGTCATGGCGGTTGCAGTTGCATTCGCTACTGCGCAACACGTTCCCGTAGCACCTCCATTACTACCCTCAACTGTACAGCAGATCGTGCAGATGCAGCGACCAACCGTGTCGCTGCATCTGCCATTACGTAGCGGACAGATGCGGGCATGTACGCTTACCCAACGGGCCGGCGATAATGTCGGCGTGGTAACGTCGATGACCTCTGATGGTGCCCGCACGTGGAGCGCATCGGAGCGCTGGGTGACCTACCGAGGCACCACTGAGGATGGGGGAGTATCGATCGTCACGTTCCACACCTCTGGTGAACTGCGTGCGACGATTCTCTACACCGACTCTGTGCGTACGATCGCGTCGCTCGGCGACCGACCATTGAACCCCAGCTACGCGATGCAGATGATATCGGTTGGCGCGTTTACCTGCGCAACGCCGGAAGCAGAGCCAACGAGCAGTGTCGTCCGTGCACTTGCGAGCGTTCAGAAACTCCCTGAGATGCAACAGCAGCTCGACACCATCACGGTGCGCTGCGCCGTGGAAGTAGACCACGACATGGTGGAGGCGATACGGAGTGTCGCAGGCACAGAGACATACGTTGCCAACGTAGTGGCGGTGATGTCAACCGTGTATGAGCGCGAGGTTCGTGCGAAACTTGTGCTGAGCAATCTCCGTGTGTGGGATACGGCGAATGATCCGTACCCCACAGAGGAGTCGGTGTTCACGTTGCTCGACATCTTCGTTGACGAATACGAGAAGAACATGACACAAGTCCCGCGGGATCTCGCCATGTTCCTCACCATGCGCGGTGGACAAGGCGGCATCGCCCGCACAATTGGAGGACTCTGCGAGTCGGGCAATAGCTACTGCGCTGGAGATGTCCTGCAGACTATTGCCAACTACCCAACGTGGTCGTGGGACGTCGGCATGCTCACGCACGAGATCGGTCACCTTGCAGGTGCGATTCACACGCAAAGTTGCTTTTGGCCAGGGGGCCCTCTCGATAGCTGCGTAACATCGGAATCGGGCAGCTGCGTCGACTACGATGACGTACGCCCAGCGCGTGGAACGATTATGTCGTACTGTCATCAGTTGCTCGATCAGGGGGCAAGCATGGCACTCGAGTTTCACCCCTTGCATCGTCGAGTTGTTCGCTCGTTTCTCGAGCGTGCCACATGCCTAGGGAACATGCCGTTGCCAGGTACGTCCGTGCTGCGCGGCCGTGTGATCAACGTAACATCTCGCGCACCACTTATCAATCTCGAACTCAAGCTCCGTCCCGTTGCATCAGATATTTATCGGCAAATGCCGGCAATCAATGGCGACACAGTGGTGCGCACCGATAGCAATGGACAGTATACGTTCCGAGGGCTCGGCACCGGTTTGTATGAAATGGTTGTTAATGGTGCCTATATCGTAGCGCCATTCACGCGGCCACAAACGCAGCGTCGGAACGCCGTGATGGTTGCAGACAGTTCCGTCACCTATGATCTCGAACTCATTCGAGCACGCACCGTCCGCATCGAAATCGCAAACACAGATGATCGTGATGTAAGTCTGGCCATGTACAGCACGAAGTTCGCGGATCTACTGGTGCAGGCGCTTATTGGACAGTCCCAGGGAGGTAACGCGCAGCGTTCATACACCACAATGTTGCCAGCAGGACGGTACATTCTTGTTCCAACGGCAATTGGATATCGGTTTGCTCCGCAGAAAGTCGTACTTGACGTGACAACCATTCAAGCAGATACACTTGTTGTGCCAGTTACCGGCTCGATAAACGACGACACACTGACGACGGTGTCGCTTGGCTATGCGCGATTTACGGAGCCACGTGCTGGCGCTCCCATTGTCATGACTGGCGGAGCGCCCTATACACTCACACAGAATGAGTCGTCGGCACAGATCGCCGCTGGGAATATCCCCGATGATGGAGTTGTCGTGATCGAAGATGTGAGTGCGAATGGATCCTATTCGTTTCGAATGCTCACAAGTGAGAATGATTCCGCAGATGTAGCGCCATACTCCCAGCAGTATTGGATTTCTCCGGCGTACTCACTCAATAGCGCTCTGATCGTTGATGTTCCGCGACGTTGGCCAGTGCTTGCGCGAGCATACAGAATGTCGGTACGTAGTGGCTCATATGCCGAGCTCACCTCGCCGCAGATCATCTTCAACCAGAAATCGCGCAATGCACGTCCGATTGAATTCACGTTGCCATTTATGTTCCGTGCACTCGATCGACGCTGTACATCGATAACGGTGCACCGTAACGGATTCGTCGTGCTCGGTGGCGAACAACTTGGCTCATGGGTATCTGCGCCATTGCAGCAGACCGAACTCAACGATCTTATCGTTGCCGTGTTTGGCGCGGAGCTTGTTCCTGATACGAATGCACCGAATCCATGGCACGTTGCGTACTCGACGCAAGGTGAAGCACCGAATCGTTCGATCACGATTGAATGGAAGAATCTCATGGTGCAAACGTGGGATGCATCGAACGGTAATGTTGTGAATACAGGACGGTTCGCATTCCAACTGACGCTGTCGGAGGGTGGCACGATTGATATGAACTACCAATCGCCAGTTGGATTGAATCAACGTATCGGTCCGCAAATCGGACTGCGAGGTAGCGACGTGCGCGACAATCTTGTGCTGGCGTCGAACGCGGATAATGACCTCCGCATGGTTGATGCACGTGTTACGCGTGATGGAGGCGGAATGGTTGTCCTCGAGTCTGATGACGCCATCGCTTCTGGACTCAACTATCATTGGGAGCTACCAACGACCTCGGTACGCGAGAACCTGGTTGACCTCGTGCTGCTTCAGCCAAACCCTGCGCGCGATCGTGTGCAGATGCAACGTGTGCCACCTGGTGCCGTTGTTCGCGTTGTCGATGCGTTCGGACGATGTGTGCAGACGCATGTCGCGGATACAGAGATGTTCACACTTTCTCTCGAAGGTCTCGCTGCTGGACGGTATGTTGTGACCGTCGCAACGCCAACACATGTCTCATCCCATCCACTGATTCTGCTTCGATGACCATCGATCGAAATGTCGACCTTGCTCCGTATACCACGTTCGGAATCCATGCTACCGCCGACTACCTGGTAGTTGCGACTTCGCTGGATGAACTACGTCAGGCACTTGCATGGGCACACGAGCAGGCATTGCCGTGGCATATTCTTGGTGGGGGAAGTAACGTTCTTCTCACAGGCGACGTGTCAGGCCTTGTGATCATCATGCGCTTGATGGGGCGAGAGATATCCACGGATGGCGATGATATCCTCATCACGTGCGGTGCTGGCGAGGTGTGGCATGATATTGTCACATGGACGGTAGAGCAGGGCTGGAGCGGACTCGAGAATATGGCATTGATCCCCGGCACGATTGGCGCTGCGCCAATGCAGAACATCGGAGCCTACGGCGTCGAGCAAGCCTCATGCTTTGTGTCGTGCGATGTGATGGATGTTGCCACGGGAATCGTCACAACGTTTGATAGCCAGGCTTGTGCCTTCGGCTACCGCGAGAGCGTCTTCAAACATGCACTGCGTGATTCCGCAATCATTGTGTCGGTGACGTATCGTGTGCATCGCTCGGCGAATCTGGTGACCTCCTATCGGGATGTCGCAGATGAGCTGCGTGCGAACGTAGTCGACACTCCGACGCCGCGCGATGTGTACGACGCCGTTGTCGCGATTCGTCGTCGTAAGCTGCCCGATCCAACAGAGATCGGCAACGCTGGGTCGTTCTTCAAAAACCCCGTGGTTTCACGGGAAGCATTCGATGCATTAACCGCAACACATCCAGATGCTCCACACTACGTGCAAGCGGATGGATCAGTGAAGCTGCCAGCAGCGTGGCTCATCGATACGTGTGGATGGAAGGGCTATCGCAGTGGTGATGCAGGCGTGCATGCACGACAGGCACTTGTCCTGGTGAACTACGGATCGGCGCGAGGCGCTGAGATTCTCGACATCGCACAGCGCATTCAGGCAGATGTCCGTGCGCGTTTCGGCGTAGAGCTGGAGCGCGAGGTTAACGTGTGGTAATGCGTTCAACGCGACCTTTTGCCAGCTCAATCGTCATATCTGCATCGGCAATCGTATCAAGACGGTGAGCAATCACCAGCACAGTGACGTTGACAAACTCTTCGCGAATGGTACGCTGGATGATTGCGTCGGTTACCACATCGACGCTTGCCGTTGCTTCATCGAGCACAATGATGCGAGCGCGCGTGAGAATTGCACGTGCCATGCAGAGTAACTGACGTTGTCCCTGCGAGAAGTTTGCGCCCCCTTCTACGATCTCAGCTTCGAGTCCGCCAGGTAGCTGACGTACATGATCCGCCAGCTGTACGCGCCGCAGTGCTTCCCACACGTCTTCATCGGTGCATTCACGGAAGCGGTCGAGATTACTGCGGACCGTTCCGATGAAGAGGGTTGGGTCCTGCGGAATGATGGCGATTGAACGACGCAGACGTGCAAGAGGGATCGATGTGATGTCGACACCGTCGATAGCGATTGAGCCCGATTCAGGTTCGACGAACCGGAAGAGCGTCTGGAACAATGTGCTCTTGCCCGAGCCCGTGCGTCCGACAATGCCGACCTTCATCGCTGGGGCGACGTCGAAACTCACGTCGTGGAGCACGCGTGGCAGGTGCGGAGCGTAGCGCACGCAGAGATTGCGAACGGTGATTGCACCGCGTGTTGGCCACACAGTCGCTTCATCGATCGGTACTACTGTTGTTGATGGCTCTGCATCGAGCGTTGCGAAATGACGCAAGCGCTCAACAGACGTCATGCGTGATTCAACTTCACTAAACGATCGCACGGTCCAGTTGAGACTCATCCAAAAGCCAAGCGCGTAGGTT
This sequence comes from uncultured Melioribacter sp., assembly GCA_964432155.1. GTDB lineage: Bacteria > Bacteroidota > Ignavibacteria > Kapaibacteriales > Kapaibacteriaceae > UBA10438. Next base: position 98,324 of record CAYSMF010000006.1, on the reverse strand, counting down.
AGCACAAGGCCGGCAGTGCCCGGGCTCATGCTGCCGTTCCACGAGAGGATAACAATCGCGACGCTCGTAGTGAGGGCAATGAATCCCGAGATAAGGGGCACACGCGTACTGAACCAACGGTTAAGCAGAATACTACACCAGAACTGACGTTGGAACGCGGTAAGCGTCTCACGATAGGTTTGGTGCATGTAGTGCTCGCGGCCGAAGCCGTGGATGACATCGAGACCAGTGACGAGCTCTTTGAAATGGGCGTAGCGTGGAGAGCGCGCGATCGATTCGAGTCGCTTCGCCTCACGTGCACTCTTGCGATAATCACGTTGCAAGCGGTAGTAGAGGGCAAGCACAGGAACGATTACGGTGACAACGACGGGGGTAATCGTAATGATCAACACGAGCGCGCTGATTGTTTGCGAGAGCGACCGGAACGACTGTTCGATATTCCATGACAGGTGATCATCGACACCTTCAACATCACGTGCGAAGCGATTGAGGATACGTCCCATCGGCGTGCTATCGAAGAAGCGCAGTGGCGCGGCGAGCACGCCCGTGAGTGCATCGTTGTGGATTAAGCGTCCTGCAGCAGCAGCACGGTAGAGCCACAATAGACGCTCACTGTACCAGCCTGCAAGGACGATCACACCAAGTCCACCATAGATGCAGACAGCGATGATCGGATCGATCGCACCTGGTGTGAACATCGCGACAATTGCTGTCCAGACGCTCGATGGCGACGCACCAGAAGCTGTATCGCTCCAGTAGCCGAGCCACGAGGTCTGGAGGATCGGCAGGAGTGAGATACCTAACGCTGAGAGAATAAGCGCGGCAGCGCGCAATGGACCACCCACGCGTCCACGTCCAACCATGGCGCGCATGTACTCGACGTAGACACCGCGACGAACAGCACCTGTTGCACGATCTTCATCATCGGTGATTCTTCCGGCTTCGTGAGTGACTTCCTGCGCTGCGGTGTGCGGCAGACTCGGTACGGGTGTAGCAACGGGTGGTTGGGCATGACTCGGATCGGGCTCGTGTGCCTCTGCAGCGTGAAGTAGCTCACTTGCACGCGGATGCGCGAGAACATCGTCGTACGAGCCCTGACACACCACACGTCCGCCATCGAGCACAACGATGTGATCAAACCGTCGTAGGTGCGCCAGACGATGCGTGGCGACGATACGCGTACATGATGCCCATTCGTCAAAGAGCAGGTGGTTGACGATATGTGCTTCTGTTGCAACGTCGACGGCCGAGAGGGGGTCATCGAGGAAGACGATACCTGGCTGATGATACGCCGCACGCGCAAGCGAGACGCGTTGACGTTGTCCACCCGAGAGATTCACACCACGTTCGCCGATCTCCGTATCAAGTCCGGCTGGCATCAATGCAAGGTCTGGGAGTAATCCAGAGCGATGCAGTGCTCGTTGCAGTCGATCCACATCGATCGCATCGCCAAAGCATATGTTATTCCGCACGGATGTGTTCATGATGAACGCCTCTTGCGGGACGTAGGCTGCGCGAGGACGCAGCGATGCAGCAATGCCTTGCGACGTAATGCTGCCCTCGCGCGGAATGTGCAGTCCAGCCAGCGTGCGCAGGAGCGTGCTCTTGCCCGAACCAACGCCGCCAATCAACGCAACGCTCGATCCTGCAGGCACATCAAGAGTAATGTCGTGCAGTGCAGGACGATCTCCATCGGGATACTGCATTGTCAGCGATGTGCATGTGAGCCCCACCGCAACGCCAGGTGCAGACGTTTCGCGATGATCATCCTCACGCGTAGGTGCGCTGAAGTAGGCGTGCAGACGTGTGGTTGCAACACGAGCGTGCTGTAGGTTCGCAAGGAGATGGCTGAGGTAACCGAAGGGCTCCTCGAGAAGCGCGAAGAGCGCAAGACACGAGAAGATGACGGGTGCGGTGAGCGTGCCGCCAAGTGCCACAAACGTAGAGAACGCAGAAAAGGCAACGAGCGTGGTCGTCGAGATGAACATGACCGTGCTGAGTGCATCGGTGCGCACGATCGACACACGCGTAGCGATTTCCTGTGAGCGTACATGCTGAACCTCGTCCTTCACGCTGGTTTCCCATGCGTGAAACTTCACCACACGAATGCCCTGAAGAATCTGCGACATCAACGTCACGCGTTGATCGCGATGTTCCATCAGAACACTATCGAGCTTGCGATAGCGACGTGCAACAAGAAACAGCATCGGTGAAATCACCAGGAGTGTTGCGATACCCGCCAGCGTGGCCGGACCTAACATCGTCCACAACACCACGATGACCGCAATCGACTGAATAGCGGTGTTGGTAAACTCCGGAAGCACAAACACCGATTCGCAGAGCGCATCTGTATCGCTCGATAGGTGGTTGACCATGTCGCCAGTCTGCATTGTTGCACGTGCTGACCGTCGCAGACGCAGTGCCTGCTGCACCACGCGCTCGTTGATGCCGTTCATGATGATGCTAAAGCCCTGCAGCGCATTGTAGAACCAATGCTGCTGGAGTAGCGCTCCGATCATGCCCATGCTACCGAGCACGAGTGCGGTGATGATAGCTCCAAGTGGAATTGCTGCACTTGTGCTCACTGCTGGCAGTTGCTCGAGAAGCAATCGAAGTACGATCGGTGTTGAGACCGCGATGGAGAGCTTCAGCGCACCAAGAACCAACAGCATGCGGGCTGGCGCACCTGTTGCCCAAAAGCAGCCGATAAAGAAGCGCCAGAATCGCGACGTATCGAGTTGCGCATAGGCAGCTGGTGCATACGCGGGATCCACTCGCTTGTCAAGGGGCGGAGCATCATCCTCTGTGAGTGGACGTTGAGCACCGATCTTGATGATCGAGCCTACGCGTCGAAACAGTGGATCACTAAATAAGAGCGACATCGCGCATGCCTTCCTTACCCGCGATCGAGTTGCGTCGGTTTCGGAATGCCGTTGGACATATGTTCTTCACGGAGTGCATCAAAGAGCGTTTCGATGCTATCGGATACGGTAAGCATCTTCGCAACGCGATCGTCGAGAAACGAACGACGCTGAAACTCGTCACGCAGCGCTAGAATACTGTTGTAGTATCCGTCAACATTGAGCAATCCGATCGGACACGTATGCAGACCGAGCTGACGCCACGTGAGGGCTTCAAAGAGTTCGTCGAGTGTACCGAAACCGCCGGGCAGTGCAACAATCATATCTGCCAGCTCGATCATTCGCTGCTTGCGCTCATGCATGGATTCGACTTCATGCAGCACCGTGCAGCCATCGAATGCGACCTCGGTTGTGTTCAGGAACGTCGGTATAATCCCTGTGACATGTCCACCACGTTCGAGTACCGTGCGCGACACGATCCCCATGAGGCCTACACCGCCCCCTCCATACACGAGATTCCACCCTCGATCTACAATGGCGTGTCCGACGCGTTCAGCTGTTGTTTGGAGTAGCGGATCGTTGCCGAGGCGCGCACCACAGTAGACCAGAATGTTCATCGATTTGGAATGAAGAGCTGTTGTTTAAGACCGAAGCGTTTCACGACGCGTGAGCGCAAGTACGCTTCCATTTCGTCGATACTGTCGGTGAGACAGAACAAGTCGAGATCAGAGGGGGAGATTGTGCCTTGTTCGAGCATCTTGTCGGTAAGCTGTTTGACCATCTCGCCGTAGTACTCTGTGCCCATGAGCACAATCGGGAAGTTGTTGATCTTCTTCGTTTGCATCAGCGTGATCGCTTCGAACAGTTCGTCCATGGTGCCAAAGCCCCCTGGCATCACAACGAAGCCAAGAGAGTACTTCACGAGCATCACCTTGCGAACGAAGAAGTGTTCGAACTCGATCATTACGTCGAGCCATGGGTTTGCATGCTGTTCGAATGGGAGTTCGATGTTGAGTCCGATGCTTGTGCCGCCAGCTTCCTTCGCACCGCGGTTCGCAGCCTCCATGATGCCGGGTCCGCCACCGGTGAGCACCGTAAAGCCCATGTCAGCGAGGCGTGCGCCAACGTCGACACCCATTCGATAGTACGGGTGATCCTCAGCGAAGCGTGCAGATCCAAACACGGTAATGCATGGTCCAACGAAGTGGAGAATGCGGAAGCCACGAATGAACTCGCGCATCACGCGCAGCACAAAGCTGAACTCGCGCAACCGCGAATGTGGTCCTTCAAGGAATTCGCGTTCGGCGGTCGATCCAACATGTGGTGGATGTTTGATGATCGTCTTGTTGCTCATTGCTCTTTGCTTAGAATAAATATCCACGGCATGATCGCTAGCAGGATCATGCACAGAATTACACGGTTAATGTGTCGCATTTGTAGGACACGTCGCTCGTCATCCGAGAGGTCGGCGTGTTTGGTGCGAAGGAGCCCGATCTCTTTGAAGTTGACCCAGGCGAACCAGACGATGCCGATCACAATGACGGCAAGAATGACGTGAATCATGCAGATAGCGTTTATGGAACCAGTACAAACGTACGGCGAATTGGGGCCACTCCGGCCATTGATGCGGTCACGAAGTATGTACCTGCTGGCAACGCGCCGGCGGCAATCCGGAGCGTTGTGGGCTGTCCTGCACGGTGCTCGCGGTCCGGGAAGGACATCACGATGGCGCCCGTTACATCCCGAATATCGCTATGGATCGTGCCGTCGATTTCTGCATGGATATCAATGGATGTTGTTCCTCGCGAAGGCTGCGGTACCACAACAATGCGTGCGGCTTGTAGGAGTGGTTCGCTCACACTCAATGGTGGATTCCCGGCTTCGTCGCCAGCTACCTTCCACACGACGCCGTCGATGTCGGTAATCCAGAAGCTGCCATCACGTTGGTCGCGCTCCAAACCACGCGCATTGATTGGACCCATGGGCATCATCGCAGGCATGGTCGACGTCCGCATAGGCGACGAAGCATTGGTAAACTGTTCTACCTCGGCGCGAACAAGTGAGCTGCGATCGGATGCGAATGTTGTGGTGACCATATGAATGCGGCCTGCACTGTCGATCGACATCCCCCGTGGACCAAGCGGTGTTGCATAGGGAATGCGACGCTCGCCGAGCACTGCACCTGTCGATGGGTTCATCCGGACAATGCGTTGGTCGCCATCGCGTTCGCAGACAACCAGTTCACCACGGTCGAGGGCAAGTCCGATGCCATAGCGTTGTGCACCCGATGCATAGGTGGTCTGCACGATTCCGTTCGTGTCAACAACGATCACGCTCGTGCTGGAACCCTGTACATCGTTGAGTCGGTGCACGTAGATGAGGTGCTGAACGGTATCATAGGCAAGATCAAGGAACAAGCTATCGCCAGCGCCTTCGAGCACTACGCGCTTAGTGACGGCATAGGACGTCCGGTCGATGCGGGTGAGCACATTTCGGCGAAGATCCGTAGTCCATAATCCCTCGCGTCCGTCCCACGCAACACCGTACGCCGTCCACGAGAGTGCGTGGCGGTGGAGGATCGTACCACGACGTGGTGGTTCGATAGCAAAGGTTGTACTTGTGATGCTTGTGCCATCCGACGCCGTTACACGCAGACGCGCAGTGGCGGTGAAGTGCGCAGGCACATCCCAGCGATACGTAAACGGGTCAACATCACGCGCGAGTGACTCCCACGAGCGACCATCGTTGTAGGAAATGTCGATAGCGACTCGACCCGACAGGCCGCGCCACTGTATGGTCTGTTGCTGGCGCGCATAGTACACTTCACCACCAGCTGGTGTGACGATCTGCGGAGTGATCGCGATGTCGCCAGAAAGTGGGAGTTCCCAGATCCCACGTCCGTGCGTAGCGGCACGCACGATTCCGAGCGTTGCGTTCAGTTTGAGATCAACCACAGGTGAGCGGGGGAGCCCCTTGCCACTTACCGACCATGTGCGACCACCATCGCGTGAGGTGTACACACCGATGTCGGTGCCTGCATAAACAACATCGTGATCATCGGGATGGATGCAGAGCGTATTCACAGGTGCGTCGGGCATGTGTTCCCATGCAGAAAACCACGTCGATCCCATGTCGGTCGTCTTCCACACATGTAATGTGCCATAGGAAGCGTAGCTCACAAACACCGTCGATGGATCGCTCGGTGAGCACGCAATACTACTAACGAATTGTTGTGGTAGGGGAGGCGTGAGTACGCTGCGCCATGTCGACCCTGCATCAGTCGAAACGATGATGTCGCCATACGAGCCGCCTGCCCAGATCATCGATGCATCAGCTGGCGAGATCGCAAGTGCTGATACGGTGTTCGACAGTGGGGGTGAGATCGGACGCCACGCATCACCACCGTTATCCGTTCGGTAGATGCGCTGTCTTCCCGTATACATCGTGCGCGGCACGTCGGGATCGATCACGAGAGGTGCAACCCACTCACATGGTTCCGTCATCACCAATCCTGCTTGGAGTCGACGTGCGAATCCAGTTGACAATTCTATACGTGTGAGTGCTCCACGCGGACCTGCCGAGATGATCACGTCAGGTTCGTTCGGTACATGGAGCGTTGTCATCGCATCGCCGTTCATTACCGTGTCCCACGCAACGGCATCGCGTGTCACGAGTGTGCCATTATCCTGCGTGCCACCGATAACGCGTGTGCGAAGTGACGGATCGATGTCGACAGCATAGAACTGCGTCACCGCAAGACCGTTGTTCCGCGGAATCCACGAAGCACCAGCGTCGCGACTTTCCATGATTCCACCATCATTGCCAACCCATACGTGTGATGCATCGTGTGGGTCGAAGCAGATCGCGTGTTGATCCACGTGTGGATGGTTGTTGCCGTTTCCATCGGCGTAGCCTTGCGTAACATTTGTCCAGCTATCACCGCCGTCGGTTGTGCGCAGGAGATCAATGCCTCCCACGAGCACGGTATCTGGCGAGGTAGGACACACGGCAATCACGTTGTCATAAAAGCCTTGTCCATCCGTAAGCTGACATGTGCCTGCAAAGAAACATCCGGTTGAATCGCGATACACAACGCGCCAGGACGAACCTCCGTCTGATGATACGGCGATATGCGCACGATCGTCGAGCTCGCAGAGTGCATAGACGATCGATCCATTGCTCGGTGCGTGCTGAACGCTGATGCGACCGATGCGTCCGCTGAGTCCTGTCATTGCTGGACTCCACGACGCACCGCCATCTGTGCTTCGAATCAATCCGATGTCGCGCACTGCCATGATGATTGTGGCATGGTCGCGCGGATGCATCGATGCATCATACACATCCATCACTGTGAGGCGATTCCATGTTGAACCACCATCGGTGCTCTTCCACAGTCCACCATGTTCATTCATTGCAGCAACGTAGATCGTTGATGGCTGCGATTGAGGAAGCATGATACGCGAGCATGAACCCACCGACGTCAAGCCAATCACGTCCCAGGTTGCACCCGCAGTTGTTGACCGAAGTACGCCAGCGCCAAGGAAGATGTTCGCACCGGTGACCTGTTCACCGGTGCCGGCATAGATTGTTGTCGGCGATGCTGGATCGATTGCGAGTGTGCCCATCGCAATGCCATTGGCATCATCCATGACTGGTGACCATTGGTCGCCACCATTGGTCGACTTCCACACACCGCCCGCAGCAGCGGCGGCATAGATCACGTTGGGTGTCGTTGGATCGACGACGATCGATTTGATACGTCCTGCCGTTGCGAGTGGACCAACCACTGACCATTGACGGAGTTCTTGTGGTTGTTCTGCAGAGCGCTGTTCATAGCGTCGCGCAACATCGAGCGCACGCGATCGTGCATCCGGTTGCACGCTGCCTCCGCGAGGAACTCGGCGAGAACGCATATCTTCAAATCGTTGGCGAACATGCTCGCGTTCGTCGTGTTCTGCGTGCAGCAGAACGATGGACACACACAGACTGATCGCCATGATGAAGAATCGCATGTGAAAAAATACGGTGGAACTTGATGCCACACGCAGCTGTTTGCCCTACGTGAACCACACTACAGACATTCTCGTGCTTGGAGCCGGCTACGCTGGCATGACGGCAGCTGCACTGCTTGCGCACGAGGGCAAGGACGTGACCGTCCTTGAGGCACACGAGACCCTCGGGGGCTGCGCATCGTTTTTCCGCACCGGGAAGTACTCATTTGACGTTGGTGCAACAACGATCAGCGGGATGCAGCCGCACCAACCGGCGGGACGTGTGTTTGGTCACCTCGGACTCACACCAAATCTGATCAAGCAAGATCCTGGCATGATTATCCGCCGTCAGGGCGAAGATGTTGTGCGCTGGGCCGACAAGCAGACATGGATCGCTGAAGCAGAACGACATTTTGCTGGCGATCAAGCAGGATTCTGGAACGCCCAGTACGAGCTCGAACAACGCGTGTACGGCTTGGTTGGGCATACGCACGCTATCCCTCCAACGAGCGTGCGTGAACTTCTTGCACTTGCAGCGCCATCAATGTTGGCGAACGTCGGACTCTTGCCTGGTCTGGTCCGACCTGTCGACGTGTTGTTGAAGCGATACGGCGTTGATACGCCAGCGTTCCGCACGTTCATCGACGAGCAGCTGTTGATTAGCACGCAGAATTCTGCGATGCGAGCTCCGTACCTCACCGGTGCAATGGGCCTCACGTATCCATCGGAGACATACTATCCAATTGGCGGTATGGTCAAGCCCGTGCTCCAGTTGATGCGACATGCAACAGCTCATGGTGCAACGGTCAAGTTCCGTCGTGCAGTGACGTCGATCACACAACGCAACGGGATGTGGGAGGTTGTGTGCGCAAATGGCGAGCGCTACGAGGCACGCACCGTGATCTCGTCGATTCCAATCTGGAACATGCAATCGCTCACGCATAATCGTGTGCAGCGCTACTTCACAAGCAAAGCATCGACCTTCAATCGATCGTGGGTTGGACTGACGCTGTACTTCGCACTGGATGGAGTGCCCAAGATTCCATCGACGTACGTGCAGTTGTATCTCGACGAACCAATTCCGTTTGTACACTCGGGATCGCTCTTCCTCACGATCTCGCATCCCACCGATAACGAAAAGGCACCGGAAGGACACACAACAGTCACCGCGAGCACGCACGCGCTTGCTGACGACTGGGATGATTGTTCGCCGGAGGTGGCTCGCGAACGAAAGCAGCAGATCATCGATGGCATGCTTGCATTAATCAAGCGTCGCATGCATGAATTCGATGGGATGCAGATGCTGCACATCGAGGGTGGAACGCCGCAGACGTGGGAGCGCTATACGGGACGCTATCGTGGGTATGTGGGTGGTATCCCGCACGACATTCGACGTCCGTTGCTGACGCTTCCTCCCAACAAAACCCCATTCGACGGATTGTACATGATTGGCGATAGCGCGTTCCCAGGTCAGGGCACTCCTGCCGTGATGATGGGGGCTTGGAACACTGTTCAACGTATTTTTGACACATGAGTCAAGCCGTCCACGCGATGTTCTCGGACATTGCAGCATCGTACGACCGAGCGAATTCAATTCTCTCGTTCGGCATTCATCACCTCTGGCGCAGAGCCACCGTGGCAGCCAGCGGCGTGCGAGCAGGCAGTAGCGTGCTTGACTGTGCAACCGGCACTGGCGATCTCGCGTTGGCATTCAAGCGCGCTGTTGGTCCTGCGGGTCGTGTTGTTGGAACAGACTTCAACGCCGACATGCTATCGTACGCACCGGGCAAGGCGCAACGCAAGGGACTCGACGTCGAGTTTGCAGTTGCTGATGCCATGCATCTGCCGTATGCCGATGCTACCTTCGATGCTGCGAGTATCTCGTTCGGAATTCGCAACGTCGACGAACCGCGCATCGCCCTCGCAGACATGGCGCGTGTTGTCAAGCCGGGTGGAAAGGTTGTTGTGCTCGAGTTCGGACAGCCCCGCGGCATCATGGGCATGCTCTACGGTGCATACAGTCGGTACGTGATTCCGTTCATTGGTGGAATTGTCACGGGAAATCGTCAGGCATATGAGTATCTGCCAACAACGGCAGCAGCGTTCCCTTGCCGCGAAGCCTTTACCGATCTCATGACGTCGACTGGACGTCTTACGAACTGCTCGTATCGTGAGCTTACAGGTGGTATTGCTTTCCTGTACGTCGGTACAGTTATCGCGCCGAAGTCGTAAGACTCCTCGAACTTGCTCGTCACTCGCTCGTTTTTGTCAGCGCAGGATTCTCGTGCGTTGCCTTTACGATCAATGATTGCAGCGTCCGGAATTGTTCTGGTGTCGTGAGGTTCCACAGCACCGTCGTCGACGTTCCCCGAAGTGATATTGTCATCTTCGTCATTGGTGCATCGGGTACCTCTTCGACGAAGGATGTGTCGACAAGCATCAGCTTCTTCCTCGTGATCTCCGTCACGATAGCGCAGAGGTCCTCGGGCGAAATCGTACCTGCATAGGCCCCCTCGCGTTCCACGAAGCGCTCACCGTTGTACTCAACCGTGCCATCGCCGTACACCGTTGCCGTATACATCGGACATTGTCCGAAGCACACACCCTTTGAGATCGTCACGCGAAGCGATGAACGATCAAAGCCATCGACGCAGCGTTTTGCATAGGGGGCGGCACACGACGTGAGTAGGAGCATGAGAAGGATTGGAAGGAGGAACCGATGATACTTCATGGTAATCGACGTAATGGTTTGATGATGCAGAGGTAACACGTGCCTCACACCCGGAGCGGAGTTTTGCAGTGATGCAGAACATCCTTTTTTACTGTTGAGGTCGACAATGATACGTCGTTGGGACAACATCTTACCACTATTGATCTTCGTGCTCACAGCGACGCTGCTTTCAGCGCAGCAACCTGAGCAGGTATTGCAGCTCATCGGACGACACACGCAACGTCCTGCGACGTTTGATAAAGGCTCTGCTGAGGTCGTAACGTATGACGCAGCAACGCGAACGGCGATCCTTTCCGACGCCTTCAACAATAAGCTCACGTTTGTGAACATTGCAAACCCTACGGCACCAGTGGTGTCGCGCGAGATCCTGCTCACGGCCTACAACGGCGTCGTTAATAGTGTAGCTGTGAAGAACGGTATTGTTGCCGTAGCACTCGAGGATGGAGCATCAAAGGCAAATCCAGGTAAGGTGTTGCTATTTAACATGTCCGGTGTGTTGCTGAGTCAGACAACAGTCGGTGCTCTGCCTGACCAGCTCACGTTTACGCCAAATGGACAGAAGATTATCGTTTGCAACGAAGGCGAACCACTCAACGACTATGTTCAGGATCCTGAAGGATCAGTGAGCATTCTCACGATTACGAACCCGGCAGCACCAACCGTTCAGACTGTCGACTTTCGCTCACTCAATGGACGTCAGGATTCTCTGCGCGCTATGGGTGTGCGCATCTACGGACTCAACGCGACAGTAGCACAGGATCTTGAGCCAGAGTATGCGAGTGTGACACCAGATGGGAATACTGCATACGTGACGTTGCAAGAGAACAATGCACTCGCCGTGATCGATATTGCTACCGCCTCGCTGGTGCGCGTGGTACCACTTGGTTTCAAGGACTACAGCAAGGGGCTCGCACGCACACAGACCTACACATGGACGAATCGTCCATCACTTGGTGTCACGCCTGGAGGGCAGGACATCAAGCTCGGTGGTTTTTCAGGACTTTGGTTTACGGGGTATGGAGGCGGTGGAACAGACACAACGAAGCTCCGCTTCCTCACTCACCCCGATCGCGGTCCTAATGCCGAACCAACGGTGATTCGTGGTCAAGTGCGTCGTCCATTCGCGTTGCCAAACTATCAAGCAGAGGTGGTCGCGCTCGAACTCGACCGTGTGTCGGGTCAGATCACAGTACTATCGCGCACACCACTGGTTCGTGCTGATGGCACAACGCCGATCTCTGGGCGTCCAAATCTTCAAGCAGCTGGTCAAGGCGTTGCGTATACGGATGAGTTCGGTGTTGACCTGTTTGGCAACGACATTGCCAACGATCCATTTGGCGGCGACCTTGAGGGTATCGTTACAGATGCTGCTGGAACATGGTGGATGGTAGACGAGTATCGTCCAGCTATCTACAACTTCAACAGCAATGGTGTTCTTATCGATCGCTACATCCCGCAGGGAACAGCTGCCGCAGTTGGCGCTCCTGTTGGAACGTATGGTAATGAGCTGCTACCAGCAGTGTATGGGGCACGTCGCGCGAACCGTGGATTCGAGGCGGTAGCCATCGAAGGCGACATTCTCTACGCATTCATACAGAGCCCCCTTGATAATCCAGACACTCCGAATGATGCAACATCAAAGGCATCGCCGTGGTGTCGCATCATCGCATTTAATACGGTGTCGAAGACGATCGTTGGTGAGTATCTCTACCCAATGTTCGAAAAGGCATTCGGATGCGATAAGATCGGCGACGCGGTATCGCTTGGTGCTGGCAAGTTCATGGTCATCGAACGCGATGACGCAACTGGTCTGCGGGCACGTAAGTACCTTATGGAGATCGATCTCAAGGGTGCGACAAACCTGATCACTAATCCTGCGACACTTGCTCAAGGTCGTTCGATCGAATCGCTCACATTTGCAGAAGCAACTGCACTTGGCATTCGTCCGGTTCAGAAGAAGAAGAGTGTGTATCTGCCAGGAGTTGGCTATGGCACGACGGACAAGCCTGAGGGTCTCGCACGCATTAACGCGCAGACGCTTTTGATCGTGAATGACAACGACTTTGGCGTAGGGGGCTCAGCGCTCCCTACACCACCCAACGGTAGCATAACACTGAATGCTGAATCGCATCCTGTCTTCGGCGTTATCACGTTTGACCGCCCAAATGGTCTCGATGCATCTGATCGTGATGGCGGGAACCTGATCCGCTTGTGGCCGGTATATGGTATGTACCAACCTGACGCGATCTCGACGTTCACGGTTGGTGGGCAGACGTACATCGCCAGTGCGAATGAAGGTGATGCTCGTGAATGGGGCTCATTCGTTGAAGAGCGACGTATCAAGGATATGTCGATCGATGCATCTCTGACAGCAGCCTATCCGACACTTCGTAGCGATGCAGGTGCAGGACGTCTCAATGTCGTGACAAACCTTGGTGACCTGGATAACGACGGCGATTACGACGAACTCTATACGCTCGGTGGACGCTCGTTCTCGATCTGGAACGCAGACGGTAATCTCATCTACGATTCTGGTAGTGAGTTTGAGACACGCACTGCGGCATGGTATCCGGCGAATTTCAATGCCGGTCATACAACGAATTCGCGCGACGACCGATCCGACAATAAGGGTCCGGAGCCAGAGGCTATCGCAATGGGTGTGATCAACGACAGCACGTATGCGTTCGTAGGATGCGAGCGAATTGGTCATACCTTCATGTTCAATGTTTCCGATCCGGTCAACCCTCGCTACATCGACTATATCAATCCTCGCAACTTCACGGTGACACCAAATGTGACGAATGTGGATAACGGCACTGTCGGTGATCTGGGTTGTGAGGTGATCACATTCGTACCTGCTGCTGAGAGTCCGAATGGAGCAGATCTGCTTCTTTCGGGCAATGAGATCAGTGGTACGATGTCGATCCAACAGGTGCGTATTGCACGGATCACGTCGTCACCAACAACACCGATCCGTCAGTGTCTCAATGAGCGTCTCACTCTCTCTGTTGTCGCCGCTGGTCCATCGCTCACATACCAGTGGGCGAAGGATGGTGTTGACATCGCAGGTGCAATAGCAGCGACGTATTCAGTCGATTCGGCACGGACGACGACGGCGGGTGTATATACATGCAAGGTTCGCTCAGCCATGGGCATGATCATCACATCGCGCCCAACTACCGTGACGGTATCAACTCGTACACGCATTACCACGGAGCCCAAAGTTCTCACACAAGTCGAGGCTGGCTTCCCAGTATCACTTACTGTTGAGGCCACAGCAACAGCTGGCGAAACATATCAGTGGTTCAAGCGTGGTACTGCATTGACCAATACAGCGAACATTTCTGGTGTGACGACACCAAATCTCCGTATTCATGCGCTGACATTCGCGGATACATCAGGGGGCTACTATTGCGTGGTCACTGGGGGCTGTGCGACGGTTCGTTCTCGTGATGCTCGCGTCTACATCCCACAGGCGTTCGTAACGTTGCAACCACGTGATACAACGGTGTGTCCCGGCGACACGGTGGTGTTGCGTGCTGCTGGTGCTCCGGGTGGTGGAGATGCTGCCATCAGCTATCAATGGCGCTTCTACGATGGTGATAACATCAAGGAAGGCGGACGCTTTGTTGGTACGCAAAGCCCAACACTTCGAATCAATGGTGTACGCCCGGAAGATGCACGACAAATCGTGTGCGTTGTGCAAGGCTTCCCATCACGACAAGTCCGTTTCTCGAATACGGTGAATGTGTTCGTGCGCCAAGCCCCGCGGATTACGAAGCAGCCTACGGCACCGAACGGACTCCGTGAACAGCAGATCTGTGAAGGTCTTGTGTTCCAGCTTCGCGCATTGGTCGACGGTGAGCAACTCTCGTATCAGTGGTTCCGTAATGGTGTTGCCATTCCTCGTGCAACGCAATCTGACTACAGCTCAACGGTCCCAGGTTCGTATACACTGCGTGTGACTGGTACGTGCGGACAGGCCCTGTTCACAGACACTGTTCGTATCATCTCGACGGTACGCCCATCCTTGGGAACGATTCGCGAGACACTTCTTCGCGTGAAGGAAGGGGATGCATTCACACTATCGGTGAGTCTCGCAGAAGGCAGCCAGCCAGTGCGCTATCAATGGTCACTCGCCGGTCGTGCAATTGCTGGTGCAACATCGAACACGTACACTGTGAATCGCACAACGGCATCCGATGCAGGCCTCTATGTCTGTACGGCTACGAACGATTGTGGTAGCGACATCTCGGCTGTCGTCGAAGTACGCACGTATCGTGATGATCCAACATCGGTCGACGAGCAGGTTGCTCACGTGTCATCGGTGCGTGTCGAACCGCATCCAGTGCATACAATATCGTACCTCCGTATCACGGCTGACCAGCCTGGTCCGGTGCGCATCGTTGTTCGTGACATGCAGGGTCGTCAAGTGCTGAGCACAACGACAGTGCTTGCTGAGGCAGGCGATACCTCAATTGTGCTCGACGCAGCGACGCTCGGCAGTGCGGGACTCTATACCGCTACGATCATTGCTGGTGGATCAACAACGCATGTACCCCTCGTTGTAGCCCCGTAACCAGTCCTTATCGACTTTTCCACAACGCGGCGCATCGCTCTGACGGTGCGCCGCGTTCGTCGTAGTTTTACGGCATGACACGAAACGACCTTTGCACAGCTATTTACGACGTTGCACACATCACGGGCGAGTTCAAGCTTCGCAGTGGCATTACAAGCAACGAGTACTTCGATAAGTATCAGTTCGAGAGCGATCCTGCGATTCTCGCTTCCATCGCCGAGCACATGGTGTCGCTGATCCCTGAAGGGACAGAAGTCCTGGCCGGACTCGAGATGGGCGGACTTGCCATTGCGACCGCGCTTTCACTGCGCACCGGTATTCCTGCCGTGTTCGTGCGCAAGAAAGCCAAGGACTACGGCACATGTAAGCTTGCCGAAGGCCCAGATATCTCCGGTAAGCGCGTGCTGATCGTCGAAGACGTGATCACCAGCGGTGGACAGGTGATCATGAGTGGCGATGATCTCAAGAACCTTGGCGCGCTCACCAACCATGTTGTGTGCGTGATCGACCGCGAGCAGGGTGGACGTGAGAAACTGCGCGAAGCAGGATTCGAACTCAGCGCACTCTTTACGATGACCGAACTCAAAGCAGGACGATGAAGATCATCAGTTGGAATGTCAACGGCATCCGTGCTGTGCAGAAGAAAGGCTTCATGGAGTGGTTTAACTCCACTAAGGCCGACGTGATCTGCGTGCAGGAGACGAAGGCCGACGTTGACAAGATTCCCGACGAGCTGAAGAACATTCCCGGCTATCACAGCTACTTCCACTCATGCTCAATCAAGAGTGGCTACAGTGGTGTCGGCGTGTTTACACGCATCAAACCAGAGAACGTCACAGAGAAAATTGGCATCGAAGAGTTCGATGGTGAAGGCCGCATTCTCGAAGTCGACTTCGGCGAGTTCATTCTCTACAACGTCTACTTCCCGAACGGCTCAAGCGAGAACAAGCGCGTGCCCTTCAAGCTGCGCTTCTACGATGCATTGCTTGCACGCTGCAATGAGCAGCGGGCAGGGGGCCGGCGTATCGTTGTGTGCGGCGATTACAACATTGCGCACCATCCGATCGATCTTGCACGTCCGAAAGAGAACGAAGCGAATAGTGGGTTCTTACCCGAAGAACGCGCGGTGCTCGACCAAATGGTCGCATCGGGTTGGGTTGACACGTTCCGTGAGTACCACCCAGAAGAGCCAGATAACTACACGTACTGGGATTACTTCACGCGTGCGCGCGAGCGGAACGTTGGTTGGCGCATCGACTATCACTTCATCACCGACGATCTCCGTCCGGCACTGAAGAATGCATGGATTGCACCCGACGTGATGGGTAGTGATCACTGTCCTGTCGGTATTGTGCTCAATCCGTAAGAACGCGGTTACTGTCCGCTCTTCTTCCATGTAGCCCAGACGGAAGCGCCTGCGCCGAGAAACACGAAGTTCTTCAGGATATACTGTCCCTCAAGGGAAAGCTGGTATGGCCAGGTGAGAAACGTCTCATCCGGAAGCGCGATGAGCGGCATGATCGTACCCGCCATATGCAGCAGGAACATGATCATCGTCACCCTCGTCCAGCGTGGCACAAGGAACATGATTCCAATGATGCACTCCCAGATGCCAAGCAGCGTTGGAACGTTACCAAACGGAATCCAACCAAGGGTGCTATCGACCAGGTGGCTGGCCGGACTGAGATGAAACGGCTTGAGAATTCCGAACCAGAAGAACACGATCGCAAAGCCAACACGAAGCATGCGTTGGTGATGTCGGTCGACGAACTGCGAAATGCCCCCTGTCATGAACTCTCCACGCAGTGAAATGCGAGTGTTACTTGATGACGTAGGAGTTGTACCAGACCTGCACGGTGGCCTTGACCGGACCCGGCTTTGCGGTTGGTTTGCGGCTGTTGCCGTCGAAGTCGCCAGAGATGGACTTCGGAATCTTCAGCGGATCCATCTCCATCGAGATCTTCGTGAATGAAGGCAGGGCATAGGCACGCGCCTTCGCGTTGTCGTACGACAGCTCGATGGTGACCGTTCCGGCCTTCTTGGTTGTTGAGACGACCTTGCGTGCGACCATCGCAGTGGTGTCGACCCAGATGGTTGCCACAACGATATCGGATGATTCATCGCTCGGGAGAACCTTGATCTTGCGCATCGAATTCTCAACGCCCATGTCGATGGCTGTGAAGTCCTTCGACAGCATCTTCAATGCACCAAGATCAACGCCGTCCTTTGGAAGCATCGCAAATCCAGGTGCATCAATAGTAGTCTTGTCAGGTGCTGTATGCTTGAGCGTAGCCGTCATATCTGGCACACGCATAAAGGGTACATCCACCTTGATCTTGAGTTGCGCCGTGTAGGACTTTGCGCGCGTCATCTTTGCACGAAGCTCCTTCAGGAGTGCGTCGGCTGTGCGTGCATACGTGAACGATGCAGAGAGCGCAGTGAGCACGATGAGCAAGGTCACACGCATCATGTAAGGATGTCCTTTCGGCGAATAATAAGTTGTGCAGCGACGAAGCATCCAACGATGTGGAGCATCAGCACGCTACCAGAGATGGCGATGCGCGACCAGTCGGCTGCATACTTCATCGATTCCGCATCGGCCGGCACATCGAAGAAGAACTTCCAGCCGTTCATGTGATTGGTAAAGAACAGCGGACGGAGGTAGTCGAAGATCGGAACGTCGATTGCCGAGATAATCGTCATGCCGATGATGATCGACATCGTCGTCATGATCGGACCAATGGCGTTTTCCACGAGCGACGAGAACAGGAAGGCAACGCTTGCAACCGTGACCATCGACATTGCTGCGTACGTGTACGCGAGGATGAACCGCCACATCAGATCGTCAGCGGAGAGAATCGTGATTGTCTCGCTTCGGATCACCAGCAAGGAGTCGGTTCCAAGGATCGGGATGCCGAGTCCGAGCGACATGATCGCCATGAAGAACACAAGCAGCACGGTGTACGTTAGCACTGCAAGGTACTTCGCCGTAACCATTGTGGCGCGCGAAATGGGGCGCGTAAGAATCAATCGGTAGGTTCCCGACGTAGCCTCACCAGCAAGCACTTCACCGGCTACCAGCGTGATCATAAACGGCACATGCACGTAGAGGGCAGCGAAGATGATAAAGGACACGGTGTATCCGTTGATCAGCTTGCCCTTGAAATCGAACTGCGAGCCGAACTGCTGCGTGATGATATTGAGGTAGTCCTGTCCTTCAATACCGAGGGCGATCACGATGATCGGAATCAGCGCGCCAAGCGCGATAAAGCCGATGTAGGTGCGCCATTTGGAGAACACCTTCTCCATTTCCACACGATAGGCGGTGAGCATCATGCGACCTCCTGCGTGAGAGAGATGAAGTACTCTTCGAGCGATCGCACAGGGGTGACGGCCGAGAGGGGAATGTTATTCGACGTGAGCAGCTGGACAACGCCGGCGATCTCGTGACGCTCGAGCATGATGATCAGTTCTCCTGATGTCACTGATTGGAGTTGGTCGCTCAGTGACGATTCGCGCAACAACTGCTGTGCACGCGCTACGTCGGATGTTTCGATCGTAACCTTGAGTCGACCGTTGTTGAGCAGATCCTGGACGGATCCCTCGATCACTGCCTTGCCGCGGTTGATGATCACCATGCGGTTTGCAGTGAGTTCAACTTCTGGCAGAATGTGTGACGACAGAAACACGGTCTTGCGGTGATCCTGCGACAGCTCAAGGATGAGGTCGCGGATATCCACCATCCCCTGTGGGTCGAGTCCGGTTGTTGGTTCGTCGAGGACGATGAGGTCGGGGTTGTGCAGCAGAGCCTGAGCAATACCCAAGCGCTGCTTCATGCCGTGCGAAAACGTCTTGACCTTGCTGTCGGTGCGATGTCCGAGTCCGACGATACCGAGTACGCGATCGACACTCGCCTTTGACACATCAGCACCGCTAAGGCGTCCGACGAGTTCGAGGTTCTTACGCGCAGTGAGGTAGTTATAGAAGTCCGGACGTTCAACAATTGCGCCGATGCGACGCAGAATGTCTGCACGGTGTGTGGCAAGGTCCATCCCGAACACCTTGATGCTGCCCGACGACGGACGAATCAACGTCATCAGCATCCGGATAGTCGTGCTCTTCCCGGCACCATTTGGTCCCAGAAAGCCGTAGATGTCACCTTGTTCTACAGTAAGAGAAAGTCCGTTTACAGCAGTAAAGCTGCCATACGACTTATGGAGGTCGCGAATCGCGATCGCAGGATCAGGCATGCACAAATCTAACAGTTTGTGTTCTTTGGCTTGGCAGGGAAATGCGTTTTCCGCACCTCAAACGTAACGATAGGTTGCTATGCCAAGTTCCGAAGTTCTGCTACTGACCAGGAGTGATACGCTGTGTCGAGCTTGATTGGATTTGAAGCCACTCAATGCAAGTTGCGTGTCGTTACAGAATCACGCCACATTGGGAATGCAAGCCCCATATCCTAACATCGGGCAATTCAGCGATTTACACCGATGATCTTGCTGCCCCGAAGAATAGCTATGAAGGGCTGCCGCTGTTGAGATGTGCACTTTGCTACTACAATCCCATCGGCAAGTGTCAGATCGTCACTCATCAGAACATGCCCAGATTCGATTCGTGCGGAAGTTGCTATCCGCTGTCCTTGGAGGTTATAGATGTCATAGATCAGTGACGGATTCCACGTCAAACTTCCAGAGCATTCAGATGTGTCAAGTTGTCCTGTCTCTTCAGCAACACTGGTCACGATACCCGGAATCTTGAACGATGCAAGCCATGAAAATCCACCGGCCATGACAACCCTACTATTACTTACACAGACAGCCGTTGAGCGCCGTGGGGATGATGTGAAATCCTCCGCGACAAACTGCCAGGTTCGGCCTCCATCGATGCTACATAAATGTACGCCATCGCTTCCATAGGACGAGAGAACTGTATCACCGAACGGGAACAGCGTTGGTGTTTGAGGGGCTCGGAGCTTCTCGAAGTTGGATGGGCTAACGCGCACAAACATCGTATCTACTATCCAATCGCGACCTACATAGCGCACCAAGAGATTCGACACTGCTGAAGAATCCATCTCGTCCCAGAGGCACGTCACATACGATAACACTGAGTTACTCACGAAGAGCTGAATGTCTTGTATGTGGGCATCTGGAATGGCAACATCCTGCACGTGCTTGATTGAGTCGTGATCGACAAACCATTCCTCAACAACACACCGAACCTTAGCATCGCCTACGAAGTCAGTGCGAAGAACACAGAATCTGTTTTCATCCGTTGAGCTCATGTGTGTTCGTGTTATAACATCGGTACCGCTCTTGTTTTGCACTACTTCTCTAAAGTCCATGCTATCAATGTCGCCCACAAACAGCGTGTTGGCCTGATTTACAACAATAGTTGATCCTACGACAACACTTCGCGGATTGAACACGATTCCGCTTGAAGATGTTATTGGGAGTGTTCCAATGCGCCACATTGCTCCAGCATCTACACTGACAGCGATGCGTGCAGAGTCGCCAGACATTATGATCGTGTCGCCCCCTGCGTACGATAGTCTATACAATCCACGAAGGGTGCTCAGCGTGTCATTTGCAGCGTTGAGCTCGTCGTTGGGCTGGGTGCACACAAAGGTGCGAGCTGCGGAATCAACGTTCCTCCAGAGCGGACGAGGTCTGCGCACTCTCAACGTTCTCAGCTCATCGCTGCTGCTGAATACACCTGAAATCATCTCGTCATAGCAAACCAATGAGTCACTCATTTCGATTCTGATCGCACCAAATCTGCCTGTGACAACCAGAGCATTCCATCTTGTCGTAGTTGCATGGTGAGATAGAACGAAAGCAGGGCTCGTTGTGCCCTGTTTCGTCAAAACTCTCGATGTATCACCGTTCGTGGTGACGTGCAATACGTATGACTCTGGGCTGCGAGAGAGATCGTCGATCGCGACGAGGTACGGAGTCCTTTCAATACTATCTCCATCAGCACTCAACGAGTAACAGCCAATCGACGAGAATGCATAGTAACCAACGCATATGATTCGTCCGTTTGAGGACTCCGTGATCGATAACGTTCTATCAGGACGTTCCGCGCCGGCGTCAACTGGAAAACGAAATGGTTGTTGAAGCCTGATTCGTTTAACGACCTTGGTGTGTACATCGACGCGATAAATGAATCCAGAATCAGATCCGATGAAGAAGTCCCTATCACGCAGCATAACGCACGCATGGTCGCCACGCAATGAGTCATCGGTCACTTGAGACCAGCGTTCCGTTACGTTATCCCAGAGTGCAACGAAGCCCCGCGTACCAACGACGACAGAGTAGCTCTGGTTTGTGCGCACAGCGTTCAACGATTCGTCGAACGTTGCTTCGAGCATCCATGGCTCAGCCCTATCCTTGTTATACGACCAAATATTTCCGCTCTTGGTTGTTACAACGATATCTTTTTGTCTGAATGCTACAGAAGTACAAACTGCAGTGTCAGGAATCTGCAGCTCAGGAACCCCTATGTCACCGCCTTTGATGTAGACTGTACCTCGACGGCTCAACAAAAGGAGGTCGCCTTCCCGCAAACTGGCGTCAACAAGGGGCACGCGTAACGATACGCTGTCCCACGCGGCAATGCCAGTACGCAAGTCCACAGATGCATATCGTCCGTTGTCTCCGACAACGAGGCACGTGGCTGAATCCACACGGATTGCCCTGCTAAACGCATCAGCGCCATACTTCAAAGACGTATGGTTTGTTGCAATGATGGTCTGTGCTCCCAGGCAGACCACATGCAGAATCATCACAAGGATGATGGCTAATCTCGCGATGATCAATTGCACGTTTTGATAGTGCACGATGGAGAAAGCGGGGGACATGGACCAATCTCAACCCAAGTTCCGGGAGTCACACTCAACGAACCGTCGGGTAAACGGCAAACAGCGCTCTTCTGATAGCAACATGAAGTCTCTACGCATCTAACAAGTTTGATTGAACTGATGACGCCGCCTGTGGAAGAGTAGTAGTTGAGATAATATTCCCAGCCATTAAATGAGAGATAGTCAAGAGTACTCGTTGATCCTCCTGGAAATGTATACTCAACAACGGGCTTCATACAGCTAGCGTACTTTGCAGTTATCTGCAGGGTGGTACTGGGACAGTTCGGTATCAGCCCCGGCCACGTGGCCGCAAATGTCCGCGCCGCGAAGGCTCCTACCCGAGAGTACAGTTGACTCTTAAAAGAGGGTGTCGTCATAAATGCGTAAATGTCTGCGAGTGATGCGCAACCAGCTGGAATCGTAGTAGTTGGCTGCGAACTCCATTCGTACACTTCATACTGGGAGCATCGGAACTTATAGTACACTGTCACTTGGAACACACACATGGGTGATGTTGAATAAATCATATCAAACGTCTCTGTAGCATTCAGCCACGGATCTGTACACCCGATTGGATTTGTCCAATAACAGTCAGGAAATTCATCTTGACCGTAAACCAGCTGGCAGTTAACGAACGCACAAACTACAAGCAACAAGAAACGACGTCCCATACTATAACCCCAAATAACTGTGAATAACACTACTCGGGTGACATAATACGCAAAAGATACTGTTAGCCCTAGAAGCAGATCCCGATATCGAGAACTGATCTTCCCCCCGTTTCATTGACAGTGAGTGCGATCGGTTGATTGTGAAAACAGTTGTTCTTCGAATTCTACCGGTGTGAGATGTCCAATGCCCAAATGCAAACGTTTTCGATTGTAGAACAGGTGGACCCAACGATAGACGACAGTGCGCGCGTGGCGTAGATCATCGAACATCATTTCTGATTTGAGCTCTGTCTTCATTCGAGCCCAGAACGACTCCAATGGCGCATTGTCATAGCAGTTGCCAACTCCGCTCATACTCTGTTCGATGTTGAGAATGGCAAGCTGACGTCTAAACGTTTCGGCATCATACTGACTACCACGATCTGAGTGAAAGATTAACGGCTCTTCAGGCAAGACGCCGCCTCTGACCTTACAAGCGTGCTCGAGAGCGGTCAACAGTGTTCTCGTTTGCATCGAGTGCCATGCTACACACCCAAGTATCCTACGTGAGCATAGGTCCATGATAGCCACAGCATAGGCCTTACCATTGCGGCAGGACAGCTCTGTAAAGTCACTGAGCCATACTCGATCTGTTGTTGTTACTGTAAATGATCGCTGTAGACGGTTTGGTGCAGGAGCAAGCGTCTTGGATGAATCCGTTGTTGGATGACAGCGCCTCTTGGCAGTGGCCCGCAGACCCTCGCGGCGCATTATCCCAGCCACAGTCCACTCGGTGACCACATCGCCAGCCTTGCGTAGCACAAGCGTCACACGTGGCGAGCCATAGCTGCCGTTGCTCTCAGCATAGACACGCTTAATCTGACGTGTGAGCTCACGCATGCGCAGCGTCCGCTCTGCCGGCTTACGCCGCTTCCATGCATGGTAACCATGCCTGCTCACCTCCAATACCTTTGCCATGGCCACAAGTGGCCATACCGCCCGGTGTTGATCAATAAATCGGTATCTCATTTCGGGCGTTGACTGAAGATACCGACGGCCCCTTTTAGGATATCGCGCTCCATCCGAAGGGCTCGCAGCTCCCGTTCTAACTCTCGGATCCGCTGCTTATCCGACTTCTCTGAGGTCTCCTCTTGAGGTCGTCCGGAAGCTTCTATCCAGCTTCGCACCGTCTCGTATGCTACACCAACGTGTTCTGCTGCTCGAGCTCACTGGCAACTTCTTATCGATCACCAGTGCTACTGCCTCAGCTCGAAATGCGTCATCATGCCGACGAACACGGTTGTCATTTCCCATCGGTTCCTCCAACCCAAATACGTGATTGAAGAACGACTTAGTATCAACTGATTGGGGGGAAGATGATTCTGTGTACTTTGTCTCGGCCGTGGAATATGACTTCCTGCAAAGGCTAGATAACGATAGATAACGCATTCAGGTTCCGAGGTATCATTCAATTCAGAGAGGTGTTTCATGAAATTCAATTTATCGGTCATTTGGAGCCGCATGCTATTCGTCTACTTGTTACTTCAGACAATCAGCTTTGCAGAACCCATTGCTCTAACGGCACAGGATATAACTTGCGCGTGTCAGCAGGTAGGCGAGCTCCCGAGTAATTTCCAGATTTGCATCGGGGGCAGTTACTACACTGTAAATCTCTTCGGATGTATCTCGACTCCGACGCCAGGCCAGCTTCTTCCTGCCATCTGCCCTGAATCAGGACAACAAAATCAATACACCACCATCACGAAGGTCTGTTTTAAGGATTCAATGCCAGTGCCTCTTGATCCACAGAAGGTATTTGAGGCAATACTCTATCTCATGAATCCATGTACAAATGCTGGTTTCTTTGGCGCGAATGTTCCCGCTGAGATCGGCTCACTGTATTGCTGGACTGTCATGACTCCAAGATGTGTTTTCGTGGATACTGTATCGAAGTGCATCAGCAGTTGCGGCACGAGCTGTTGCCGCCTAGCTCGCCGATTCCAACGCATGGCTGATGGCAAATGTGAAGTAACTGGTGTATGGTCTTGTCCGATTATGGGTACATGTGAATCACCGTGTCAACGCATCGAATTCTGTCCTCAACCAAACCTATGCCCGTAACCTGGAGTTAATGCTATGTCTAGGTTCCTTTTGTGCGGGCTGTTAGCATGTCTTGTTATTCTGGAAGCAACCGTTGTGTCGGTTCACGCCCAGCCCGCGCGCTTGCGGTATCAGGAGCGCAGGATCGGTCAGGTACAAGCCCCCACGCTGTTTACCGTCGGCCAAGAAGAATCCCTGTTTGCTGCGGTACATCGTGCCGGAGTTTATCGGCTAACAGGCCCACGTTACACACCGGTTCCTGTGCCTCCAACAAACAATGCGGATGGATATGAGGACAGTGAATGCCAGCCGTGTATCGGTGCCGAGTCATTTGTGCTCCAGCGGGGCTTTTTTGGGAGTCGACTTTTCCGAATAGAGTCAGATGGGAGCGCGACGCTTATTGCTCCTGACAGTAACAAGGTGATGTTTGCAGCCATACGAGGGCTCGGTATGGCGCTTGTCACCACAGCAGATAGCTCATCTACGATACGCACCTATGCCACGGCCGATTGCGGACGGTCGTGGTTTCAGGCCGATGGAAGTGCATTGGTCGCCAACATTGCTCTTGTGACGAGTTATCAATCGCCTCTTCGATTTTTCATTGCCTCGCCGTTTAAGCCAGGGGCTATGTTCCCGGTGAGAATTGGTAACAGCTACTACAAACCATTCGTCGGATACTTTGGTTCGGACAGCATCGCTTGGATGTCACAGGGTATTGGATCACGCACGCCCGACACCATGTGGTATGCCGCAATCACGGATAGCAGCCAACGTCGATTTCAAGCGCCGATTAGAGTTGAAGGAATTGTCGATAGTGTAGATGAGGCACACCTCTCGCTCGTGACGAGTCCAAAGGGCAACCTGTTTATGTTCAGCAGTAGAGGGTGGTTTGCGAAGTATGCAAACGGTCGGTGGGTGTACGTGGATTCGTGTCCAAGGTTTGAGGCCGGTATTCTGACTGCGCTTTATCGTGGATACATTCGAATTGCTGACTTTGACGCTGACCCCATCATCATCGATTCATGGAATCTTGATAGTCTGGGTGTGGGAAGGATACGCGATACACTGGATCCACAACCAAGTTGGGGTGTCATTTCCACAACTTCCATACGACCGGTGACGTCCAGTAAAACATCATTCGTGTATGAGTCCGAATCACAACCCTTTGTCATTCAAGATTCTACCGGTCAGAGATTGTTGAACGCGGCATTCAGTGGGTTTGATGCGTCATTTCAGCCAACACCTACACTGTTTGGTTGGGTTGATCCGGTTGGAACCCCCATTGTCACTGGAATACACGACATGGCACTTGCCATTGACGATAACGAATTGCCGGTCGTGCGCATCACATCAATGAGGGGTGAATCACACGGTAGTGTTTCTCAGCACGGTCCACGGATCCAATCGCGTCGTGGTCTTCGTGCTCCGCTTGTTGTCGGGAATCGAGTACTCACACTCGGCAACAGCATACGAGAGTTAGATCTCGGTGGACGAGTTATTCGGACGTTGTACTCTGAGCCTGCCACAGCGGTACTACCACTTGATACAGCGGCATCTCGCCTGTTGATTGGGAGCGGATCTCAACTGATATGGCCTTCAGAGGCAATGGATACGGTGCGCACCGACGTGGGTCCATTATTAAGTGATTCGCTACCTGGTGGATTTGTTCATTCAATCAACCGACTTCATGACGGATCGATGCTGGCGCTTGTCAGTGGCCTACAGAACCGAGATGTTGAGCAAGGGGTAAATGTTGATGCCAACACAGGCGGCGCACTTCGATCAACCGATGGAGGACGCACGTGGAATCGTTGTGGAATGCCGATCAATACACCATACTTTCTCGGATATATTCAACGCAGCGACGGCATGCTACTCGCATCTGCAACGGTCGTCGTGAGAGATAGCTCGACGATTGTAATCGAACCCGGAATTCCGGTTAATGAGTCAAGCTATCACACAATGCTCGATCGTTATGTTTTAAGAAGCTCTGATGACGGTCGTACATGGACTGTTGTCCACACCTCGCCGGTTTCGCGTGCGTTCAGATTGGTTGGCGGCAACGGGGGAGTGACTGATGTAGATGGCTCAATGCTGCTTGTCACGACCGATGGTCTCCTGAAATCGACCGACAATGGAGACTCATGGGATCTACACGACGTAGCTGGCATCGATCAGAGCCACGAAATCATTTCCTTGTTTCAGGACTCCGCAACGAAACGCGTGTACTACTGCACAACAGGTGGCCTCTACCAAACGATGACGACTACGCATGTGTCGGAACACCTGAGGGAGAGAGAGCATCGCATAGCACTTGTGTCGTCCTGGACAGAACACGTGATGCGATGGAATAAACTAACGGCAAAAGTCATCGGCATCACAGCAGTTGATGGTAGTGTGGCTTTGTCTCATGGCGAGCAACCCAGCAGTTTAGTCCCTGGCTGCTATATCGTTCATGTGCGTCGCAACACCACTTCTTACTCGGAGTGCATCCTGGTTACAGCGCCGTAACGAATTGCTTATACGCCCGGCCGCGCTCTTCGTAGTTGGCGAACATGTCGAAGGACTTGCACGCTGGAGAGAACAGCACAACGTCGTCGGCAACCGCCAGGTCTGCTGCGGCTCGCACGGCTTCCTCGAGTGAGGCAGCCTTGACGCATCGCTTCGACAGACACCAGTGGTTGAAGATGGCATCGGCATCTTCACCAACGCAGACGATTGCCTTCACATTGGCGGCAACGAGCTCGTCGAGTTCGGTGTAATTGTTGTTGTCGCCACGCCCTCCGGCAATCCACACAATCGGGTGGTCAAAGCTCGACAACGCAAACCATGCTGCGTTGACGTTCGTTGCTTTGGAGTCGTTGATGTAGCGAATGCCGCGATGCGTGCGCACGGCTTCGAGTCGGTGCTCAACGCCGTTAAACGACATGAGCGAATCGCGGATGTTCTCGTTGCGCACTTCGAACGCGCGCGCGGCGAGTGTTGCTGCCATGGAGTTGGCAGCGTTGTGCGCTCCTGGCAGACCGAGACGTCGCAAGGCCATGAGGATCTCCTCGTTATGCTGCTGGTCCCGAAGAATGATTTCGTCCCCCCGGACGAATGCTCCCTCGACTTCTTGACGAAGACTGAAGTAGCGTACCATACCCCGAGCTACCGATGCTGCGTTAGCTGCATGTGCATCATCGGCATTCAAAATTACAACGTCGTTGGCCTGTTGGTTCGCAACAATTTTCCACTTCGCATCAACGTACTGTTGAAATGTCCCGTGATAGGTGAGATGATCTGGCGTGATGTTCAAGATCATACTCACGTGCGGACGAAAGGTCGTCGTTGTGTCGAGCTGATATGAGCTGCACTCTGCAACGATGATCGTCGATGGATCGATCACGTCAACGAGTGAACTCAATGGCGTTCCAATGTTGCCTGCCGCTACTGCCGGCTTGCCGCCGTCGGAGAGCACTTTGGCTGTGAGTGCCGTTGTGGTGGTCTTTCCGTTGGTACCCGTGATCGCAACGATCGGGTTTGGTAGAAAGCGACTTGCGTACTCGAGCTCACCTATTACTTCAACCCCATTCTGCCCAGCTGCTATGCGTAGCGTATGGGAAGGGGGCACTCCAGGTGAGACGATGATCAGGTCCGCTTCGAGTGCGCGTTGTGTGTGTCCGCCAAACTCCGCGGCAATGCCATGCGACAAGAGATACCCAGCAGCATCAGCTGTCTGATCGGCCGATTTGGCTTCCGTGACGAAAACGTCGTGTCCTTGACGATGGGCGAGTTCCGCCGCTGCTAGTCCGCTCTTGGCGGCACCGATAACCGTAATGCGCATGGCGCAAAATACTCAGCTTCGGCGCTCCATCAATTGGCGACCGAGTCCTTCCAGGAGGTCGCGGGCCGGCGTCGACGGTAGAGCGTGGAGGTGCGCAAAGGCATCGTTGGTGTATCGCTCGACGAGCGCTGTGGCATCGGTGATCACGTTGTACTCGTGGAGCATAGCCAGCACCGCAGGAACGTCGGTCTTTGTGAGTGTCGCTCCAGCATAGAACGCATCAAGCAACTGTCGATGCTGCTCGGACGCGTCAGTGCGCTCTTGCACACGTCGTGTGCACTCGAGCATGAGCCATGTGCGCTTTCCTTCGAGGATGTCGCCCCCTGGCATCTTGCCAAACTGCTCGGAACCGATGATGTCTAGTACGTCGTCTTGCAACTGAAACGCAATGCCGATGTCGCGTGCAAAGGTGCGGAGTGATTCCACCCGACCGTTGGTTGCACCACCAACGTTTGCTCCGATGGCAACCGACATCTCGAGCAGACGCGCAGTCTTGCGTTCGATCATCGCGAAGTACTCTTCAGGCGTGACATCACGTCGCTCCATAAAGGCAAGGTCCAATGCTTGTCCATCGCAGACCTCAATGAGACCTGTGGAAAACGCATCAATCACATCGAGTGGACGTGGAGCGTGTTGCGCGCTACGCATGAGCAGACGGAGCGCCATGCCCATCATCACATCACCCGAGAGAATAGCAACGTTGGTATCCCACTTCACATGCACGGTGTCACGACCGCGACGCTTCTCCGAGCTGTCCATGATATCGTCGTGGACAAGTGTGAAGTTGTGAAGGAGTTCAACGGCAATTGCCGCCGGCAACGCGGCAGCGCGATCACCACCTACGGCTTCACATGCGAGCAGTGTCAATACTGGGCGAACCCGCTTGCCCCCTCCATCAAAGAGGTAATGCACAGGGTCGTACAACCATTTGGGGTCGCGGAACTCATCAAGGGCGCTCCGCAACGCTTGCTCCACATCGTGTTGATAGGGAGCATACGCTTCGGGTGAGATGGCCATCGGTGCAGCGGTGGTCATGCGCGGGTATTCAATGGTGACATACTTCGGAAGGCATCAAGAGATGCACAGCCTGTAAGAAACATCCACTGACGTAAATGGAGTTCCCATATGTCGACAAGTTGCACAATTGCATCCGATCCGCCACGAGAAAACGCTTCGAGCAAGGGGCGAGCAGACCCAACAATGTGCGCACCCAAGGCGAGCGCTGTAGCGCAATCTGTGCCGTTGGTAATCCCACCCGAGGCGATGAGCGTCGGCACAATGTCGCGACACTGTCGGATGCACTCAGCTGTTGGGATCCCGACATCCCACAGATGGTCAACCTGGTCAGCGTCCGAGCGGCGCATGATCTCGATGCCAGCCCACGACGTACCACCAGCACCGGCAACATCGATGTGTGTTACGCCAACGTCAACAAGACGTTTGGCAACAGCACCAGACACTCCGGCGCCGACTTCCTTCACGATCACGGTTGTGCGCTCACTTGCCACCACATGCGCGATCGCGTCGAGCACACCCCGAAACTCGGGCTCGCCTTCTGGTTGGAGCAACTCCTGAAGCGGGTTGAGATGCACGGCAAGTGCACGCGCACCGATCATGTCGATGGCACGATCTACCATGTCCAGCAGCGAACCGTCACGATGCCAGATCGCAAGTTGCGCTGCACCAAGATTGGCAATAATGGGGATCTCCGTCGATGCTTCGCGGACAACCGTGAAACTCGGATCGGGTATGGATGCTGCAAGCGCGGCACGCATCGATCCCACGCCCATGGCGATTCCCGACTGCACACAGGCGTGCGCAATACCCGCATTGATGCGTGCAGCATCGGGGTAGCCGCCGGTCATACCTGTTACCAGGAACGGACGTCGCAATGGCATTCCGAGAAATGTCGTGTCGACACGGACATCGCGGAAGTCGCACTCCGGCAACGCACAGTACTCGAACTCGTAGCGTTCAAATCCCGCCGTTTTCTCACGAAACGTTGCCTTCCCTGAGAGGGAGAGGTTGACGTGTTGTTCTTTGCGGGATGCGATAGACATGACGCAAGATAGGGGGTCTATGAGGGAATCACGTACAGTCCGCCGGGCAACACCGTGACGGTTCCCTCGAGTTCCATGAGCGCAAGACGCGTTCGTGCTTCCCCGACGGTACACGACCACATATGCGCGATATCGTCGATGCCTGCCGCAGCTGCCGTATCGATGGAGGCTGCGCCACCCCGCAGGGAACCATGCTGGTGGTCGGTTAGCGCAACATGCGCCGCTATATCACTTGGATGCAGAAGCATGCGTGCCTGACCGTCGCGGATGAGCGCATTGCATCCGGAACTGCGTGTGGAGGTAATCGATCCCGGCACAGCATAGACGGGTATGCCGATGTCGCGGGCCATCTGCGCAGTGATCAATGCACCACCCTGCGCTTTACTCTCGGTGACGACAACGACGCTGCTGAGGGCGGCGATGATGCGGTTCCTCGCTGGGAATGCAGGTGCATAGGCTTTCACACCACATGCATGCTCTGATACGATGCAGCCTCCGGTATCGACAATACGTCGCGATAGGTCCTGCGCTGTGCGTGGCGTGATGCGATCGATGCCACTGGCAATGACGGCAATCGTGATGCCGGCATGACGCACGCAGGTGTCATGCGCAATTGTGTCGATCCCTTGCGCAAGTCCGCTCACGATTGTACACCCTGCACGCGTCCATTCCGAGACAAGGTATTCGGTGACGGGCTTGCCGTACTGCATGGTATGCGCACGGGTTCCCACAACAGCAACGGATGGTCGAGCAGGCAAGACGCCACGCACATACAGCACGGGTGGTTGGGAGGCCAGACGACGCAGTCCCTCGGGATAGTCTGCGTCGACGCACGTTATGATGTGCACGTTGTTCCGCTCGCATTGCTCGATGATCTGCCATGCGTGATCCTCAAGATCCATTGCATGACGTCCTAGCTCTGCCAGCGCGTCTTCAAGTGTTGCGCATGCGTGACTCATGCGAATGATCGTCGACGACGGAACCTTGCCTGCGCAGCAGAGGGCAACGACGTGATGTGGAGAGAGCGGCATCTCCACTTGTGCAGTGCACATGGGACTTCGTGACGGACTAGCTCGCTATTGCACGCATGACATGCTGACGAAGCACGGGACGTAAGTCGTCGGGGATGTAGCGCGTGAGTTCGTCCAGTGCTTGTTCGAGCTGCGTGCAGAAGGTCCGCACTCGTGGCACCAACTCTGCAACAATCGGCTGATCTGTCGACACCTCGATTCGAACCTTACCGAGGTTGATAAGGAGCGCTACAAGTTCTGCTTCGTCGCTGCTGCCGCATTCGATTGTTTCGTCGCGCCGCCCGCCCCTTGTACACGTGACACGCCAGCCAAACATAGTGCCATCAACATCCGCTGCGGTAACGTCAGAGGCAACTGTGATGGTGCGTCGATGTTCCATTGGAAGCTGATCAATCTGTGGTTGGTACCAAAGCTTGAGAGGCTTGATCTTGTATGTGCGCTCGAGGACGCTGGCAAGTGCGTTCGTGAGATGTCGGACGTTGGATGGACGCGACCACCAGGTCATTGCAAAGCGGTAAACCCAGCGTTGCTCTTCGTCGGTGAGTCCATACACGTCGGTCATCAGCCATGCGTCGAGCTTGCGACGATCGCGCGCAACGGTTTCTTGTCGAACGGTATCAGCCGATGGTGCTCCAAGTTCTGCGGAAAGCGAGCGCACGGGACGCCGTGCGAGTTGACTGTGACGTTTGAGGTCGAGTGCTGCGAGAATATCCTCACCCGGGATCGGAAACTCCTGAGCATCGCGTACGGTGATATCGAGGACGTGATCTTCGAGTCGACCGAGTTGCGAGAGGAAGAGACCAAGGGTAGAATTCATCCACACGGCAATCGCATCTGCGAGCGATTCGTCATGCAGTGTGATTCCGATGAATGCATCGGTGATATAGGCCTGCGCCGTGTTCCGTCCTACCACCCATCGATCACTCTGATGTTTGTGCACGACGATATGCGGCACCGATGGCTCGGACAGATGCCACCAAACATCGCGGTGGCGAACCGACGCACGCAGGTGAATGCCGTCGCGTTCTGCACGCTCGAGACGTGTGAGCACGTTAGTACCAGCGAGGGCATTGCGATCGCGTGGAAGCAACAGGAGTCGACGATCGGAATGCGGCAGGCCACACATCGTATCGATATCATCGTACGACGTCAGCAGTAGGTTGTCGCGAACATTGCCGTTCTCGAGTGTGCGCTGCCAATACTGCATCTCGAGATCGTCGGTCGCGATTTCGTGCGAGTTCGGCGCAAACACTTCGTTGGCACCCGTACGAATGCCGCCGGAGACATCTGCGTAGGCACGCAACGGACGCATCGATGCGCCCGTCTTTGCGAGAATCGATGCGAGGATGTCGGGCGGAACGAGTTCGTCTTCCCACGACGAGCGCTGACGCAGCGTTGCCTGATCGACCATGCGGACCACAGCTTCGTCGTTGAGTTTTCCGCGCTCCGATGCGTCGAGATACGCAACGAACTGATCAAGCGTTTTGAGTCGCGCTTGCTCGAGATCGCGCGATGCACGTGATGTCGGGAAGAAGGCTGCAATCGGACGTCGGAGGTAGACGAAGCGCGCGAGCGATGTTGTATCGGTGTCTGATCCGTTGCGACGGGCAATCACACAGCACACACCCGAGTCTGGCTCGGCAAGCGCTTCTGCATCACTGACGATGGCCCATTCAATATCGAACCGTGATGTGAGTACCTGGCGCATGCCCGCGTATTCTTCCTCATGCAGCGCCGATAGCGGCACAAAGAGTACTACCACACCATGATCAGCGATATCCATCCGCTCGAGCAATACGCGTAGTCGGTGTCGGTCGTGAATGTCGGTTGTTGTTGCTACCACCAGATCCCATGGTGCATCGTTGCGCTTTGTGTCGCGCAGTACGCGCACATCGCTGGCACTATCGAGACGTCCACTCGAGCGAAGCACAACGGCACGTTCGTCATCAGGTGTTGGTGCATAGACGCGAGCGTCGCAGGCGTGCAGACCCGACATGAGGATTTGGCGAACGCTGGCAAGACCCTGCGTTGGGCCGATCTCGAGCATGTGTAAATGCTGTGGTTGTGTCGGACGTACGTAGCGAGCCGCACGCAACGCAAGGTCAATCGCATCAATCGTCGGCACGGATGTTCGCTGTGCCCGAGCACACCGCTGCAACACATTGTCGACGGCACGATGCAGATCGGTATCAGAGAGACGTTCCGGATCGAATCGATGCAGGAAGTGCACCAGATCAGCCAGTGTCATCCGGAACAGCGGCTCTCGGCGCGAGAGTACCTGTACATCGTCAACCCGCGAGGGCAACATCGCGAATCCACGACGACGCGCTTGACGGAAGAACGCACCGACAAGGTCGAGCATCAGATCCGCACTGCGCGTTCCATATGGGATTGCCAGACGGTCGAGCGTGTCGGACGTGCGAAGCTGCACCAAGACGTAGGCCAGAATACTTGTGCCGAGTCGCAGTGCTGCATCACGTTGATGCGAACTACCATCGGTGCACGCAACCATGTCGTCAAAGAGCGACGTGATGCGCTCTGCGAAGAATGCTGCGGCATCGCGGACATGATGTGCCGCATCAAGAGATACTTCAATTGTCAGCCATGCAAGTGCATGCTTGAGCGCCGTCGTTACGTTAACCGACGTTGCTGCAACGCGCAGATCATCGAGTGATTGCACGTCGCCCCCTTGCTGCCAGCCAACGATTTGTTCCTCGTCGGGGCGGCGCTCGGTGACCGCAGATGTGCGGTAGGTAACGACGCGACGAAAGTTTGTCAGAAGGAAGAACGGAGCGTCGAGACGTGCCGCAACATTGCGGAGTCGATCTCGCGGGACATCATCGAATGGACTCTCGGCGGGGAGAACTGCATCGACAATAGCAAGCACTCGTCCGTGCTCATCGTGGACAACGGTAAATGTGCCTTCAACCGATGTGTGCTGCTCGACGCGCATCGTACTGTGGCCACGCTCAAGCGCATCCTGCACGCACGTGCTTACCAGTGCGCGAGCGTCGACAATGCTGCGAAGATGTGAGCCGTTATCCATTGATCAGCGTTGCAATCATCGTGATAAGCTCTTCCGCCTCTGCATGTGTTGGCGCTTCAGCGATAATCCGCATGATTGGTTCTGTGTTCGAACCACGGACATGCACCCAGCGATCACTCCATGCACAATGCACACCGTCGTCGGTAGAGATCGTAGCTCCTTCGACCGACGTCGCAACGCGTGCAAGATCTTGCGCAAGACGTTCGCGATCGTCGAGCACAACCTTTGTCTTGATCATCGCATAGTGCGGGAACTCCGCACATGCCTGTCCAAGACTGCAAGCGCGGTGACGCAGGTATGCGCTGATCAGGCCAACACCCACCACACTGTCACGTCCAGCATGGCATGCAGGATAGATCACCCCGCCAGAGCCTTCGCCACCAATCACAGCATGTTCGCGCTGCATGCGGCGGACTACGTTGATCTCTCCAACAGGAGCACGAAATGTTGCACATCCGTGCGATGCTGCAATGTCGTCGACCAGTCGCGTCGTGGAGTAATTCACAACCACTGGGCCCTTGTCACCAAGGGTAAGCGCTGCTTGCGTGGCAAGAGCCACCGTGCGCTCTTCGCCAATGGGCTCACCACGCTCATCAAAGAGTACGAGGCGGTCGCCATCTGGATCGATCGCAACGCCAAACGCTGCACCGTGTTCGACGACGGCACGCCCAAGGTCTGTAAGGTTTTCTGTGAGAGGCTCTGGTGCATGCGGGAACACGCCGCTTCCATCGGCATAGAGTCGAATCGGTGTGTAGCCCAGTGCTTCAAGCAGCGCTGGGATAACGACTGAACCAGAGCAATTCACAGCATCGACCACAACACGTTCGCCATTGGCGCGTGGTGCTGCGTTCACGGCTGGCAGCGCAAGCACGTGTTCGACATGGCGTGCTGCTGTGTCCTGGATCCACTCGACTGAGCCCGATTGTTGTTCGGAAGAGAGGGGAGCGATCTGCGAGTCGACAGCACGCCAGAGATCGGCATTCCCGTCTGCATCAAGAAACACGCCCCCTGCATCGAGGAACTTGAGTCCGTTCCATGGCGCAGGATTATGCGATGCAGTGATGGCAATTCCACCAACAGCATCGGAGTGTTCCGTGAAGAGCTGGACTGTTGGCGTTGTTGCAAGATCGATGCACCGCACGGTACGTCCGCATGCGCGGAGAGCGCCAATGACGACGTCCTGCATCCAAATGCCACTTGGGCGTCCATCACGTCCGACAACGATCGGACCCGCTGGAAGGATGGATGCAAAGGCCGTTGCATAGGATGCAACGACGGTCGGTGTAAGATCATCGCCGAGCGTTGCTCGGAGTCCGGAAATCGATCGAATAAACGCCATGTGCGAACATACCGATTCGCACAGTGATTCGTTAGGGGGCTTTACCCACAACCGCCTCAATCTCGTCGGCAGTGCGCACGAGCTTCGCCGACATATTGACGGGACCGCTCGATGTGATGAGAATATCATCTTCGATGCGGATGCCAATGTTCCACCACTTCCGGTCGCAATCCGACCCTTCGGCGATGTAGATGCCGGGTTCGACGGTGATCACACTGTTCTCCTTCAAGGGGCCATACGAGCCGGGATCGTGGACGTCGAGTCCGAGGTAGTGCGACGTACCATGCATGAAGTATGCGCCAACCTGCTCGAGCTTCGTAAACACGCCGAGCTCCATCAACCGTCGCGCAATAACGCGTTTTGCTGCGTTATGGGGCTCGCGGAACGGCGCCCCCATGCGCGCAGCCGCAATGCCTGAGTCCTGCGCTTCGAGGACGACGTTATAGAGCAGTCGCTGCTCGCGAGAGAACTTCCCATTCATAGGGAACGTCCGCGTGATGTCGGCTGTATATCCGTGGTACTCGGCACCGCAGTCTGCCAGAACGAGATCACCAGTCGATGTCGGACGTCGGTTGGTGGAGTAGTGAAGGATGCATGCATTGTAGCCAGAACCGACAATTGATGCGTAGCCGACATCTTCGGCACCACCACGCTTGAAGTGGTACTCCATCAGCGCCTCGAGTTCGTATTCCTTCATGCCAGGTCGCGCGCCACGCATCATCGCGTAATGTCCTTCAATCGAGATGTCGATTGCACGCTGCATCAGACGTAACTCGGCGGTGTCTTTGACTTCACGAAACGGAGCGAGACCGGAGAGACGTTGCGAGATCACGAGCTTTGGATTGCGTTCCTTCGCCCACTTTTTGATTTCTGTGTTTGCGTAGACGTTCTTCCCAGCAAGTGGCACAGTGAGTGCCTTGGTCGGCAGTGTCGCCAGAAACAGCGTATCGATTGCCGGCATGAGCGAGTCCAAGAACTTCGGCAGTGAGTCGATCACGATGGCAGTATCAATGCCGTGCATCTCCATCACTTCGCGCGGACCCATGGAGACACCTTCCCACTGTTCACGGTCTTGGGCGCGGGCTCGGATGAAGACCACTTCGCGCACCGTACGCTGTCCGATGGTGATACCCTTCGGGATGAGAACAAGCGTCGCCGTGGGGGTAGGAATACCCGTGAGGTAGAGCATGTCCGAGCTCTGCCGGTACTCATAATCAACATCATTCTGTCGATTGCGAACATCCGCCGAGAACACCACGGCAGCGGTGTTCTGAGGCAACGTTGCCATCACACGCTCGCGACGCTCCTTATGAACGGATGCGGGGATATGATCCTGATCGTGCACGACATAGCGGAAGGTCTGCGCCGTAGCGACGAACGTTGAACAGCACAACAGCAGGATCAGCTGCATGACAAGCGTTGATGGGTGTGTTCGCATGGTGCAAGATACAACGTCTATACAGCCACGCAGAGAGCAACGGCATCAACACGGATGGCGCCGGCTTCGAGGAGTGCCGTTGCACACGCATTGATTGTTGCACCGGTCGTAATGACGTCATCAACCAGGATGCACCGACGTCCGGCGAGATGCATTGGGGAGTGTACCTCGAATGCACCGGTAATGTTGGCGAGGCGTTCGTGTTCACGGAGTGCTGTCTGTGTGGACGTGTTCCTGCGTCGACGCACCACCGATCCTTCGAGGCACGTCCGATCCGATGTGGCACACCAACCGACGGCAATCTCTTCCGCTTGGTTGTAGCCGCGCTCACGACGTCGTGCCGGGTGAATCGGGATAGGAACTACGAGCGATTCCGTGCCGAGTTCGTCGATGCTGGGTAGGTTCTCCAGCCACGCGCCGAGTTCACGCGCAAGTCTGCGTCGCCCTGCATACTTGATTGCATGAATTGCAGCATCGATCGTGGTGCCGCGTCCGACCGCCCACAGTGCATGTGCTGATGAGATCGCGACGTCGTCAGCAGGGATATGCCGAACGATGGACGCGAAGATCTCGCTCGAAGGAGGTGCGGCGCGGTGGAACGTTAACGCTTCGTCGCTCACGCCGCGCACGCGCGTAGGTCGCTCACCGAGGTAGGTGCCATCGAGCAGACAGTGTGGAGGGAAGCACACATGGGCCAGATCACGAAACGGCGTACACATACCATCGATGAGCCATCGAGGTATGTGCATGATGACTCACTGACGTTCGTTGACGAATTGCAGTCGCTGCACGATTTCGTCAGGCAGCGCGGGTGTGTTCGCACTTGGGAGCAAGAACGACGACAAGGATGTAAGGTCGTCGAACACGCGTTGGCGCACCGTTGTCTGCATCAGATAATCGTGTCCACTCGATCCACCCGTTCCAACCCGCATACCGATCATGCGACTTACCATCATTGTATGACGGAAACGCCAGAGTGATACCAGCTTGTCGAGCTCAATGATTGCATCGAGCAGACGGTATGGCGTCTGCAGCAGTGGCATGTGTCGGTATGTTGAGATGAACAGTGTCGCAAGCGTGGCGCGCTGTGACAATCGGCGAGCACCCGACTCGCGAAGTTGCTCGTAGCTGTCGCTGTCGAAGATCGCATTAAAGCCACGCTCGTTCGCATCAATCTGTGCGAGTGCATCGGTTGGGTCCGTGCCCTCGACTTCTGAAAGTGAGCGCACTTCAGCGCGGTCGTTCTCGAGAACATCTGCAACAGCCTTGCGGTACACATCCCAGAAGGCGTACGTGCTCGTTTCCATGAAAGGAATCTGCTCGAGCCAGCGCTCAAGCGCCTTGAACAGATTTGTACCCGCCGTTGCGGCATCGAGTGCACGCTTGTGCTCGTCGGCAAGTGCTTCGGTGTAGTGCTTCAACACGCGCTTCGATTCCGGCACACCGAGCGTCCGCTCCAGGATGCGCCACTGCATCGATTGAAAACCACTCGCAGGATTGAGGTATGCGCGGAAGTCCATGAAATCGCCCGGCGTCATGGTTTCAATCAACGTAAACTGACTCGCCAGGTGCTCCATGATGCGGTTCGAACGCTGGACGCGTGCAAGACATGTCGCAACGTCCTGCTCAGGCACATACGCGCGATCGAGCATGGTGATGACGGAGTCGATCTCGAACAGCACCTGCTTGAACCAAAGCTCAAACGTTTGGTGCGTGATGATGAAGAGGAGCTCGTCGTGTGCTGCCTCTCCATGCTTGGCGCTTTCGCAGTGCTGCGCGTTGAGAATTGCGTCGAGTGCGAGATAGTCGGAGTAGTAGGCCATGATGCAGGTTGCGTGAAGTCGTCGAAGGAAAGGTCTTACGACCGATGCTGGATGTCGAGTCGGTGAAATACTGCGGTTTGGGCAATCATATCATGCAGTGCCATGCGGCTTGCGCCGAGTGCAATGAAGTAGCCCACGAAGAACACAAGGTCGTACAGGGAGCTGAGCGTGCCGAGCAATCCCAACGTCGGGACCAATGCGAGCACTTGAAAAATCTTCCCAAGGTTCTTCACCACATAGCGTCGGAAGTACACGCGTGTTGTTGCCTGATATCCATCAGGAGTCGCAACGCAGATATCGAGAATGCGCTTTCCAGGAGATGCGCCCGTCAGACCCTCAACAAGGGGATAGAGCACGCCGAGGGCAAGGCTACCCATGAACATTCCGCCAAACATCGTCTCCATAAACCGAATGGCGCCGGCATCGATACCGAGTGCACTGTAGAGATCAAAGATCTGTACCAGCTGGTCGTTGATGATTTGCGGCACATGCATGTTCGTGCCAACCACGATGATGCCGATCGCCACGGAGAGTGTGAGCATGATCAGCGTGTCGATGAGGTAGGCCAGAACACGACGTCCAAATCCTACGCGCAAGTATTCAATCGGTGGTGAAACCGAGGGGTCCATGAAATCCTCACAAAATGTTGAGTGCAGAACAGATTCGGACAGCAATATCGTACTTCTTGAACGGAGGCATGAGGTACACACCATCGATACGATCCTGCACGCGCTGAAGGAAGTCGGTGGCAATCTCAATGCCGATTGCGGTGGCTGCCTCGGTGTCGGACCCCGCGGCCTGCATGCGCTCGCGGACCCATCCTGGAATCGTCATGCCCGGCACTTCGTAGTGCAGGAATTCAGCGTGACGAATCGTTCGGAGGGGAATCACACCAAGCATGAAGGCGATGTCGATGGATGCACTGCGCTCGAGGAATCGAAGCAGCACTTCGTCGTCGAAGATGGGCTGTGAGAATGCAACATGTGCGCCTTGCTCGGCCTTCATCGCAAGACGATCAAGTTCGCGCTCGAGATCTTCAGCTGCGGGATTGACAGCACATGCGATGGTGAACCCTGTTGGTGACCCAAGGGGATTGCCCATGAGATCACGTCCGGTATTCATTCTGCCGAGTGCACGAATGAGTCCGATTGAGTCGACGTCGTACACGCTCGTTGCAGATGGGTAATCGCCGATGTGTGTTGGGTCGCCAGTTACCGCAAGAATGTTGCGTACACCAAGTTCATGCGCGCCAACAACCTCGGCTTGCAATGCAACCATGTTGCGATCGCGACACGCAAGGTGTGTGATGCACTCCATCCCTGTTGCGTCAGTCACAAGCTTTGAAATCGCGATCGGACTCATGCGCAGACGCGCACGCGCGCCATCGCTGATGTTCACGGCATCGATGCCGTGTTCCTTGAGGTACCGTGCTCCCTCGATCACACTCGACATATCGAGTCCGCGAGGTACATCAAGTTCTACTGTTGTGAGAAGCCGCTTACCAATCGAGGCGCCAAACGGCGTTGGTGCAGGCGCAACCATCGTGTCGATGTCGGCACGCTGATGTCGCTTAACGACGATTGGTGATGAACCTACGGTAGCACCAGACACGGCTTCGGCGATCGCTCGCACATGCGCAACATCCGCACCGCCATCAGCGCCGATGATGCAAGCCCCATGCTCAACGAGTCTGCGTGCTGCTGCAGCTACATAGGTTGGCTCTGCGTTGTAGACGGGGATACCGTCGATGATTGTTGGGATGCCAACGTCGGGAAGTGCCACGAGTGGGACGCTGCTTACGCGCAGCGACTCAACAATGCCGAGCATGCGTTGGGGTCCAACGGTACCGTTCGAACCCAGCGCCTGAATACCATGGCGCTCCAGCCGTTGCGCAACATCCGAGGGATAGCTTCCGCTGAGGACGGAACCGTCCTCGGGGAATGACTTCAACGCGATCAATGGAACATCGTTGCTGAGCGCACGCACAGCATCAATGGCGATCTCGATTTCATCCAAGTCGATGAACGACTTGAGCATGATCAGATCGACAGAACCGGCAAGGAGCGCGGCAATCTGTTCCGTAAAACATAGATGCAGATCTTCGTGTGTCAAGGGGCCAAGTGGACGCATCATGCGTCCGCTCGGACCAACTACGCCGGCGACAAGCGCGCGTGAGCCGGCAGCCTGACGGGCGAGCCACACACCCTTGCGGTTGATCTCATGCACACGTGCCGACAGCATCGACGACTCGAGAGCATAGCGATTCGCATTGAGCGTATTGCTCTGCAGTAGCCGCGCTCCTGCATCGAGGAACTCGTGATAGATCTTTTCAATGACAACAGGTGATGTCAGGTTGTAGCGATCGCACGGACGCTCGGAAAAACCACGTCGCGCAAGTTCGATTGCCATCGATCCGTCAGCGACGATCGGTCCGGTAGCGAACCATGTTGCTACATCGAGTGGTGCACTCATGCTGAACGACCCCACAGACCGTGGTCGAGGGAGAACACGCTCCGTGGACTCCACCAGAGGTATGCGCAACCAAGCATCATCGCAGAGTTCTTCGCGACCTTCAGCCACGAGACTTCTTCGCCCCCTGACTCACCAAAGCAACCGCAGTCGATCTTGAGTCCGAGCACAACGGCGTAGGCAACCGCAAGTGTGAATACCAACAGCATGCCTCCGCAGAATGCAGCTTGGAGCTTGGTGCGAATGCCGATGATCAGACCAATACCCGCAATAAGTTCAAGCCATGGCAGAACGAGTGCGATGGCATTAATCGACCACGACGGCACGAGGCCATAGTGCATGATCGATGTTGCAAAGGCAAGGGGCTCAATGATTTTCGGTACGGCTGCAACGACGAAGTATCCGCCGATGAAGACGCGCACGAGTAAGCTCAACCAGGGACGTAGTGCATCCATGGTGTGCAAATTACATCCGGCGCGTTACACGACGTATGTACTGATGAGCATCCAGATGATGAATGCTACCGCAATGCCGTTGGTAGCAAGGCCAATCCGCGCCAGAAGGAGACCGCCACGATAGTCGCGCCGCATAGGTGCGGGCACACCGTCAGGCAGGGGAGAGGCCTTCGCAGCGCGAACAACCAGCCATGCAGGAACGATGCCGATCCCCCAGACAATTGTCAGGATGATTGCAGCGTAGCCG
Organism: uncultured Melioribacter sp.; assembly: GCA_964432155.1. Lineage (GTDB taxonomy): Bacteria > Bacteroidota > Ignavibacteria > Kapaibacteriales > Kapaibacteriaceae > UBA10438. Next base: position 55,813 of record CAYSMF010000006.1, on the reverse strand, counting down.
AACCAAACCATGCGGCGCGGGGTCATGCTTACTTCTTCGGCTCGAGTGCGTTGGTAATCTGCAGCACAAGGTCTTCCACATGTGCACGCGTCAGCGTGTCGTTCGAGCGGACTGCTGACAAGGTCTTCTTCAACGTGGCAAGACGCAGACGTGCAATTGCGCGTACGTCCGTGGAGTACGTCGATGGACCACGCATGAACATTGCGAAGAAGTCACCCGACGCAGCAGGAGCTGACGACTTGTCGATGAGATCCTGCACGTAGGCGCGCTGAAGGTTTCGACGGTAGAAATCGATCGGGGCCTTTGTTTGCAGCTCGGTGAACACCCCAGCTTCGATATCGGTGAGGAGCTCATCAACACTATAGGCAGACGCAGCAAAGCGTGTTTGCTGGTCAAGCAAGCGAAGGAGCTTATCCGACGACATCACAGTGCGCAGCAAGCGCGTTTGCATCGAGCTCAACCGCTGTGCCACATCAGATGGCTGCAGAAGCTGTGCAATCTTTTCGTCGAGCAGCCACAATGGAGTTGTGAACACTTGATCGCGCAGGAACTGGACGGCGCCACGCTGACGATCCTTGGCAACAATGCTGTAGACAGGACCAGGCGAACCGAAGACCTTGCGCTCGGTAATCACTCCACCAGGGATGTTCGCAACGTGACCCATCTCGCGGCTCCACTGTCCGAGTACATCGTCGTAGAGATCACTCAAGAGTGTGAAGTCCTTGCCATCGGAGTATGCCGATTCGTACAAGTATCCCATGATGCGCTTCAGATTCGCAACACCATATGTACCAGCCTTCACCGCATCATCACCAAGATCTTCCGTTTGCGCTGTTGGGTCAACGATCATCCACTGTTGCGCGCCAAAGCGATACATCGGATTCGTCTCGGTCAGCTTCGCCCAAGCGCTCAGGGTATCGCGCTCTTCATCCGACGTGCGAGCACCGATGATTGGACGGTAGCCCCACATCGTTGCGAACTCATCGTATGGTCCAACCTGCGGACGCACGGGAACATCATCACCCGGCTGGGCGATGTAGTTGAAGCGAGCATAGTCCATGATGGAAGGGGCTGTTCCATACTTCGCACAGAACGTCTTCGAGCGTAGTGAGTCGACGGGATAGGCATTCGATGCCTTCATGTTGTGAGGCATGCCGATGGTGTGACCGAATTCGTGCGCTGCAACGAAGGCAACAAGTTCGCCCATGAGCGAATCGTTGTACGGCAGTTTGCGCGACTTCGGATCGCTCACAGCCTGCGTGAAGTACCAGCTTGTTTGCAGCTTCATGATGTTGTGGAACCAACCGATATCCGACTCGATGATCTCACCGGTGCGTGGATCGTGGATGTTTGGACCGTAGGCATTCTCGATCGGTGATGGGTAGTAGCGGATGACGCTATAGCGAGCGTCTTCCGGAGACCAATCTGGATCTTCTTGTGGTGTTGGCGGTTCGAGGCATCGAACGGCATTCTTGAAGCCAGCCTTTTCGAATGCAGGATTCCATTCTTCGATACCCTTCTTGAGCCACTTGCGCCATTGTACTGGTGTTGCTGGGTCGATGTAATAGGTGATCGGCTTGATTGGTTCAACCAACTCGCCACGCAGGAACGCAGCCGTGTCCTTTGGTTCGAGACGCCAACGAACGATGTACTCACGCTGCACAGCTTCTGCTTCCGGACGTGAGTAGTCTGTTTGACGGAGCGAGAAGAAGCCAACGCGTGGATCTGCAAGACGTGGGGTCATCGGACGCTCTGGCAGGAGCACCATCGAGTGGTGCATGCCGAATGTCATCGTACGTGTTGCGCTGTTTTGAGCTGGGGCTTCGGCGGAAAACGTGAGAAGGTTCTCGACTTCGATGTTTGTCGGGAAGCTCTTGATGTAGTCGATGAATGAGCGTTCGCGATCGAGACCCGAAATCTTGTACTGTTGGCGAACCGAGCGGTTCGGTGTGAGGATTCCCACATCGCTCAGAAACATATCAGTGACGTCGATGACGATCGCGCTTGAATCCTTTGTGTAGGCTTGGATTGGGAAGGCGCGAATAACCTCTTCGAAGTTCGCAGCGCGCACAGCTCGAGCAATTGGTGATGAGTCGGCAGCGACGTTCACGTATGAAATTGTACGAAGAAGGATCTTCTCGTACTTCTGCTCCCAGCGGATCACTTCGGTGTTGTTCTCCTCGCCACCGTATCCAACCGATGGTGTGCGCGAGATGCGCGACACAAGGAGCATCTCCTTATTCAGTTTCGAAACCGGAATCTCGTAGAAGAACTTTCCGTCGAGTCGGTGAACAATGAACAAGCCCGAGTCCGACACGGCCTCCTTGGTGATCACCTTGTCGTACGGCTTGATCTTCTTTTCTTTCAATCCCGCCTTATCGCCATCGGGACGCTCGCCCAATTGCTGCGGTGGTGTTGGCGATGATCCGCATGCCAGGAGAAATGCCGTACTGATCGTGACGAGTGTCCACGAAAGGAATGACGTCATACTTGGGGATCCCGAATAGCTGTTGAGCAAGAACTACGAATCTAAAAACAAAGACGCCCGGCCAGCTATAAGGGGAGGGGACTGCGTGGCTCGGGCGTCTGTGGTGTATCGTGTGACCGGTCGGGTTGGGGGCCGGATCGGGGAGGTTGGCCACACGATGTCATGGGGGACACAAGCAGGGACGGATGACCTCGGGAATTGTTACATGAGGGGAACGAAACATTTCCACAGAGCCCCCTGACACTATCTTTGCGGTCATGATTCCAGCAACCGGTCTTTGTGTCGGACTTGATCTCGACCTCGCTAAACTGCCAGAACAATACCGTAACCGACCCGACGCACTCGTGGCATTTGGGATGGATGTGGTCGACGCCACACGTCAGTGGGCATCGTGCTACAAAATCAACCTGGCGTTCTTCGAGCAATACGGAATCCCTGGTATCGAGGCCATGTACGCCATCCGACGCCACTGTGGGAATGCGTACGTGATTGCCGATGCGAAGCGTGGAGATATCGGTAATACGTCGTCGGCATATGCTCGCGCGGTGTTCGATGATTTGAATGCCGATGCAATCACGGTGTCGCCATACATGGGGCGCGACTCTGTCGGACCATTCCTTGAGGTCGCCGATCGCATGGTGTATGTCCTTGCGCTCACGTCGAATCCGGGCTCTCATGATTTTCAACGTCTGCCAGTAGACGGACAACCGCTCTACCGCCGAGTGATGGAGTCGACGCTCTCGTGGCCTCGTAGCGGTGATGTTGGTTTCGTGGTCGGTGCAACGAATGCCGAGGAGCTGGCAATGCTCCGCACGGCTTACCCGAACGTTCCGTTGTTGATCCCAGGCCTTGGTGCGCAGGGGGGCGATGAGCGCGCAACGGTTGCGGCCAATGCAGCCGGTCCGGCTGTGTTCAATGTATCGCGTGGCTTGCTGTATTGTGATGCATCGCCGTCGTGCATGGCGTCCATCGCCGCCGAAGCGGAACGTCTCCACGCTGTCCTGACGTCACGTTAGTCCCGTACCGGTGCACAACAACGACACGTTGTGTCATTGTGATGATGCGCCATGTCTCTTCGCAACCTCCCCGAGCGTCTGCTTCAACGGGCGATCCATGCAGTGCTTTCAGAATCAGGTCGTGTATGGACCTGTTCAAGTGGCGTGCATGTGCAGGTGCTGTCGCCTGGACGTATCAACGTACATGAGGGTCCCGACATTCTGAACATCGCTGTGTATTGCGATCAAGTGGTTACGATCGGCAGCGCAGAAGTGCATCATGCGGCATCGATGTGGTATGCTCACGGACATGCCAGTGACGCACGCTACGACGATGTCGTTCTTCATATCGTCCTCAACAACGACGTGCCAATCGCCCACATCCCCTGGACACTCGTCATACCACAGGAAGATGTGTTGCGTGGACTTCGCGCATTGAAGCATCGCACAGAGCTCGATCCCGCAGAGCATGTTGATGAATTGCAGCGTGCAGCTTTTCAGCGCCTTTCCCGCAACGTTGCGCGTTCGCGTGCAGCCGTTGGACGTGTTGGGGTGCATGAAGCACTGCGCATGCTCACGGCTGAGTGGTTCGACAGTCTTGCACGCAAACGTCATCACCCGCTGATCGACGACGTCGCACGAATCGTGCGCGAGCAAATCCCGGATTCGCCCCTAGGCATGTTTGCACGTGACATTCAATCTGTTGATGATGACGAACTCTTGCGTGCCCTTCAACTTGCCGAGCAGCGACGGATAGCGCACGAGGGACGATCGCTTCGAAGAGAATTGGTGACGAATGTGGTGGTGCCTATGAGTCTGGCCCGTGCAACACTCACCCAGCGTGTCACCTTGCTGCAATGGTATTGGATGACGCGGGCGCATCGACGATATGCCGGACTTGTGCGACGGTTCCCTGGCATGCGGCAGGACTATATCTGGCAACAACAAGGGATGCTCGAACTTCAACGTCGAGGGGGATAATCCATGCGTGGGGGAGTGCGCTCCACGTCCTAACTTTGCGCGCTCGAATACTTCGCTCACACTCTCCCAACTCGTTGCATGCAGACAGTCCTCGTCACTGGTGCCAATGGTGAAATTGGCCACAGCCTTCTCCACGCTCTCGCAGCTCGCGAGGGGTGTCGTGTTATCACGCTCGATCTTGCACCACTTGGCGACGACTTGCGGTCGCTCGTGCATGATGCACGCGTCGGCGATGTATCAGACCCAGCAGTGGTGGCTGAACTCGAGAAGATTGATTTCACCGAGATCTACCACCTTGCAGCACTCCTGTCGACGAGCTCGGAGAAGAACCCTGAGCGCGCGCACCACGTCAACGTGAACGGTACGATGGGTCTGCTCCTGATGGCGCGCCGCATTGGTGTGCGTACAGGAACAGCAGTAAAGTTCCTGTTCCCGAGCACGATCGCCGTCTTCGGCATGGGTTCGCTCGAAGAAAAGAATCGCGCAGGTGCTGTCACGGAATTCTCGCACTTGCAGCCGACAACGATGTACGGCATCAACAAGGTTTATTGCGAGCAGCTTGGCTCCTACATGAGCGACCGGTTCGGTCAGCTCACCAACGAAGCAGGGGTGAAAGCCCTCGACTTCCGCGCGTTGCGTTTCCCTGGTCTGATCTCGGCAACAACAGTTCCTACTGGCGGCACAAGCGATTACGCTCCAGAGATGATTCATGCAGCTGCGCAGGGTAAGGACTATGCATGCTTTGTGCGTCCGGACGCGCGCATTCCGTTTATGGCAATGCCAGACGGCGTGAAGGCTCTTCTCGATTTGGCCGCAGCTCCGGCGGAGAAGCTTACACAACGCGTCTATAACATCCGTGCCTTCTCACCTTCAGCGGAAGAGATCGCAACGGTTGTGGCGAAGGCGTTCCCGGGTGTGTCGATTAGCTACGTGCCGCATCCTGTTCGCCAAGCGATCATCGACTCATGGTGTGCCGATGTTGACGATTCAGCAGCACGTCGTGATTGGGGATGGACGCCTGACTACGACATGCAGCGTGCATTCGATGAGTATCTAATTCCGACGATTGCGCGTGTGTATGGCGGATAACGCTCATACCAACCGTCTGGCCCTCGAACAGTCGCCATATCTCCTCCAGCACGCACACAACCCCGTGGATTGGTACCCGTGGTGCGACGAAGCATTTGCTCGAGCGCGCTCCGAGAACAAGCCAGTGTTCGTGAGTATCGGCTATGCGACATGCCACTGGTGTCATGTCATGGAGCGCGAGTCCTTCGAGGACGAGACGGTTGCTGCGTACCTCAACGAACACTTCATCAGCATCAAGGTCGATCGCGAAGAACGTCCTGATGTTGATGCAATGTGCATGGACGTCTGCCAGACACTAACCGGACATGGCGGCTGGCCACTTACAATCGTGATGGACGGTGAGCGACGTCCGTTCTTTGCCGGCACATACTTCCCACGACATTCCTTTGGTAATCGACTGGGCTTTCTCGACCTCCTTGCCAGGTTGAAGGAAGTCTGGGTGCTCGATCAGGCACGCGTGCAAGAAACTGCGCGCGAGATCACATCGGCACTTACGCAGCAGGCGGCAGCCGACTTCCGCGGTGATGTTCCATCATCCGTGATGTCGGTAGTTGTCGATCACCATCGTCGCATGTTTGACGACGTCTATGGTGGATTCTCTGCACGTCCGAAGTTTCCATCGCCTCATCATCTGCTGCTGCTTCTTCGTCGCGCGCACGCCGAGAACGACAACGGGTTGCTCAGCATGGTCTGCACAACATTGGATGCCATGCGGGCAGGGGGCATGTACGACCACGTCGGATTTGGCTTCCATCGCTACAGTACCGACCGTGAGTGGCGCGTGCCACACTTTGAGAAAATGCTCTACGATCAGGCCATGCTGATGATGGCCTATACCGAGGGTTGGCAGTGCACATCCGACGAGCTCTATGCGCGTGTTGTTGATGAGATTGCCACCTACCTCGAGCGTGAAATGACGTCCCAACAGGGTGCATTCTACTCCGCGCAAGATGCCGACAGCGAAGGCGAGGAAGGCAAGTTCTACATCTGGCGCGGCGATGAACTGCAGGATATGCCAGTGCATCTCTGGCACCTGCTCAACGCGTCGCATGAAGGCAACTTCCATGATGAAGCATCGGGTAATCCTGTGCCGGCAAACATTCTGTATGCACTTCGTGGAGATCTCCGTGATGTGCTGCGAACACCCGAATGGGAACCCTACCGCGAGATGCTTCTGCAGCGCCGATCAACACGGATTCGTCCGCTCACCGATGACAAAGTGTTGAGTGATTGGAACGGGTTGATGATCGCAGCGCTCGCACGCGCAGGTCGTGTGTTTGCCAACCCACGCTACACACGCATGGCCGAGCGCGCCTTCGCAGCATTCGAGCATCCTGTGGCGCACCACCGTTACCGCAACGGTCATGCTGCGATTGCACCGATGTTGGATGATCTCGCAGCGATGGGATGGGCAGCGTGTGAGTTGTATCAGACAACGTCGTCAAGTAGCTATCTCGATCTTGCGTGTGAGTATGCTGATAGGATTCTCGCACGCTTCCGTGGGGATGATGGGGCGCTCTATTCGGTAGCCACAGACGTGGTTGATATTCCTGTGCGCCAGAAATCCGGCTACGATAGTGCATACCCGTGCGGGAACAGCGTCGCGGCGATGCTCTTCGCACACCTTGGAGCCATCACCAACAATCGTACATACCGCACCGCTGCGGCCGATTGTGTGCGGACGTATGGCACGCAGCTCGAGAAGTTCGCACCGGGGTTCTGCATGCTCCTCTGTGTGTGGGATATGTTGGAGTCAGGATCGACCGAGATCGCCATTGCAGGATCGCCCGACACCGATCCATTTATTCAGCAGGCATTGCAGCAGATCGGTGCATCCTACAAGCCCCGTGCAGTCATCGTGTTCCGTCCCACCGATGCGGTGGCAAGGGCACGACTGGCCGATGCCGCGTACCCGTTTGACACGGCCTCGGAACCAAGTATCCTCGTCTGTACGAACGCAACGTGCTCGATGCCGATCACCACGATCGACGAACTCACGGCCGCCTTTCCAAGAATCGCGTAACTTTGCGCATGCCGACAATCATCGATGGGAATGCCCTGGCCGCAACGATTCGTGGCGAGGTAGCTGAGCGAGTTACGCAACTCGCTGCAACACATGGAATCACGCCCGGTCTTAACCTCCTGCTCGTAGGGGAGGATCCAGCCAGCACCGTCTACGTGCGAAACAAAGGCAAGGATTGTGAAAACGTCGGCATTCGTTCAACGATTGTACGTCTGCCTGCCACGGCAACCGAAGACGAAGTGATTGCATGCGTTCATGCATGGAACGCGGATGAAGCTGTTCACGGAATCCTTGTGCAGTTGCCCCTTCCAAAGCATATCGACGAACATCGCGTGCTCCGTACGATCGATCCCGACAAGGACGTCGACGGCTTCCACCCGGTGAATGCTGGGAAGCTGATGATTGGTCTTGATGGTTTTATTCCGTGCACACCGTATGGCGTGCTCGAGATGCTCAAGCGCTACGGGATCGAAACTTCGGGCAAGCATGTGGTTGTGGTTGGACGTAGTAACATCGTTGGCAAGCCCCTTGCCATGCTGCTTGCGCAGAAGCGCTCGCCAGGCAACGCTACTGTCACGATTTGTCATACCGGTACCCCCGACATCGCCGAACACACACGTCGGGCCGACATTGTTGTGTCGGCTGTAGGTATGCACGGACTTATCACGGCAGATCACATTCGTGAAGGTGCTGTGGTTATCGACGTCGGTATCAACCGCATTACGCTTGCCGATGGCACCACGAAGCTCGTTGGTGATGTTGACTACGCAAACGTTGCACCAAAGGCATCAGCCATTACGCCAGTACCGGGTGGTGTTGGACCAATGACGCGAGCAATGTTGCTGCAGAACACGCTCACGGCCGCAGAACGCAAGGTGGCCCGATGAAGCGTATACCGCTCGACGTGCTCTACGCCGATCTCGACATTGTTGTTGTCAACAAGCAGGCAGGCCTTCTGGCTATCCCTGATCGCTACGACGAAACCCTCCCGAACGTCAAAGTTCTTGTGCGTGAGAAGTATGGCTCTGCCTATACCGTGCACCGCCTGGACCGCGAGACGTCGGGCGTGATGATCGTTGCGCTTACACCCGAGGCCCACAAGGCACTTAACGAGCAGTTCGAGCATCACACAGTTAAGAAAACCTACCACGCCATCGTTGCTGGTATCGTCGATAAAGACGAGCTGATGATCAACATTCCTCTGGCCTCGGATACCAAACGCAAGGGGCTGATGAAGCCCTCGGCGAAGGGGAAGGAAGCGCGCACCGGACTCCGTGTGATCGAGCGATTCCGCATTGCAACGCTGGTTGAATGTGATCTCATTACCGGACGTCAGCATCAGATTCGTGTGCACTGCGCAGCGATCGGACATCCGCTGCTGGTTGATGCCGATTACGGCACAACATCGAAGTTCATGCTCTCGTCCATCAAGCGTCGATACAACATCCGCAAGGGGCACGATGAACGTCCGATCATTGATCGGCAGACGCTTCATGCGGCACGGATCAGCTTTGATCACCCATCGACGGGGGAGCGCATGACCATCGAAGCCGAGCCACCACGTGACTTCGCAGCCATCTTGCAGGTGCTCCGAAAGTACGCGGCACCATATGCCTCAGCATTTGATGCTGAGTTCTTCTGAGTATCTTCGCGCATCTCTCGCACGGAATTCCCGATGATCATCATTCTCTTTGGTGCCCCTGGTGTGGGCAAAGGCACACAGGCCGTGATTTTGGCCGAAAAGCTTGGCGTTGCTCACCTGAGCACTGGCGACGCGTTTCGCGCAGCCATCAAGAACCAGACTCCGGTCGGTCAGCTGGCACAGGAGTACGTTTCGGCCGGTAAGCTCGTGCCAGATGACATCGTTGCCAAGATCGTCGAAGAGGCGATGGCGAACCCGACGTTCGCTCATGGATGCATCCTCGACGGTTTCCCCCGTACTCGTGCGCAAGCAGAGGCCCTCGAAGGTATGCTCAAGGGCAAGGGTGCAGAGATCTCCAAGGTGGTGAACATCGCGGTAGATGACGAGACCATTATCGCACGACTCCTGCAGCGCGGTCGCGCGGATGACCAAGAAGACATCATCCGTCACCGCCTGAACGTCTACAACGACGAAACAGCGCCGCTCCTCGACTTCTACGGAGCGAAGGATCTCTTGACCACCATCGATGGCATCGGTGAAGTGGACGAGGTCAACGCACGCATTCTCGCCGCCATTTAACGCGCTAAGTACGCATTCTCGCAATGTGGATAACCCCGCATTGTGTGGATAAACATGCGCCACGTTGTCGTCCGTGCGAGTTACCCACAGTGTGGATTCCATCTGTAAGGCCTTGAAAACATAATTGTGTAGATTCGCTGCTCTCACTTCGAGAAGGCCTTCGAACTACCCTGGGTTTTCTGTGGTCGGACGTCGACTGTTATACACATTCGTCTTGCTAGCCGGGATTGCATCACATGCATTTTCGCAGCAGGGAGCCATTGTAGGTACCCTTGAAGGCGGCGTGGTGAAGTACCACGGCGAGTTCAGCGACGATATGTTCGGTCCGCAAGGAATGATGAGCCTGCGCTATGCCGCGCTCGATAACCTCTGGATAGGCGCCCGAATCGGACTCGGCGAGTACCAATGGAAGATTACACCTTCGAAGGTTGCCGCCTATCCCGACTATTTCGGACAGGGGGCTGGCCTCGGGGATCGCTATCCTAATGGCCTAGCCACGATCGAGCCACGCAATGAAAGTCGTGTTACGTCGGCTGATGTGCTTGTATACTATGTACTTACGACCGCAATTGAAGCTCGGCCCTACGTTGTTGCAGGCATTGGCGGCATCAATATCGAACCGTCGACGGCCTCCGATCACACAGCACTCCCTAATGCCCAGCGGGGTAGATATCCCAAGACGATTTCCAGTGTCATCGTTGGTGGGGGTGTGTCCATTCCTCTTTCGGAACGTGTCGGGTTAGAGCTCGCAGCCGAGCACCGATTCGCCTTTTCACGATACTTGGACGACATCGCAACGCCTTTGGGCAATGATGCGCTCACCAGTATTCGCATCGGAATCTCCTATGCGTTTTCCACAGGATCGTCTACAAATCCTGATGATTTCCACATAAGAAACGACATTAGGCAAAACAATCTAACAAGTTGTATTTATTGCAATATAGATTACTGTTTCCAGAGCGAATGTTCGTGCTGTTGTGCACCTACATATCCACAGTGCTGCTGTTGCTGTTGTTGCTGCTGCAAGGGGTCGGGAGGGGGCGGAGCAGCTGCCCCATCACCGGATACCACGGCGCCTCCTGCACCTTCCGCTCCGTCCGGGGGAGCAGGACTTGCGCCGATGAATGTACCGTGTCCGCCTGGCCAGCATCGCGAATGTTATGGTCCGCCAGGATTTGGCATCTGTGTTGATAATCTCCCACCGACTGGACCCCAGCGCATTCGTTGGGATCTGGCGCGGAAGCTCGACGATGGAAGCCTGTTGCGCGAGGTGGACGGGAAGTGGTATCGCAAGCAGGTAATGCCGGATGGCAAGACGCGGGTCACGAAGGGGGCTCTGCCGTTCAAAGCGGAGGAGTGTAAGGAGTGCAAGGAAAAGGCCGAACGCGAAGCACGAGAATCGACGAAGAAACGGGGAACAACACAATGATGAACATGCAATTCGGTCGAGTCCGGATCGCCAAGACGGTCGGGGTCGCGATGGTAGTAGCCATCTGCACACTGGCTACGGTGTCGGCTCAGATTAAGCAGGGAGAGGTCGTCGGAGCGCTCTATGGTGGTGTCAATAAGTACCACGGTGAGTTCTCGGACGACATGTTCGCCGTATCGACAGGGTTCGGTGTATCGTACGCTGCCATGGATCGCCTCCTTGTCGAAGCGCGCTTCGGACTTGGCGAGTACCGATGGAAGATTACGGAGGCAAAACTCCGTCGATTTCCCGGTTACTTTGGTCAGGGGGCTGATATCGGTGACCGATATCCAGGAACGCTGACCACTATTGAAGGGGATAATGAAAGCCGTGTGACCACAGCTGATGTGATGGCTACATGGATCGTTGTGCCAGACATTCCGGCCTCACCATTCGTCTCTGTTGGTGTGGGTCTGTTCAATTTCGCCCCATCGAACTCCGAAGAGCATTCAGCGCTCCCCAATAACCTTGCACGTGTCTATCCGCGCACGGTGGTGTCGATTCCGGTAGGCGGGGGTGTACGAATTCCTCTCTCTTCCGCCGTAGGCTTGATGCTCCGTGCCGAACATCGGTTCGTGTTCTCGCCCTACCTCGATGATATCAAGGCCGACCATGGCAACGATGCCCTCACGACCATTTCCCTCGGCTTATCGTACAATTTCACAGCACCGCCATCTACTCAGGAGCCGCGGTCAGTCGAGGTGCGGGAAGTGGTGCGAGAGCTTCGCATGCCCCCTCCACCATCGGCATCGTCGTGCCACCGCTGCGGATGCATGATGCAGCAAATGCATGGGTGCTGTTGTCATCGATCGGGCAATGGAGAGCAGCCACCGATGCGTACGCCAGAGCGCACTGAGCCAGCTGCTCCAGCCCCTGCTCCCGAGCCTGAACCGACCCCGGAGGAACCGGCTGCCGTTGTGCCGAGTCCAGCACCCACACCTGAACCGACGCCCGAGCCTGCAGCTCAACCAGAGCCAACCGCGCCGAAGAAGCGCAAGTCATTCTCGAAGGACATCCGCTTTGTTGTGAACACGGATGAATTCGACACAACGCAGCCAGAAACGGAAAAGAACCTGCAAGAGCTTCTTACATATATGCAGGAGTCGTGCGACGACCTGCAGGTGATGATTGAGGGGCATGCTAGTGCCGACGGACCGGCTGAGCGTAACCGCGAACTGAGCAAGCTCCGTGCACAGCGCGTGCAGCAATGGCTTATAGATCAAGGAGTTGCGCCAACAAAGATCCGTGGGGCGATGGGCTTTGGCTCATCAATGCCGCGCGTTGTCGAGCCATCTCCAGCGGTCGCAAAAACAATGACAAAGGACCAGCTTGAAACGATCCGTCGGCAAAACCGACGCATCGAAATCGCTGTCTTGCGCGACTGTAAGGTTCAGTAATCTGACGCCGAATTATGAAAATCTTTTCATCAAGCGTTCATAGGGTTGGTGTGGAAAACCCCTAAGTTGAAGTTCTCCACAACCGTGGAGGAAGCATAAACGTGCTTCTGCAACGTCTCAGCCGCAGTGTAGGGTGACTGCGCGATTGAGTGAAATATCCTCGCACTTCTATGGAGGACGACCCTAATGACCAAACGTATCTCGACTTCGACAATCTTGCAAGTAGCTGTGTTCGTGGTGATTTTCTCCACGATTATGTCGGTTGCATTCATGGTTCAGGCGCACGATATGCCTGCCGTTCCTGTAGTTGCTGCTGCTGAGCCAGCCGCACCTGAAGCACCAGTCCCAGCTCCAGTAGTTCTTGAGGATGCCCCTGATGGGTTTGCATCGTGGTACGGAGAGCCATTCCATGGTCGTCGTACTGCCAGTGGCGAGCGATTTGACATGCACGCATATACAGCAGCTCACCGCTACCTTCCGTTTGGTACCATTCTCCGCGTAGAGAACACAAAGAACGGTCGCGTCGTCCTCGTTGAAGTCACAGATCGTGGTCCGTTCATCAAGAAGCGTGTTGTTGACCTGTCCTTCCGTGCTGCTCGCCACCTTGGCGTATCCGTGACATCGGTACAACTCGATGCATTGACAGCGGAAACAGTCGCATCGTTTTATGCATCGCAACCTGAGCGCGTTCTTGCGTTTTCACCGTCGTTCGAGCCTGTTGCCATGGACGCGAGTGAATTGGATACACTTGCTGGCGCAACATCGTTGACGTCGGTTATGCAATCCCGCGGCGACGCCGAGTACATTATCGTACGTCCAGGCACAAAGGGTCGGTTAAGGTTCTTGCGCGCATGTAAGAACGACGCGTAATCGCGAGCCGCAGCTTACTGTCCTCGAAGAACCCACGTTGCCAAACGGGCAACCACGTCTGTCCGGATCGTCTCACTGGTGCGCGACATCTCTTCGTCCGTACACTCGTCGCATTCCTGGAACTGGTGATTTGTGCTCGGATACGTTTCCGAGAACCATGCGACTGTTGAGCCCCTTCGCTGACCAAGTGTCTTGAAGGCTGCTGCGTGAATCGCTCCTGGAACTTCGATATCTCGCTCTGCGAAGAGCGCGAGCGTTGGCCGTTGCACTGAGAGGTAGTCAGCCGGCGAATACCAGAGATAGCTGCGGAGCCACGGAAGAAGAGTACTCGTCATGTACTGCTCACGTCCGGGACGCTGAAGTTGACGTACCATCGGATAACGCAACGCGAGGTCAGGGCGGTCCATAAGGACAGAATCCGAGAGTGATAACAAGACTGGCACGATGGCTTGATCGCCGCGTGTGCTGGCCGCTTGTAGCGTATCGCACCATGCTCCGACGAGTCCGGCCGCTACCGTGGTGAGTTCGGCATCGGTGCCACGGCTGAGTTCACGAGCCTTGAGCTGCTCGAGTAAGGTTTCCTTCCCCGACAGCATGGGTGTAGCCATCATGGCAATCCGTGCGATCCGGTTTGGATACCGACGAGCGACCATTGCTGCCGCAAGGCCGCCTTCGCCGTGTCCGATAATGATAATGCGGGTGGTATCGACACGAGGGTGTAGCCAGAGCGCTTCCAAGACAGCCGAGAGATCGCTCGCTTCGTCATCGATTGACATATCATTCCCGATGCCAGTCGTCTGTCCCTGTCCACGATCGTCGACACGAACTGTGGCGATGTTCCGCTGCGCGAAGAGGGCAGCCAGTACTAGGTACAAGGCATGGCCATGCTTACCGCGTGCCACACGGTCAGTTTGCCCTCGATCACCTGCGAGAAGAACCAACGGATAGCGTCCAAGCGTATCGGGATAGGTTATCTCACCGCCAACGATGATGCCCGCGGGACGATTTGGAATGCGGAAGGTCTCTGTGATGTAGGGTGGCGTCGAACCTGGCTCCTGCGTGCGGGGTGCTTCGTACAGTTTTCGAAGGGTCACCGGGGAATTGGTGCGGCGTTGCACCCATGTACCTGTCAGCTGCTGCTTGATAGGGTCGTATGTAGCCTGAACGGCTACATCGGCAGAATCGCTCTGGAGAAGAATCTTGCCATCGACGCATGACACCGTAGAGAAGCGGTTGCCAATCCATCCGAAGTTGGGAGCATCCCACGTAGCGTCGCAGGGTCCGTTCACATATGCCACAATGTGCACAATCACGCGACTCCGCGCTCCGGTGGCAAGGAAGATGTCGCCCGAGTACGACCCCGAGAGATTTGAATCGAGTTGCTGCTCAAATGGTACAACGATCGATTGCGGCAGTGCATGGGTTGGCACCATGAGCTGCAGCAATGCCAGTGCGCTGGATATGGCGAGGAAGCGTGACCAGATGAGCATGTTTTTTTACAGTCGGTGAAACTCTGAGACCATAATTTGCGTAATCGCGTCTCGTTCGAAGTACCAGGCACGCAATTTCGATCATTTGGAGTATATCTATGCACCGTTTCATGCTCATTCTCGCCGTGGCATTCATCGCTGTCGGCAATCTCTCGGCAATCACGCTCGAAGAGATTCTCGCAAAGAACCTTGAAGCTCGTGGCGGCAAAGCCAAGCTCGAGGCTATCAAGACCTACACCGTCGATGGAACGATGACGATGGCGCAAGGCATGGACCTCTCGTTCACACAAGCCATGAAGCGTCCGATGAAGTACCGCATGGATATGTCGTTCCAGGGCATGTCAATCGTTACAGCGTTTGATGGTACAACAGCGTGGAGCAAGAACCCGATGGCTGGCAACAAGCCAGAAAAGGCACCTGAGGCCGAAGTGAAGCGCATGGCAGAACAGGCAGACCTTGACGGTGTGCTCGTCAACTCGAAGGAGAAGGGATACAAGCTTGAACTTGTTGGCTCTGAAGATATCGATGGTTCAACAGCATATAAGATCAAGGTAACTGACAAGGACAACGAAGTCAGCCACCTGTTCATTGATGCCACAACATGGCTTGAAATCATGTGGTCGAAGAACATCTCGATGATGGGGCAAGAGGCCGACGTCGAGATCATGATGTCGAACTATCAAGAGGTGGGCGGCGTGCAAATGCCAATGCTCATGGAGATCCGCTCGGAAGGGCAGACTGTGATGTCGATGACGTACAGCAATCCAAAGGTAAATGTTCCGCTCTCTGACGACCGCTTCGCATTCCCCGGAGAAGCAGCAGACGAGAAGAAGGACGCCAAGGCCACACCATCGAAGAAGTAACACTCCAGCCCCCGCACCTCGCGGGGGTTGCTGTTTCGGAGAACCCCCAATGAACACATGCATCCGTGTGATCATCTGCGCGATGATCACGGCTGCCGCATTGCCTGCAGCAGCACAACAAATCACTTCGGGAATGCTCGGACCAATTCGTCCTCGCAGCATCGGTCCGGCCGTCATGAGCGGACGTATTGCGGATATCGCAGTGGTCGATACCGCGCCTCGTCGCTTCTACGTTGGCGCAGCAGGCGGTGGAGTATGGAAAACGACAACTGGGGGTGCGTCCTTCACACCGGTGTTTGACGACTACAACCAGTCGATCGGTGCGATAACCATTGATCAGGCACGACCCGACACTGTGTGGGTGGGGACAGGAGAGCCATGGACGCGTAACAGCGTCTCGGTTGGTGATGGCGTCTACCGTACAACAGACGCGGGCCGCACATGGAAACGAATGGGACTCGATTCCACAGAGCGGATTGCGCAGATCGTGCTCCATCCAACAACACCCACAACGGTATACGTGGCAGCGCCGGGACCGCTCTTTCACGACAGTCCCCATCGTGGACTCTATCGCACGACCGATGCAGGAGCAACGTGGGAGAAGATTCTTGCTGGTGATGCGCGAACGGGATGTACCGACATCGTCGTGAACAAGAAAAACCCAAAGATCCTCCTTGCATCTATGTGGTCGTTCCGGCGCACCGGTTGGTCATTCACCTCTGGAGGTCCTGGTTCGGGAATCTTTCGCTCAACCGATGGCGGAACCACATGGTCGCGCGTTACGCGTGGCTTGCCCACTGGCGAGCTGGGTCGAATTGGTTTGGCTGCATCGCCTGTGGATCCACAGCTGATCTATGCATGCGTTGAAGCAAAGGAGTCGGGTCTCTATTGTAGCACCGATGGTGGCCTCAGCTGGGAACGGCGTTACACAGGGAGTGCAGTCGACATTCGACCATTCTATTTCTCACGTATTGTCTGCGACCCAGTCCAGAAAGACGTGTTGTACAAGCATGGTATTCAACTCTACCGATCCGACGACGGCGGACGCACGTTTGCAACGGTCGCGCAACGCGCGCACTCAGATCACCACGCGGTGTGGATTAACCCAGCGAACACACGTCAGTTATTGATCGGTACCGATGGCGGACTCTACGCATCGGAAGATCGTGGGGCGACAGTGCGTTTTTTCGGGAATCTCCCGATCTCGCAGTTCTACCATGTACGCGCTGATAACCAAGATCCCTTCATGGTCTACGGCGGACTTCAAGACAACGGTTCATGGCGTGGTCCGTCGCGCAAGAACGGTGGCATCCGTAACAAGGACTGGACCGTTGTTGGCGGAGGAGATGGCTTCTATGTGGTCCCTGATCAGACTGAGCCGCACATTGTGTATTGGGAATCGCAAGGCGGTAACGTCGTGCGCACCAACCTCAAGACCATGGAGTCGAAAACGGTAGCGCCGACGCCAGATGATGGCTCACTGAAACTCCGCTACAATTGGAACACACCAATCGTTGCAGGCACTGCTCCAGGCACGATCTACGTCGGCTCGCAGTACGTGCATAAAACCACCGATCGCGGTGAAACATGGAAGCGGATATCACCTGATCTCACCACGAATGATCCATCAAAACAACGCCAGGATGCAACTGGCGGATTGACACTCGATAACTCATCTGCAGAAAACCATTGCACCATTTTCACCATCGCTGAACATCCTGCCAATTCGAACATCGTCTGGGTTGGTACCGACGATGGAATGCTTCAGGTAACACGTGATGGGGGAGTCACGTGGCAACGCGTTCTGGTGTCCGACTCCATTGTACCTCCTGGTACATGGGTGTCGCATGTTGCACCGTCGCCACATAGCGAAGGCATGTGCTACGTAACGTTTGATGGTCACATGCGTGGGGATATGAAGACATACGTTGTTGAAGTCGCTGACTTCGGCAAGACGTCCAAATCCATTACCGGTGCCGACATGCGGGGCTATGCACACGTGGTCAAGCAAGATCCCGTGCGCCCGAATCTCCTCTTCTGCGGTACCGAGCACGGACTCTACATGAGCTTCGATGCAGGAGCTTCATGGATTACGATGAAGAACGGATTTCCGCCAGTAGCCGTGCGCGACATTGATCTGCAGCCATCGACGAATGCAGCAGTGATCGCAACACACGGACGGGGCATCTACATTATCGACTATCTCGATATTCTGCGTGAGCTCACTCCAGCAACGTTCAGCCAAGATCTCACTGTCCTCCGTTCACCAGTTGCGCTGCGTTCTCTTGAATCAGGCGAAGAAGGTTGGTTCGAGAGTGATGCAGAGTTTCGCGGTGAATCGATTGGTCGCGATACAAGGGTGTGGTACGTGCTACGAGATCGACATTCAAAAGGCCCCTTCTCAATCACGTTGAAGGATAGCGCCGGACGAGTGATTCGTACGATCCCTGCCTCGGGTCGTAAGGGGCTCAACAGCGTTGAGATTGCAATTCGACAGCAAGCGCCGATCACCGCTGCCTCAACAGTGGGCGGTGCATTTGGCTCGCTGTTTGGTCCACTCCTCTCCGAGGGCACCTACACACTCGAGTTTGTCAAACAGGGAACGACAGCAACTGGCACGATGCGTGTGATTACCGATACGACGCTTGGTCACTCAATTGACGATCGACGTGCGCAGCAAACCTTGATGCAGGAACTGTACGACCTTACTGAAGAACTCGCTATTACTGTGGCGCAGCTGCAACAGGCTCGTGATACTCTTCTGGCAAGGGGCGGACAGAACCCTGTTCGTGATTCCATCGTTGCGTTGCACGCCTCGCTTGTCAACACCAAGGAGGGAATGATTACCGGCGAGGAGCAGCTTCGTGAGCGACTATCCTCGCTGTACGGCGAGATCAACTCCTACCTCGGCCGACCTTCAAACTCTCACCTGCAACTCGCAGGTACGCTCAAACGGCGGGTCGCCGACGCGACACAGGCTACGCAGGCTCTGCTTACCGAACTTGCGCCCCTTGGTCTGCCATCACGGAGTGACGTAGCGTCCACACTGCGCAGTGCGAAGAAGTAGCATCGTTGTATCTTCGCGGTCCTCTCCATCCTCTCCATTTGGAACAGGTGATGCTATGAACCGTACCGTCGGACTTTACATCGGCCTTGCAGCATGTGCGATCTTTGCGCAGGGATTTCAGTGTGCCTCATCGGACGTTGCCGTTGCGAAGAAGGCCATGCAACAGCAAGACTTTACCAAGGCGAAAGCGTCACTGGAAAAAGCTCTTGTTGCTAATCCCAATGACTGTGATGCATTGATGTTGCTGGGCGACGTCAACGACCGTCTTCGCGACGTCGAGGGCATGGTCGCTGCGTACCAGAAGGCTCGAGCGTGCGACGGCATCAAGCCGCAGCAGAAGGAAGCCATCTCGGTTACACTCTACAACCAATGGGTTGTATCGTATAACGAAGGCATCAGCACCTATAATGCTTACGTTGAAACACAAGACAAGGCCAAGCTCAGCGCTGCCATGGCTGCACTCAAGCGTGCCCGCGATGTGAAACCTGAGTTTCCAGATCCACTCCCGTTGATGGGGCAAATTGCTGAGATGTCGGGCGACACCAACGCAGCGGTTCAACACTACACGGCCTACTGGAACCTCGAAAAGCCCGGTGCTGACATCATGCGCGCGAAGGGCGTTGCGATTGGTGGTACGCGCGGAGCGATGCTCAAGGCGCTTGGCACACCTGTTACCACAAAGATGGACTCGATCGATAATGGCGTGATCTACAAGGATCGCTTCGATATTGGCGGTCGCGACATGATCACATTTGCCTTCGCACAGGGTACTGCTGATGCAGAACTCGAAGGATGGTCGTACAACCCTCCGGCTACGGTGACGGAGCTCGAGAAGTGGCGCGTTCGTACGCTAACGATCAGTCCGCTAAAGTCGCTCGCATTCATCGCCTATACGCGTGGTGACAATCAGCAGGCGCTCGACTGGGCGAATGCCGCGATGTCGGTGAAGCCAAAGGATCAAGAGATGGTGCCATTGCGCACCCAGGTCCTGCAGAATCTTGGTAAGGGCGACGAGGCTATGTCGGAGCTGAAGGCACAGATCGACCGTGACCCATCATCGGTCTCATCACGTCTGCAGTATGCCGCGATGTTGTCGAGTAGCGAGAAGTACGCTGATGCAAACCAGCAATACATCAAGGTTCTTGAGCTTGACGCAAAGAACGAGACAGCGTTGTATAACCTGGCCGCGAACTACAAGAACATTGCCAGCGATAAGCAGCGTAACGAGCTGCTGAAGATGGATAAGAACAAGAAGTATGTTCCGGATACGTCGTACCTCGGCGACCTCCTGACGGCGGCCAATTACTTCGAGCAACTCCGTTCCTCATCGCTGAAGTATCGTGATGACTTGGTTGTTCTCGAGCAGCTGGCAAACACCTACGAGGTTCGCAAAGAGACGACGAAGGTCAAGGCAATTATCATGGAACTCGAGGCGCTTGAGGATCGCTATCGCAGCAACCGTGAATACTATCGGGTGATGGAAGGTCTCTACGGCCGAAATAAGATGATGGACAAAATGAAACAAGCACAAGAAAAGGGAGCAAAACTCTAATGTCGAATCCAACGAACAACCAGCCAGAACAGCAGATGACCATCGAGCTCGGCGAAAAGGAAGCCGAAGGCATTTACTCGAATCTGGCCATCATTTCGCACTCACCAGCCGAATTCGTGGTCGATTTCACCCGAATCCTCCCAGGAGTGCCAAAAGCACGTGTTCACGCCCGTATCGTGATGACCCCACAGCATGCGAAGCTGCTTCTCCACGCCCTGGCCGATAACATCGGCAAGTTCGAGAACCAGTACGGCGAAATCCAGGTAGATGGCCAACATCAGCCATTTCCTCCTGGCGTGACGAATATCAACTGATTTTTTCATATGTTTGTCGTTCTCTAACGAACGGTCAACCAGAATTTCCGGTGTGAAGCTATGAAGCGTACCTATCAACCAAGTCGCCGCCGTCGTGTCAATGTGCACGGTTTCCGTGCTCGTATGGCAACAAAGAACGGCCGTAAGGTCCTTGCACGTCGTCGTGCGAAGGGTCGCGCTCGTATCGCGGTTAGCTTCGCGCGCTAAGCCTCTCTCATGGTCTGCAGACCACTGAAGGGAGCACATGCATTTGACTACGTAATGCGGTCTGGACGTCGAGTGACGTCCGGACCGCTTCTGTTGTCAGCAGTACCCCACGCAGGGGAGACCTCACAGACGAATCTTCGAGTGGGTGTCACGATAGGGAAGCGCGTTGCACCACGTGCCGTGGACCGTAATCGGGTCAAACGGCTTCTTCGACATGCCGTCCGAGCGTACGTCAAGACATCCGGGCATCACGGCATCAAGCATCTCGATGCAATCGTCGTTATCTGGCGACAGCGCCCTCAGGCCCCGGGATTACTCCGTCTCGCAGATGTGCAGCACCACGTCGACCTGGCCTTGGCCAAGCTGTTTTCGTCGATGAAGGTGTCGCTGTGAACCCCGCAGTAGCGATATTGACAACCTTGGTGCGGGCGTATCGCACGCTCATCTCACCAATGTTTCCTCCATCATGTCGATTCACACCAACATGCTCTCAGTATGCGCTTGATGCTCTAACGACACACGGCGCAGTCAAAGGAACGTGGCTTGCAATTCGGCGTATTTCGCGTTGCCATCCACTACATCCCGGCGGGTACGACCCCGTGCCAGGGAAGGAAACACAATCACGACACGATCACGATCATTAGAGAACGGTTCGCATGGACAGACAGTCACTCTTCGGCATTATTCTGATCTCGCTCATCATCGGTGTATGGTTCTACTTCCAAAGTGGAACAACCACGCGCGATGTCACGCCGCAGCAGACAGCAGTCACGAAGGAGCAGCAAGAGGTCGCCAAGGCGGCAGTGGTGCCAGAAGCACCGGCTGTTGCGTTTGTGCCAGCCCAACCGCGAGCCATCACGATTACGTCAAACCTCTATCGCATTGAGCTGAGCTCGCGTGGTGCGATGGTGCGTTCATGGCAATTGCTCGACTACCGTCCATGGTACCGCCAACAAGACACATCGAAGCGCGTCGACCTCGTGCGCCCAGGTAAGCTGGAGTATGGCTTCTCGTTCCGTGCCATGAATGGGAAGAAGGTTTCGTCGGAGACGATACCATTCACGTTCGATGCACCGTCGGATGCTATCACGGTAGCCCCTGGCCAGACCGTTA
Source organism: uncultured Melioribacter sp. (assembly GCA_964432155.1). Taxonomy (GTDB): domain Bacteria; phylum Bacteroidota; class Ignavibacteria; order Kapaibacteriales; family Kapaibacteriaceae; genus UBA10438. The sequence goes on along the minus strand of CAYSMF010000006.1, from coordinate 33,675 downwards.
CAGTTCGTGCTACAGCGACGGTTGCGAATGGTGGGAAGATCGTCCGGACCTATACATTCTCGGGTGATCGCTACCAGATCCAGACGGATCTCACGCTCGACGGCATGGAGAGCGTCATCCCGCAAACAAGCCGCTTCGTGACGCTCGAATGGCGCCATGGTCTGAACTACCAGGAAGAAAACTCTGTCGACGAATCCAACAATGCGGTGGCACTTGTTGCGACCAACGGTGAGTTGAGCGAACTCGATGCTCCAGACTTCAATACACCGGTCGAGTTACCAGTCAACGGAACAATCGATTATCTCGCAACACGCAATAAGTACTTTGCCGTCGCAATGCTCCCGGAAAAGGGCTATGATGGATCTGCACTTCTGACGGGTGACAAGTTTGGTCTACCGGATGAAGGATTCTATGAGTCATACAAGCTCGCACTGAAGCTTCCATATCGAGGGGGCTCGCAAACCCACTCGCTGACGTTGTTTGCTGGCCCGATGCTCTATGACACGCTCGCGACGATGGGCATGACCGACATCATCAACTTTGGTTGGAAGTGGATCATCAAGCCGATTGGTGAGTATTTCATGCTCCCAACATTGCGATTGATTCACTCGGGCATTCCGAACTACGGCATTGCGATTATTCTCTTTGCGCTTCTGATGAAGGCCCTGCTGTATCCGCTGGGTATCTCGCAGATGAAGTCTGCTCGCAAGATGCAGCTGGTCGCGCCACTGATGAATGACATTCGCGAGAAGTACAAGGACGACATGCAAACCCAGCAACAGGAGATGATGAAGCTGTACTCGCAGTACGGCATCAATCCTGCTGGTGGCTGTTTACCACTCCTGCTTCAAATGCCGTTCCTGTATGCCCTGTATTCGGTGCTCAACCTCAACATCGAATTGCGTCAGGCAGAATTCCTCTCGACGTGGCTCTACGACCTTAGCGTGCCGGATGTTGTTCTGAGTCTGCCATTCAAGTTGCCGCTTGTCAACCTCGATAAGTTCTCGGGTCTGGCATTGCTGATGGGTGCGACACTCTTCATCCAGCAGAAGCAGGCCGTTACAGATCCGCGCCAAAAGGCGCTCGTCTACATGATGCCGGTGATGATGACCCTCATGTTCTCATCGCTTCCAGCCGGTCTCAACCTCTATTACTTCGTGTTCAATATTGTCGCCATCGGACAGACCGTTTGGCAGACGAAGTTCTCGAAGAACCAGCTGACGCTCGCCGACCTCCGAAATGAGCCGAAAAAGGAGTCATGGCTTCAGCGAAAGATGCGTGAAGCGCAGGAAATCGCCGAGGCGCAAGGCCGCAGCATCCCTGGTCAGCCCCCTCGCAATCAGGGTCCTGGTGGGTCCAAGCAGGGAAAACCGAAGCGCAAGTAACATCTGGTCGTTCTGGGTGTCTAGTCGGGATAATTTGGCCTCCGTAGATAGGTTCCCGGAACCTATATTACGGCCTTCCGGAACTCCGTTCCGGCTCACGATGATCGTCCGTTTACTTTCATTTTTTCGTTCTACGAAGGGAGCCTGCATGTCAACTGGTTCAATCTTTCGTTCGATCGCCGTTGCAGCCCTTGTGCTCGTGATTGCAGCTGGTTCAGCCAGTGCGCAATTCACAGGTAAGTACAAGCGCTACAAGTTGCTCGAACAGTTCACAAGTGCCACATGCCCGCCATGTGCCGCAGCAGCGCCATTCATCGAGACTGTTGTCAAGCTCGAGAATGACATCATTTCGCTTCGCTATCACATGAACTACCCGGCTCCTGGTGATCCGTGGAATGTGATGAACAGCCGTGATCCTGGCGTTCGCCACGATCTCTATGGTATCAGCGGTATCCCATACCTCCGTGTTGGTGGTACGCTGAACATCAACCCAACAGCTGGTGTTGCTGCAATCAACAACCTCGTTTCGCAGATCCCGCCAACATCGATGGCGAAGATCGACGTGAAGCAAGTAGGTGGTAAGGTTGAAGTAACAGTGACAACAGATCGCGCACTCTCGGGTGCAAAGCTGTTCTTCGCTACAGTTCAGCGTTCGGTAACAATCGCGAACCTTCCACAAACACTTGCGAACAGCAATGGTGAGTCGAAGTTCGGCGACGTGATGATGTTCATGTACCCAGACGCAAACGGTACAGAAATCACACAGGCTGCTGGCGAAACGAAGACATACACATTCGTCCCTGGCTTCGGTTCAGGTAAGGAATGGAACCCAGCAAACCTCTACGGTATTGCGTTCATCCAAGACAACGCGACACTGGAAATCATCCAGGCTGGCGCAAGTGTCACAAACGAAACACCTGCAGCGTTTGATTACTTCGAAGCATCGAAGGCTCAAGCAACAATCTCTGGTATCTACGAGAAGATCGACCGTGGTGCTACAGCAGAGAAGACAGTAACAATCACGAACAATGGTTCGGCTCCTGTTACAATCGACCTCAGCGTATCAAACGCAGACGCGCTTGCACAGATCGGTATGTCAGCAGAGCTGGTTCCTGCAAAGGTCACCGTTCCTGGCAACGGCACAGCTTCAGCAACACTCAAGGTAACTGGTCCAAACCGCTCGGTCTTCGTCAACGTCAATGCTGCTCTTGCTGCAACTGACGGACTTGGTGGTGTTGTTCCTCCAGTGTACTACCTGGTCAACGGTGCAAAGGTTGTGAACTACTACGGTGTTGGTGGAACAGATGGTCCAGTGCTCACGCAGATCGCTGCACAAGCATCAGCAAAGTACGGCACGGACGTTGTCTACATGCCGTATGCAACCGAGATCCTGACAAACTATCCGATGAACACATTCCAAGCAGCTGTGTTCGCGTTCGAAGGTGCATGGACGAATCTTCGCGCTGGTACGCTTTCGAGCATCGAGAACATGCTTCGCGCAAAGAAGGGTGTCTGGATCCAAACGCAAGCTGCGATGTACGCTGCGTACGAGCGCTATGCAACAAACACTGCGTTTGATGCAACTCGCACATTCTATGCGAACGTTGTTGGCCTTGCGTACAACAAGTTTGAATTCCGTGGCAACTTTGACGCAAACGGTAACCTGACATCGCTCATCACGTTCCCTGTAAAGGGTACAGCTGGCGATCCGATCGGCAATGGCATCACCTTCACAGGTAACCAAGCATCACAGGCATACCCATATTACGCTCTTGGCACTGACATCTTCAAGCTCACAGCGAACTCGAAGGCAAAGTCAGTTCTGTACTACGACAACCTGCCTGGCAACATTGCTATGGTTCGCGTAGAGCCAACGTATGGTGGTAAGCTTGTGTACGGTTCGGTTGGACCAGAAATGATCGCAACTGAAGCAGTGCGCAACAACCTCACAGAAAAGGTCTTCGATTGGCTCCTCGGTGCGGAAGCACAAGGCGCGAAGATCGCTGCGAGCGTAAGCACACTGAACTACGGTACAATCGCTGTCAACGACACAAAGGAACTGAGCGTTACGCTTACAAACACTGGCAACGCTGAGCTCGTCATCACGGGTGTGAACATCGCTGGTGCTGATGCTACAGCGTTCGACGTGACAGCTGGTCGCCCAGTGAATGGCAACCCGATCAAGGTTGCTGCAGGCGCAACACACCAGGTAACAGTGATGTTTGCTCCAACTGAGTCGAAGAACAACTTTGGTGCAACACTCGACTTCGAGTCGAACGCAACAGAGTCAGCTACTATCCAACTCCGTGGTGCAAGCACAACAACAAGTGTTGAAACAGACGTCGTCAGCGAGACAGGCGCAATCCGCCTCACACTCGTTGGTGCGAACCCAGTAACAGACGCTTCAACAGTGCGTGTTGCTGGTCAGGGCTCGATGAACATCACAGTGGTTGACGCTGCAGGCCGCACGGTCGCAACGCTCTTCACTGGTGCTGTCAACGGTCAAGAGACAGTTTCAATCGGTGCAGGTACACTAGCATCTGGTACGTACTCGATCGTCGCATCGAACGGCACAGATCGCGCTGTCCTGTCGGTTGTTGTAGCGCGTTAATCCTACGACGCAGATACGGCACGGGCCGCTCCACGCATGTGGGGCGGCCCGTTGTCATTTTGGGGTAGTCGTGTGTTGCGTGTCAGCGCCGATAGCGATACTTGGCACCTGCTGGCATCGGAGTGCGCAAACGGAAATCGCCGAATCCACTTGCGTCTTCGAACGTAAACATGAGGTTGTTTGGATACATCCATCGCACCGCGACAGACATACCGCTTTGCGTCGAGAATCTATCAACTTGTAGTGGTTCGCCGTAGATGATGAAGACCCGACCCATGTCCGTGAGCCAACCTTCGCTGTATGATTTGAAGCGACGGTTCGCTTGTTCGACACGATCATAGAATTCTTCGAACGCCTCATTCCTTACGGTTGCCGGCGTTGGGTCGAGCCGCTTCCAGAACTCATCGAACTGAGCGAGTTTATCGGCTTCCGTCGCCCCTGAGTTGATCATGTCGATGTCGGCCTGGTCAGCAACATAGATGAGCTGCCGGATTGCCTTCGATAGATCGGTGAGCACGGCGCCGGACGATGATCGAGGAATAATGATCTGCCGACTGCGTTCTGTGAGTGTCAGAGCAGTGTCGATCGAACCGCGCTGTTCCCACGGGTGGAGGCGCAAGCGCAACTGGTAGGTGCCTGGCATCATGCGCTGGGGGAGTACGAGGGGGACGAAGGCCTGTGCTGCGCCTGAACGGACGTCGACGGGTTCTCCTATGCCTGAAGCAAGAATACGGCCGTCAGTAGCCGTTACGGCCCAATGCAGACCAACTCGTGGAACGCCCCTTGGCACATAACAATCCACGAATGCAAACAGTTGTATGTCCTTCGACCACAGGATGTCGCCGATGAATGGCGTGATTGCATATCGATCGCCGCGTTGCTCAATTTCCCGCACCAGCATCACGGAGCTCATGCTCGCTTCACCGTCAGGGAAGGCTGGGACCACGATCTTCTGTGAGAGCGAGAAGTCGCGCTTCCCAAACACATCGCGAAGAACGAATTCGCAACGATACGATCCGGGAGTCAGTCGGTAACGGCGAACAGAGTTATCTGCGGCACCTGTGCTACCTCGCGTCACGGCAACTTCGTCCTCGACGATGGTGCGTCGATATGTTGAATCAACAACCTTTCGTCCTACAGAATCGCGGATGATGGTCTCCAGCGTGTATTCGGCAACGTTTCCGGTGTCGAGTTCAACGAACTTCAGGAGGCTAAAGGGTACTGCCACGTAGACATCGCAACGCGGACGCCCAAGGAGCTCCGGCGCTCGTGAGGATATCACGTCGACCATGAACGGGGCCGCAACAGGCTGCTGCGCACGTAACGCAGGCGTTGTAGGTGCAATCATTGCAACCGCGCCAACGGCCAGGATCGAAGTCTTCATGGAACAGCCTTACACAGAAAGTTTCCAGAGCTCGCGTGCTGCTCGCTCGAGCATCTCGCGATCATCTGGATGCGCAATACGGATGAGTCTGCGTGCACGTTCGCGCAGCGACGCACCATGGAGATACGCTACACCGTATTCGGTGACGATATAGTGCACGTGTGCTCGAGATGTTACAACGCCAGCACCGTTCTTGAGCGTAGGCGTGATACGTGCGAGCCCCTTCGACGTCCGTGATGGTAATGCAATGATCGGCTTGCCACCTGGCGCGAGTGCAGAGCCGCGCATAAAGTCGACCTGCCCGCCGACACCAGAGTAGGGTGCCGTGCCCAGGGAATCTGCGCATACCTGTCCGCTGAGATCAACTTCGAGAGCGCTGTTGATCGCCGTCATCTTTGGGTTTCGCTGAATGACCGTAGGGTTATTCACGTATGCAACGTCAAGCATTGCAACCATCGGATTGTCGTCGATGAAGTCGTACACGCGCTGCGTGCCCATGACAAACGTCGCGACGATCTTATTCGGGTGAATTGTTTTCCGCGCGCCTGTTACGACACCACGATTGACCAGCTCGACGAGTCCATCGCTGAACATCTCGGTATGAATGCCGAGATCCTTGCGGTGATACAGCTGGTGCAGCACGGCGTCTGGTATCGCACCAATACCCATCTGAAGAGTCGCTCCATCATCGACGAGTTCTGCGACGTGACGTCCTATGGCGGTCTCAACCTCACCGAGAACCGGTGGTTCAACGGTGAAAATGGGTTGGTCAACGTCGACCATGTACGTCAACTTATCTTGATGGATGAGCGCATCACCATGCGTGCGTGGCATTCGCGGGTTTACCTGCGCAATCACAATCTTCGCCGAGTGGAGTGCCTCGTGAGCTGCTTCAACCGTCACGCCCAGTGAGCAAAAGCCATGCGTATCGGGCGGGGAAACATGAATGAGCGCTACATCGATGTCGAGCACCTTGTCGCGGAATAGGTGCGGGATCTCCGATAGGAACACAGGGGTGTAATCGGCTCGGCCCTCCTGGACAGCCGCACGCATGTTGCCACCGATGAACAAGCAGTTTACACGGAAATTGGCGGCATACGCCGGCGCAGCGTAGGGGGCTGGCCCCTCGGTATGGAGGTGGACAATCTCGACATCGCGAAGCCGGTGCGCCTGACGCATCATCTCGCCGATGAGCACCTGCGGTGCGGCCGCTACGCTGTGAAGATAGAGTCGATGTCCGGACTGAATTGCGCCGATGGCGACATCAACAGGTACGACGTTTGGCATGCAAGCACCTTGGTGAACGGAGACTACAAAGTTAGTGTTTGGTATCTTCGCACGTCGTACCGGAACGGGGAATAACGCAATGGAACTCAAGAACATCATCTTCATCATCGTCCTGGGCCTGGCCGCAGCCCTCTTCGCACGTAGTGCACGCCGTTTGCTGGCATGGCTACGCGTAGGGCGACCAGACAATCGCTTCGATCGCCTTGGTGAGCGTATCAAGACGACAATGGTTGTGGGATTCGGTCAGAGCAAGATCCTCCGCGACAAGGTGGCAGGACCGATTCACGCCGGAATCTTCTGGGGATTCCTCGTGCTGCTGTTCTCGGCAGCGGAGATGGTACTGGAGGGACTCAACAACGCGTGGTCGTTTAACTTCCTTGGTCCAGTGTACTCAGTGATCACGGTACTAACCGATCTTTTCTGCTTGCTTATCATCGTTGGCACGATGATGTCGCTCTGGCGCCGCTATGTCACGAAGGTCCGCCGCCTGCAAGTGGAGCACGAAAAGGTCGAGGCAGGAATGATCCTGCTCACCATCTTCACGATCGTCACATCCTTGCTCGTCCAGAATGCCCTGCGCGGTCCTGTGCACAACGGTGACTTCTCCTGGGCAGTACGTCCGATTGCGCAGCCACTCGGCTCTGTGCTTGCTGCAGGCCTCGGTAGCGCCGCTCCGTTCGTGTTTGAGCTTGCCTTCTGGATGCACGCAGTGCTGATCCTTGCGTTCATGAACTACCTCCCGTACTCGAAACACCTTCACGTTCTCACATCGATTCCGAACGTGTTCCTTGGTCCGCTCGAGCCAACAAACAGTCTCGAGAAGATTGACTTCGAAGCAGAGGGCGTCGAGAAGTTCGGTGTAGTCGATATCGAAGATCTCTCATGGAAGTCGCTGCTCGATGGTTATACCTGTACGCACTGTGGACGGTGTACGAGCGTATGTCCTGCAAACCAAACAGGGAAGGTCCTCGACCCACGTGGTATCATTATCGCCATTCATGATCGTACCATCGACAAGGCTCCGCTCATCCTCAAGCAGGCGAATGGCGAGGAGCTGACAGCGGATGAACAAGCGGTATGGGACAAGAAGCTTATTGGCGACTACGTGTCTCCTGATGCGCTCTGGGCTTGTACAACGTGCGGCGCGTGTATGCAGGAGTGTCCAGTGAACATCGAACACGTACCAGCGATCGTTGGTATGCGCCGTTCGATGGTCATGATGGAATCACAGTTCAACGACGAGTCAGCGTTGCTGCCGGATATCTACGGCAACATGGAAACCAACTCTGTGCCATGGGGCGGCTTCGGTCAGGCCGATCGCGCGAACTGGGCAGAGGGCATGGGTATCAAGACTGCCGCAGAAGATGCGTCGATGGAAGTGCTCTTCTGGGTTGGTTGTGCCGGTTCGTACGATGAACGTGCGAAGAAGACAACAAAGGCATTCGCAGAGTTGATGCAGATCGCTGGCGTTGACTTCCGCATTCTTGGAACGGAAGAGAACTGCACGGGTGATGTGGCACGTCGTACAGGTAATGAATACCTGGCCGACATGCTCACCAAGACAAACGTTGAGACGTTCCAACGGTACAATGTCCAGAAGATCGTCGCGACATGTCCGCACTGCTTCAACACGCTCAAGAACGACTACCCGCAGTTTGGCTTCTCGGCTGAGGTGACGCACCACACGCAGTTCATCCAAGAACTGATCGCATCAGGACGCCTGGTGATCGATCGTGATTCGGCCTCAAAGGAAGCCATCACGTATCACGACTCGTGCTACCTCGGACGGTACAACTCGGAATACGAAGCGCCGCGCGCAACACTCGAGAACGTTCCTGGTCTTACAATCCTCGAGCCTGCACGTTCTGAAGATCGTGGTTTGTGCTGCGGGGCAGGGGGCGGACGCATGTTCATGGAAGAACATGTCGGCGACCGTGTGAACATCGTGCGCACGAATGAGCTTCTTGCAACAGGCGCATCAACCATCGCCGTGAACTGTCCGTTCTGTACAACCATGATCACCGACGGTGTCAAGGCAGCAGAACGCACAGACGACGTCCAGATCAAGGATATCGCCGAGGTTCTTCGCGATCGCGTCGTCGTGCCGTCGTAATTACAGCACGCGTGTGCTCAGTGCAAGCTGTCGTGCGAGCGTCGCTGCAAGCGCACGACGGTCGTACTGCTGCACGATATCATCTGTTGGATGTGGCAGCGCACCACGACGGTGCGCATCGGCCATTTCGATGATGCATTGAGCGATGGCATCAATGTCTGCTGGATCGGTGATCCATGCAGCACCATAACGCTCGGCATCTTTACGCAGTGCACCATTCGGTACGCTGACCAGCAGCGGCTTGCGTGTACCAAAGTACTCGTACAGCTTTGCACTCGAGATCGTGTCGGCATTCCGTGTTGCGCCAACCATCATCCACAGCGCATCGCTCTCGAGGAGGAGACGCACGGATTCAGCATGAGCGCAATAGCCGTGATCCACGATCATGGCTTCGAGCCCCATCTTCTTGGCAACCTTCTTGTACTCGTCCCGAAGAATACCGGCGAAGTGCAGTTCCAACGACAGATCTGGTCGGGTTTGCAGTGCTTTCCGAACGGCCTTGAAGAACGGCACCGGCGTCACAACATCGTAGAAGATGCCTGTATACGTCAGACGGAATGTTCCATCACGACGTGGCGTGATCTGCTCCGTTGGGATGTCCTCAGGATCGAAACCGTGAGGAATGATCATCACTTCTTCATGATTGAGGTGACGGTAATTCGCCAACAGAAACTCTTTCATGCGACGGTTGGTCACCGTCACACGTGATGCATGTGTGAGGACGTCGTGCTCGAGCTCTTTGTGCTTATGCGCGTGCCATGGAGTAGGGTAGAAGTGGAACTGGTTGCCGTACCATAAATCACGGTAGTCAACGACAAGTGGAATCCCTGTCTCCTCCGATAGTGTTGCAGCGGCCATCATCGCAGAGAACGGCGGACCGCTCACAAAGATTGCGTCGAACTCGTGCTGCGTGACGAGTTCGCGTGCAAGTTCAAGTGCTTGCTTTGCCCAGCCCTTCTTGTTATCGGGAATGAAGAAGGTGTCGCTCACCTTACGGTAGAGCTTACGAACCCATTCACGAGGCATCTTAACCGTGCCTTGATCACTCGCCACGCTGTTAGGGTCTGTGCCACTCGTACGATACACTGTGATGTCGCGTCCCTCGATATCATCGAGTAACGATGGGTCGTGTGCATAGTACGCCGTGGGGCCTGTGGTAATGATATGCGGGTGCCACCCATGTTCTGGGAGGTACTTCATGAACTTTGTCACGCGTTGAACGCCGCTCAAACCCATTGGTGGGAAGTAGTAGGCGAACACAAGAACAGAACGGGTTTCCATCACTCCTTACACGATCACGAGTTCACGAGGTGCTGTAGTTAGAATCGTCGGACCAGTCGGCGTCACAACGACATCGTCTTCGATTCGCATGCCGAATTTGCCTGGGATATAGATGCCAGGCTCGATAGTGATAACCGTACCCGTTGGGATGACTTCCTTAGTGTTTGGTGCTGCAACACGAGGATTCTCGTGCACCTCATAGCCAAGGCCGTGTCCAAGTGAGTGACGGAAGTACTCGCCATAGCCAGCCTTGGCAATCACGTTGCGAGCAGCCGCATCGAGTGCTCCCGCTGTTACGCCACTCACGGCTGCGTCGAGTGCCGTCATGTGTGCATGGTAGAGCACGGCAAACACATCAACAACCTTACGAGACGGCGTTCCAAGACAGAACGTACGCGTCATGTCGCTGTAGAGTCCGTTAACGCAGCAACCAAAGTCAACGGTAATCACATCACCCGACTTCAGCACTGCAGAGCTTGCGCGACCGTGTGGCATTGCACTGCGCACGCCACCAACACAGATGATATCGAACGCATCCTTCTCTGATCCAAGTTCGCGTGTGGTCGATGCAAGGAACGTTGCCACACGTTGCTCCGTCATTCCCGGGGCAACAAAGCCAAGCAGCTTCTCATATGCAACGCTCGCAATGCGAGCTGCTTCTGCGATACTCTTGATTTCGGCCTTCGTCTTCACGCGGGTAATCGTCTCGACGATTCCGCTGACCTCGATGAGTTTTGCGCCTGCAAGCCCCTTCTTCATCGACTTGAAGCCTGCGACCGTGTGCTTTGCTGGATCGTATCCCACGGTCTTGAACTTTGCTGCAAGACCGCGCGTGCGGACTGCATTCCATGGATCTCGATCGATGATGACTTCGAGTCCGTCGATCTTGTACAGTTCCTTACGGACCTGCACTTCGTAGAGATCATTCGTGATGAAGTACACCTGCTTCTTCGTTACAATGGCCATCGCCATCGAACCAGAGAAGCCGAAGAAGTATCGCAAGCTTGGTACATGCGCCATCACATAGGCATTGCAGCCGTGTGCAGCCATCTGCGTGCGTAACGATGCAAGCCGCGACGCAGCTGCTGTAAGCGAGGAAGAGGCCATGACTTACCGTGTGTTGTAGTTAGGAGACTCTTTGGTGATGATGATGTCATGCGGATGCGACTCACGCAACCCGGCCGACGTCATGCGAACGAACTGCGCATTGAGGCGCATCTCTTCGAGGTTCGTGCAACCGCAGTATCCCATCGCAGCACGAAGTCCGCCAACGAGTTGATACACGGTATCAGCCACATTCCCCTTGTACGGAACGCGACCTTCAATACCCTCGGGAACGAGTTTCTTGATTTCGTCTTCTGCGTCTTGGAAGTAGCGATCAGCAGAGCCCTGATTCATTGCCCCCAGCGATCCCATGCCGCGGTACATCTTGTAGGCGCGACCTTCAAGCAGCACCTTCTCGCCCGGGGATTCTTCATGTCCAGCGAGCATGCCACCAACCATGATCGTATCAGCTCCGGCAGCAATTGCCTTCGGAACATCACCCGTCTGCTTGATGCCACCATCAGCGATCACTGGTGTGTGCGTGCGTGACGCAACTTCGACGACGTTCATGATCGCTGTGATCTGTGGAACACCCACACCTGCAACAACACGCGTTGTGCAGATCGATCCTGGCCCGATACCAACCTTTACAGCGTCCGCACCAGCATCAATCAGTGCTTGTGCAGCTTCACCAGTTCCAATGTTACCAGCGATCACTTGCAGCGATGGATACTTCGACTTTACTGACGAGACCATCGTGATGACGCCCTTGCTGTGTCCGTGGGCTGTGTCTACGACCACAACGTCCACACCTGCATCAACAAGCGCTGCAACGCGTTCGAGCGTATCGCTCGCGATGCCAACGCCCGCACCAACAAGGAGTCGACCCTGATCGTCCTTTGCTGCGTGTGGGTACTTCTGCTTCTTCGAAATATCCTTGACGGTCATCAGGCCGACGAGCATACCAGCAGCATCAACTATTGGAAGCTTCTCGATGCGATGCTCGTGAAGGATGCGTTCTGCATCCTCAAGCGTGGTACCAAGTGATGCAGTTACGAGACCGTCGCTTGTCATGATCGTTGAAACAGGCTCTGCGCCGTCGGCGGCAAAGCGCATATCGCGATTTGTGACGATACCAACGAGACGCTTTTCTGCATCAACAACAGGGAATCCACTGACCTTGTAGCGCGCCATCAATTCACGTGCTTCACGCACGGTGTGGCTCGCGAGCAGCGTGATGGGCTTACGAATCATCCCACTCTCTGAACGCTTCACACGATCGACTTCTTCTGCTTGGCGTTCGATCGACATGTTCTTGTGAATGATGCCGATACCACCTTCGCGAGCAAGTGCGATCGACATGGACGATTCCGTAACGGTGTCCATGGCAGCACTCATGATCGGGATGCGCAACGTCAGTGTGCGCGTGAGACGAGCCGATGTGTCGGCATCGCGGGGCAGTGTCTCGGAATACCGAGGAACCAAGAGGACATCATCGAATGTGATGCCTTCGCTGAGGATTTTGTCGATTGCCATGGGCAAAAATACGGCACACGTCCGACGCGGAAAAGAAAAAACCCCATCGGTGAAGTACCGATGGGGTTTGTTGACATGCTTGTGATGTTGTCTTAGCCTTGTCCCGTTGCCAGTTTCGCAGCGCGAATGCGCGCTTCAGCCCAATGTACTTCACGACGAAGTACTTCTCGCTGTGCGCGATCAGGATGCGAATCAGCTTGAGCACGCGCAGAGGAGAGTTGTTCTTCTGCTTGTGCGATGTTGATCGACGTGGCGGGCACGAGCTCTTGGACCACAATGTTCACCGTGTTCTTCATCACCTCGACGAAGCCTTCACGCGACGCATAGTATGCCACGTGATTCTTCTCGTCTTCGATCTTCACAACGCCGATGTCCAGCGATGAGATAATCGGTGCGTGATTGTAGAGCACTTGGAACGGACTCTGCGAACCAGGTACACTCACTGCAAGCGCCGTACCCTCGAAGGCCGTTGCCTGCGGTGTGACAATGCTAACGTTGAGAACGTGTTCAATCATGATTAGTTCTGCGACTTCTTGTAAGCATCCATGACTTCGTCGAGCGTGCCCTTATAGCTAAAGAAGCCTTCTGGGACATCGTCGACATGACCATCGAGAATCGCCTTGAAGCCAGCGATTGTGTCGCTGATCTTCACGTAGCGGCCTGCAAAACCAGTGAACTGCTCAGCAACGTGGAATGGCTGCGAGAAGAATCGCTGAATCTTACGAGCGCGATATACGGTTTGCTTGTCTTCGTCTGAAAGTTCGTCCATACCAAGAATCGAGATGATGTCTTGGAGGTCCTTGTACGTCTGGAGGATCTTCTTCACGCGCATTGCCGTGGTGTAGTGATCGTCTCCGATGACGAGCGGGTCGAGAATTCGGGATGTCGAATCGAGTGGATCCACAGCTGGGTAGATACCAAGCTCAGCGATTTGACGGCTCAACACTGTTGTCGCGTCAAGGTGCGAGAACGTATTGGCAGGAGCTGGGTCAGTCAAGTCGTCAGCAGGTACGTACACAGCTTGTACCGATGTGATCGAACCACGGTCTGTCGACGCGATACGCTCTTGGAGTGCACCCATTTCCGTGGCCAGCGTTGGCTGGTAACCCACGGCTGATGGCATACGGCCAAGAAGAGCAGATACTTCCGAGCCTGCCTGTGTGAAACGGAAGATGTTATCGACGAACAAGAGAACGTCGCGACCTTCTTCATCACGGAAGTACTCAGCCATCGTAAGCGCTGTAAGCGCAACACGAGCACGAGCTCCTGGTGGTTCGTTCATCTGACCGAACACAAGCGCTGTTTTGTCGATAACGCCCGACTCAGTCATTTCAAGGTACAAGTCGTTTCCTTCACGCGTACGCTCACCAACACCAGCGAACACCGAGTAACCACCGTGTTGCTTGGCGATGTTGTGGATGAGCTCCTGGATGATAACCGTCTTGCCCACACCAGCACCACCGAAGAGACCTGTCTTACCGCCCTTTGTGAACGGCTCGATAAGGTCAATCACCTTGATGCCCGTCTCGAACATTTCCTTCTGTGTCGAGAGGGTAGCGAAGTTTGGCGACGGACGGTGGATCGACCAGCGCTGCTCGCCCTTGATCGCTCCCTTGTTGTCGATGCCATCACCAACAACGTTGATGAGACGACCGAGAACACCTGGTCCGACCGGTACCGAGATCGGTGCACCAGTGTCGACGACTTCCATGCCGCGGACAAGGCCGTCGGTGGAGTCAATCGAGATCGCACGGACACGGTCCTCGCCAAGGTGCTGCTGCACTTCGCAGACAAGGACTTCCTTTGCGCCAGACTCGATCGATGTGCGATCGATAGTGAGGGCGTTCAAAACTGCTGGAATGTGGCCACCGGAAAATTCCACGTCGATGACGGGACCGATAACCTGAACGATGCGACCCTTATTCATGGTGTTCTCGTGTAACGGGCTGTGAAAGGTGAGACGTTTTCGTACAAAGTCTGGCAAAAATACGGACAAGGGGGTATTCTACGGCATAATTCTGCCGAAGATATCCACACCGTCTGCCGCCAACATCCCCAGGTGAATCGTCGGTCAGTACCTAAACAAATGGTATTTTTGAGGCTCCCAATTAGCACTATCACCAAGGAGCGTTTGCCCCATGACCTATATCGTATCTGCAGCTCGTACACCAATTGGCTCACTCTTGGGATCGCTCCAGGATCTGAGCGCGCCCCAGCTTGGCGCTATTGCCATTGCCGCGGCCGTAGAACGCGCGAAGGTCTCGCCTGACGCGGTCAGTGAGGTGATCATGGGCAACGTCCTCACCGGTGGCGTCGGTCAAGCACCAGCGCGCCAAGCAACGATCTACGCAGGTCTGCCAAAGAGCGTCCCAGCAATGACCATCAACAAGGTCTGCGGTTCGGGTCTTAAGGCAGTGATGCTCGCCGATCAGGCGATTCGTGGCGGCGACGCGACAATCGTGGTGGCTGGTGGACAAGAGTCGATGACCAATGCGCCACACGCGATGCTCGACTCCCGCAAGGGTGTGAAGTTCGGTAATGCCCGCATGGTCGACCTCATGCAGTGGGACGGTCTGTGGGATGTGTACAATCAGACAGGCATGGGCGACGCAGCAGAGCTGTGCGCATCGGAGTGCAACATCACACGTGACATGCAGGACGAATACACGATCCAGTCCTACCAGAGCGCACAAGAAGCTCAAAAGAATGGCTGGTTTGTCGAGGAGATCGTGCCTGTGACGGTTAAGGGGCGCAAGGGCGACGTAATCGTTGATACGGATGAAGAGCCATCGAAGGTTGTGTTCGAGAAGATTGCAACCCTGAAGCCAGCGTTCAAGAAGGACGGTACGGTGACGGCAGCAAGTTCGTCGTCGATCAACGACGGTGCAGCTGCACTGGTGCTTGCAAGCGAAGGTGCACTGAAGACGCACAACTGCCAGCCAATGGCTCGCATCGTGGCGCAAGCCTCGTTTGCACAAGATCCGTTGTGGTTTACAACATCGCCAATCACGGCCATCAAGAACGTTGTTGCCAAGGCCGGCCTGAAGCTCGACGATATCGATCTGTTCGAAATCAATGAGGCGTTTGCCGTTGTTGCGCTTGCCGCAAAGAACGAATTGGGCATTCCACGCGAGAAGATCAACGCATTCGGTGGAGCCGTCGCGCTTGGTCACCCGATCGGGGCCAGCGGCGCGCGCGTTCTCACGACACTTCTGCATGGCCTTCGCCGCGAAGGAAAGAAGTACGGTCTGGCTACGCTCTGCATTGGCGGTGGTGAAGCAAGTGCTGTCATCGTCGAAATGGTCTAATCACAACATTGTCTCACAAGTAGAACATACCTACAAACCGCTATGGCAAACACGACAGTAACGTTGATCGAAGGCGATGGAATTGGACCAGAAATTTGCGAAAGCGTCATCCGCGTATTCGAGGCAGCCCGAGTGCCAGTGCAGTGGGAGAAGGCAGTAGCCGGACTCGTTGCAATCGAGCAATCAGGCAATGGTGTGCCGCAGGAGACGATGGAGAGTATCAAGCGCAATCGCATCGCGCTGAAGGGTCCTACAACTACGCCAGTAGGTGGTGGACACAAGAGCGTGAACGTAACGATTCGCAAGGGTCTCGAGCTGTACGCGAACGTGCGCTTGGCCAAGAGCATGCCTGCCGTCGAAACACGCTTTTCCAATGTCGACATCCTGATTGTCCGCGAGAACGTCGAAGACACCTATGCAGGCATTGAGCACTTCCAGACGCCAAACGTGGCACAATGTCTGAAGCTCATCACACGCCCTGGCTCGATGGCCGTCATTCGCTACGCGTTCGAAGAGGCTCGCAAGCTTGGTCGCAAGAAGGTTACCTGCGTTCACAAGGCGAACATTCACAAGATCACCGACGGCCTCTTCCTCGAGGTCTTCCGCGAAGTAGCCGCCGAGTATCCAGAGATTGAATCCAACGACATCATCGTCGACAACTGCTGTATGCAGCTGGTGTCGCGTCCAGAACAATTCGACGTCCTTGTCCTTCCGAACCTCTACGGCGATATCGTGAGCGACTTGTGCGCTGGTATCGTGGGCGGACTCGGTGTGGCACCGGGTGGAAACATCGGCAAGAACTGTGCAGTGTTCGAAGCTGTCCACGGATCAGCTCCCGACATCGCTGGCAAGGGGCTTGCAAATCCAACAGCAATCTTGCTCTCTGGCATCCAGATGCTTCAATACATGGGGCTGGTAGGGCATGCAGAGCTTATCCAGAATGCACTCACGGCAACACTCGCTTCGGGTGTGAAGACGCGTGACCTTGGCGGTTCGGCATCAACGTCTGAGTTCACAGCTGCAATCATCGCCAACATGGGTGCGGTTCCAACTGATCTCAAGGTCGTTGAACAGCAACACGCTCCAGCAACTCAGGCGCAAGAAGCAATTTCCGAGACGTGGACGCTCATCGGCGCAGACGTTTTCGTTGAGCATGTCGGCCTTCCTTCAATGCCCGAGCGCGTTGGTCCATTTACACTGAAGCTGCTCTCAAACCGTGGTACGAAGGTATGGCCGGGTGAACTCCCTGACATTCTTCTCGTGGATCACTTCCGCTGTCGGTACATTGCCGAAGCAGAAGTAACACGCCAGGACGTTCTTGAACTTCTCACAGCGGTCACAGCAACTGGCATGAAGTGGGTTCACGTTGAGCTCCTCCATCAGGCTGCTGGCGAGGCCCGCTACTCAAAAGCACAAGGCGAGTGATCGAACAGCAGCAACCATCGCATGAAACCGTTGCTCACAGCTCTTGGTGGCTGAGAGCAGCGGTTTTCTGCTTCACGTGGTCGTACCGATTGGTATTGACCGCGGTGGTTCTTGCTGCTATGATCGTCGCATTCGCGCAGACAGATCTTGCACGTGATATCATGCGACGTCAAGTGCTTGCCCTTGTGAATGATCAGCTCGAGGGCACGGTTGCTTGTGACGACTTGCGCATTGACATCTTCCGTGGCATCGTCTTGGTGCATCCGGTACTCTCCGCACACGGCACTACGGTGTTCGAAGCGGACGAGCTATCACTGAGCTACGACATTGCAGCACTCTTTGCGAAGACAGTAGCCGTCAATGAGCTTGCGATTCGTAATCCACGGATCGCCATTCTGCGATCGCGCGACGGTGTGTGGAATATCAATCGTATCGCGCGGCCTTCTGCCGATACAACAACGACACCACCGCCCGATCTCGTCGTGCGCGTGCGCGAAGTCAGCATTCGTGATGGGGCAATCACTGTCTACGACTCGACAGACGCGTCGGTCGATAGTGTGCACCTGGATATGACACACACGCACATCGATCACTTCAATCTTGACGCTTCCATTTGGATGTCGCTCCCGACGCGCGAGTATCGCGTGTCCATCGATGAATGTTCACTTGTTGAGCAACGTCCGAACGGTCTGGACGTGCGAGAACTTGAGCTGGCCGCCGTGCTAACTCCTGCCGGACTGGATGTGCAGTTCTTGAAGCTTCGTACTGCTGGTTCATCGCTCCACCTTGCTGCCCGCATTGATGGTGTCGATATTCTTCGAGAGGGCCTCTCGTCGGCAGTGCTCGATAGGCATCCCGCTATTGCCACGATCCAAGCTGATCAGGTCTCTGGCGAAGAGGTGTCGTACATCGTACCGGATATCGAAGTCATCGATTCATATGCACTCGACGCGCGTGTTGCGTTTCGAGGCGATGCGCTCGAGGTTCGCGACCTGACGCTGCGAGCAGGCGACGGAATCGTACGCGGTGACGTCATCCTCACGGAACTCTCCGGCAATCGAGGTCCACTACTCAATATTCGCGTTGTAAACTCAGCCGCGCGGTACGCAGATGTTCGCCGCCGTCTTGTCTTTGTCCCGCTTCCTGAGCTTCCGTTCCTAACGACGACTCGCATTGATACCGTGACACTGCGCGGGTATCCAGCAGACTCGTTGTTCTTTATCGTGCACGGTTCAGACGCACCTGGACGTGTAGATGGTCGCATGACACTTAAGCTTGATGACCCCGCCTTTGGGTACGATCTCGATATGCGCGTGAGCAACGGGGACCTCTCGGTGTTTGCTGACTCGAGTATCGCGACAACACTGAACGGACGTGTCGTGCTCCGCGGACGGGGGACAGACCTCGCAACTCTTGACGGCACGTACCATGTTGATCTTGAGCGCAGCCGCGCCATGGGACGTCCGATTCGAGCGCTGTCCTTGAACATCGCTGCCGATGGTACAGGCATCATCGATATCGATTCGTCGTTTGTCGACGTGACGCCGTTTCGGACCGATACCATTATCGAAGAAGACGTCTGGGATGCGCAAACACTTGAAGTTCATGGTCGATGGAGTGTCGCTGACGTCCACCACCCGCAGTACTCACTGCGTGTCTCAATGAACGCCATCAATCTTGCATCGCTGCTCCGTGATCGATCGTTCCCGACGCGGCTAACAACGCGCTTGGAGCTTGACGGAGAGGGGATTGAACTCGATAGTATACTCGGCGTCGCAACGGCTCGCGTAGATGAATTCGCACTCGCGGATCGTGCGCTACGTCCGTTTACGTTGCGCATTGCGAGCGTGCGCGAAGGCGCGCTACGTTCGTGGACCGCGCAGTCACAGTTCCTGCAGGCTTCTGTCGAGGGACAGTTTATGCCTTCGGCGTTTATCAATGTTGTCAGCGCAAGCGTGATCAACTCGATGAATGCTGTCGAACATCAATTGCGCCACATCACCTCGGATCTTGGGCAAGTACAGGCCATGGGTGTGCGAGGCGAGAACATGGACGCGCGATTCCAGATTACCCTCCGCGATGCAACTCCGGTAAACCTGTTCCTTGATTCGCTCTCGCTTATCGCGAACCTCCGCGTTGAAGGACGTGTGCAATCGACAGTAGAGAAAACTACGCTCACCATCGACACGATTGCGGTTCGTGAGTTTGCGCTACTCGCACCGGACCTGCGTGTAACAGTGGATCCGCTGTATGCATCAATGTCGTGCGTGTTGGCCGATCTTACGACAACACCGCGTGTTGAGCAGTTGAATCTTCAAGCCCAATGTGATGATGCGATCCGTGTTAACGATACCCGCATCTCCAACATCAACATCGCTGTACAGACGACCGATACGGTGGCTCGGATGCGTGGTCGAGCAGATGTGAACGGCATCTATGCTGGACTTGGTGGTCAAATACGATGGGCGGATGACTCCACCTTTGCAAGCTTTGATTCATTGCACGTGTTGGTTGATTCCGTGCGCGGTCTCGAATGGCGATCGCTGCGGCCAGTTCGCCTGCGCGCGCGAGATGCAAAACTCGCAATCGACGACCTCGCCATCCAGCGCGGTGCAGCAGAAGTGATTACCGCTTCAGGCGAAGTATCAACAGCAGCATTCACGAACGCTCGCGTAGTCGTCACAAACCTTAACCTGGCAGACGTACCACGATTTGTCGTGCTTGATAAGGGGCACCCAGTCACCTACCTCGATGGATTCATGGAGCAGCTCACCGTTACCCTGAATGGTACCTGGGAGCAACCAGAGATCGCGTTGGAAATGCAGGCAACAGGTGTGCGGTATAACGACGAGTTGATCGGGACGTTGACGACGCAGCTTCGACATCGCGACCGTGATATCACGGGCTGGCTGCGCATTGCAAATCCTGCATTGAGTACGCAGTCGCGTACGCTTGATCTGGCTATCAACCACTTGCCGATTGATCTTGGCTTGCGCGGTGTAGAGCAGCGCTTGGTCGATGATCGTCCAATTGATATCGACATGCGAGCCAACAAACTGGCTCTGGCGGCTGTGGAGCCATTTCTACCTGCAATCGAACGCCTGCAAGGCGTTGCCGATGGGGTGATTACCGTCAAGGGAACGACGCCAGATAAGATTGACCTCGGCGGTAACGCACGCTTTGCGAAAGCAACGTTCTTGTCTTCTGCAACGAACATCGTGTATTCTGCAGATGGCGTCATGCACCTCGATGGATCAGAACTGCATCTCGACACCATCGTTGTGCGCAACCTTGATCGAGATCGTAAGCGTGGCATTGCCTATGCCAATGGCGTTGTGGTCTTCGACGGCTTGAGCGTCTCAAGCATGGACTTTACTGTGCGCTCACCTGGTATCCTTGTGATGAACAAGGGTTCGCAAGCACGGAGTCCAAAGGTGTTTGGCGACGTTATCATCGCTGCCGGCGTGAATGGACTTGCGCCAATTCGCTTTTACGGGAAACTGGATGCTCCAAAGCTTGAGGGCGACATTCAAGTGCTCTATGCTGATATCGTGTTTCCTCAGGAACGGTCGACCACGAAGTCGCGCTACACAGCGTTCCAGTATCAGCGATCGACAGATTCATCACGTCGATTCTCCAGTGTTCTTGATGCCGCAGCGCCCGTGATGCGCCTTGCTTCAGATAGCTCAACATCGGTGACGTCAACAGCACAAGCAGCAATCGAACAGGTTGTGAAAACCACAACGGCGGCGTTTGTCGATCTCCTGCGGTACGACCTCAACGTCTACCTCAAGGGGCGCACAATCATGACCATGGTCTTTGGTATGATGGAGATCCTCATCGCTGATCTCGAGCCTGTGGATCAAAAAGTGCCGCTTGTATTTACAGGACGATTCCTCGACAACAGCACGAACCTGCGCGGTCGCGTGCGGGTGAAAGAGGGGACGTCGACGTACAAGTTCTATAAGCCATTCCTTGCCAGTGGCACGCTCGACTTTACAGCGGGTGGTATCTCCAATCCATCGCTTGATCTCAAGGCTGTGTACCGAGATCGTCGTACACTCAATAGCGGTGAGCAAGAGGACTTCCGTGTGGAAGTAGCGATAAGTGGCACAAAGCAGAAACCGGTCACACGTTGGTCGGTGTATCGACGTGATCGCAAACAAGAAGGCGATTCGGCAAAGATTACCGGTGATGCACTCATGTTGATCCTGCTGAACAAAACGCAGGACGAGTTGGTGTCGAGCGGGCAAGGTAATCTTGTCGGTGAGGTCAACGGAGCGATGTCGGCCATGGCCACAAGTGCGCTTGGCGACATTCTGTCGGGGATTGGTGGAATTGTCCAATCCACACAGATCGACCTTGGCTCTGATCTCAATCAGTCACGCTTGACCGTATCGGGACAGCTGTGGAGCGATGTAACGTACCGCCTCACAGGACAAATCAGTGACTTCGCTGGTAACAGCACGTTCACGATCACCGTGCCATTCACGGTGCTCTCCGATGCCGAAGCGATGCGCTACTTCATGCTTGATGTATCCCGCAGTGTGAACAACAGCGGTAACATCACGCGTTTCCAGCGCTTGTGGGAGATCAAACTTGGAGCGCGCCTGCCTTAGGCGAGTTCCTTCATCAGCTCACGTGCAATCACGATGTGCTGAATCTCGCTCGTTCCCTCGTAGATCTCGGTGATCTTCGCATCACGCAGGTAACGTTCTACCAAGTACTCGCGTACATAACCGTACCCGCCATGCACTTGGATTGCCTCAAGTGCGCAGTGCACCGCTGTTTGTGAGGCAAGCAGCTTGGCTTGCGCAGCAGCCTTGATGTAGTTCTGGTGCTGATCTTTCATGTAGGCTGCCTTGTACACGAGCAGACGTGCTGCTTCGAGGCGCGTTGACATGTCAGCAATCTTCATTTGAATTGCCTGTAGGTCGGCGATTGGCTTGCCGAATGCCTTGCGCTGTGTCGAGTAGACAAGTGCAGCTTCGAACGCGCCCTTTGCGATGCCAAGTGCTTGTGCAGCGATGCCAATACGCCCGCCGTTGAGCGACTCCATTGCGATCTTAAAGCCAGTACCAACACCGCCAAGTACTTGGTCATCTGGAACGAAGACATTCGTCAGACCAATTGAGCATGTATCGCTTGAGCGGATGCCAAGCTTGTCTTCCTTCAGCCCTGGCTCGAACCCCGGAGTATTACGATCGATGATGAAGCACGAGATGCCCTTGTGGCGAAGCTCACGGTTTGTCTGTGCCATCACGAGGTATGTACTGGCCGTTGTTCCGTTCGTGATCCAGTTCTTCGTGCCGTTGAGGACCCAGCCACCATCAACCCTTTCAGCTGTCGTGTGCTGCGACGTTGCGTCGGATCCTGCCTCAGGTTCCGACAAACAGAACGCCCCGTGAATCTGACCGCTCGCAAGCGGCTTCAACCAACGTTCTTTCTGCTCGTCGGTGCCGTAGGTATCAATACCCCAGCATACGAGCGAGTTGTTGACCGACATCACGACGCCAACGGATGCGTCGACCGCGGAGATTTCTTCCATGGCCAGCACATAGCTCATCGCATCGAGACCCGAGCCACCCCATTGTGGGTCGATCATCATGCCCATGAAGCCCAGCTCGCCCATTTTCTTCACGATGTCTGTCGGGAACGTGCCCGCCTTGTCGCGTTCGATCGACGTCGGAGCAACTTCCTCGCGCGCAAACTGGCGTGCGGTATCGCGAATCATTTCGTGAGTCTCAGAGAGCTGGAGCGTAAACATGACGCAAACCTGTCGTTAAGTCAGTGAGTTGAATGGGCGCAAAACTACGAAACACAGCAGTGTGAAGGAGAGTTCACGCGAGGAGAGTTATACACGGGCTACTGTTCCAAGAACGGCATTCCGACGTGCTCCGGTGACGCTTGGTAGGTTGCCGGGCAGTCCGTTAAGGGTGAGCCACCCCAAATAGGCAAATGCCATAGCCTCTTTGGCTTGCGAGTGCGGGTGAATCCTCACTGTGGCATCGAGTGCCTGCTCCATGCAATGGAATGCAAGCCGCTCCATCAGGTAGCTGTTTCGTACCCCGCCGCCGGAGGCAACGATTTCGGTTGTCGACGGTGCGAAGCGACGAATGTGGTCTGCAATGGACCACGCGGTGAGTTCCGACATTGTTGTCACCACATCCTCGAGAGGAGCCGAAGGGTGGGCATAGCGCGTGATTAAACGTCGTGCCTCTGCCTCGGAGAACATCTCACGTCCTGTCGACTTCGGAGGCTCTGCAGCAAAGTAGGGGAGACGCTTGAGTTCTTCGAAGAAGGATGCAATCACAACGCCTGCACGAGCTGTTGCGCCATTGGCATCGAAGGACATACCGAAGGTGATCCGTGCTGCCGCGTCGATCCATACGTTTCCAGGCCCGGTGTCAAAGGCTCGCACAGCTGCAGGATCATCCGTCGCAGGGAGAATTGTGATGTTGGCCATACCCCCAATGTTGAGCGCGACGACGTCGTGATCGCTAGCAAGCGTAGCAGCATCAAACACGGGGACGAGGGGAGCCCCTTGTCCACCAAGCGCAACATCGGCATCACGAAAGTTCGATATGACGGGGAGGTTGATCAGAGCCGACAGAGCTGGGCCGGACGCAGCCTGCCATGTTGAGACGGGAGGATGATGCCACAATGTTTGTCCGTGAATCGCGACAGCCTCGATGGTATGTGCAGCGAAGTGCTCCGCAAGCGCAGCCGCATAATCTCGAGCGAGCGCAAACGGAATATCACAGAGATCCTGCATTGATGCTTGTTCTGCCACAGCCGCGCGAATCATCGCTATCGTTTCATCGGCGTAGGGGTGGCTCGAAAACGCAACAAGGGAGACCGAATGACGGTCTCCCTTGTGTTGAATGTCGCAAACTGCAACGTCGATCGCATCGAGCGACGTGCCCGTCATGATGCCGGCAATCAGCATTATGGCGTAACGATCAGATCTGAGCGACGAACATCGCCGCTATCCTTGCCGAGGTTGATCAGCTGTGGCTTTGAACGATCAACCTTTTCCTGGATGTACATCAGCGCCTTCATCAGCGCTTCTGGACGCGGAGGGCAACCCGACACGTATGCGTCGACCGGGAGGAACTGATCGATACCCTGTACAACAGGATACGAGCGGAACATACCACCGGTAGATGTGCACACGCCCATGGCGATACACCACTTCGGATCAGGCATTTGATCCCAAACCTTCTTTACAACCCAAGCCATCTTGTATGTCACCGTACCGGCAACAATCATCAGGTCGGCCTGGCGTGGCGAGAACGAAAAGCGTTCCGAGCCGAAGCGTGACGAGTCCGCGCGCGGACCGCCGAAGGCCATCATTTCAATGGCACAGCAGGAAATACCCATCGGCATCGGCCAGAGTGAATTCTTCTGAGCCCACGTTACAAGGGATTCGACTGTTGTGGTGACAAACCCGTCGCGTGCGATTTGCTCGTTCAATCCCATCGGAGAGCACCTTTCTTAATGACGTAGAGGTATCCGCTGAACAGAAGTACCATGAACAGCACCATGGCTGCAAGTCCGTATCCACCAAGCTCGCGCATTTGCACGGCCCATGGATACATGAACACGATTTCGATATCGAACAGAATGAACATCATCGCCACGAGATAGAACTTCACCGTGAAACGCTCGCGAGCAGTCTTCACAGGTTCCATACCCGACTCGTATGTCGAGAGCTTCGCACGAGTGCTCTTGCGCGGGCCAAGAAATTCGGCTGCGAAGATATTCGTCAGACCGAAGATGGTACCGATGATGATCATGACCATCAGGGGTACGTAGTTGACAACGGTTGGAGCAGTTTCCATGGCGCGTGTAATTGGTTGATGACGACAACAAAGATACAATCCGCTCCGGTTCCATCCAGCGTGGTCCGTAACTTCGTGCATGACGTCAGTTTTTGCCCTTGAGTGCCCACCCGTCGCGACGTGGTGTTATATGGTTAGCTCGTCCGAGTCGGGAACCGCCTACGTGATCGATGCCCCGTTTCAATCGGCGGCAACGGTAATGGAGGAGGCTGCGCGGCTGGGGGTGCGTATCACCGACATTCTCCTGACGCATACCCATTGGGATCACACTGCCGACTGCGCCGAACTGCAGCGAGCCACCGGCGCCCGCGTTGTGGTGCATCAGGCAGACCTTTACCGGCTTACGGATCCTATGAAGCATACGATTTGGCCACTGCCGTTTACCATCGAACCCGTCGATGACGTTGTCTGCATGACCAACGACACAACTGTGGTCACTCCATCTGGACATGCACCACTGCGCGTCCTCCACACTCCGGGTCATACCGAAGGCGGCGTATGCTTTGTCGATGACGCCACGCAGCGTGTGTTCGCTGGCGACACCCTGTTTGCAGGGAGTGTCGGACGCGTCGACCTGCCAGGGGGCGACGAACAAACCTTGCTTCGATCGATCCGCGATGTGCTGTTTCTCCTCGACGACAACTTCCGTGTCTACCCAGGCCACGGCCCTACAACGACCATCGGACAGGAACGTCGCACCAACCCATTTGTCGGGGAAATGGCACGATGAAAAACCTTTCATTCTTCCTTCATGAAGTCCACACCGTTCGCCATCTAGTTTCGCATGGTGCTTTGGTGCTCATCGCATGTGCGCTGACATCGTGCTACTCGTTCCGCGGGGGAAGTGTTCCTGATCACATCGCTACTGTGTCCATTGGTTCGGTCATCGACCGAAGTGGATTTGGCGATCCCACGTTTCGCGAGTTCTGTACGGAAACGCTCGTGCGAAGGTTCCGAAGCGACAACACCGTTCAGGTGGTCGAAGACAACGGTGATGCTCGGATTTCAACAGTATTGACTCGTGTGCAAGATCAAATTGTCACGATTCAAACAGGTGATCTGGAACGTCAACGTCGTATCGTCGTCGCAGTCGAAGTTGAGTATTTCGATGCGGTGAAGAACAAGGTTGTGTGGAAGAAGACGTTCGAGAATTTCGACGTCTATGATGTTTCCGATGCAACAGAAGGCAGACGCAGTGCTGCTGATCGTGCAATCCGGCGCATCGCTGATGACATCCTCCTTGCGGTAGTCTCCGACTGGTGAGCGGTCTTCACACGAAGACTTTTCGTTAGCTCTTGTATCACCAGGGTTCAATTCCGTCCATGGAAGATTTCCTCCTCGGCGCCTACTTCGTCTCGCTGTGCGTGCTTTTTGCATTCGGTTTGCACGGCCTTGTGATGATCTACTACTATCACAAGACGCAGAAGATCACTCATAAGGATCCGCCTGTTTCGACAGAAGAGCTCCCAGTGGTAACGATCCAGTTGCCATTCTATAACGAGCTGTACGTTGTTGATCGTCTCGTCGAAGCAGTATGCGCTATCGAGTATCCGAAGGATCGACTCGAGATTCAGTTGCTTGACGACTCAACAGACGAAACTGTTGAACTGTCGAAGAAGCTTGCTGAGCGTTTCCAGCTCGAGGGATTCGACATCAAGCATATCCACCGCACGAACCGTCAAGGGTACAAGGCTGGCGCTCTCAAGGAGGGTCTTGCTGTTGCTCGTGGTGAGTTCATTGCAATCTTCGACGCAGACTTTGTGCCGCACCCTGACTTCCTGATGAAGACGGTTCCATACTTCACCGATCCAAAGGTGGGAATGGTTCAAACACGCTGGGAGCACCTCAACGAAGAGTATTCCTTCCTGACACGCGCACAAGCGCTCGCACTTGACGGTCACTTCGTGATCGAGCAGCAGATTCGTCACAAGGCTGGTTTCTTCATCAACTTCAACGGCACAGCTGGTGTGTGGCGTAAGGCTACGATCGAAGATGCTGGCAACTGGCACAGCGACACACTCGCAGAAGATCTTGACTTGTCGTACCGTGCGCAGCTTAACGGCTGGCGCTTCGTCTTCCTCAACGATGTCACATCGCCAGCAGAACTTCCGGCTGATATCAACTCGCTGAAGACACAACAGTTCCGCTGGACGAAGGGGGCTGTGGAAACAGCGAAGAAGCTTCTGCCAACAGTATGGCGCAGCGATCTGTCGCTCAAGCAAAAGCTTGAGTGCACCGTGCACCTTACAAGCAACATCGTGTTCCCATTCATCATGATGGTTGCGTTCCTCAACGTACCAATCGTGATCATCAAGAATGAAGTAGGGGGCTACGATGCGTTCTTCAGCATGATGTCGATCTTCGTGCTTGCAAGCATTTCGACCTTCCTGTTCTACACGTACGCACAACGCGCGATCCACCTCGACTGGCAGCGTCGTCTGCTTTTGTTCCCAGTGTTCATGGCTGGTTCGATGGGATTGGCTGTCAACAACACGCGCGCGGTATTCGAAGCCCTGATTGGTCGCAAGACTGAATTCAAGCGTACACCAAAGTATAAGATCGAAGCGAACAACGATGATTGGCGTAAGAAGCGCTACGTGCAGAAGAAGATCAGCTGGATCGTGCTGGTAGAACTCGCACTCGCAGCATACTTCGTGTTCGGCATTTTCACGTCAATTTCATATCTCGAGATCGCTGCTATTCCGTTCCAGCTGATGTTCCTCATCGGGTTTGGAACAGTTGGTACGCTCTCGCTGCGTCACGCACTTGGGCGCTAAGTAGCGTCCATTCAGTCCAGCATCACAATCGGGCCTGTCGGGCGGTATTCTTGCCCCGGCGGGCCCGAGTCGTAAGTTTGCGCATTCATCTTGCACAGGAAACATCATCTATGAAGCTCGTAACCTACCTTCACGACGGCACTGAACGACTTGGCATCATTGCCGCTGACCGTATTATCGATTGTGCTCGTGCGCACGCACGCGCGCGGGAGCAGGGGAACGTCCGCCTCGCATGCAGTGACCTGCCCTCGGAGATGCTGGGATTCCTGCGAGCAGGCGACAATGCCATGGCGGATGCACGGAGCGTGATGTCGTGGTTCCTGGTAGCCGATGCGTCGACACAACAACAGGTGTCGGTCCCGCACGAGGGAACAGTGCTTTGTTCACCCGTCCCTCGTCCAACGTCAATGCGCGACGGATATGCGTTCCGTCAGCACGTTGAAGCAGCACGTCGCAACCGTGGTGTTGAAATGATCCCCGAGTTCGACATGATCCCGATCTTCTACTTCACGAATCACCAAGCCGTATCTGGTCCTGGTGATGTGCACGTACAAGATCTTCATCTCGGAAAGCTCGACTTCGAGCTCGAGTGTGCGATTGTCATTGGCAAGCAAGGACGTAACATCAAGGCGGCTGATGCTGATGCATACGTGGCCGGATTGATGGTCATGAACGACTGGAGCGCACGCGACCTGCAGATGCTTGAAATGAAGCTGAATCTCGGTCCGGCGAAGGGTAAAGACTTTGCAACAACGCTTGGCCCATGGCTGGTAACCTTGGATGAGCTTGCCGACGTAACGACGCACACACCGACAGGGAATCAGTACGACCTTGGTATGACGACAGTCATCAACGGAACAGAGGTTTCGCGCGGCAACGTCAAGGACATGACCTGGACGTTTGCACAGATCATTGAGCGCGCATCCTATGGCGTTACGCTCTATCCAGGTGATGTGATCGGAAGCGGTACATGTGGTACGGGTTGCTTCCTCGAGCTCAATGGATCAAAGGTCTACGATCCGGCCTGGTGGCTGAAGCCAGGTGATGTGGTAACATGCTCGATTGATCGACTCGGTTCGCTCGAGAATACGGTTGTGCTCGACAAGGTTGACAGCGATCTGACGATGTGATCTCGCGATCAGCGCACGAGTGTAATGTGTGCTGTTCGGAACCGACTCTCATCGCCCCATGTCAACAGATATCTACCTTGCGGTAGGGAGGCCATTGAGATCCGTTCAGCGTCTGACGTCGTGACCTGTCCCTGCGCCACACGTTGTCCCTGCATGGAATAGAGTGCCCACGAAACGTTGCCCGTCGGCATCGGTGATGCATCGCGGACAACGAGCGTTGTGCCATCGAGACTGCAGTCGAGTGTTGCGTGTTGTTCTGTGATGGTCGACGCATCAACACTTACCGGAACGTCGTACACAAACGTGCCTGTTCCTGCTGCGAGATACAACTTGCGCAGGATAGGCTCGTAGCGCAGCACCCATGCGTTGCGAAGCGTATCGTCGAGTTCATTGCGTCCCCAGTCGATATCATCAAACTGGTCCCACGTGTTGCCGCCAGTGGTAGAAGCGTAGATGAGCCCATCGCCAACAAGCACGGTCGGGCGGTTGGAGATACGGAACCCACCGATCACGACATGCTGAGGTGACGAAGTGATTTCGACCGACCAAAAACTTGTGTCGGTAAAGCCAACGCGTTCCCATGTTGCACCTCCATCGAGGGTTGTCAGCACACCACCGTTGTTCCCAAGTGAGTCAGGTGATGTTGCGGTAACGACTGCATAGCCGATGCGTGGATCTTCTCGCGAGAATACAATCTTTGGGATCTCAGCATCACCCTTGATAAATGTCGCCCCGTTCAGTACCGGTACTGGGCGCCATGTAAGACACCTATCATCCGACCGAAGAATACGTCCGCCTTTCACACCTAGGAAGAATGTACTGCCGCTATCAGGTCGCTGTGCAATGGTGCAGAGCTGTTGCGTGATGCCGCGCGACACCGTGCTGATACTGTCCCATGTTGCACCGTTATTGGTGCTACGCCAGATACCATTGTTTGTGGTGCCGCGTGCAGCATAGAATGTTCCAGGTCGATCATGCGCTTCGATGATCGCCTCCGACACAAACCACATACGTCCATTACCGTTGGTATCATTCAGCACCCGGCCCCATGTTGCGCCTCCGTCGGTACTGCGTGAAATGCCGTCGAACGAGAATCCACCAGCAATGATAACGTTGGTATCAGCATGCGAAATCGCAAGTGAGGTTACGAAGTTGAAGACGTCGGTGCTGCCCAGTTCAAAACGCTCCCAGGACTTACCTGCATCGTACGACCGGTAGCCCTGATTCGCCCAATTGCCCACGACGAGTGAGTTAGGGTTCAGGGGATTCACAACGATAGTATGCGAAAGCACAGGGTTGAGCAGTTTCCACTGCTGCGCAGCGCTTGGACTCACAACAAACGCGGTAGCGATAACAAGAAGTGTGAGAACGAATCGTTTCCGCAGCATAATACGGGTCTTCCAGTGTTAACGTTGAACGACCAAGGCTGATCGCTGTTGCCCCGAGATAACACTGACGATGTACGCACCGTGAGGCACCGATGGGAAGGCAACCATTTGCTCGCTTGTTGATTGGCATGGCAGGTGTGCGATCACACGACCGAGGACATCGGCCACAACAATCGTTGCACCGATCGATGGCTCAGGTAAAACAACGCGCAGCGCATCGCCACGCAATTCCACCGAAACTGATTCCGAAGTTACCACCGTAGGTTCGTCGACCGATGTCACAGCAGTTGAACGGTAGACGCCACATTCAGTTGCCATCAGGATTTCCGGACGTCCGTCGATTTCCGTGCGTGCAAAGCCCCATACGTTGGCCAGCAACACGTCGAGTTCGTTTGGAGTCCATTCGACAGCACTGAGATCCTGCCAGGTTGTGCCACCATCAGGTGAGCGATAAACGATTGAATCGCCCTTGAGTGCTGGAAGACTGATTGATGTTGATGCACCGCCAACAAAGATCTCGTCGCCGCTCTTCGTCGGATAGATCTCGAGAGCATTCACAGCAGTATCAGTGAACTTCATGGGTGCCCACGTGATCCCGTTGTCATCGCTTACGTGAAGTCCACCATTGTTCGTCAGCTGTACTTGGTTAAAGCGCACGGCGGCGTAGACACGACCAGGCTGCGTGGGGCTGAAACGGATGTGAACACCTTCAGCATCGGGCCATGTTCGAAGTGAGTCAACAGCGGTCCACGATTGGCCCGCATTCGTCGAACGGAACATGGTCGCACGCACACCAGTTGCGAGCATGATCGCAGGATCCTTTGGATCAACGGCGATGGCGTACATTTTATCGGTAGGGGACAGACCAGGAATTGCACTCAGTGAATCCCATGTCTCGCCGCGATCATTGCTCTGGTATACGATCCCTGGATTGCTGCGCAGGACGAACATCACATCGGGATTTGTTGGGTGTACAGCGAGCGCACTGGCACTTGGTACTTCGCAACGACGTCCGACTGGATCGGCAAACACATTTTTCCAGGACTCACCACCGTCGGTCGAACGATCGAGTCCAGTAAAGCCGATTCCACCCGCAAAGATGATCGACGTGTCGACAGGGTGGAACATGACTGTTGTGATCAGCGAAATGCCGCCAGCATCACCGACGAAGATCTCCTGCCACGTCTGTCCTCCATCCTGTGATGAGAACATCGTTCGAGCCATGTTCCCAGCAATCAGCGAGGTAGGATTCCGCGGGTTCGCGGCAATGGAATACGTTGCACGCTGTGGAAGTGACATTTGCCACTCTTGAGCAAACAGCCACGTGGCATGGCAAAGGACTGCGACGACGAGGAATACACGAAGCTTCATGTCAGGTACCAATTGTTACAACGAAGAAGGGGCGGCAGACTTGCGTCTGCCGCCCCAAGATAACGATTTCGTGACCTGTCGACGTTGCTTAGCGAACGACGACGAATGGCTTCATCATGCGTGTGCCGTTGACAACCAGAGCAACGTTGTACGTGCCGGCTGCAAGCGTCGAAGCGTCAACGTTGAAGCCGTGAACACCAGCAGGAAGCTGCTGTGCTGCAACTGCACCAACTTGTGCGCCGAGCATGTTGTAGATCTCGACGGAGACTGTTGAAGCGTTGTCGAGTGTGAAGCTTACTTGTGCCGAGCCAGAGACTGGGTTTGGCGAGATTGAGCCCATTGAGAACGTGTAGTTCTGCTCTTCTTCAACACCTACAACTGCCGTTGTACCGAAGTCGATGCTTGACTGGCTGTTGTACACGAGCTGTGCAAGTGGCTTCGGAAGAAGGCTCGTAACTGTGCCGAGACCTGTGCCAAGCATACGGAGCATTGGAATGTCGTCAACGCTCTTGACGACGTCTGGCATGTACGTGCGGAATGCCATGTCCTCGTCATCTGTCACGTTCTTCACAGCTGCCCAGCTATTGCTGTTCGTTGCGCGTGATGTGATGAAGATGTCCGTATCGAAGATCTGTGTGAGTGGATCAACTTCTGTGTAGAGACCATTTGTTGGGCCATCAAAAACACGAACGCTGCTGAACTCCTTCGGGCGGTTCGGGTTGATGTCGACCCACTTGACGACGATGTTCTTACCGTCTGCTGTCACAGCTGACTGGATTTCATGACCACGGCCGTTGCCCGAGAGTTGGATCGCTGGGGCACCGATTGCTTGTGAAATCGAGTCTTGTACGCTTACCATGTAGAAGCCGTACGAGTTGAGTTCAGCAACCTTTGTGAGCGACCATGTGCCCTTGTCATACTTCGCTTCTGCGATGTTGAACGAGAGGACTGTGTCGATCTGGCTTGGATCAGCAACGTTCTTCTGGCCAGTTGCAAGGCGGAAGAAGTACGAGAACTGCTCTGGACCTGAGACGATCAGCGAACCACCATCGTATGGTGTGTTGAAGTCTGTGACGCTCGGCTGGAATGCGATATCGCCGCCTGTTGCCTGAGCATACTGATCAAGCAGGTTCGTTGGCATTGCGACTGGGTTCGACCATGTCTTGCCTTGGTCTGTCGACATCGATACTTCGACAGTGCGAAGATCTTGCGCTTCAGCTGGGAAGTTGTTGAACACACCGTAGAGTGTGCCGTTCTTGTCGCCACCAAGTGCCATCGGAGCATTGAATGACGAGTTCACAACTGTGCTCGGACGCCACTTGTCGAGACCCCATGCTGCTGGGATCGTTGGAACCTGACCGAAGTCTTCAACAACGAGGTTGAAGTTGAAGTAGCCATACGCACCGTACTGAACGCCGTCGTCTGGATTAAGTGTACCAGCGAGGTGGACTGCGCCGCTTGTGTTGTCGCCGTGCACATCACCGAACTGGAACTCATATCCTGCACCTGGACGTGCTTGGTCGTTCATCGGGAGCTCATACGCGCCGGCCGATGTGCGGTTCCACATGCTTGTGCCACCGTAGTTGAGGTTTGGCATTGGATAGCGGATACCGTAGATCATCACTGGGTAAGCAGCTGGATCTGACAGGTCGTCTGGGTTTACCCAGCCGAGCACTGGCATACCGAAGAACATGTCTGTCGTGTTGATCACAACGTCGAAGTCCCACGTGTTACCATTGTCAGCAGAGCGAACAACACCAAGCTCAACACCAGCGATTTGGTTCTGGAGGT
>CAYSMF010000005.1:19749-139035 GCA_964432155.1 uncultured Melioribacter sp. | reverse complement strand
AAGCCTGATGCAGTGCCTGTTCCAAAGTTGTGGAACACGTTGTTGATCAGGTTGACCGTGCCGCCAAAGCTTGGGAAGTATGCAGCCGTGCTCGCCGAAGCGTTGCCTGTTACGTTGACCGTGTTGTGGATCAGCGTATTGCTCGGCGCGTAGTTATCAACCCAGATACCGACGGACTGCGTTGTTCCCGCAACAGAAACCATGTTGTTGCGGATGTTGAGGCCAGAACATACTTGTGCGATGATGCCGTTTGCCGATCCGGTTGTACGGACGTGATTCACACGATTGTTGCTGACTGTCGAGTTGTTCGATTGGAACAGGTAAATGCCAGTTGAGCTAATCTCGCAATCACAGTCGGTGATTGTGTTGTTGTGAACCAATGCATTTGGGCTGTTTTGGACAGCAATACCGTCACGATTGCTCGTGAGCGTGTTGTCTGTTACAAGGGCAGCTTGCGATGTCACCCAAATTGCTCGACGGAACTTGCTGAAGGCTGAACGTGTAACCTGAACACCGGCACCATTGATTTCGAGGCCTGAGCCGCTGCTCACAAGGCCTGAAATTGAGGCGAGTCCCTCAAATGTGCAGCTCGTGTAACGAGTGTCTGAGCCAAGACCATCTCCAACAACCGCAAGATCAGATGACGATCCTGGGCTAACCTTTACTGTAAGGCCAGAGAACTCGATGCTTGACGAAGGCGCATGTCCAATGACGGATGTGCGATCTGCTGTGCCAAGAACTTGAACAGCAGGAACGACTGTGTTCGTGAGTACAACGTCGTTACCAGTAGCGCGTGTGATTACTACGCGACCAGCCGAAGCGCTGATTGCTGGAACCCAGATTTGCTCGTTGTATGTACCAGCGTAGACCGATACCTGAACGTTGCCATTGATACCCGACACTGCGAGGTGACGGAACATTGTGCGGAAGTCAGCGAACGAGTTTGGATTGCCGTTCTGTGCAACGGAGAGATCACCTGCAACACGTGGAGCGAGGAACACTGTAAGTGCGTCGTTGCTTGGGTTCACGTCAGCAACACCGTTTGGTGTCGATGTCGAGAATGTCACTGTGTTGAAGCTGAATGGAGCGAATGAGCGGTTGCCAAGAGTAACAGTTGCTTCGGCACCAGGAGCCAGTGCTGGCTGTGGGTAGAAACGAACAGGTGTTTGTGCAACACCGTTGATCGACCAGTTGATTGTGACCGAGTCAAGGTTGTTCGTACCGAAGTTGCGAACGCGTACTTGCATCGTCTGCGATGTGTTAGCATCGAAGTTGCCAGCAGGTGAGACAAGGCTGAGGATGTCAGCATCGTTGTTCAGGGCTGGAGCTTGACGGTGCCAGAAAGCGACCGTTGTTCCCGATGCAGGGACGAAACCACGCGAAATGATCGATGTCTGTGGTGTTGCGTGCCATGAAGCTGTCGACCATGTGTTCGCATAGAAGTCAGCGCGTGGCGACCACACTGTACCATTTGCACCAAGACCAACTTGGAGGAGGAGGTGGTGGTTGACTGTCATTGGACCGTACACAACTTCCATGCGGCTGCCGTTAGCAGTTGCATTGTTTTCCCAGATGCGGATCTGGAAGTTGTAGTTGTCACGAGCAATGTTGTCTGCATAGCGACGTGTCGCGTTGCGCCACTGCATCGTAGCAATACGGTTTGGTGCTGTGCCCGTAACGAGAACCGTTACATCGCCGCCTGTGCCTGCGGCAAGCTGTGTACCCATTGCCGACAGGATACCTGCAGCTGTGGTTGTTGCCGTCAGTGGGCTCGCAGAAACACCTGCCGAACCACCGAACGAAACCCAACCGCTTGGGTTGACAACGACGTCCGTGTACAACACGCCGCCGTAGTTGACTTGAAATGGCAGCGTAACTGTTGTTTCACCGAGTGAGAACCACGATGGGCTCGCCGATGAATAGAGAACAGTACCGCCATTGATCTCTGTATACGTACCTGCGACAACACCAACCGTACGGCTGGCTGGATTTGCCTGCACCGAGGAAACCCCGATCAGTACAAACGCCGCAAGCAACGCAACAAACGATGTAACGTTGCGAAGCATAGCTCCTCCACTTGTGATATGAGAATGTCGATTTGTTTCGTTCATGTAAAGAGTGCGGACGCACTTCGCCCACAGAGTTATCAGAAGATTAAAAATAGCCAACCCCGCAGTTTCACACAACCTTACGGCCACGTGAATGCCATGGAGACTATTCGAACTAAGCGTTCCCGGACTGGACGGCACGCGCCGCCAGCGAGAAACCTTTTCTCGTTTGGCTACGGAAGCAACAATCGCACCAAGTTTTTACTTGAGGTACTGCGAAAGCGTATCTCGTTGCCATTCAACAAGTTGCATTGATTTTGCGACGCCTGACACGATGGCCCGAAGTCGCGGCTGTTCACACAATCCGCCCAAAACAGACTGAGCAACCCCAGCCAGGCGGGTATTTGTGCTCAACACAGCCAGAAGCATGTTTTCAGCAGCCAACGGGGTTAGTGTACCCACACGCCGGAGCGCCTGCATGGCGTTCTGGCGGGTGATGAACTCCCAGCCCGGACCACAGAGGTCGGCAAGCTCCTTGACAGCTCCGGCATCTTCGGACCACGTAGCCTCGAGCTCAAGCCGCGCAATGCGAACCCGTTCGTGTGGTCCACGAACACCTTTGACAGCCGCGAGAATGCTCTTATCTGATGGATATGACGTAGCCAACTTTGTAAGCGCCGATTGAATAATGGCATACGACGTATCGCGAAGCATCCCAGCAACCGTTTCACGGAGCTGCTGCGGAATCGTGGTGAGTCCACCCAGCGTAGCCGACCGAACTTCATACGCCTTGTCCGTGAGTCCGCGCTTAACCAAGTCCCATGCCTCAGGGATCCCCTTTTGTGCGAGGTCGATGGCCTGCAGCGCCGCTTCCGAGCGCAAGGCATGGAAGGACTCGCGATTCATCACCGACGCGAGCATGGAACGACGTTCTTGCGAACGCGCCGTGTCGCCACGGAATGTCTCGAGGGCGTCGTACCGGTCGATCATGAGCGGCGCATACTGCAGCTGGGCCATGCGCGCCTCCCATGAACGGTCGAAGCTCATGCGCTTAAGGATGTTTGAGCCTGGATCGAAGAGCACAAACGAAGGCGTCTTGTTGCCAGGATTCGGAACTTCGACGAGCATGCGCTGCTGATTAACCATCACACGGACAGAGTCCTTCGTGCGATCGGTGTAATGCACTTCGATCACTACCGGCATCGTGAACACGCCGGTGAGGTCGTCCATCTGATGAATCTGCTCGATGTCGACGAGTGTCGATGTGCCAACGCCCTTCTCGGTTGGCACAGCTCCAAGGCGCGTCGAAACACGGTAGTGTGGCTCGCCACCCTTATACAACCACTGATCAAAGAACCACTTTGGTGAGAGACCAAGGGTGTCTTGGAATGCTTTGTAGAGGTCGTTGGTCTCGACCACTGTATACGGATGCTTGCGGAGATAGTGTTGGATGACACGTCGCACCGACTGTTCGCCAAAGGTGTAGCGCATCATGTCGATAACGCTGGCCCCCTTCGGATATACACGCGCCGTGCCACTGCTTGGGTGGACAATAGGAAGACGATCCTTCTCGCCAGCTGCGAGTGCCGTGCGGTGCATGCCGCGACGACTCCACTGGTAGGCATCTTCACCAACTGTTTCACGCGTGAAGAGATGTGGATAGAACGTTGCGAAGCTCTCCTGCAACCAGATAGACTTGCCACTGCGACCCGTGATGTAATCGCCAAACCACTGGTGCGTGAGCTCGTGAACGTTCACGCCTACGTAGGAGCGATCAAGCCACCCGCGCTCATCTGTATGGAAGAAGTCACCAAAGATGGTCGCCGTGGTGTTTTCCATGGCGCCAAAGATGTAATCAGCCACTGGGACTTGACTGTACGACTCCCACGGATATGGGATCCCAATCTCGCGCTCCAGGAAGTCCATTGCCTCAACACTCATTCGATACGTCGGCTCGATCCGCTCCGGAAACTCCGGATACGAGTAAAGACGCAACGGAACACCTGATGCAGAACGACGATCGGTGATGCTGTATGTACCAATCGCAAGCATCAACAAGTACGATGCGTGCGGCTTCGTCATGGTGTAATACCATGTCTTTGTACCATCACTATTCGACGTCACCTTGTAGCGCGTGCCATTCGAGAGCACGGCATACGTTGAGTCGAATGTTGTGATCGTTTCGGTGATCATCTTATCGTTCATCTCGTCGTACATCGGAATCCAATGACGATTGTCGATAGCCTGGCCCTGCGTCCAGATCTGACGGCGCATGCGCTTCGATGGATCGTTCCAGCCGATGAAGTAGATGCCCTTGCGCGGCGTGGCCTCGTAGGTAAAGACAATTGAATCCTGCTGATCCCAGCGCAGACGGGGCTCGCAGTATACGATCACGCTCGTATCAGTCGATCGCGTCCGCACGGGACGTCCACCGAGCGTTGCTTGCTTGATGGTGATCTTGATCGCATCGAACTCAATCGAGTCCACCTGCTCTCGGAGCGCACGAAACACATGCGTTACGGTGCCCTTGACGAGCGCCTTCTCCGGCTCAAAGCGCACGTTCAACGTCATGCGCAGAATATCCACGGGATGCTCCCGCGGCTCGCTGCCGGGAACGTCGACGTAGGTCGATGTATGAACAACAGGTGCTTGTGCCTGTGCTGCAAGGGGCATCACAAGCGCGAGAAGGAGAAGGAGTAAACGCATGCGGCAAAGATAGTGCGAGCATTTCCTAGTTTGCCACCATGTATGAACTCGCATTGGTCATAATTGGTGGCGCCGTTGGCAGCGCACTTCGCTATGGCGTGAGTCATCTCGTTGCGACAGTGCCGGGAACATTTCCGTGGTCGACCTTCGCGGTGAACATCGTGGGCTCGTTTGTCTTGGGCGTGCTTATCGGTACATCACTTGTGTCAACTGCGGTCTCTCGACCACTCCTGTTGCTTCTCGGTATGGGTCTGTGCGGTGGCTTCACAACGTATTCAGCGTTTGCCGTCGAAACGGTACTCCTCGCCCAAGAGGGACACATCCCAACTGCAGCAACGTACGTGATCGCGACACTCCTGTGCTGCGCGGTGGCCGCCTTCGCTGGTATTCTCACACCCCGTCTGTTTTCGCACTAATTGCCGCTCGTGATTCGTCAATGGAAATCCACACATTCCAGGCACTAACCTATGCTGCGCGTTGTTCTTGCTATGCTTCTTTCACTGTGTGGACTGACATCAACGTCCTGCACTGCCGGTGAAGAACGCACCCCTGCACCATTATCACGAAATCAAGGATCCACCATGCATTCAACTGCTGACCGCGATACTGCTACACTTGCCGGAGGATGTTTCTGGTGCGTCGAGGCCGTGTTCCAACTCGTCGATGGCGTCGAGAAGGTTGAAAGTGGCTACTGCAATGGAGAGACGCAGAACCCGACGTATAAGGAGGTGTGCTCTGGTACAACCGGACATGCCGAGGCATGTCGCATTACTTTCAATCCATCAGTCGTGTCGTACGAAGAGCTGCTTCAGATTTTCTTCGCGTCGCACGATCCCACAACATTGAATCGACAAGGCAACGACGTCGGCACACAGTATCGAAGCGCGATCTTCACACACTCCGACGCACAAGCCGAGACTGCGCGAGCATACATTACACAGCTCAACGCATCGAAGACATGGTCGTCGCCAATCGTCACCGAAGTCACTCCTGCTGCGACGTTCTACGTGGCTGAAGACTACCACCAGAACTACTACAACCAGAACGGCAGTCAACCATACTGTGCGTTTGTGGTGCGACCAAAGGTTGAGAAGTTCAAGAAGATGTTCAACGACAAAATGCGTGCTGGCGATAAGTGACGCAACGCATCGTCGATATCGGCGGCATGCACTGTGCTGCATGTGTGCAGCGTGTGGAAGATGCTCTGCTGACCGTGCCAGGCGTAACCTCGGCGTCGGTTAACCTCGTTACCAATCGCGCGATGGTCGAAGCACCTGAGCAGGTTACCGACGATGCACTGCGTGCAGCTGTAACATCTGCCGGGTATACAGCAACGTCGATTCGCGCAACAACGGCACCAACAAATCCGCACGAGCTGGCCGATCGTCTGCAAGCGATCTCACGTGGATATCAGCGCGACCTCGTTCTGGCGGCCCCCTTCGCTGCCATTGTCCTTGTTGTTTCGATGTGGGCAATGTTCGAACACCATGCACCATCATGGCTCAACGTTGCACTGCTCGTGCTGTCGACACCAGTCATGATTGCCGGACGGAGTCTGTATCGCGGTGCATGGAATGCTACGCGCAATCGCACGGCGACAATGGACACGCTCGTAACACTTGGAACAGGCACCGCATACATCACAAGCGTTGTTGCGACACTTGCCCCTTCCCTGCTTCCATCGATCTCGCATCCTGGTGCATACTTCGATTCTGCATCAACGATCATCGCCCTTGTCCTTCTGGGCAAATGGCTTGAATCTCGCGCGAAACGTCGTACTGCTGAAGCATTGACCGCACTGCTCGAGTTGCATCCATCAACGGTGATGGTGCGCCGCAATGGCGCAGACGTTGAGGTATCCGCAGATGACGTCGTCGTTGCTGATACTGTGATCGTTCGACCAGGCGAACGCGTTGCCGTCGATGGCACAGTGATTACCGGCACAACGAGTATCGACGAATCCATGCTAACCGGCGAAAGCATGCCTGTTGTAAAAACCGTGGGCGACCGTGTGATCGGTGGCACACTCAACACCACAGGGATGCTGATTGTGCAGGCTACGGCAGTAGGGTCCGACACCGTACTTGCTGGCATCATTCGCGCGGTTGAACAGACACAAGCATCGAAAGCACCACTGCAACGCATGGCCGATGCCATCAGCGCAGTCTTCGTGCCGATCGTTGTTCTGCTCGCTGCATTAACGTTTGCCACATGGATGATCTTCGGCGGTGAACACGCCACATCGATTGCGCTTACGTCAACAATTGCCGTGCTCATCATCGCATGTCCATGCGCTTTGGGCCTGGCAACACCTGCTGCCATCATCGTTGGTAGCGGTCGTGCTGCACGACGTGGCGTGCTGTTCGCAAACGCAGAAGCCCTTGAACGTCTGCGCGACGTCACGACAATCATCGTCGATAAAACCGGAACACTCACCTCCGGCACACCACGTGTGCACGATGCAGTACGCGTCGCCATCGAGGAGCAAGCACTCGCCTCGCTCGTGCTTGCTGCAGAACGTGGTTCCGAACACCCCCTTGCCATAGCCCTCACGCAATGGGCTCGTGAACGCGTCGACCCAACGGCTGCAGCTACCGAAGCCGATGAAGTAACAGCCATGCCCGGACGTGGCACCCTTGCACGGATCGGCGACACACGTGTACGCATCGGTAATGCTGCGTTCATGGAAGAATCGATGTTCTTGATTCCTCCAAGCCTTCACCAAGCCGGCGAGCAGTTCGCTGCGAATGGCTGGTCTGCCATCTATGTAAGCGTGCAACGCTCCGTTGTTGCGTGCATCGCTATTGCCGATGAACTGCGATCAACAAGTCGCGACGCCGTGGACCGCCTTACGCGTGCTGGCATGACTGTCGTGATGGCAACGGGCGATCACGAGGCACCGGCGCGTGCAATCGCACAGCAAGCCGGCATTACGCATATTCTCCACAGTGCAACGCCCCTTGCAAAGGCCGAAGAGATTCGACGCAGACAAGCACTCGGTGAGTGTGTTGCGATGGTAGGCGATGGCATCAACGACGCTCCTGCGCTCGCGCAAGCGGATGTCGGCATTGCCGTAGGAAGCGGCACTGATGTTGCCAAGAGCACGGCCGACGTGACGTTGATGCGTGCAGATCTGTCCTACGTGATGGAAGCGCGGCGGATCTCGCAGGATACCGTGCGCAGCATCAAGCAAAACCTCTTCTTTGCCTTTGTCTATAACGTCGTTGGTATCCCACTTGCGGCTGGCGCGCTCTACCCTCTCACGGGCATCGAGTTTTCGCCGATGATTGCCGCCGCGGCGATGTCGCTGAGCTCGGTCACAGTGCTGGCAAACGCACTCCGACAGCGACTTTCAGGGGATCAGTAGGAACACTAGCAAGAATCGTGCTATTTTTCCGCACGATGATTCTGCTTGACGATCTTCTCCTCCAGGAGCAGGTGCTTACCACACACTTCGCCTGTGATCTTCAGCGCTGCAAAGGTGCTTGTTGCACCATGAGTGGCGGCGCGGGAGCGCCTCTTCTCGATACAGAGGTACAGGATCTGCGCGGTGCAGTAGCAGCAGCATTGCCATATCTGCCTGAGCGCTCGCGTGCATGGCTGGCAGAGAACGATCCCGTCGAGGGCACGCAAGGAGACTTTTCGGTTGCCTGTCTAGATGATGCCGACTGCGTCTTCGTGTACTACGATGGTGCCGTAGCGAAGTGTGGCATTGAGCGCGCATATCACAATGGCGAGTCTGCATTCCGCAAGCCGATTTCGTGTCACCTGTTCCCGATTCGCGTTGCGCAGTTTGGTGGACCCTATCTCCACTACGAGATGATCGCCGAATGCGAGCCGGGACGCGACAACGGAGAAGCCAACAACATCCTGCTCGTTGAATCGCTCCGCGAGCCCCTTATCCGAGCATTTGGCGAACATGCCTATTCGCGCATGCTTGCCTATGCCCACGGCGAGGAGGAGGGCGACCTATGAAGCTGGGGATCACGCTTAAAGCGTCGCTACAACAGTCACTCACTCCTCAGCAGATTCAGTATCTCAAGATGCTTCAGTTGCCACTGTTGCAACTCGAGCAGCATGTCCGCGCAGAGATGGAAAACAATCCGATGCTCGAAGAAGGATCGGAGTACGAGGGCGAGTCAACATCTGAAAGTGGATCCGCAGAGGGCGAGCCTACAATAGAGCGCGCTGAATCAACGGCTGCCGAAGACGCAGCTTCTGCCGTAGCGTACGCTACAACCGAGGATGGTAGCACGGGTTCAACCGGTAGCGACATCCAAGAAGGTGCTGCAGAGTTCGACCCGAAAGATGCGTTTGAATTCTACAAGCTGGTCTGGGGCGAAGACGCAACGAGTGGCTCATCGACCGATACACGCGCAGGCGATGACGACGATGATGATGATCCGATATTCCAGTTTCGGGATGTCCAAACACTCGAAGAGGATCTCCTGGAGCAGCTCCGATATCTGCACATCACAACCGAAGAACGTCTGCTTGGCGAGTACATCATCGGAAATGTCGACGAAGACGGATACCTGCGACGTCCGCTCGACGAAGTACTGCAGGAAACAAACGATCGTTTTGCGGAACACAATCTTGCCATTCACGCACACGAGATGGGAAGGGGCAAGCAGTACGCACAAGATTTGTTTGATGATATCGATGTTCCGCTGAATCCGCTTTCGATGAAGCATGCCGAATTGGTCTTGCGCAAGGTACAGGCGCTCGATCCTCCAGGCATTGCATCGCGCAGTGTTCAGGAATGTCTTGTCGCACAGCTGCGCACCATCGAACGTCCGAACGCGGCGCAAAAACTCGCGCTGATGATTCTGACGAAGACGTATGATGCCTTTGCGATGAAGCACTACCACGTCATCGAACGTCAGCTCGGTGTTACGCAGGACTATCTCCGCGAGGCGATTGACGTGATTCGTCGTCTCACGCCACGGCCTGGTGCGGGAACGATCGGACCCGAGGTAAACACCGTCACGCCAGACTTCACCGTTGAACCAACGGAGGATGATCAGGACTTCCTTATTACCGTCAACGACTCACGTCTACCCGTTCTGCGCGTGAGCAACGCGTACGAGAAGCTCAAAAAGGAAGCGCGCTTTCACAAGTTCAACAAGGAAACGCGCGAGTGGCTTCGCAAGAAGTATGAGGATGCGAAGTTCCTGATGCAGGCGATTCGTCAACGCAAGAACACGATGCTTCGCGTGATGACGGCGATCGTTGGACTCCAGCAGGATTTCTTCCGCTTTGGTCCCGAGCACCTCAAGCCGCTGATCTATCGTGATGTGTCGGAGGTAACCGGACTCGACATCTCGACCGTATGCCGTATTGTCAACAGCAAGTACGTGCTAACACGTTTTGGCACCTTCGAACTGAAGTACTTCTTCAGCGAAGCACTCATGACTGATGATGGCGAAGAGGTATCAACACGCATCATCAAGCAGAAGATCAAGGAACTCATCGACGCGGAGTCGAAAGACAAGCCGCTGAGCGATGATAAGCTTGGCAAGGACCTCAAGAAGCTCGGCTATAACGTTGCACGACGCACCGTTGCCAAGTATCGTGAGCAGCTTCGCATCCCAGTTGCACGCCTGCGCCGCGAACTCTAAGCGCGCATTGATGTCACGTTGTTGTAAAACTTGCACACCAGCAAGAGAGCTGCGCGTGTCTGGTAAGGGTGTGGAAGATTCGTAAATCCACTATGACCGTAGATGGCATAGTGAATGACGTAGCATTGCAGTTCCTTTGCGAACCTTCTGTACGCATCATGCATACGGCGATACGTCCTACAATTGTCAGACTACGAGCAATTCTCGCGCGCCTTCAACGCGGCGAACGCGTAACGGCTGGCATCATGGCCGCTGAGCTCAACGTGAGCCTGCGCACAATTGCGCGCGACCTTGAGTATCTGATGAACAGCCTGCACGTGCCGCTGATGTACGACTATCGGAAAAAGTCATACGTGCTTACGGGCGAGATTCCACCAATCCTGATTGAGCCATCCGATGATGGACGCTAGCGCTTACTTCTGACGTGGGACGAAGAGCTTCATCGAGATGTCAAGCGCTGTAGCACTGTGCGTAATTGCACCCACGCTGATGAAGTCGACGCCAGCTTCGGCATACTGCCGGATGTTCTGATAACTGATTCCACCAGACGCTTCTGTTTCCAGCCGACCCTCGACCATACGAACGCCTTCAGCCACTTGTGCAGGCGTGAAGTTGTCGAACATGATGCGGTGCACGCCTTTGCAC
This sequence comes from uncultured Melioribacter sp., assembly GCA_964432155.1. Classification (GTDB taxonomy): domain Bacteria; phylum Bacteroidota; class Ignavibacteria; order Kapaibacteriales; family Kapaibacteriaceae; genus UBA10438. The sequence goes on along the minus strand of CAYSMF010000005.1, from coordinate 128,015 downwards.
TGTAGGACTTCGATCACATCATCGAGTGATCGCGCTTCAACTTCAATCTTCATCGTCGGACGGTCGTGGAGTTCGGCAGTTACGGTGTCGACGGCCTCACGAATTCCACCGCAGGCAGTGATGTGATTGTCCTTAATCATCACCATATCGTAGAGTCCGATCCGGTGATTATGCGCTCCGCCGATACGTGTAGCATACTTATCGAGCAGACGCCATCCAGGGATCGTCTTGCGCGTATCAAGAACTCGCGCTTGCGTCCCTTCGATTTGCTGCACATACGCACGCGTCAACGTTGCCACGCCGCTCATACGCTGCATGAAGTTCAATGCCGTACGCTCACCCGCAAGGAGTGCATGCGCAGGTCCATCAACTGTTGCCAGTACCGTGCCCGCTGCAACAACATCACCATCGTTCACACGCGTCTCGATGTTCACATCCGACGAAAACTGACGAAACACAAGCGGAAGGAGCGGCATACCACAGACCACACCATCCTGCTTCATCAGGAAGCGCGCAGCGGCAGTAGCATCACGAGAAATACACAGATCACTCGTGATATCGCCTGTGCCAAGATCTTCATGAATGGCAAACTGGATCAGACGAATGAGGGAGGAGTCAACAGGAAGCATGGGTTTCATAGTAGGTCAGGAATCACGCGAAGGTACGAACCGGAACGAACTGAAACGTACTTCCATCGAAGAGTCCCTTGTCGCTGAGCTTGAGCTGCGGAATAACAAGCAAGGCCATGAAGGATATCGTCATGAAGGGGGCTCGCAGCGGCGAACCGAGCGACTTTGCAATCGCATCGAGGTCTGCATACTTGGTTGCGACCACGTAGCCATCTTCGGCCGACATCAGACCTGCCACGGGAAGAGGCAGCGTATCGACGCGACCGTCATGCGTAACAGATACACCTCCACGCACCGCGATGATGGCGTTGATCGCTGCCACAAGGTCATCGTCGGTACATCCAACAGCGACGATGTTATGTGAGTCGTGTGCAACACTGCTTGCAATGGCACCGCGCGTGAGACCAATACCCTTGATGTAGGCGACGGCTGGCGGCGCATCGTGATAACGATTCACCACGACGATCTTCAGTACATCAGGTGCAGGCAGAGTGTGATGCTCCTCGCTCGTGACAAGTTGTCCATCATGAGCGACGATGACGCGAACCGGACCAGTGCCTTCAGGTGCAACGAGTGCTTCAGTGGTAACTGGTGAACACGAGAATGCATTGATAGGCTGCTCGTCGACGGAGGCGATCAGCGATGTGCCACCGCGTGCAACGCACACGCCACCAATCCACGTTTCCGCGACCTTCATCGATGCAAGGTCGTCAACGATGATAAAGTCAGCACGATCGTTCGGTCGAAGCAATCCGATCGGCAGACCGTAATGCTCGACAGGGTTCACGCTCGCTGCGCGGAGCACGTCGAACAGTTCGTATCCCAGTGCAAGTGATCGTTCAACAACGAGGTTGATGTGTCCGAGCACCAGCGAATCGGGATGCATATCGTCGGAACAGAACATCACACGCTCGGGATGTGATGCAAGGATTGGATGCAATGCGTCGTAGTTGCGTGCGGCAGATCCCTCGCGAATCAGAATCTTCATGCCAACAGCAAGCTTATCCTGCGCTTCCTCGAGAGTGAAACACTCGTGGTCCGTGGAGATTCCATGCGATGCATACTGTGCCGCTTGTTCACCACGCAATCCAGGTGCATGTCCGTCGATGACACGTCCGCAGGAGCGTGCTACCTCGAGTTTCTCCATCACGACGGGATCTTTGAACAGCACTCCGGGCCAGTTCATCATCTCGCTGAGATAGCGCACACGTTCGTCTTGAAACAACGTACGGATATCATCAGCCGTCACCTCGGCTCCAGCGGTTTCGAATGATGTAGCTGGAACACACGACGGCGCACCGAACGCAAACCGAAACGGTACGCGCTCACCATTGTCGAGCATGTACCGAACACCCGCAACACCGCACACATTTGCGATCTCGTGTGGATCACTCACCGTGCCTACCGTTCCGTGCACCACTGCAAGACGTGCGAACTCGGACGGAATGAGCATCGATGATTCAACATGCACGTGAGCATCGACAAATCCGGGCAAGATGTGCTGTGTTGCTGTTACCGACGGGTCTTCGCTGATTGATGCGATACGATCGCCCTCAAGCGTGATAACGCCCGGATAGATGCGTCGAGCATGGACGTCAACAATGCGACCCTCAATGCGCGTCATGGGTAGTCTCCAAGGTTCGAAATGGCCACTGTTGATCGCGTCGTGCGATCACGAGGTACACAAACGTACCGATCACAGGTGCGATGATGCCAACAAGCTGACGTGTTGCATCGGCTGACCAAAACAACCACAGCCAAATGCAAATCGTCATCACAACAGGCACTGGGTAGAGCCACATGCGCCATGGCATAGCCGAACGTCCAACGCGACGGCGCAACACCATGAGACCGCCTGCCTGCGCAATGAATTGCGTGAACACACGCATCGTGATAATGGCCTTGATCGAATCGCCGAGCGACAACGTCGCGGCAAACACAATCGACACGCCACCGAGAATCAACAAACTGACATGTGGGAAGTTGCCTGTTGGATGCTCTTTCGCAAACACCTTGAAAAAGAGTCCGTCCTGCGCTGCCGCATATGGAATGCGTGTATATCCCAGCATCACGCTGAAGAGCGATGCGATCGCGACAATGAGGATCAATATTGTGCCAACCGTTGCAGCCTGACTCCCCCATACCGCTGCGAGCATTGTGCTCACAACGAATGAGGATTGTGCGATGGTCTCAGCGTCGAGAACATGGGTGATTGCCCATTGCATTGAAAGGTAGAGAACGCCGATGCCAATGATCGACACGTACATGCTGCGTGGAATGACACGCTCGGGATTCTTCACCTCGGCACCGAGGTGGCACACGTTGTAATATCCCAGGTAGGAATACACGGTCGGCAGCAATGCTGCACCAAGCATGTTCCATGCAATGCCATCGGCAACACGCGATACGTCATGCACGGGTGTGGCGGCAGGAGCGACAATGCCCGAGATAATAATCCACCCCATCGTCGCAACCACGCACGTCCACAACACAACAGAAATCGCACCGATCGCCGAGACACGACGATACAGTAATGCCATGAGAAGGAGAATCACACCTACGGCAATGGCGCGTGTTTCGAGTGGTGCGAGCGGACCCGTCACGTAGGTAGCATAGGTGGCAAATCCTAAGGCACCGGATGTGATCACGAGTGGTGCTTGGAATGTTGTCTGCCACACAAACAGGAACGACATCAATCGTCCCAACGTGCTGTGTCCGTAGGCTTCACGCAAGAACGCGTATGATCCACCGGCCTTTGGCATCGCAGCCCCGAGCTCACTCCACACCGATGCATCAATAAGCGCGATGATCATGCCGCAGAGCCACGCAAGGAGCGCACCTTCCGACGAGCCCATGGTCGATGCCACGAGCGCCGTTGTTACGAACGGACCAATGCCCACCATGTCGATCATATTGATCGCAGTGGCTTGCACAAATGAAAGCTCGCGGCGCAGCATCAGCGCGTCATCGTGCCGTTGGGTCGGCCGACCAGAGAAGTTTCTCGCGAAGCAGGTCGTAGTAGTTGCTATCGGCCCGCTTGACAAGCTTTACAAGGTGATCACCCTTTCGAATGATCACCGACTCATTGCTCTTGAGCGTGCATAGAATCTGTCCGTCAGCAACAACGTGAGCTTCGCGCTGACCTTCCATGAGCGTGCAGCGAATCTCACTCGCATCGTTCACGATCAGCGGTCTGAGGGTGAGCGTATGCGGCGCAATAGGCGTAACACAGATTACGTGCGACGACGGCGCAATAATCGGTCCACCAGCTGCCAACGAATACGCCGTCGATCCTGTCGGCGTACACACGATCACGCCATCTGCGCGATAGTCAGCAACGTGGTGATCGTTCACAAATGCGCGCACGCCTGTCATCTTCGCTTCTGCTGAACGCTCAATCAGCACATCATTGAGTGCGTAATGCACCGCATCTCCAGCATGCACTTCGAGGGTTGTACGATCGACGATGCGATAGTTTCCTTTGAGCACATCCATGATTGCGGCGTCGAGCTCCGACGTTGGGAATTCCGCAAGGAAGCCCAGCTTCCCAACGTTGATACCCATGATCGGCACATCAGATCCCATCAACACACGCGTGGCTGCAAGCAATGTTCCGTCACCACCGAAGGTCATCACCATGTCTGCACGAGTACTGAACTCAACCACTGGACGAACGTCGCAACGTGCGACGAGTTCGTCTGGTAGTTCATCTGCCAGAATCGTATCAAGGATGACTTCGACGCCTTCCTCGTGCAATCGCGTGGCTGCGTGCGACGCCCAGCGTACAGCTTCGGGTCGCGCAGCGTAGGCGAGGATGGCAATACAGCGCATTAGGCAAGATTTCCAGACGTCGCAGGACCGTCAGGGTTGCCAAATTCATCAACGAAGTTGAGCTTCAGCGTGCTGATCGTCTGATCGAGAATCCGTGCTTCGTCGATGTTCAAATTGCCCGTCGTCTTGTCTTTCAGAATCGTGAGCATGTCGATTACATATCGCGCATGGTCCTGATTCTTCATGAATTCATTCGTGACGGGATGCTTCATCTTGCCGAGTGCTACCATGCCTTCGACTTGGTAGATCTGCACGATGGTGATAAACGTTAATACGTCGTTCATACAAGGAGCGTAGAAAGTTCAGTGAGATAGGTAGGGATCGGCTTGCGATCCGTCCACGTTTGTTCAAAAGGCACGTAGGATATGTCGTGTCCAACCTGCCCGATCATGACATCAGATCGACCATTGACGAGTGCATCGACGGCAGCTGCACCAAGACGCGACGCAAGAACACGGTCGCGCACCGTCGGTGATCCACCGCGTTGCACGTGTCCAAGAATAGACACCTTCGACGGAACGCCGTAGCGTTCCTCAAGCTTTCGGCTAATGCCAAGCGCACCGCCAAGTTCATCGCCTTCACCAACGATGACGACTGTACGCTTATCAAGGCCCTGAAGGACAATACGCTGATAGAGTTCGTCGATGTCGGTGAGCGTTTCCGGTACAGCAACGTACTCAGCACCACAGGCGATACCGACATCAAACGCGATGAATCCGGCGTGGCGTCCCATCACCTCAATAAAGAACAACCGACCGTGTGATTCAGCTGTATCGCGGATCTTGTCGATCGCTTGGGCTGCAGTATTAATGGCCGTGTCGTAGCCGATCGTGAAGTCGGTACCAGCCAGATCGTTATCGATCGTTCCCGGCGTTCCAACAATCGGAATACCATGCTCAGTCCACAGCGCATGTGCACCATGGAATGTTCCGTCACCGCCACAGGCAACAACACCATCGATGCCATGCTTGCGCAACTGCTCGGCAGCTTGGATACGTCCGTCAGGCTCAAAGAAATCTGGACAACGAGACGTCTTCAGGATCGTACCACCACGATCAATCGTATTGGCTGTGCGAACGCGATCGAGCACTTCGAAGTGCCCGGCTATCATTCCCGAGTATCCACCGATAATGCCAATGACCTCGAGGCCACGCTTATCGGCAGTGCGCTCAACAGCACGAATGTGGGCATTCATGCCGGGTGCGTCGCCGCCACTAGTAAACACTGCGATACGTTTCATACGCCACGAAAATACGACCGCAAGCCCCTTTCTATGACAGAATATTCATCGTTTTCAATGTTACGGAAAGGTAACGGTAGTGTTACGGAGGGGGGCTCTAGTTTCGCACCGGTAACAATTGGCTAACAATTTCATTACACGCGAGACCCTGAACCATGGGAATCTTTACACGGGTACTTCTGCGCGCCAGCACACTAGCTACTGGCGTTATCCTTGCCTCGACGGCGCTGTTCGGACAGGCCTCGACACAGTCACATGGCAGCTTCGACTTCAATGCTGATGGTGTTGTGTTCCAGTCGGCCGATTCGAGCACACGCGTTTTGATGCGCTTCCGCATGCAAAACTGGGCGACCTACACCACGAAGACGGAAGACGTCGACCAGGACCTCGACCTTTCGGCAGGTTCGACGGATTTCGCGGTTCGTCGCCTCCGTTTGCGATTTGGTGGCTCACTCTACGACCCACGCCTGACGTTCAATCTTCAGTTGTCATTCTCGCGGTCGGACCAAGACTGGTCTGATACGCAGTTCCCCAACATCATTCGCGACGCGATGATCTTCTGGAACTTCACTCCAAACCTCCAGGTGGGTTTCGGTCAGACGAAGCTCCCTGGTAACCGTCAGCGTGTGATCTCATCGGCAGACCTTGAGCAGCCGGATCGTTCGATTGTTAACGCTGCGTTCAACCTCGACCGCGACTTCGGCTTCCAGGGCTTCTGGCGTCCGCTTACCGGAAGTGTAATTGTGAACCTGCGGGGTGCCGTATCAACGGGTGATGGACGGAATCAGCCATCGTTGGTTGGTGGCGGCATGGCCTATACTGGTCGCGCCGAAGTGCTTCCGTTTGGAGCCTTCAAGAATGGTGGCGACTATTTCGAAGGCGACATCATGCGCGAACAAACACCAAAGCTGTCGGTAGGTGTTACCTATCACCACAACGACAATCAAACCAAGACACGCGGACCGCTTGGTCGTGCACTGTATGGACGCCGCTCCTCACAGGTATTCTATGCAGACGCGTTGCTGAAGTATCAGGGCTTCTCGCTCTACACAGAGTATGCACAGCGCACGTCGGACAACCCGATCACGTACAACAGCAAAGACACAACAGGCAAGGATTATGCTGCAGTGTTTGTCGGCCGCGGCTACATGGCACAGGCCTCGTACGTCTTTCCATCGATGTGGAATGTTGGTGCACGATATGCTGTAGTTGATGCAGGTAGTCAACTTGCCGGACTCGCCGAGTACCAGAAGCAGGTCAACATCAGTGGTGTGCTCGGTTACTACATCAACCGTCATCGTATCAAGGCAAATGTCGAACTCGGCACCAATCGCATTACCCTGCTGAATTCGGGCAGCGAAGTGCAGCACTCACTCTACGCTCGCTTCAACATGGAGCTCGGCATCTAAGGTGTTATGATGTGGTAACACATCTGCTCAGGCCCCGCTGGTCAGCTAATTTGCTCCTCGTTTTGTTCACTCACTCACAACGACACTATGCAACTCATTCGTCGCATCATCCCATTTATCGTCGTCATCGCCTTCACAGCAATTGCATTCGCACTCCCGAAGGAGCGCGTCACCATCAAGGGCTCCGACACGATGGTGATTCTCGTCCAGCGTTGGACTGAGGCATTTCCAGACAAGACAACCACCGAGTTCCAAGTCACTGGTGGTGGCTCGGGCACAGGTATCGCAGCGCTGATCAACGGTACCACCAACATCTGTGCATCATCCCGTCCAATCAAGAAGGACGAAGTCGCACAGCTCGAAAAGAAGTTTGGCTACAAGGGGCTTGAGATCCGTGTTGCAATGGATGGACTTGCGATCTACGTGCACAAGTCGAATCCTGTGAAGCAACTCACGATGGCGCAAGTGAAGGACATCTTCACGGGCAAGGTCACCAATTGGAAGCAGGTCGGCGGCAACGACAAGCCAATCCTGCTCTACTCGCGCGAAAACAACTCGGGTACCTACGAGTTCTTCAAGGAGCACGTACTCAACAAGCAGGACTTCGCCGCATCTGCGCAGCACATGGCAGGTACAGCTGCCCTGATCAATGCTGTCTCGAAGGACATCAATGCGATCGGCTTCGGTGGTGCAGCCTATGCCAAGAACGTCAAGGCGCTTCCAATCGCAAAGGATCCATCGGCGAAGGCTGTTACCCCAACAGCCGCCACGATCCACGACGGATCGTACCCGATTTCGCGATTCCTGTACTTCTATCTCAATCAAAAGCCAGCTGGTAGCGTCAAGAAGTTCATTGACTGGGTAATTTCGCCTGCTGGACAAAAGGTTGTGTCAGAAGTTGGTTACTATCCGATCAAGCGCAAGTAACTTTGCGCCAGGGATTTTGAGGGCGCAGTGAATAATCCGTTTCGAGCTACACGAAGAAATATCGGTGAACTGATGGCGGAGTGGTCCATTCGGGCCATTGCATCGCTGTCGATTATCGTGATCTTCTTGATCTTCATCTTCGTGTTCCGCGAAGCATCCACCCTGCTCTTTGGCAACGCGGATGCTGCTACGGAGCAGACATCTGCGCCATCATCAGATCAGACAACCTCACCGGCGGCAGCAGAGACTGAACCAGAGGTGTACAATCCTGAAGCTGAAGAGCCAGAGGTATACAACCCTGACGCAGAAGTTCCGGTCTCTGGTGAAGAAGGGGCTCCCGGCGAGTTCATCTATATCGCGAAGAATCCTGCCTACCCTCACATCTATAATCCGTCATCGGGTCTGATCCCTCCGGATATCGATGCAGAGGCTGCGGAAGAAGAAGTGATCGCCGGCGACACACTGTCATTTGCCGAGAACTTCTTCAGTTCTACATGGCAACCTGTCGGTGAAGTATCGAAGTTCGGCATCGTACCACTGTTGATCGGCACGGCGAAGACAACGCTGATTGCCATCCTCATTGGTGCGCCCCTTGGCATCCTTGCGGCACTCTTCGTTGCGTTCTTTGCCAAGCCTTGGATTCGTGAAATCGTGAAGCCAGGCATCGAGCTCCTCGCTGGATTCCCATCCGTTGTGATCGGCTTTTTCTGTCTGGTAACAGTTGCATCGTGGGTGCAAGACATCACAGGCGTTCCCTACCGACTCAACGCCATCGTGGGCGGCATTGGTCTGTCGCTCGCCGTCATTCCGATTGTCTTCTCGATTGCAGAAGACGCGCTCAGTGCTGTACCAAAGACGCTCCGAGAAGCTTCGCTCGCTCTTGGCTCCACCGAGTGGCAGACGGCCTACCGTGTGATGTTGCCAGCTGCAGCACCGGGCGTCTTTGCCGCGGTGCTCCTGGGCATTGGACGCGCCTTTGGTGAAACAATGATCGCCATCATGGCAACCGGCAACGCTCCATTGTCGAGCTTTTCACCCTTCCAACCTGCACGAACAGTAGCAGCCACGATTGGTAGCGAGATGGGCGAAGTTGTATGGGGCTCGGAGCACTACGGCGTGTTGTTCCTCTTGGGAGTGCTGCTGTTTGTGTTCTCGTTCGGACTGAATGCCGTGACTGAGTTGTACGTGAAGACGCGCTTCATTAAGCGCTTCCAGGGGAAGTAACATGCAGTTTTCCGCATCAACCTTGCCCCTTCCAAAACGCTTGCTCGGCTTCTTTGCTGTGCTTGTTGCACTGACGGCAGCAGTAGCTGTTGTCGGCATCATCCTCGGCATGTTCGGCAACTTCTTGCTCAACGGTGGTTCGCACGTCACGTGGGAGTTTCTCACAGAGTTCCCTCGGAACAGCAACACCGAAGGTGGCATCTGGCCAGCGCTTGCAGGAACCACGCTGCTGGTATTGCTGATGACACTCCTCGGCGTACCCGTAGGTACTGCAACGGCGATCTATCTCACAGAGTTTGCGAAGCAGGATTCGTGGTTCGCACGGAGTGTTCGCTTTGCCGTCAACACACTTGCCGGCGTTCCGTCGATCGTGTTTGGTCTGTTCGGTGTAGGCTTCTTTATCCAGTTCATGGGTGGAAGTATCGACGCAGCATTCGGATCATCATCGTTTGGCGACGGATCACTGTTATGGTCGGCGGCAACACTGGCGGTTCTCACCCTACCGGTTGTGATTGTTGCCGTTGAAGAGTCGCTACGAGCCGTTCCGCGCGATCTGCGCGAAGCATCACTCGCACTTGGCGCAACGCGCATGCAGACCATTGTGAAGGTTGTGATCCCGAATTCCGTGACGGGTATTCTTACCGGCTCCATTCTTGCCGTTGGCCGTGGTGCTGGTGAAGTAGCAGCAATTCTCTTTGTGGGTGTCACCTATTCATCGGAAGTACTCCCCTCTGCGGTCACTGAAAAGTTCATGCACTTGGGATATCACCTCTTCGTCCTCTCGACGCAGTCGCCTGATGTTGAGAAGACGTTGCCATTGCAGTTTGCGACCACGCTGGTACTGCTTGGGCTGACCTTCCTGTTGAATCTCACAGCAATTCTCATTCGCTCACGTTTGCGGAAGCGGTAGAAAGAATCCTCATGGCCAAGGATCTTCAGACAAAGATTGAAGCGCAGGGTTTCAACTTCCATTACGGACAGAAACAGGCGCTTTTCGACATCAACCTCAGCATTCCTGAGCGCAAAGTCACGGCCTTCATCGGTCCGTCTGGCTGTGGGAAGTCGACATTCCTGCGTTCGATCAATCGTATGAACGATTTGATCGAAGGCACGAGTATTGGCGGACAAATGGTGGTAGACGGCGTGAATGTGTACGATAAAGAAGTCGACGTTGTCACACTTCGTCGTCGCATTGGCATGGTGTTCCAGAAGTCGATTCCATTTCCGAAGTCGATCTATGAGAACATTACGTATGGACTCACATTGAACGAATCTCGCACGAAGGCAGAGCTCGACGAGATCGTCGAATCAAGCCTCCGTCGTTCGGCATTGTGGGATGAAGTCAAAGATCGCCTCCATCATTCTGCACTTGGGATGTCGGGTGGACAGCAACAACGTCTGTGTATTGCCCGCGCGATTGCGATCAACCCAGAGATTCTCCTCATGGACGAGCCATGTTCGGCGCTCGATCCAATCTCTACTGCAAAGGTTGAGGAACTGATTGAAGAATTGAAGGACACGTATACGATCGTGCTCGTAACGCACAACATGCAACAGGCTGGTCGCGTGTCGGACTTTACAGGGTTCTTCCTGATGGGCTCACTCATTGAATTCGATCGTACACGAACGATCTTCACGAGTCCGTCAAAGAAAGAAACCGAAGATTACATCACTGGCCGATTTGGATAAGACGTATGCACCGTTCATTTGAAGAAGATCTCGACAAACTCCGTACGCGACTTATCCGCATGGGTTCGCTCGTTGAAGAGCAGGTAGAATTTGCATTGCGCTCACTTCGCGAGGGCAACCAAGAGCTTGCTCGTATCGTGATTGATCGCGACGACAAGGTCGACAAACTCGACCTCAAGATCGACAAGCAGTGTCAGCGCATCTTCGCGCTCAACCAGCCTGTTGCATCCGACCTTCGCTTGCTGCTTGCTGCTGTGAAGATCAACAACGAGCTCGAGCGTATCGGTGATCAGGCAACGAACCTTGCACAGATTGTGATCGATTCGCCGACTGCCGTGCAGTTGGCAAATCAGATTGACCTTCATCGTATTGCGCAAGCGGCCTACACGATGGTGAAGTCGAGTCTCGACTCCTTCATCAACAACGACCCTGATCTGGCAGCACACATTCTGCCGTCCGATCAAACCGTTGACCAACTGTACAACAGCCTCCGTAGTGATCTCATTGAGATCATGAAGGACGACAGCTCGCTCGTTCCTGATGGTGCACAGCTGCTCCTGGCCCTCCACGACCTTGAGCGCATGGCCGACCACTCAACCAACATCGCTGAGAACGTGATCTTCCTCACGCACGCGAAACTGGTCCGTCACCGCGCTGTGAACGAGGACGCTTCGGAGTAATGAACTCCGTACCTTTGTGGCATGACCACAAAGGGTATCATCCTGGCAGGTGGAAGCGGCACACGTCTGCACCCCCTCACGGCTGCATTTTCGAAGCAGCTGCAGCCGGTGTACGACAAGCCGATGATTTACTACCCTCTGTCCACGCTCATGATGGCGGGGATTCGAGAGGTGCTGATCATCTCCACGCCACAAGACACACCCGTCTTCGAGCGTCTGCTTGGTGATGGATCACGCCTTGGTATCTCGATCTCGTACGCCGTCCAGGATCAGCCTCGCGGTATCGCGGATGCATTCCGTGTTGGTCGCGATATGATCGGCACGTCGCCTGTATGTCTGATCCTCGGCGACAACGTCTTCTACGGTAAGCTCGATTTTCTGCGGACCGCACTTGCGACGAATACCGGTGCAACAATCTTCGGGTATCCGGTGACCGACCCACAGCGCTACGGTGTTGTGGAGCTTGATCCTGCCGGACGCGTTGTGTCGATTGAGGAGAAGCCAACGGCACCACGCTCGAATCTGGCAATCCCAGGTCTGTACGTCTATACAAACGACGTTGTCGACATCGCAGCATCGCTCCAGCCAGGACGCCGGGGAGAGCTCGAGATCACTGACGTGCATCGCGAATACATGCAGCGCGGCAACCTACAGGTGGTACCACTTGGCCGTGGCATTGCGTGGCTCGATACGGGTACTCCCGAGAGTCTGCTCGATGCGAGTACGTTCATCCACGCAATCGAGAAGCGACAGGGTCTCAAGATCGGATGTCTCGAAGAAGTTGCTCTTCATCAGGGATTTCTCTCGATGGACGCATTCCGCGAGAGCGTGAGCATGCTCCCACATTCAGACTACCGCGCGTATTGTGAATCACTCGTTGCAATGCAATGAACTCGAAGCTCTCATCGCTCACCTCAACGATTCAGTCGTCGTTTGTTGAGTTCTTCCAGCGGTCTACCTCCACAGGCATTATCATCCTTGTGGCGTCAGCCCTTGCCTTGCTATGGACAAACTCACCGTTCCATGGCAGTTACGAAGCACTACGACATCAGCCGATAGAGATTGTCCTCTCGACACTTCACCTAGAGTTCTCATTTGAGCATTTCGTCAACGATGGGTTGATGGTGCTCTTCTTCCTTGTGGTCGGACTCGAAATCAAACGCGAGCTCCTTGTTGGTGAGCTTTCGTCCCGACAGACCGCAATGCTGCCGTTCATCGCAGCTGTGTTCGGCATGATCGGCCCTGCAGTTGTGTACCTCGCGTTCAATTCCGGGACCGATGCAGCCCGGGGATGGGGCGTTCCCGTTGCCACCGATATCGCATTCGCGCTGGGCATTCTAGCCCTGCTTGGTGATCGCATTCCTCTCGGACTCCGCGTGTTTCTCGCTGCGCTGGCGATCGTCGACGACCTCCTGGCGGTCCTGGTGATTGCAATCTTCTACACCGCGTCGCTTAACGTCGGCATGCTGTTGCTTGCTGCGGCGATCACCGCTGTGCTGTTCATCGGTAATCGCATGCGTGTGATCTCGTTGTGGTTCTACGGTTTACTCGGCGTCGCACTGTGGGTAGCGGTGTTGTTCAGCGGGATTCACGCAACGATTGCTGGTGTTGTGCTCGCAATGTGCATCCCCGCGACGAGTCGCATCGATCGCGTATCGTTTTTCCAGCGGAGCCGTGAGCTTATAACACGTATCACGCAGCGCGCCGAATCCAACGAAGACGAAGGCGAACAGCTCGATGCTATTCATGCACTTGAGCAGATGTGTGAGCATGCGCAGTCGCCCCTTCATCGCATCGAACACGGTCTTGGCAAGGTGGTATCGTTTGTGATCATGCCTGTTTTTGCACTCGTGAATGCCGGCATCGTTATCGACACATCGCTTGTGTCGTCGCTCACATCATCCGTCGGACTCGGGGTTATCCTCGGTCTGTTTATCGGCAAGCAGGTCGGCATATCGATCGCAGTTGCGTTGTCGGTCAAACTTGGCATCGCTTCCATGCCGCGTGGCGTGCGTCCGGTCCATATGTATGGCGTTGCACTCTTATGTGGCATTGGCTTTACGATGGCGCTCTTCGTCGCGAATCTTGCCTTCATCGACCCTGCACACCTGGATGTTGCGAAGCTGAGCATTATTGCTGGGTCGGCGCTGAGCGCAATAGCAGGTGCCATAGTTCTGCGGGCCACAACATGATCACCTACATCGTAGATGTTCGCGTGCCGGTTTCACGTGTCGATGAATGGGTCGATTACATGACGAACGGACACATTGCCGACGTTGTTGCAACAGGGTACTTTACCTCAGGTACACTTGCTCGCGTGCGCGACCCTCAAGAGCACGATGTAGCGATGTTCCGTGTGTCGTATCAGTGCGTGTCGGAAGAGCACCTCGCTGCATATCGAACACAAGCTGCCCCCGCTCTGCAGGCACATCACACCGCGCGATTTGGTACCGATGTCGTAGCTGTGCGCACGGTCACTGAGGATATCTGGTCGACTCGCTAAGCCGATGATTACATGCACACCCAGTAGTTTGCATAACGATGAACTTTGCCCGCTATCTAACGACACCAGTTGGACGCAAAAACACCGAGGCAATCACAGGATTGCTCTTGTTACTGTTTTGCGTTGAACATCTAGCGGCGAATGCGATGCTCCTTTTCGATGATCCGTCTCCGTATCGCTGGTACACTGCCGTGATGGGAAGCTCGTTGATTGTGCGCGGAATGGAAGTGGCTCTTGCCATCCTATTTGTGCTGCATATCGGACTCGGTCTAACAATGAGATTGCAACAGCAGCGAATGCGTCGCAAGAACCCACGGATTCCCAAGGCACGCAGCTGGTCAACGCGCACCGTTGGTATGACCGGAGTAGTGATTCTACTCTTCCTTGTGGTTCATCTTCAACGCTTTGCTATGCCAAATCGGGTTCTGGGCGAGATGCACTTTGACCTGTATAGTCAGGCGCATTTAGCATTTTCGAATCCGTGGTATACATCGTTCTATGTGTTCGCAATGGCAGCACTTGGCTTTCATCTACATCACGGTGTACGAAGCGCTGTTGTGTCATTCAAACGCATCCCACCAGCATTCATACCACGCGTTCGAACACTCGCTGTCTGGACGGCCATGATTGTTACGGTCGGGCTCGCATACATCGCTATTCACATCAATATAGCGTCGCTCGTTGCTTCACGGTGAGGCGTCGGACCACGCATTCGTACGAGTGGTCAATCGCTGCATAGATCTCGGCGTCGGGTATTTCTCCGTTGCAGATCAACGTGGCCCAATGACGTGCATCTAGGTATGGGCCCGACACAACATCTGCGTAGCGCTCACGGAGTTCGAGCAACCGATCTGGATCGGATTTCAATGCGCAACGCACATCGTCGACATCGAGGGGAATGAAGAGGAAGATCTTCCCGCAGACCTTCATCGTGCAGGTTGATGGACCAAACGGTAGGTCTTCTGTAGCGCCTGCTTTCTGTGCAGCGTACGCGCGAAGTCGATCACGCGTGATCATGCGTGATGCGATACTCTTCGACTGGTACACCGCCGATGAGGTGCTCCTGGATGATGCGCTCTAACACCTTCGGTGTGCATGAGTGATACCAGACGTTATCCGGTTGCACAACAACGATCGGACCCATCACACAGAGACGCAGACAGTTTGCCTTGGTGCGGAACACCTTTCCTGGCTGGTCGAGCTCAAGCTCCTTGAGACGCGTCTTGAGATAATCCCATGCTTCGAGCCCCTTTTCCATACTGCAGCACTTCGGCTTCGATTGATCAGCACAGATCATCACATGACGCTCGTGCGTACCAATACCGAGCGCTGATGCTTTTTCGCGGAGCTTCGCTTCGGGTTTCACTTCTTCTTGAGCTTGAGTTGATTCTTCGGGCGTGCAATCATCAATCCAGACGCAAACGTCGTGAGCGTCGCGGACACTTCCTTGAAGAGTTCGCCATGACATGCTGCAAGAGCCATCGCGACACCACGTGCACCAGCATGCAAGTAGCCGTAGTAACGAACTGGCGTCTGATCAACTGGCATGTCGATTTGTACCTCGATCACCTTTTCGCCGTTGACCGTTACGTCGCGCTTCGACACAAGCTTTGTGCCAGGGTACGACTCTGCCATACCACCAACAAAGCTGTCGAGAAACTCAGTAGCAGGTTGGAATTCCTTTACCGACATGACCATACCGCGGATGTTGCCATCGACGTGCTGAAACTGTCCATCGAATGACTCATTCGGAAGCGAGTCTGGCAGCAACGTCCACTCGGCGGCATCGTACATAAACTGCGCGTTCTTCATTTCGAGCGTCGACGTAGCAGTCTTCGACTTCACAAACGAGGTCTCTTGCGAAGCAGCGGGAATCCATACTCCAGCAGACGCGTGAGCACCGTGGACTGCGGCTGCATACGCACAGTGCACGCATGCTTCAGCCGATGTGGTTGCAATGAAAGCTGCCAGAACAAGAAGAACGCTTCGCATGAGATGTCCAACGAGAAGTAACGTGATGAATCAGGCCTCGCGCTGCACTGAGCGCACCAACAATCGAATTGTGAGCGTTGCATGGGCTAGGCACAGCAAGGCTGCAAGACCGAGAACAAAAATAGGTGCCGGAAGATTCTCACCACCGCCAAACAGTACCATAACCGTCCGAGGAAGCGCCGTTGCGAAGAAGAGCATCGGTACCAGACTTGCTACGAGCATGGCGGCCAGCCAAAGCGTCGTACTGCCGTGCTTGAGCATCCGGTAGCCGCCGCCAGCAAGCACTACACCAGGAACCAGGATTGGCAAGGTCAGCAGTGACTGGGTAGCCATGAAGCCACCTGCACCTGTCATCACCAGCAACAGCCCGATCACCAGAGAGCTCATCGACTTACGCTGCATTCATGGACGGTGGTTCGGCAAGACGAGAGAATCGGATACGCAGCGTTTCGGCTGCACGAATGATATCCATGTTCATCTCGTGACGGAACACAAGATCTTCACTGACCTTCTTCGCGTCGATGAACATTGATGCTGCGACAACGTATCCGACGTTCGATACACCTGTGACACCAACGACAATCTTCTGTGGATCCTTCAGCGTCAGTGGATGCGTCGTGATCAACGAGCGAATCTCGTCAACAAACTCTTGCACCTTCGCAGACGGTGTGTAGTGGTCGACAACGAATTCTGCCTTGTAGAGTCGATACGAGCGGACACCAAGGTTGTCAATTGTCATGTTCGCGAGTGTTCCATTCGGAATACTCACAATGCTATCCGCCGCTGTGCGCAAGCGCGTGCTGCGGAAGCCGATTTCCTCGACGATTCCATCAACACCATCAACGGTGATCAAATCGCCGACATCAAATGGATGGTCAGCGATGAGCATCATCGAACCAAAGAGGTTCTTGATCGTGTCTTGTGATGCGAGTGCAAGCGCAGCACCACCAATCGAGAGACCAGTGATGATGGCAAGGACGTTGACGCCGAGCATGCCGAGCACAACCGTTACACCCACGGCCGCAATCACAACCTTGATGGTCGACGAGAGCAGTGGTGCGAGTGTGCGAGCAATATCACCGCGGTTTGAGCGATGCTTCAGAATCTGTTCAATCACGTGTGCACACAGCAGATCGATCAAGCGATATGCACCGATCACAAATGCACTTGCCGAGAGCACGTCCATCCATACGCTGACGCGGATCGTTGTACTTGGACTGAAGCCTACGAGCCAAAACCACGTACCCACAAGCTCTGCTACGATACCGAGCGCGAGACTGCGCGTAGTAACCAGCAGTACCTGCTGATTCGGCTTCAACTTCCACTTCTTGAAGAGCGATGCAGTGAGCGAAATCAAACCGCGCGAGATGCCTTCGACGGCAATCATCGAACCGGCGAGCATGCCGAAGAAGATCAGCCACTGTGTTGTTGAGAGTCCCATCATGCCTGTTCACCTGGTTGATTGAGACGTGTAAACAACTCCTTGATCTCCGAGATCTTCATCTGCCCCTTATCACCTTCGCCGTGTACACGAACTGATGCGGCATCGTTTTCGATCTCCTTGTTGCCAATAACGAGCGCGAACGGAATCTTCTTCTGCTCGCTTTCGGCAACCTTGCGGTTAATCTTCTCGTTGCGGAGGTCGCAGTTGACACGCAGCCCCATACGCTCGAACTCGGCTGCGAGATCTTGCGCGAAGGTGTGGTGTGCATCTGCGATTGGGAGGATGCTCACCTGAGTTGGTGCAATCCAGAATGGGAAGTTGCCAGCATAGTGCTCGATGAGGATCGAGATGAATCGCTCCATCGATCCGAACGGCGCACGGTGAATAATCACCGGACGGTGCTTCTGGTTGTCGGCACCAACATACTCGAGATTGAAGCGCTCCGGCATGACGTAGTCTACCTGCACCGTGCCGAGCTGCCACTTGCGTCCGATTGCATCGCGCACGATGAAGTCAATCTTCGGTCCGTAGAACGCAGCTTCTCCAAGTCCGATGAAGTACTCAAGACCCATCTCGTCGGCAACCTGCTTGATCTCGGCTTGTGCGCGATCCCAGTGTTCGATGTCGCCACCGTACTTCGCGTCATTATCATCACGGAACGACAGACGTGTTGTGACGTCCATGCCGAATGTTGTGAAGACTTTCTGCGTGAGTTCAACGACGTTCTTGATTTCGTCCTTGAGTTGGTCGTGCGTGCAGTAGATGTGCGCATCATCCTGCGTAAAGCCGCGAACGCGCGACAAGCCATTGAGCTCGCCTGATTGTTCGTAGCGATACACAGTGCCAAACTCGGCGAAGCGCGCTGGAAGGTCGCGATACGAGCGTGGCTTCGATGCATAGATCTGGTGGTGGTGCGGACAGTTCATGGGCTTAAGCATGTACTGTTCGTCTTCCACCGTAATCGGATCGAATTGCGAATCAGCGTAGTACGGGTAGTGACCCGATGTCTTGTACAGATTCAGATTGCCGATGTGTGGCGTGATCACTTCCTGATACCCGCGCTTGACTTGTTCATCGCGAAGGAATGCTTCGAGACGACGACGCAAAATCGTACCGTTTGGCAACCACACAGGCAGACCACCACCGACCATCGGCGTGATCATGTAGATCTCGAGCTCCTTACCAAGCTTGCGGTGATCGCGACGTTCCGCTTCTTCGCGCTGCTTGATGAACTCTTCGAGTTGCTGCTTCTTCGGAAACGCTACACCGTAGATGCGCGTAAGCTGCTTACGCTTTTCGTCGCCGCGCCAGTATGCACCAGCAACCGAGATCAACTTTGGATACTTGATGTGTCCTGTCGATGGCACGTGTGTACCACGACAAAGGTCTGTGAACTCACCCTGACGGTAGAACGTAATCTCCGAGTCCTTAAGTCCGTCGAGCAACTCAAGCTTGTACTCGTCGCCCTTCTGACGGAAGTAGGCTACGGCGTCGTCCCAGTTCATCTCAATACGCTCGTACGGCACATCGCGCTTGGCGAGCTCAGCCATCTTTGCTTCGATGCGCGGCAAGTCTTCAACAGAGATGCGCAGATCACCTGGAAGGTCCACGTCGTAGTAAAAGCCCTGCTCGATAGGAGGTCCGATACCAAACTTTACACCAGGGTACAGAGCCTCAAGCGCTTCGGCCATCAAGTGGGCCGTCGAGTGCCAGAAGATCTCTTTGCCTTCATCGTTATCGAACGTAACAATGCGAACGTGCGCGTCGGAGGTAATCGGACGGGAGAGGTCGTAGGGGGCGTCGTTCACGTAGATCCCGACAGCCACGCGTGCGAGTCCGTCGGAGATGCTCTTGGCTACGTCCATGCCCGATGTACCTGCTGGGTACTGGCGGACGTCGCCATTGGGGAGTGTAAGGTTGATCATGCGGCAAAGTTACGGAAGCCGCAGTCCTCTACCGTCAGTCCTCCTGTGCTCCGTCGAGCTTTGCGTACTGCTTTTTCGTGCCCTGGTAGAGCTCAAACTCGAGCAACCGGCACTCGAGATCCGCACTCCAGAACGTCATGCGTCGGCTGGAGCGCAATCCGACCTCCTTGGCCAGACGGAAATTGCCTGTGAATACGTAGCCTGTGTAGCCCTGGAACTGCTGCTTAAACACATCGCCAATCGTGCGGTACACGTCGCGTAACTGGCGTTCATCGCCTAGGCGGATGCCGAACTCAGGGTTCACGATAACAATCGGGGTACCAGCATCGTGATCAGCTGGAAGGGGCACATTCGGCGGGCGCACATCAACGATGTCTGCCACGCGGAATGATGCAGACACACCCGCACGCTTTGCGTTATCGCGTGCTTGTCGGATGACTCGCTGATCGATATCGGAGCAATGGATTTCAAGCCTTCTCGACATGTCGGCTTGTGCCAGTGCAGCGTCGCGCAACTCGTGCCACATCCGCGGACGGAACGGCAATAGATGGTGGAAGCCAAAATTGGTCCTCATCGATCCGGGCGCAATGCGATGTCCGATCAGCGCCGCTTCGATTCCGAGTGTTCCACTACCGCACATTGGGTTCACAAATGGAAACTCCGGCGACCAGCGTGTGGACATAATCACTGCCGCCGCAAGGGTCTCGCGCATTGGCGCCTTTGCCGGATGCACGCGATATCCACGATCGGAAAGGGGCGTCCCAGATGTATCGACATACACCATGAGTGTTTCGTCGTGCCAATACAAGAACACCACCGAGCCCGTGTTACCCGGACCCGAGTCGGGCCGCACGCCCTTCTTACTGCGGATACGATCAACAACGGCATCCTTGCAGCGCATGTTGGCATACATCACGTTATCGATCGACTTCGTATCGACCGAACTAATCACACTCAGAAATCCATTTGAAGGGATCCACTCTTCCCATGCAACGGAGTTTACAGCCTCGTACATCGCATCGGGCGTAGTGGCCGTGAACGAGCCCAGGCGTAACAACACCCGGTGCGCGGTGCGCAACCAAAGGTTCAGTCGAAGACAATCTTCGAGTGTGCCGAGGGTTTCAACACCTGCTGGCATTTCGGCCACAACGGGCAAACCGAGTTCAGTAATCTCGCGCGCACAAATGGCGGGAAGTTCACGTGGACACGTGACAAGGATTGGATACATCAAGGAAGTTACGACAATGGTTGCGTGTCGAGTTCGAGCTGCGTAAGAATCATCATCGCTTCACCTGCATCAGTGCCGCACATCTCACGATGTGGCCGCAGCGACGAACACACGCGTGGACGCTCCGGTGCGTCGAAGATGCGACACTGCAGATCATCTGTTAACTGCACACAGCGAACACCGGCAGGCTTACCGTTCGGCATACCGGGTATCGGTGATGTGATCGAGGGGGCAATGCAGCACGCCCCACACTGCGGACGACAGTCCATTAGGCAGTGAGCACCCGTCGGAGCGCATGCTCAAGTTCATCAACATCCGCACGTTGAATCACGAATGGCGGAACGAAACGAATAACATTCCCTGCCGTTGCGTTGGCGATCACGCCATGCGCAAGGAGCATTGGAATAACAGGAGCGGCATCTTCATTCAGTACCAAGCCCACCATGCAGCCTCTGCCACGCACTTCGCGAATCCGTGCTGGCATCTCTGCGCGCAGCGCTTCCATGCGCTCGATGAAATACGCACCAATCTCACGAACATGTATCATCAGTCCGTTCATCACTTCGTCAACAACGACGCTTCCAGCTACGCATGCAACAGGATTGCCACCATAGGTTGTGCCGTGCATGCCACGATCGAAGAGCGATGCTGCTTCGTCGGTTGCAAGAATTGCACCCAGCGGCAAACCACCACCCATTGCCTTTGCTACAGTGATGATGTCGGGACGAACGCCATATCGTTCGAAGGCGAAGAAGTCGCCCGTACGACCAATACCGCTCTGCACTTCGTCGGCGATTACAAGGAAACCATAGCGCTCCTTGAGCGACCACAGTGCTGCCACAAATTCATCGGTAGCACTACTGATTCCGCCCTCACCTTGAAGCACTTCGATCATCACAGCACACGTGTTCTCGTCGACGCGCGCTTCGAGCGCATCAATGTCGTTGTACGGAAGAACGATCGTGTTCGGCAGGAACGGACCCATGCCTTCTTTGTACAATGGCTTGTCCATGATCGACAATGCACCATACGTCCGACCATGAAAGCCGCCTGTAAACCCTACGATGTCGTAGCGACCATGAGCACTGCCAAACCGACGTGCCATCTTGATTGCTCCCTCGGTAGCTTCCGCACCCGAGTTCGAGAAAAAGACGCGCGGATATCCCGATGCTTCTACGAGTTGCTCTGCCAGTCGCACTTGCGGTTCTTGGTAAAACACGTTCGACACGTGCATGTACTTGCGTATCTGCTGTTCGATCGCAGCAATGATCTTCGGATGTGAATGTCCGAGAGCATTCACTGCAATACCACCGAGCATATCGAGGTACGACTTCCCATCGAGGTCGAAGATACGTGCGCCTTCTGCGCGTTCGATGGCAACAGGAATGCGACGGTATGTTTGGAAGACCACGGCGTGCTCACGCTCCATGAGCATGGCACTGTGCGATTGTTCGCTCATACAGGTTCGTTACTTGGTAAGAATTTCAATCTCGACGCGACGGTTGTTCGCACGTCCTTCTGCAGTGTCGTTGGTGTCGCGCGGTTTCGTTTCGCCATAGCCCTTGGCGACCAATCGTGCAGGATCAATCTTGCTCTTTCCGAGCAGGTAGGTGACAACAGACTGCGCGCGCGCTTCCGAGAGACGCATGTTGTAGTCGTCGCCACCCTTGCTGTCGGTATGACCAGCAATCTCCATCGTAATGGTTGACGATGCGAGGAGCATTTCTGCTACACGATTCAACTCAGGATACGAATCAGGTGTTAGCGTCGCCTTGTTGTACTCGAACGAAATGTTCTTCAACTCCACTACGCTGCCAACCTCAATCGGTACGAGAAACAGGTCGCGCGTAATCGTCGTGTATTCCTGCTGCTCCGACAAATCGAGGTTGTCGTTCACCGACACGTAGCCATCGGCAGAGGCACGGAATCCGTACTTCGCACCGGCAGGCAGCACAATCTTGTACTGTCCGGTCGTTGGTGCCGAACGCGCACGTCCCTCCTCAATTCCAGCCGGGAGGATTTCATAGATGATGTTCGCCTCAACAGGGTCGTTCGTCTTTTTGTTGAGCACTCGTCCATTGACGAGTACCACTGGACGTGGACGGACTTTTTCCGGCAGTTTGATGCGGAAGATGTCGCCAGATCCTAGCGTATTGGTAAACGATACGAAGTAGGCATAGTCGCCAGAAGCTGGCACCGTGTAATACAGGTCCCAGCCGGGTGTGTTGATCGTCGAACCAAGATTCTCCGGCTTCGACCACTTCGTCCATGAAGAATCAAGACGACGCGTAACAAACACGTCGAACGCGCCATAGCCTCCGTGTCCATCCGATGCGAAGTACAGCGAGGTGCCGTCGGAAGCGATGAACGGCGTGCCTTCTTGCAGCATCGAATTCACCGAGTCGCCCATGTTCAGCGGCTCGGAGAATGTACTGTCAGGTTGCAGGAAGCACACATAGAGGTCCTTCCCGCCGCGCGAATCTTTTCGGTCGGCAGCAAGGATCAATGTCTTTGCATCGTTGGCGAGTGTGTACTCGGTGAAGCGACTGTCGTTGTAGTAGTTACGAATGTTGACTGGTCGTGGTACCGACCAACCATCAGCCGTTCGCCGCGAGATCGCAATGCTTCGCTGACCATTCGATGGCGAGCTATAGGCATCGCTGATAAGCACCGTGTTTCCGTCTGGCGTGATCGCACAGAGGTAATTGTTTTCGCGGTTGTTCAGTGGGATGCCGATGTTCTTCGCCATGCCCCACGTACCGTCTGGCTGCCTCTCGCTGTACCAGATATCCTGCTTTCCACCGCCGATGTTCTCTGGCGAATGTCCACGGCAGAAGAACAATGTGTTACCGTCCGGTGAGATCACCGGAAGAATGTCATCGAATGCGCCGTTAATGTTCGGACCGAGGTTGACTGGCGTCATCGCAGAGTCAACAACCTGTGCATGCATTGTGCCAACAAGGCACAATGCACACACGAGGAGCATGATAGTTCTGCGGACGTGTTGGATCACCTTACTTACCCTTTGCGACCGTAAAGGTGATCTTCTCAAGCGGATTGTCGCGTGGATCGCGTGGTGTGTTCACAACCATGTCTGCGACTTCCATGCCACTGACAACTTCACCGAAGGCTGTATACTGATTGTCGAGCCATGGCGAATCTGCTACGCAGAGGAAGAACTGTCCGCTAAAGCTGTTTGGATCGTTTGTGCGTGCAGCCGAGAGAACGCCGCGCACGTGCTTCTTTGCGCTGAACTCAGCAGGTACTGTTTCCTTGTATCCACCTGTGCCCCATGATTCACGTGCCTGATCCTTCGAGTTCGGATCGCCGCCTTGAATCATGAATCCAGGGATTACGCGGTGAAACGCTGAACCGTCGTACCAACCTTCGGCAACGCGTGCATCCCAGAACGCACAGTGCTTCGGTGCGATTTCTGGCCACAGCTTGATTGTGATCTTGCCGAGTTCCTTGTTGCCTTGCTTGACGGTCATGATGTAGGTCATAGCCTTTTT
Organism: uncultured Melioribacter sp.; assembly: GCA_964432155.1. GTDB lineage: Bacteria > Bacteroidota > Ignavibacteria > Kapaibacteriales > Kapaibacteriaceae > UBA10438. The sequence continues at coordinate 103,782 of CAYSMF010000005.1, read as the reverse complement.
GTCCTGCTTTGCTGATGATGAAGATGATTGTGCGGTTACCGTTGAGAATCCAACACTCATTGCGAGAACGAGTGTGACTGCCATTGCGAACATGCGCATGTGTAGCTCCTAAAAAGTTTACCGTCGTTGAATTGACTTGATTGTGATCGTCGAGCGCGGAATTCCGTCGGTGTCTCCGAGTGGACCCGGCTCAACTTCGACCCGCCCCATTGCTTCGACAACCTTCATTCCGTCGAGGACGGTTCCAAAAATCGTGTATTGGTACGGAAGTGTGGCAGCTTTCTCGAGACAAATAAAAAATTGGCTCGTGGCGGAGTTCGGACTCTGCTTGCGGGCCATCGCGACAACCCCTTTCACATAACCACGTTGCGCCGATGGAAGCTCCGGATCGAGCTCGTCTGGCAACGGATCTCCGGTGGCGGTTTGCCCGCCCCTTCCCCACTCAGATCGCATCTGCGGATCCTTCGTGGTGGGATCTCCCATCTGCACGAGATACTCTTGGACAACACGGTGAACGAGGATGCCATTGTACTTCTTGGCATCAACCAGGGCTAGGAAGTTTGCAACTGCCTTTGGCGCATCCTCGCCGTACAGACCAATGGTGAACGTGCCTTTGCTCGTGACCACGCGGACGGTATCGGTGATGACGGCTTCAACAGAATCCGTTGAGTCCGCGTCCACTCGCTGCGTGCGCTCGGGCGGTGCAAGTTCCTTGAGAGCGACGGCATCCTGCTCGGATTGCTGGGGCGTGCAGGCCGTAAAGAGCAACACGGCTCCAATGGCAAGACGATAGATGATGAACGGACGCATGCTGTGTGTGCGAAGGAACTTCAGCAAGAATGCGATCGACCAATAGCCGCTGATACCACCAGCGACCGTCGCGACAACAAGCGCAGGGATTTCTCCCGAGGCTTGAATCTCGTCGATTGAACCCACAAACTGGAGAATGCCTGCACCGAGAATGGCGGGGATGGACAGCAAGAACGAAAACCTCGCGGCATGCTCACGCGTCATGTCACGGAACATGGCGGCCATCATCGTCGACCCACTGCGCGAATTACCTGGGAAAAGCGCCAAACATTGCGCCGCACCAATAATGATCGAGTCCAACATCGTGAGATCGGTTGTTGAGCGCGTGAACTTGCCACGTCGCTCCGCAAGCCACAGGAGAAGCGCACCACCGATCAAACTGAACCCAATGACGGTAAGACTCTTGGTGAGCGAGCCTTCAATGATGGGCTTGAGGAGGAGTCCGACAACAACAATGGGAACGGACCCCACAATGACGAACCATCCGAGTCGAGCTTCGGCGCTTTGAAGCGCCATCGGCGTCCTGCGCGATCCGATATTCTCGCTGACCCATGCGTGGGCCGATGCGATGATATCGCTACGGAAGTAAGCAAGAACGGCAACAAGCGTACCCAACTGGATAGTTGCCATAAAGGCCGTCCACCGCGCTGCACTATCGGGTGCATCGAGCACGCCAAGCGCATGTGCAGCTGCCGTGAGGTGCGCAGTGCTCGAGATGGGGATGAACTCGGTGAGACCTTGAATGAGTCCCAACAAGAGTGCAGTGAGAATGGACATGGCAGCAAAACTATGACATCAATGGGCTTCGTACCACGAGCCCCCTACACCGGTTTCGACAACAACAGGCACGCCCTCGAGGGGGAGGGCCTGCTGCATCTCCTCACGCGCAATGGCAGTGATGAGGTCAACTTCCGATGTTGGACATTCAAAGACGAGTTCGTCGTGCACCTGGAGCATGAGCAATGATGAGCAGCCTTCGCGGCGCATGCGATCATGCACACGCACCATGGCAAGCTTCATCATGTCGGCCGCTGTTCCCTGGATTGGCATGTTGATCGCAGCACGCTCAGCTGCAGTGCGCAAGCCACGGTTGTTACTCATGATGGTTGGGAAGTAGCGGCGACGTCCAAGGACGGTGGTGGCGTATCCGCGATCACGCGTCGATGCGACGGTTTCGTCGATATAACGCTTGATCCCGGCGTACTTCTCGAAGTAGTTATTGATGATGTCCTGGGCTTCGCCGCGCGAGATGCCGAGCTGTCCGGCCAAACCAAACGCGCCCTGACCGTACATGATGCCGAAGTTCACGGTCTTCGCAATGCGACGCTGCTCGGATGTTACGGCCGATCGATCGACATCAAACAACACCGCTGCTGTAGCAGCATGGATGTCGGCCCCCTGAGCGAAGGCATCGAGAAGCCCCGCATCACGCGAGAACGATGCCATGATTCGCAACTCAATCTGCGAGTAGTCGGCCGATACGATCACGTGTCCATCACGCTGTGGGACAAAGGCCTTGCGAATCTGCTGACCAAGCTCGGTGCGAATTGGGATGTTCTGGAGATTCGGTTCCGTCGACGAAAGACGTCCGGTTGCAGCAACAGTTTGGTTGAACGTTGTGTGCACACGACCCGTATGCGGGTTGATCAGACGTGGAAGCGATTCAACGTACGTGCTGCGAAGCTTCTCGACTTGACGGTAATCGAGTACCATCTGCGCAATCGGATACATTTCGGCGAGTTCCGACAGCACGCTTGAATCGGTCGAGTAGCCAGTCTTTGTCTTCTTTGATGCCGGTAGCATCAGATCTTCAAACAACACCTCTGCAAGCTGCTTCGGTGACGAGATAGTGAACTCCTTGCCGGCTTCCTTCCAGATCAGTGCTTCAAGACGCGTTGCCTCGCTGCGCATGAACTCACCAAGTCCGGCAAGCGCCTGCGTATCGATGCAGATGCCATTGTACTCCATTGTGACGAGTACAGGCACTGCTGCGAACTCCACACGTTGTGCGAAGTCGAGCAACCCTTCGTCGCTCAATTGCTGATGCATCATGTTCGTGAGCTTCAGAGCAAGGTCTGCATCCTCTCCAGCATATTCGGCAACGCGCGCTGCATCAACGTCTCGCATGGAAATTTGCTGACTCTTCTTCTCACCAATCAACGATGTGATTGAGATCGGCTGATACTGCAGCCATCGTTCCGAGAGCGCATCAAGGTTATGCAGCTTGTCGGGATCGAGCACATAACTCGCAAGCATCGTATCGAATGATACTGGCGCAACATCGATACCGTAGCGCTTGAGAATCAGCATGTCGAACTTCAGATTCTGTCCGCACTTGCCTACCTGCGGATTCGTCAGCATCGGCGCGATACGATCGAGCACAGCACGTACCGGAAGTCCGTGGCGCGTTTCGTGATCATCGAAGAGCGAACCAGGCTGGTCGGTATCAGGATCATCAACGTCGATGTAGTATGCCGTTCCCTCGTGTGCGCAGAGGGCCACGCCCACGATACGACATTGCATGGCATCGAGACCGGTTGTCTCTAAGTCGACAGATAGCATCGTTACATCAGCAAGCGCCTGCATCATCGCATCAAGTCCACCCTCGGTATCAACCAAGATGTACTCATGCGGCACTGACGCATGCGTTAACAGCTGCGCTGCTGGCTCGGCAGGACTCACATCTACTGATGGATGCGCACCCGACGGCGTTAACTCGGCGGATGCACCACCTTGTGCATACTTCTGAAACTTGCGGCGCAGTGTACCGAAGCCGAGTTCTTCGCAAAACCCATCGATGGCCGACAGATCCATTGGACGGCGCACGAGTGCTACACGCTTGGCATCAATCGGAACATCGGTGTGAATCGTCACAAGCGTCTTCGACAGGAATGCTTTCTCGCGATCAGTTTCAAGCTTGGTGCGCACGCTGGCCCGTTCAACCTGATCGAGATGCTCGTACAACCCCTCGAGGGAGCCGAATTGCTCGATCAGCGGAATCGCTGTTTTCTCGCCGATTCCTTTAACGCCAGGAACATTGTCTGACGAGTCACCAATAAGTGCGAGCACATCAATAACATGCTCAGGTGCTACACCGAACTTCTCGCGCACGGCATGTGCATCCATCACGTCGTACTGTCCGACGTCTTTGCCCGGACGAAGGATCTTCACCTTGTCCGAGACCAACTGGAAGTAGTCTTTATCGGATGTCACGCACAGGATTTCATGTCCATCGTTGCTCTCGCGGCGACAGATCGTGCCAACGATATCGTCGGCTTCGAACCCTGGCATCTCAACTGTCTCGAGTCCCATCAATCGGATTAACTGCTTGATCCGCTCCAACTGCGGTACGAGGTCTTCCGGAAACGCATCGCGGTTGGCCTTGTACTGGTCGTACATCTTGTGACGGAACGTCGGCTCGGGCGTGTCGAAGATCACAGCAATCGCGTCCGGATCATGTCGATCCAGAAGTGATGTGAGGATGTTCGCGAAGGCGAACACGGCAAAGGTTGGCTCGCCGGTTGGCGATTGCATGCCCGTGCGCTGGAGCGCATGGTAGGCACGAAAAACCAGCGACATGCCGTCGATGAGGATAAGAGGGTGCATCAACAAATGTAAGGGCGAGACCCTGTCTCGCCCGTGCTATCTCTCCAGTCTCGCCCGTGCTATCTCTCCAGTCTCGCTCCTTGACCACCTTTTCCGACACTACAGCGTACTTTTGTGCATGCTTCCTCTTATCCCCGACCCAATCCTGTACGTCGGCTTCATTGTCCTCGTGCTGTTCCTCCTGGCACTGGACCTCGGCGTGTTCAATCGTACACCTCACGTCGTGAAGGTGAGCGAGGCATTTGGATGGACAGCGTTCTGGATCACTCTAGCGCTGGCGTTTAATGTCTTCGTCTACTTCGAGAAGGGGCCCGTAGCCGCCACCGAGTTCTTTGCCGGCTACTTACTAGAGCAATCGCTCTCGGTCGACAACATTTTTGTGATCATTCTGATTCTGCGCTACTTCAAGGTTGCGCCACAGTACCACCACAAGGTGTTGTTCTGGGGTATCATCGGTGCCTTGGTCATGCGTGGAGCAATGATCGCCATCGGTGCAGTGCTCATCAGCTCGTTCGGCTGGATCTTCTACGTCTTTGGCGCATTTCTCATTGTCACCGGTCTGCGCATGGCCTTCAGCAGCGAGGACGCTGAGGATCTCGAAGACAACATCGTCGTGAAGTACGGACGAAAGTTCTTCCGCGTTACTGAAACCTATCATCAGGATCGGTTTACGATCATGAAGGACGGCGTGCGTTGGTTTACGCCACTCTTCCTCGTTGTGCTGGTTGTAGAAGCAACCGACCTTGTCTTTGCTATTGACTCCATTCCGGCAATCTTCGCCATCACGCGCGACCCGTTCATTGTGTTCACCTCGAACGTCTTCGCGATCATGGGATTGCGGTCGCTGTTTTTTGCCGTCGCAGGAGCAATGGGCATGTTCCACTTCCTCAAGTACGGTCTAAGCGCGATCCTGACCTTCATCGGCGTAAAAATGTTCATCATGAAGGGCATTGATCTCTCCATGATCGGGCTCGATCTCAGTCTCGCTCCGACGCATATTCCCATCGGAATCGCGCTTGGCGTGATCGCCACCGTCTTGGCAGTCTCAATTCTGCTGTCGATCATCTTCCCAGAGAAGCCAGCTTCCGAGAACGAATCGGCCTAGTCCCTGCGTAGTGAGGTCGTGATGCGCCACATCCGAATTGTCTGCATTGTGCTTGCTCTCGGAGTGCTTATCGCTGGATGCTCGTCGAGCAAGCTCTCACGCAGTGCATCCTCTGCGCGTGTTGCATCCCTCATCGACGAAGCCGAATCACACCTAGGCACATCCTATTGTTCAGGCGGAACGACGCGAGATTGCTTCGACTGTTCAGGCTTCGTCACGACGTGCTTCACCTCGATAGGCATCTCACTGCCTCGCACCTCTCGCGAGATTGCCGAAATGGGCATTGCTATTGATCGCGACAGCCTGCAGCCGGGCGATGTGGTCGCATTTCGCACGTCCGGTCGCGACATCAACCACGTGGGAATCATGGTCGACGCGCAACGGTTCATTCACGCATCGACGCGGAAAGGCGTCATCGTGTCTGCTCTTTCGGAGAAGTACTGGCGAACCTCGTACGTGAAAGCTCGACGTGTGATTGAGCACTAGTCGGTTACTTGCCGACGATTGGAACCGTGATGAAGTTCAGCGTGCCATTCCACGGCGACGCAAGGCGCTCCGCCTTGAATGTGAAGTTCGGCGTTCCCTGCGCGCTCACAAACAGCTTACCATCGCGTGGCTCTCGCGCCGACTGCATGGCGAACGTGCCGCCGTCGCTTAGTCCTATCGTTGAACCACGAAGGAAGACAAACCCCTCCGCATCAGAACGAAGCGTCACATTGGCATTTGTGGCGGGATTCGTGAACATGATCGGTTCGTCTGCTACGGGCTGAGCGGTAGACGACGACCGTCCCGAGGCGCGGATCGTCTTGAAGACCATCGCACCGTTCGCCAGCCGATACATACGCTCATATGCCTGCTGGCGCATCATCCGATCCTTTGCCTCAGCTACATCCTTCTCCGTCATCTTCACAGTAATCGACTGCATCGGTCCATCAACAGGAACTGCGAATGCGGTCTCGTTATCCTTCCGGAGCATCACACCCATCAGAAACGCCTTCACGCTGTGACCACGCACCACTTGGGAAATGGCTTCGCCATTCGCATTCGTCACAACCGTGTCAGCCTGTTGTGTCGAATCATCCACGAATACTGCCTGCATGCCTGCGATCGGTGCATCCGTCTCGGTTGATCGCACGAGGACGGCGAATGGTGTACGGGGCGGATCGATCTTTTCCGTTGTGGTGTCGGAGTTCGAGCATCCGATGGTTGCCAACAACACGAGGATCGCAGGGATGCTCGCCCCATCGAACAGTCCATTGATGAATGCAGTACGTCTCATGATCGGTCCTGAAGTGATTGCTTCTCACAAACATATCACCCCAAGCTCACACCTCAGACCTCCATATCGCCGACTACAACACTACCCTGGCCCTGCGCCATGTGAACAACGCAGAACCAGAGGATTGTGAGGAGCATTATCGCAGGAGATCATTTGAAGTACGACTCATGACCACCTTGATTCGGTCGGTCCAACCGAAATCCGTACATGGTTTCGCCCGAGCGAAGCTGGTAAGGAATCGTCATCTGACCGATCTGATTGACATAGATGCGTACCTCCCTTTCAACCTCGTCTCCGTTCTCTCGACGAAGGCGCACCGTGACTGTGTACAGCCCCTGTTCGTAGGCCTCGAACGTCAAGCTCGTCAAGCCCTTGTCCACGTCTGAGATCGTCAACACAGGCGCTTGATTCTCGCGATCTGACACCGTCGGAATCATGGGAATCGAGGAATAAAACGCGACGGCAGCTGATGACGTTGGGTCGAGTGAGTCCAGCACCTCAGAGCCGATAACCGCATTAGTGGCTTTATCACGGTAGATGAATGCATAGTGATATCGGCCATCCTGCGACACGGTCTGACATTCAAGATTCGACGTCCAGGAATCATGCGACGTCGGCCAACTTCCTGAGACGAGTCCCACTGGATTCGTTGAAACTGCCTTATTGCACCACACCGTCACTGTGTAGTCTGCCTTACCGTCGTTATCGAGGTCAACCCAGTGCCTCTCTCTGAACGTCGTGTTTTTTCCAACACAATTGCCTGTCTCCGTCTTCAACACCTTACCCTTGTCTGTGTCGGCGTGTACCGTTGCAAGTGATGCCATTATCATCACGACGAGTACGATGTGAGTATTCATCGAAGACCTCCCTGTGAACTTACTACTACTCGTGTGCTAATAACGCCCCATTCAGCGGTCTGCAAGCGCAGAACGTAAACGCCCGGTGTTAGACTAGAAACATTGAACTTGTTGATCGACTGATCGCCATAAGAATCTGATTGAAGCACTGTCGACTTACCGTCTACATCGATAACATCAGCACCAATCATTTGGCAGGGCTTATTAACCGACACCATCAACTCCCCTCCAACAACTGGGTTAGGATAGGCAGAGATTCTCGGCCTGCTGAATTCGAAGTGATTTGAGCTTACAAACCCGTGCTTTGGGAGCGTTGCTCCAGTCCATACAAAGTCCGGCTCTCCGCAATGCTTTGACAGAGTAATCGCAGCTGCTGTGTTGGGCTCGGTAAGAGTGAATGTCACGTTGTTACCATTAGCACTCTGACACTGACTGATATCTAGGGTTTCCATTGCGTACTCTTCGACCATTTCTGAGCTTAGACCAGGACCAGAGCCGCCTGCTTTCAACAATCCTCCATCTGCGAAGAAGCTACCATCAACCCAGATAATCGTCCAATCGTAGCATCCATCACCGTCTCGATCAATGAACATAACGTCTACCACAATTGTCATACCCATCGTTTTCTTAACGTAACGCTTGAACGTCGGTGCAACAGCAAGCGCCGCAACCGAGTTAGCTGCCAGAAGAATAAGGATCACAAAGAACTTCTTCACAGCACACCTCCCTTTGTAGTGACCCCCCCGGACCCCCCTGCGGCGTTGGGCTGGGCAACGAGCTGAACGAAACTGCCGGTCATGAGCATTATGCACATCAACACGGCAGTGGAAACGATGTGTCGTTTCATGAAGCTATCCTTTCAAAAAAAACCGATGAACCAAGTAACACGCAGCTCTATTGCTACCTTCCTTCGGAACATACACTGCTTTGTGCGCTGATGAGATTACAGTGAGAGCGGATGATTACATCTGCCGATATATCCCCAACGTCTACCATACTGTCACACACCGACATCTGTAAATCTGTCATTTTGGCAGATTTAGTCTCAAAAACACGTCTTGGCACGCTTTTCCTAGGCGTTTTCTCGACACCAACGAAGAATCATCACATACCTCAAAGGAATACCCTCATGGGTAAGATTATCGGAATCGACCTTGGCACCACGAACTCGTGTGTGTCGGTCATGGAAGGAACAACCCCGGTGGTGATTGCCAATGCCGAAGGCATGCGCACAACACCATCGATCGTCGCGTTCACCAAGAGTGGCGAGCGCCTGGTTGGACAGGCAGCAAAGCGCCAATCGGTGACGAATCCAAAGAACACGGTCTACTCGATCAAGCGCTTCATGGGCCGTCAGATGTCGGAAGTGTCCGATGAAGCCAAGAACGTACCATACACAGTGGTTGCTGGCGAGAACAACACAGCGCGCGTCGACATCGATGGACGTCTGTACTCGCCCCCTGAAATTTCAGCGATGACGCTGCAGAAGATGAAGCAGACAGCAGAGGACTACCTCGGCGAGAAGATCACCGAAGCGGTGATCACCGTACCTGCCTACTTCAACGACGCACAACGTCAGGCTACAAAGGACGCCGGTGAGATCGCTGGTCTGACGGTGCGACGCATCATCAACGAGCCAACAGCTGCGGCACTCGCGTACGGACTCGATAAGAAGGGCGTCAACCAGACGGTTGCAGTGTATGACCTCGGTGGCGGTACCTTCGACATCTCGATTCTCGAAATCGGCGATGGCGTCTTCGAAGTGAAGTCGACAAACGGCGACACGCACCTCGGTGGCGACAACTTCGACCAGCGTCTGATCGACTTCCTTGCTGATGAATTCAACAAGCAAGAGAGCATCGACCTTCGTAAGGATCCGATGGCACTGCAACGTCTGCGCGAAGCTGCAGAGAAGGCCAAGATCGAGCTTTCGCAGATGCTGCAAACAGATGTGAACCTTCCGTTCATCACGGCAACAGCCGACGGACCAAAGCACCTGAATGTGAACATTACTCGTGCGAAGTTCGAGCAACTCTGCACCGACCTGTTCGATCGCTCGCTCAAGCCATGCGAAGGCGCACTGCGCGACGCAAAGCTGTCGCCATCACAGATCGACGAAGTGATTCTCGTAGGGGGCTCAACACGCATCCCGAAGATCCAAGAGATCGTGAAGAACTTCTTCGGCAAGGAGCCTTCAAAGGGTGTAAACCCAGACGAGGTTGTCGCAGTGGGCGCAGCTATCCAAGGGGGCGTGCTCTCTGGTGATGTGAAGGACGTGCTCCTTCTCGACGTCACACCGCTCTCGCTGGGTATCGAGACGATGGGTGGTGTAATGACGCCGATGATTTCGGCGAACACAACGATTCCGCATCGCAAGACGGAGACGTTCTCGACAGCATCGGACAGTCAGCCATCAGTTGAGATTCACATCCTTCAGGGCGAACGCTCGATGGCGGCTGACAACAAGACGCTGGGCAAGTTCCACCTCGACGGAATCCCACCAGCACCGCGCGGCGTGCCACAGATCGAAGTAACGTTCGACATCGATGCCAATGGTATCCTCAGCGTTACAGCGAAGGACAAGGCAACGAACAAGGAACAGAACATTCGCATCACTGGCTCAAGTGGTCTGGACAAGAATGAAGTTGAGAAGATGAAGCGTGATGCTCAAGAGCACGCTGCCGAAGACAAGAAGCGCAAGGAAGAAATCGAACTGCGCAATCAGGCAGATCAGCTTGTGTATAGCACCGAAAAGCAACTCACGGAATACGGCGAGAAGCTCGATGCCGACACGAAGGATCGCATCACGAAGGCAAAGGAACGTCTGGCAGACGCGTCGAAGAACAACGCAGCCGATATCCGTCCAGCAATGGATGCCCTGAACCAGCTTTGGAGCGAGGCATCAACGAAGATGTACGAGCAGGCATCACAGGCACAACCAGAGGCCGGTGCTGGTGCACAAGGCGGCGCAGAAGCCGGCGGCGACGGTAAGAATGTCGAAGACGCCGACTACACGATCGTCGACGAAAAGTAAACGCTCGTAAATAGCCAATCGCAAGCCCCGTATCAACGTCTGGTTGGTGCGGGGCTTTCTGTATTTTCCCTCATGGCTACTACTCGTTCAAAAGTTGTTGAGCTCTCGGAACACACGCCTGCACAGATGATTGTGTTTGGAGTGCTCTCTGTGGCATGCGCGATCGCTCTCTTCACGGCGGTTGCTGTACCCACTGTTGAATCGTTCTTTACGGCATTCCTCCGAAGCGAAGTCATTCGTGATGGATCGTCGGTGAAGTATCGTATCTCCGAAAACCGCGAAGAAGAAGTGGTCGTCACATCGCCCTACACGCGCTGGGCGCTTGTCGACCCAAGCACGCAGATGCTGACGCCGAGTGCGACTCCTCAGCTTGATGCATCAGGGAAACCAAAGCTCCGTCAGGCAGAATACGTGTTCTCACCCGTGATTGCCTTTGCGCCCCTTGTCATTGTTGGCGGATTTGTTCTTGGCGCGCTGCTCACAACAATTCTCGGCGGCGCGGCTGGACTGGTGCGTCAGAAGCTTGAGCGAGAGATCCTCACTGCGCTGGACCGTTTAGCGATGGCGCAGTATGGAGAGCACACGCAACAAGAGATCACAGGTCTGGCACGCGAAATCGTGAGTGCAAATCTTCGAACGCAGCATGATCTCGCAGATCGATATGCGATGCCGTTCTCTCAACTTGAACTCTTGCGCAACGCAATCCGTTGGCGCGACTCGTCGGGTCCCGTGCGCCTCTGGCGTACACATGATGCCGTGAAGTTCTACATGCGCGAGTACTTCACCAACCGCTACAGCAACGCGATCCTTGGTCTTGTCTACATGGGTGCTGCTGTACTGATTATCGTGATCGGTATTCGCGGCTTGAAGTTCCTACCAGCAACGGATCCGTCCGTTGTGCTTGGCGCACTTGGTCTGGAGTTCATGCTCTTGATCACGTATGCTGTTGTCCTCATGTATGGTCGGACAGACGAGGACACGTCGGAACACGTACGAGAGACCGCTGCATCACATGCTGCGCATCTTGATTCCGATACCGAGCATCTTCTCCGTGCATTCCTTGGCGTACAGCGATCATCGCAATCTGACGGAGATCGCTCGTGAGTACGGCACTATTTGGACGCGAGCAGGTCTGCGCAACACTCGCACGACATGTGGAAGCATGGCGTGGCGGTAAGGGTGGACTTGTGATTATCGCAGCAGATCCGGGACGCGGTAAATCGACAATCCTTACATGGCTTGAAGAAACCTACGCCGACAGCGCTGCTGTGGTGCGGGTGGACTGTCATCCACCGATAGGTTCGCTCAACACCACGGCGATACGTCCGCTGCAGCCGTTCGGACTCGCTATCGATCGGCTCTTCGTGCAATCGAGCCAGCAGGCGCGCAAGCGTCTTGCGCTCAACGTCGGCATGAGCTTGCTATCGTCACTTCCAATTGCTGGCGATCTCTTCTACGCGGCCAAGGCCATCTCGCAGGACGTACGCGAGTACAAGCGCGAGACAGCAGTGCTGCAAGAGAAGAAGGCCAATGCCGTGCAAGAGTGTGCGACAACACTTCGTGTGATCGCCGAAAAGACGCCATTCATCCTGCTCGTCGATGATGGCCAATGGTCGGATCCACAAAGCGTCGAAGTACTCACAACACTTGTCGACGAACTCCAACACCTGCCAATCCTCATCATCTGGACTGTTGAACGCGAGATTTCGCAGCAATCGAACCTGCCACTCGAGACACTGATGCGCAACGACGTTGTGCGTGATGCGATGATGGATCTGCCGGCAATCGATCGCGCTGCTGTTGCGGCAATCATGCGTGACAAGCTTCCAACGGCAACCATTCCAGATGCAATCATCGACGCAGTCTACCAGCGATCAGCTGGCAACCCAGGTATCGTCGTCGAATACGCACGCTTCCTGGAAGCAGCTGGACATGTCAAGGCCGACGGATCACTTGACGATGGTGTTTTCGACAGCATCAAGCTTCGTACGAGCGATCATCCTTCGGCCGATATGCTTGTGAGCGACATCAACGAAGATGATGCAATCGTCTTATCGCTGTGCGCCGCGGAAGGACGTGAGTTTACTGCGTTTCTCCAGGCAGCACTCAATAACACTGATGTCCTCACGATCATCCGTACGCTTCGCCGCATCGAGCGCACAACGGGTGTGATTCGAAGCGTAGGTATGCGCACACGCTTCGGGATGAAGACAACGACCTACGAGTTTACCGATGCATTCCCCTACACGTTTTTCGTCCATCGTCCGGAGTACGAAGAGCGCAAGGATATTCATCAGCGTATTGCTCAGATCTTGCAGCGTGAGTATGCAAATACACCACACGAAGAACTCCGTGCGCAACTCGCCGTAGAGATCGCTGCGCATAGCGCCGAAGCTGAAGACACGCCGATGGTAGAGCGCATGCTCGGCGTGGTTGCCGAACATGCATTAACATCTGGCACACCAGAGCTGTCGGCATACATCCATCAAACGCTCATGCCGTCGATGAACACTACGGTATTCGACGATGAGGACGACGACACATCGCCGTCGGAGAGTACACGAGGTACCGTTGTTGGCGAAGGCACACCGCAGACGTTTGACCATGTAGTGCGCACCGTCACGAATGCCCTGATTCAGGGCCGTAGTGCTCAAGCACGCAGCTCTGCAGCAGAAGCTCTAGATTCGATGATCGGTCTATCCCGCCATGAGCGTATCGTGCTCTCGTGTCTGATTGCACGCGCCGACATCGACATGGGGCGCCTCGATGATGCGCAAGCAGTGCTCAATACTGTGTCATCACTGCCCGACGTTCCACTCGCGGATGTATGTTTGATCCGCAATGTGGAAGGCATTCTCTCGCATGCACGACACGACTACACCACAGCGCTACAGCAACTTCGTGATGCGGCGCGCTTGGCGGAGAACCTTCCAGCACAGTCGCGCGTTATGACGCTTGGAAACATCGTGCTGCACATGCGCGCACAGAACGATCCAAGTGTTGCGCGCTACGAAACACTCCTTCGCAATCTCATCACCGCACATGGTCTGCCTGGTTTACGAGCAGACCTCGATCTTTAACGCGATACCGTTGCCTCGTATGAAGACCCTACTCAGCATCATAACCGTCTGCGTTGGCGTGTACAGCGCCTCTGCGCAACCAACGAATCCGCACGAGCGCCACATGGAGCGCGCGCATCCAACTCCACGGATGATGAAGAAGTATGGCGAGCCCGTACTCATGGTGCCCGTTGTCCAGGAGTCGGTTCTTCCAAGCAGCTTTGTCAACGTCAACATGGTTGTACCGGAGACCGATCCACTTCCGGCGCAGAACGAATCATCAATCGCGATCAATCCACTGAACCCGGCCAATATGATCGGGAGTGCTGTGGACTATCGCGGCAACTCATCAACATGGGCATACTACTCCAATGATTCTGGTCGCACGTGGAAGAACATCACGCTCGGCACAGCCCGTCCAGGATGGCGATCGAGCAATGATCCTTCGGTATGCTTTGACCACCGTGGCAAGGGATATCTCTGCTACGGCGGGTTCAATCGTCAAGGCAATGCGCAGTTCGGTGAGAATGGCGTGTTCGTGAGTTCCACAACGGATGGCGGCGCAACGTGGTCGATGCGTCATACGGCTGTGATCATTCACACTGGACAGCAGACGGCGGATTCAGCGTTTGAAGACAAGTACTACGTCCACGTCGACACAGCTGCATCAAGTCCGAATAGGGGGCATCTCTACATCCCATGGAAGCGCGTGATCAACCGGGATTCATCAACGACAATTGTGATCTCGAAGAGCACTGATGAAGGTGCATCGTGGTCGACTCCCGTAGCGGTTAGCGATCGATTCCCCGGCACATCCGAGGCAACAACCTTCGGACAGAGCTTCCCACTCGCACGCACTGGTCCCGATGGCTCTGTACATGTGGTGTGGAACAGCGGCACGGAGAGCTCGCTCCGCTATGCACGATCAACGGACGGCGGTGCGACGTGGACAGCGCCGCGCATTCTGCATACGTACAATCCGTTTGGCGTCAAGAGTGTGGTTGCTGGACAGTCGAATTCGCGCGTGAAGGGCGTTGTGCGTGCTGAGTGCTACCCTACACTCGCCATCGACAACACGGGCGGTCCGCGCAATGGATGGATGTACCTCACATGGGCTGCCGACAATCCCTATCCGAACGTCTACTTCTCGCGTTCAACGGATAACGGCACTACGTGGTCGACACCTGTGATTGCGCACAGCGACACAACCAACGACCAATTCTGGTCGTGGATCACGCTCGATCCAACCAATGGTGATGTAGCCATCATGTACAGTGATAGTCGTGAGGATCCAAACAACATCCTCGTGCACACGTATGTGAGCTGGTCGACGGATGGAGGAACAACATGGGTTGATCGTCGCGTTGGTGATGGCATCAACGACCTGCGTCGCAATCCATTCGATGGCAACACATTCGCTGGTGACTACTCTGGTTGCGATATGCGCGATGGCATTGTCTTCCCGTCATGGGTTGACATGCGGAACACGTTCGCCAATGCGGCTGACAACGACGTGTACACTGCACGTGTCGACACGCGAGCACCAGCTGCACCACGTCGCTTCCGTGCACGCACTGTTCCGCAACGTCCTACAACAATTGATCTCTCGTGGGATCGCGTCACCGAACTGAGCTTCGGACAGCCGCTGCCGGAGGGCACACAGATCAAGCTTTCGCGCGATGGTCAGCAGATTGCGCTTCTTACTCCTGCCGATACAGCGCTCACTGATACGGGCCTCGTCGAGTACCGTCGGTACACATACACCCTCGATGTTATTGCCAACGGTCGTGCAGGTGCACAACGTGAGGCAGCTGCGTTTGCTGGTGGTTCGCGCCAGCCGGCAGCGCCAACACTGCGCTCGGTGCTTGGCAGTAGCGATACATCGATCACAGCGCGCGTGACGCTTCCAACGCGTCGACTCGATAGTGTAACAGCGCTGGTGAATCTGCGCACGCTAAATCTCTTTGCTGCGGGGAACGGCGAGCCCCTTGCCGTAACAACATCGGATACTGGTCGCATCGTCGAGCCGCGCATTACCATGACCGAACGTGGTTGGTACCCAGTGTGGTGCTCTGTTGCTGATGCGGCAGATAATGTGAGTCCAACAAGCGACACGCTCTGGACGTACACCGGTGCGTTGTGGAATCAGAGCTACGTCGAGACGTATGCTCGCGATCCACGCTACCTTGTTGCATCAGGTCCGTGGGGACGCACAACGAATGTTGCACGCAGTGCGCCCGCATCGTTTGCCTACGCACCTGTTGGACCCTACGCTGGAAGCCGTCGCGACATCTGCAATCTCTATCCTGCCTATATCGGAGAGCTTCCTGCAGAAACGGCGCTCACGATGAACATGTATGTTGCCGCATTCATCGATCCGACGGATACGATGTTCCTTGAAGCATCATCGACGGGCTTGGACGGACAGTACACGCAGCTCGAATGGTGGAATGCGTCGCGCGATGCGCGATGGAACGACACAACCAAGGGTGACGATATCTGGCGTGCTTGGAGTGTTCGCATTCCGTCGGAGATTGCCACTGATACGATGCATCTTCGTCTGCGCTTCCGTAGCAACGCATCACGTCAGTCCGATGGATTCTACATCGATGATGTGCGATTCGATGTGGTATCGAGTATTGAGGACGACATCACACGCATCGTCGACATCTGGCCAAATCCGGCAGGAAGTCAGGCAAGTCTTACGATGCACAACGACGATGACGTGACGAATGTGTTCTGCGTGAGTGCGAATGGCGAACGTATGCCGCTTACATGGACACAGGCTGGGCGTACAGTACGTCTGGACCTGCGCGACGTAGCAGCAGGCATGTATAGCGTCGTTGTACACGCTGGATCGTCGCGTCTACGCGCAACGATAAGCGTAGTACGTTAACCCTCTGCGAGGGAGAACGAAATCGTCGTTCCAACATTTGGCGTACTTGTCATCGTCACATTGGAGCGATGCGCCTCGCAAATGTGCTTCACAATCGCTAGGCCAAGTCCAGTGCCGCCTACGGCGCGAGAACGATCCTTGTCGACGCGGTAGAAGCGCTCAAAGATTCGTGGCAGATGCTCTTCTGAAACACCAATGCCTGTGTCGCGCACGGTGATCTTCCAACGATCTGCGTCGCGTTCAACGATGATATCGACACGGCCATTTGCAACGTTGTACTTGATAGCGTTTTCAACCAGGTTGATGAGTACTTGCGAAATGCGCTCGCGGTCGCCGTACACATACGCATCATCGGGCATCGTGGTCGTGATTGACACGTGTTGTTGCTCTGCTCGTATCTGAAGCTCTTGCACCAGATCGCGAATCAGATCTGTCACGTCGAACGATCGAAACGAGAACTTCAACTCGCCACTTTCGATGCGCGAAATGTCGATGAGGTCGTTGAGCAACACGTTCAATCGAAGTGCATTGTTGTACGCCTTTTCGAGAAACTGTTGCGACACAGCGGGATCGTCGGCAGCACCATCAAGCAATGTCTCGAGGTAACCCTGCACGCTGAAGATTGGCGTACGCAGTTCGTGCGACACGTTCGCGATGAACTCGGAGCGAACGCGCTCCAAACGACGTAACTCCTCGATGTCTGTTGAAGCGCGCGCTGCAAGCTTGTTAATCGCGTCTGCGACCTGTGCAGCATCAGACGATGCAGTACGTGCAACCTCAATACGTCCTGAGACAGCCCCCTCAGCAATCGCGTGCGTTACGGAGGTAACATCCCTGAGCGGCTGCGTAATTGCCGACATGATGCGCATACGAAGCGTAACGATACCGACGATTGCGATCACAAGTGAGACCATAAGAGCGAGCATGAGCACATCGCTCATGAGCCCTACGATGACCATGCACGCGCATACCAGCACGACGAGGATCGTGTGCTGCGTAACAAGCGTTCGGATCTCAGTCCGATGCATAGGGAGCGCCATGGCGCAAGATAGTTAGCCCTGTTCCGAGAAGCGGTATCCGACGCCCTTGACGGTTTCGATACGGTTACCATACTTACCCAGCTTCTCGCGAACCTTACTCACGTGTACGTCGACAGTTCGATCGATTACGTACACGCTCTCGCCCCAGATACGTCGAAGGAGCGTCTCTCGGGAGAACACCTTGCCACGGTTCGAGGCAAGGAAGGCAAGCAGTTCGAATTCCTTCTTTGGAAAGAAGGTCTCCTTGCCGTCAATCTTCACTGTGTAGTTCTGTCGATTCACTTCAATGGTCCCTACACGAAGAACCTCGGGTGCAGCTACGGTCTCTGTACGGACGCGCTCGGAGCCCCGGCGAAGGATCGTCTTTACGCGTGCAAGCAGGACGCGTGGTGAGATCGGCTTTTGGATGTAATCGTCCGCTCCGAGCTCCAGGCCGAGAATCTGGTCGATCTCCCCCGCCTTAGCGGTCAGGAAGACGATGGCCGTGGATTGGAGCGATGAATCCTGGCGGAGTGCCCGGCACACCTCGAAACCGTCCATTCCAGGCATCATGATGTCAAGAATGACCAAATCCGGGCGAAGGCGCTGGGCGAGATCCACAGCGTCGGTGCCATTATTTGCCGTCGCAACCTCGAACCCCTCCTTGCTGAGGTTGTACGAGATCAGGTCGACAATGTCTTGCTCGTCGTCTACCACGAGAATGGTCTTTTGCATGGGACAAAACTACCATTCCCAGCCGCCGCTCGCTGGTTAAAATCTGATAACACAAGCAGCACAACGGGCCCCTTATCTGACTAAATTGGAGGCGCTCCTTTATGCTGCACAAGCTACCACAGGACCCCCGCTGGTGGCGACCATCTTCGTGGCCGCAGATGGGTGTATGTGTCTCGTTGATGCTGATCATTCTATGCATCGTCGACGCAGCTGCACAGTCGCCATCGACGTCGACGTGGTACTTCGGAAATCGCGCAGGGATTGCGTTTCGTCAGGGAAGTGTTGATGTGCTTGCCGACGGACAGATGTCGACCTTGGAAGGTTGTGCAACGGTGTCTGATCCCACAACAGGTGAGCTTCTCTTTTACACCGACGGCGTCACTGTGTGGAACCGTCTCCATGAAGTGATGCCGAACGGCACCGGCTTGTTTGGTGATCGCACCACGGCACAAAGTGCAATCATCGTGCCCGCGCCGGGACGTCCGTCCCTTTACTACGTGTTCAATCCTGCAGCAATCTCCTCGTCGAACATCGGCGATCGATGCCTGTGCTTGTACTACTCGATCATCGACATGCGGAACGATGCGGGCTTCGGTGATGTGATCAAGAAGAACGAACTCGTTCTCAACGACGTCACAGAGCATATCACTGCAACTGCTGATTGCAAAGGTGATGGGTGGTGGATCATCACACGAAGCCGTGGTACGCGACATTTCTTCAGTCTGCACCTCACGCGTCAAGGTCTTGCAACAACACCAGTAATTTCCGATGCAGGATACCCCTCGACATCGATTCGCGGTGAAGGGCAGATGCACGTGTCGCCAGACGGACAGCATCTTGTCTACACGTCCATGACGGGACGATCGCTGCTGTATGATGTCGATGGAGAAACAGGTAAGATCACGTATCGCACGCTGCTCTTCCCGATTGATGCATTCGGAAAGCACTACGGCGCCGCATTCTCACCCAACAGCGAGAAAGTGTATGTCAGCGTGGCGAACATCAGCGAACTCGCGCGCACGCAGATTGTGCAGTTCGACATCACCGCTCGTGATCCGGAAGTTGTGATGAAATCGCAGTACATCCTCACGGATTTGAGTGATGTGTACACACATGTTCCAATGCAGCTTGCGCCTGACGGAAAGATCTACATCGGTCGACCCGGACAACCATGGCTTGCGACAATTGAACGTCCGAACGAGGACTCTGCACGAGCGATGTTCCGCGATTCTGTGATTCGACTCACGGGTACATGTCAGTTCGGTCTGCCGAACATTCCAGGCACCCTGCTGATCGATCAAGCGACACGTCAAACTGCATGCAGTCTTCCGCGAGCTGCCTTTGCACTCTCCGACAGCGTCTGTGCGGGCTCGTGCATCGTCCTGCGTGATCAGAGCACGGGCACGATCGCCTCATGGCAATGGGGCGTGATCAATGGAACACCTTCATCGAGCACGCAGCAGAATCCAACCGTCTGTTTTTCGAAGCCAGGCACGCACGCTGTTCGCTTGATTGTTGCCAATGGATACGGCGCGGACACAGCATTTAGCACAATCACCGTCTTGCCTCAGCCATCGCTTTTGATTGATTCAGTGGGCGAGCAATGTGCGTACGAACCTGTGCGCCTTCGTGCTTCCGGCGCTGCCACCTATGAGTGGTCTCCAGCATCGGCACTCGATGATCATACACGTCCAGATCCAATTGCACGCGTGAATAGCACGACGCGATTTGTTGTGATTGGAACCACTGCCGAGGGATGCAAAGACACGGCAACGGTACTCGTCCGTGTGAGCGACATGGATGCCGATGGTGACGCAACGATTTGTCGTGGAACCACGGTTCCACTACGTGTGCGCGGAGCTGAGCGTGTGTCGTGGACGCCAACGACTGGATTGTCTGATCCAACCTCACTTAATCCGCTTGCACGCCCCCTTGTGACAACGGCATATGTCGCGACAATGAGCAACGACGACTGTGTCGAGCGCGATACCGTGGTGATTACCGTTGTCGACGACTTCGATGTTGCTATCATCGGTTCAACGCGTGGATGTCCTGGCGATACTGTTGCGCTCACAGCAAGTGTTGGTGCGTCACATCAGTGGCGCGGTAACGGCATTGTATCGGTTGACGGCAATACAGCGCGCGTCGTCATCGGCTTGCAGCAAGAACGCATCGCTGTGATTGCAACCAGTGGTGATTGTGTCGATGAAGACTCTGTTATCGTTGTGCCGTTGGACGTTCCAACGCTCACAACGCCACGCAGCATCTCGGTCTGCCGTGGTGAATCAGCGGTCATTACGATCCAAACAAATGCCGACCGTATTCGTTGGGCACCATCGATTGATCTAGATCAGGATACAACTGCCATCGTCACCGTCTCGCCATCTGTCTCGCGCACGTATATCGTTCACGCGTCGATCAATGGCGGATGTTCAACAAGCGACACCATTCAGGTAACAGTCGTCGATCCTCCAACTATTGAGGCTGGACCTGATCTCTTTGTGTGTGCTGGACAGTCGATTGTCCTGCAAGCATCGGGTAGTGCAGAACGCGTGGAATGGACACCAACCGATGGCCTCTCGGATGCGCGCGTCGTAGCACCGCGTGCTTCACCATCGGAGACCACGACATACATCATGCGCGGACTTACTGGATCATGTGAGACGCTTGATACGATGACGGTCGTCGTATCAAGTTTCAGCGTCGATGTATCGTCCGATACAACCATCTGTCTCGGCGAAGCAGTTCAGCTTGCTGCAACGGGTGCAGGGCGATACCAGTGGTCACCTTCCACAGGACTCGACGATCCACTACGAGCACGTCCAATCGCACGTCCAACGACGACCACCACGTATACCGTTACGGGATACGATGCGCGCAACTGTGAACAGCGTGCCACGGTTACCGTCACGGTACGCGATACAACACCGATCATCCTCTCTGCCGGAAGTGTTACAGCTCGTGCCGGAACGGAAGATCTTGGCATTCCAATCTTTGTCGAGGTGCCGTCATGGCGTCTGCCATTGAAGATCGACGAGCTTCGCGCTACTATGGTCCATGAGGCATCCATCTTTATTCCCGACTCCACGGACCGCGGCGCTGTTCGTACAAGTGTGCGTGGCTCGGAGCGCCTCTCCTATCTCGTTGTGCGTGATCAGCTGATCATCGCACCAAGGCAGAAGATTACCGAAGTGCGGGGATTAGTTCTTGCAAGCAGCGTCGAAACAGTACCAATCTCGTGGGAAGAGGTCTCGTGGACCGGTGAGGCGTGTCCGACTGTGCGCACCACACAGGGCTTACTCTACGTCACTGGCTGCAACATTGTAAACCGCATGCTGAGAAACTTCGATGCGCCAACCGTGCGCGCACAACAACGTGCATCATCGGAGATCCTCGACGTTGAACTCAAAGGAACAATGCCTGGCTCGTATGCATTGCGTCTTGTGCAAACTGATGGACGTATCGTGTGGTCACGGTCGCACCAGAGTGTGTACGGCAGCCACACCACCCCAGCAACGTTCGGTATCGATATGTCAGTGCTGCAGAGTGGGTCGTATATCCTCCACGTCGTGATGCCGACGTCTGTTGAGACGATCCCCGTGATGTGGATCAAGTAATTGCGCGGCAAGCGGTAGTTTTGTGTCATGAACGTCCGTCATACCCACGCCCTGTGGGTGGTTGCTCTTGCGCTCTCCATCATCACCTCGTCATCATCGTTGATTGCGCGTGAGGCCGATTCCGTTCGTGCTCGATCAATCACTGACAGTTTGCGGACGTATCTCAAGTCGCAGGTAGTTGTCACAGGCACACGGAATGAAGTCCGCCTTAAAGATTCCCCTGTGCGTGTCGAAGTGATTGGCAAGGATCGCATCGCTGCTACTGGCATGACCGATCTGAGCGATCTACTCAAGGAGCAACCAGGACTCCTGATCGCAGGCACTGTGCGCAGTGGCGTACAAATGAATGGACTTGGTCCCGACTACACGCTCATCCTCATTGACGGACAGCCCGTCATCGGGCGTGTTGCAGGTGTGTTAGATCTATCACGCATTTCCGTTGGCAACATTGAGCGCGTCGAGATTGTCAAGGGGCCGATGAGCAGCATGTTTGGTAGCGAAGCACTGGCTGGCGTGATCAATATCATCACGAAGCGACCAAGCGATGGACTCAATGGTTCGATCATGCTGCAAGGTCTCACACGAGGTCCATTGGAAGCTCGTGTTGAAGGGGGCTGGGGCACCGACAAGCTTGAACTGTCGGGCTTCATCAATCTCAAATCATCTCCAGCATTTTCATTACCGCTAGATACACTGTCGATTCCCTACGCTGCGTTTACCGATGGCACATCACAACTCAAGGCACAGTGGAAGTTCGCAAAGGGTTGGACTGCTCGCGGATGGCTTCGTCTGTTCGGCAGCGAAACACAAGGATCATTTGTCGAGAGTGTCGCCGGTCAGATCGCTCAGAACACTGGCTCCGTGACGCAGTGGGATGCATCAAGTACTATTGGTGTGGAGTATCAATCTGGTCGTGCACGACTGACAGTGAATGCATACGGCTCGACATTTCACGAGCGCTACAACTTTGATGTGCAGCAAGGTGACGCAGGCACGATTGATGACCTGCGACGCCGCATCGGACGCTTGTATACACAGTACGATGTGCAGCTCGGAGCTGCGAACCGACTCACGGTTGGTGGCGAGATGTTGTACGACGACATTGATGGAACACGATATCGCGACTCGACGGGAACCAATCCATTCTATCGCACAGGTGTAGCTTTTGCACAATGGGAGGGCATGCCGATCGATTGGATTTCCTACGTGCTCAGTGCTCGATACGATGGGAACAACGTGTTCGGTGATGCTATTAGTCCACGCTTCTCGCTCCTATGGAAGCCGGGCGAACACGTGCGTGTATCGGGATCGATCGGCACCGGATTCAAAGCGCCAGACTTTCGTCAGTTGTACGTGACGTTTTCAAATCGACTCGCTGGCGCTGGATACGACCTCATCGGTGCGGAGCGCCTCGGCAACACACTCCAACCTGAGCGCAGCGTATCAACCGACTTCGCATTGCGCTATGAAGACGGTCAGCGTGAACTATCATCGCGTGTTTCACTGCTCTACAGCGCAGAGGTACGATTCTTCCGCAATGACCTGAACAACCTCATCGAGTTCTACTACGTAACGTCTGTCAACGGACGTGATGTGTACTCGTATCGCAACATCTCACGTGCATTCACGCAGGGCATCGAGACAAACCTCCGTCTTGCCTTGGCAAAGGAGAACGGTGCGATGTATACCATCATGGGTGGCTATCAGTACCTCGATGCCAACGATGTGCAGGTGTTGGAGGCAATCGCGAACGGACAGGCAGGGACAATCGCAGGACCACTACGTCGATCCGATTACCATGGTCTGTGGGGTCGATCACGACACAGCGGAACGATTCGCTTGCAGTACGACGCTCCGGAACGTCTTTGGAGTGCAAATATTCGTGCGCAGTTTGTGGGACGCTATGGTGATGAATCGCTTGATAAGAACGGTCCGGTAATCACCGACCCACCGCGCAAGGTGCTCGACCGCGAGGATGAGTTTGTTGATGGATACGTTGTGCTCAATGTTGGTGGCACCTATGCATTGACGCTTGCAGGGCAAAGCATGACGGTTGGTGCGGGCATCAACAACATCCTCGACCGTTTCCACCCAACGCTTATTCCAAGCTTGGTCGGACGTCAGTTCTATCTCCAGCTCACAGTGCCGATGTAAGTGTAGCGGCAGTAGCTTAGACCGGCTTAAAGCCCTCGAAGGCTTGTAGACATGCGTTGCAGTAGTGCAACGAGCGACACAAGGTAGGTCCGAACGGACTCTTCAGATCGGTATCACGCGATCCGCAGTACGGACACGCAACATTATTCAGCACGTCCAGCTTTAGCGTCAGCGTATCAAACTCTTCAGGTGGCGCCAATCCATGCTTGAGGAGTGCTGCACGACCAGCTTCGGTAAGACGATTCGTTGTCCATGGCTCATCAAAGTTCACATCGACCGTCACGTTTGTAACGCCAAGTCCGCGAACAGCAGCTTCGACATCGCTACGCATGACATCAATCGCTGGGCATCCGACAAACGTCGGCGTCATTGTTACATAGACATCGTCGTCACTGCGCACATCGACATTGGTGATAATGCCCATGTCGACCACCGAGATTGTCGGAATCTCCGGGTCGCGAACAGCGAGTAGCGCATCATAGACGTCGTGCGTTGTCATATCACCATTCTGCCGATGGATCGAGGCGATACACCTCAGTCATTTCATCGAGGAGTGGTTGTAGATGATCTGTATGATATCCCTTTCGTCCGCCCAGATGTGCTTCGGTCGACGATGGGATTTCGAGTGTTGACGATGCGAGGAGTTCAGTGACCATCGCGATCCAACGCTCTTGCGTTGCTTCTTCGCCGATGTAGATACCTTCGTCGATCAACGCCTGCTCGTGATTGCCTGGCTCGAACATGCCGAGCGCATACGGCCATGCTTCGCGCAGTGCGGACTGCATGCGTGCGTGTGATTCTTCGTTCCCCTTCGCACCCAGCTGAACCATCCACGTTTGTGCATGGTAGAGATGATACTTCAGTTCGCCGTGAATCTTCCGTGCAAGCTTTGCGAGCGGCTCGACGCTACTCTGCATCAGTGCGGTCCAGCGCACATACTCTGCAACATCGAATAAGAAGTGTCGCACCAGCGAGAAATCGTACTCGCCGATAGGAAGCTCGACGAACTGCGAGCAACGCATCTGTGCTGCGTTCCGCATGAAGGCTGCCGTATCAGGCTCTGGCTCGCCGCAGTGCTCATGCATGATTGCATAGAGCGCTTGGGCATGACCAAGCTTGTCCTGAGCGATTGATGAAAACGCAATATCTTCTTCGAGAATCGGACCCAGTCCGGTCCACTCCGAGTGGCGGTGTGCAAGGATCAACTCATCATCTGCCATGCGATAGCAGAGATCTGCAAGAGCAGCCGTGTTCATTCTGTTGTTCCTTCCTGGGATTGCTTCTTAAAGGCTTCGACCTTGTTGCGGACCATATACGCACCAACGTCGCGATACTTCTTCTCCGGCGTCGTCGCGAAGATGTCGGCATCTTCTGCAGACATCGTGAACACATCGCGTGTATTCACAACCCACAGGTTCGTCGTCTGACCACGTCGACCATACTGTTCCTTCGCAAGCAGAAGCGCGAGCTCGTGGCTTGGAGCATGAACACAGCCCACGTGGGTGTGGTGTGCACCAGTCTTCGCCTGGTGAAACACCTCGAAGGTCTGAAACTGGTCGAGCTCAGGTTTTGGTTCCACGGGAGCTGTTTGCTCCGCGTCGAGATTCATCCGCGTGACGCGCGGGTCGAGAGAAATGATCGTAGCCATAACGCAAAAATAAGACAGCTGTGTCTGATTACCCCAGACTTCCTTGTTAGCGGTGCACAAGGATTGTCGATGAGCGAAGGCGGACGCCTTCGGACAGAACGTGAAGTGTGTAGGATCCTGGCGAACAGTTCGATACGTCGATCGTGAGATCGGTGGCAGCCCCTTGCTGCACGTGTTGGCGCCACTCACCCACGACACGTCCCGTAACGTCGCACAGAACCGCGTGGAGGTCTCGCTGCGGCGCTCCGCGCACCAGCAGCGCCCCAATGCGTCCCTCGCCGCTCAGCGGCATCGGAAACGGGTCGGACAGACGCCAAGCATCGCCCGATGAATACACCAGGGTCATCACGTCAACATTGCATCGTGACGTTCCTTGGAAGAGAAGGGGCTGTCCATTACTCCGCACAGGAATAAACCACGTTGAACACGTGTCGGGGATGGCAAGCGTATCGACAACGCGCCCAGTATCGATCGCCGACGCACACAGCGTAAACCGACCAATAGCTTGGGGTGCGATCACGACCGGCAATTGCGACTGCGGAATCGAGATGAATACGTTGCCCAAGAGATACGGACGTGAAATCACCAGCGGCTCTGTGGTTGATCGATTACGAATCACCACCTCGCCGCACGACAACGTACCAATCGGATGATCGGCGATCACGATACTCGAATCGGATGCCGATGCAAACTGAATCTCTGCCTTATTACGTGTTTCGAGTTTGACCACCGTGACGGTATCCGACACACCAACGCAGCCAAATGAATCAATCACGGTGACGAACCACGAGCCCCCTTCACCAACGGTGATACTCTGCGATGATTCGCCACTGCTCCAACGGTACACATCGAAGCCTTCGGGTGCAGTCAGTGTTACGGTTTCATCGAGACAGATGCGGAGTGCACGATTTGCTGCAATCGTTGGCTCTGGATTGGGATGGATGATCGCAGTTGCTGTTGCACTGCGGGTGCATCCGTTGGTATCAACCACAGTGCACCGATACTGTCCGGCCGTGCGAACAGTAATGCTCTGCGTGGTTGCGCCTGTGCTCCAGAGATACGAGACGAACGGACCCTCGACAGTGAGCGTGAGACTATCACCCTCGCATACGGAAGGTTTCGAGAGTGTGATCGTTGGCTCGACTGACGGACGGAAGCGGAGCTCAATGGTATCGCTTGCACTCTGGCATGTGGCGGGATCGTAGACGGAGACCGTATACACGCCAGCCGTGGTCAATGTGCGCGTTGATGCTGAAGGACCATCGTTCCATTTGATCGCCGTGAGCGATGTGATCACACGCACATCAAGCGTTTCGCCCTCGCACAATTCAACAACGCGTGCACTTGGCTCGATCGATACTTCGGGCTTAGGTGCTGAGAAGTTTGTGCGATAGATGCCTTCACCAACACACCATCCGAGCGTATCGTTGATAAACCAGACATCGTCGACATTGCCGCGGATACCACAATTACGACGCGTCCATGTTTGTCCGTAGTCTTCGGTGTAGAGCACGGTGCGTGCATCGCCGACACCCCAACCTCGTCGTTCATCGATGAGGAAGGTGCCGAACATATTGCTTCCTGTTGGCGACTCGCGCCATGTGCGACCGGCATCGCGACTAAACCGCAGACTCCCCACACCGCGTGTGTTGCCATCGCAGTTCGTGCCTGATGTTGGCAGAAGAATCGAGTTACCTGCAATCGCAATTTCTTCTGTCCAGATCTTCGCACCAGTGCTTGAGTAGTACCGCCATGTGCGACCAAAGTCTTCTGTCCGCCACAGAACACCGCTACTCACAGCAAATCCAGAACCATCACGAAAGATGAGTCCGTCGGACAACCCTGATAGTGGTTCACTTGTGTAGAACACCGACCAAGACTGTCCTGCATCTGTTGTTCGGAAAAATCCTTGCAGTCCCGTCGCACATCCACCAACGAAGTACAAGCCCTCGCGTTGATTGATCCAGAACGAGCCCCATCCTTTTTCACGATTTGGATCGAACGGTGTAATGTCCTGCCAGGATC
This sequence comes from uncultured Melioribacter sp., assembly GCA_964432155.1. Classification (GTDB taxonomy): domain Bacteria; phylum Bacteroidota; class Ignavibacteria; order Kapaibacteriales; family Kapaibacteriaceae; genus UBA10438. The sequence continues at coordinate 75,938 of CAYSMF010000005.1, read as the reverse complement.
GTCCGCCATCACTGCTGCGGAACACACCGGCCTCACCTGACGCATAGCCAATCTGCGGGGTCAGAAACTGCACATACTCCAGAAACGCATTAGGGATCTGCGTTCCCTGCCACGACTGTCCACCGTCGGTCGTACGAATGATGTATCCCTCGATACTGCAGGCCCAGCCATACTGTGGGTCTGATGGAAGAAAGAATACATCGAGGTAATAGCCGCGACTGTAGGGGGCGGGCAATTGCACCTCTTCCCACTGCGCGCGAAGCTGCGTCCATCCTGCAACCAGGATGCATGCCGTCAGTAAGAGATGCTTGAGTAAGCGATGCATAGCGTGATGATGTGTTGACGGCCCCGGCACTAAAATAAAAACGGGGACGCACCGAAGTGCGTCCCCGTTTGACCAATTCTGGTCGGAATGTCAGATTACTGACGGACCATGCGAGCTACCCAGCGCTGGTTGCCTGCAGTTACAACAACGTTGTAAGCACCGGCTGAGAGCGTACCCATGTCTACTGTTGCGCGGAAGTTACCGGCAACTGATGCCTCGTTCAGAGTCATCACGAGTTCGCCAAGAGCGTTGACGAGTTCGATGCGGACTGGGCCAGCTTCGCTGACGACTGTCTCGATGGTGAAGCGACCGCTCGTTGGATTTGGCGATACGCGGAGTGCTGCCTGATGGCCTGCTACTACGTCGTCGTTTACATCCGTGAGGATCACGTCGAATGCATCAGATGTATTCTCACAACCATTTGCATCTGTGATGCGGACGCGGTATGAACCTGGGAGGTTCACCGTGAGCTGCTTGTTCGATGCACCTGGCATGTCAGCACCGTTGCGGATCCACTGATATGCTGTTGCAGCTGTTGAGTTCGCTGTGAGCACATCACCCATACGCTGGATCGTTGGAACCGCTGGGAGGTTGTTGACTGTGATTGCTGTCTTGGCCGATACAGCTGGACATGTCTGGGTTGCAACCGTGACATAGTACTCACCTGCGCGGTCAACAGTGATCGTGCGACCAACTGTACCGTTCGACCAAATGTAGCTTGAATAACCTGCTGGAGCTGTGAGTGTAACTGCACCACCTTCGCAGAATGTTGTTGGGCCGTTGACCGTAACAACTGGTGTTTCTACGCGTGTGAAGACAAGGTTGACTGTGTCCGAGACACCTGTGCAACCATTGATGTCAACAACTTGGCAGTAGATCACATCGCTTGCTGTTGCAACGATGTTGCGACCTGTGCCATACGATACACCGTTCTGCGATACCCATGTGTAGCTGACGTATCCAGCTGGTGCGCTGATCGAAGCCGAGTCGCCTGCGCAGAATGGACCGCCAACAACTGTGAGTGTTGGTGTTGGCTTAGCATAGACTGTCACGTCAACTTCTGTCGATGTGCCAGTACAGCCGTTGCCATCAGATACCGATACAGTGTACGAGCCAGACTCTGTAACTGTGATTGACTGCGTTGTTGCACCGTTCGACCACAGGTAGCCGTTGAAGCCAGCTGGTGCCGTGAGTGTTACGCTGCCGCCTTCACAGAATGTGAGTGGACCGCTGATTGTAACGATTGGGAGAGCGCTTGGGAACACGTTCACGCGGACTGTGTCTGAGCGATTCGAGCAACCGTTTGCATCTGTTACAACACACCAGTAGTTACCAGTTGTGCGGACAACGATGCTACGTGCTGTCTCACCTGTATTCCAGACGTAGTTCGAGAAGCCGAGAGGAGCGCTGATCGTAACGTCACCACCTTGGCAGAATGTTGTTGGTCCAGAGACCGACAGAGCTGCTTGTGGGAGTGCGTTGACCGTTACAGTACGCTGGTTCAGGACTGTGCAGCCGAAGCCGTTTGTCTCAGAAACCTGAAGTGTAGCTGTACCAGGGAGTGTCCATTCAACTGCAATGTTTGGTGTGCCTTGGCCAGAGCGGATGATGTTACCGCCTGTGAGCGACCATACGTATGCGTTGCCTGGAACACCAACTGTGCTGTAGTTCTCGACTGAGTTCTGACATGCGCTTGAAGCACCAACGATCGATGGAGTTGGAAGCGGGTTAACTGTGACGCTAAGCGTACCAGTTGCTGTGCAACCGAAGCTCGATGTGTGGAGGACAGAAACTGTACCTGTCACCGGTGTCGAGCCGTTGTTGTTCCATTGAACGTTTGCTGTGAGCGTGCCTTGACCAGAGATGATTGTACCGCCTGTTACCGACCATGTCGGTGTGAGCGAGCCAGATGCACCTGTGATTGTTGGGATGCTCGATGTGTACGATGCCGTATTCACTGTTGCAGGTGTTGTGTTCAAGTTCGTTGCACACACAACCGTTGGGCCAGTGATTGTTGGTACTGGTGGGATCGGACGGATCGTGACGTTCAGCGTTGTTGTAGCGAAGCATGAGCCAGCTGGGAGCACGTCAGCAACGTCTTCACGAACCGTGACGCTTGCTGCTGTTGTGTTTGGCCATACTGGAGCTGTCCACGTTACGCGGAATGTGTTTGGAGCCGTCTGTACACCTGTACCGCCGATAGCAGACCATGTGTACGTGTTACCTGTCACGAGCGGTGTTGTGTAGTCAAACGTTGCGTTGCCGCATGGGTTGACTTCGCCTGTGATTTGTGGTGTTGGTGTTGGGCGGATGTCGATTTGATCGAGATCTGTTGTGATACAGTCAGAGCCAGGAACTGTCTCTGTGCATGCGATCGTGCCCGTACCAGCTGTACCCCACTGAACAGTGATTGCGTTGGTGTTCTGACCCGAGAGGATCGTACCACCAGTTACTGTCCACTGGAACACGTTATCTGGAGTTGCTGTAACCGAGTAGTTGTGCGTGCTACCGTTACATACGACGCCTGGGCGACGTGTGTTTGGCGAACCGTAACCTGTTGCCGACGTGATCGCCGGTGTTGGGATCGGGTTAACACGAACGTTGATTGTCTGAACACCGACGCAGAAGCCACCGAGAGCAGTTTCTGTAACCGTCATTGTGTGGAGACCTGGCTGAATCCAGCGAACTGTGATTTCGCTAGCTGCTGGGTAACCAGCAACTGTCTGGAATACGTTCGTTGGTGTGATCGACCAGTTATATGTGCTACCTGGAACCGTCAGTGTTGCGTATGTGTGTGTCTTGTCGATACATACTACGCGAGCACCGTCGATAGCTGGTGTTGGCTGGTAACCGACAGCAACGTTCGCCGTGCGTGTTGTCGCACATGTTGTGCCGTTCGTTGTCTCAGTTACTGTGATAGTACCGTTGCCTTGTGTCTGCCAGTTAACAACAACTTGGTTGCTTGTAGCCGAACCAACGATTGTACCGCCAGCAACCGTCCAGAGGAACGAGCTTGCAGCATTTGCTGGTGTCGAATACGTGATCTGCTGACCTTGGCAAGCTTGGTTGAGGTTGCCACCTGGCGTTACACGTGTGATTGCTGTAGCAGTTGGTGTCTGGCGCACCGTAACCGTTGCCGATTGAGTACGTGAGCAGTTGCCTGAAGCGTTTGTCTGTGTTACAGACAGCGTCCATGTACCTGCTGTTGCCCATGCGACATTGATTGTGCTGCTTGCTGGGTTCGAAACGATTGTTCCGCCACCGCTCAGCGTCCACACATATGAATGCTGGAAGTTATCGTCTGTGCTGTACTCAGCTGTTTCGCCTGTGCAAACAACTGTTGGACCAGCAACGTATGGATTTGGCTGCTCTTCAACCGTCACGTTACGTGTGAGCGATACTGCGCAGCTTGTGCCAGCTGTACCGACCGTCACGTTAACAGTTTGGTTGCCAAGTGTTGTCCACTGAACGCTGATAGCATTCGTGCCAGCACCTGCTGTGATCGAACCGCCAGTTACTGTCCAGTTGTATGTCTGACCTGCAATGCTTGTGACATTGTAGTTCTGCGTTGAGCCGTTACATACAACGGCTGGACCGTTGATCGCTGTTTGTGTAGGTGTTTGGTTCACAACAACGTTCATCGTAGCTGTTGCTTGGCAGTTAGCCGAAGCGTTGCGCTGCGTGACTGTTACTGTGTGTGTACCTGCTGTTGTCCATGCAACGTTGAATGTGTTGCTTGTCGAACCAGATACCGCTGTTCCACCACCTGAGAGTGTCCACTGATATGTGTGACCGGCAACCGCTGGTGTGCTGTACGATGTTGTTGAACCCGTACATACTGGCGATGTGCCTGTGATTGCTGGAGCTGGTTGATCTTCAACTGCCACGTTACGTGTGAGTGATGTCGAGCAGCTTGTACCTGCAGTTGTGATTGTAACCGCAACTGTTTGCGTACCAACTGTTGTCCACTGGACGCTGATAGCACTTGTGCCAGCACCGCTGACGATCGTACCACCAGTTACTGTCCAGTTGTAGTTCTGACCACCAACGTTTGTGACGTTGTAGTTCTGTGTCGAGCCATTACATACCGTAGCGAGACCGTTGATTGCTGTCTGCGTTGGTGTTGCATTGACTGTAACTGTTGCCGTAGCTGTTGCTGAGCAGAGACCTGCTGTCTCTGTTACAGTCAGCGTACGTGTGCCAGCTGTGAGCCACTGAACTGTAACTGCGTTAGCATTCGAGCCAGAAACGATCGTACGATCAGCTGCTGTGCCCGATACTGTCCAACTGTATGTGCTGCCTGCTGCAACTGGTGTCGAGTAGACTTCAGTGTCAGTTGCACATACTGTGAGATCACCACTGATGACAGGAACTGGTTGAGCAGTTACTGCTACGTTCAGTGTTGATGTTACTGAACAGAGTGCCGATGCATCCGATTCCGTAACCGAAATCGATTGCGTACCGACGTTCGTCCAGCGTACTGCAACGCTGTTTGTTGCTTGACCGCTTTGGATCGTACCACCTGCGATCGTCCAGTTGTATGCAGAGCCTGTGTTGTTTGCAACTGAGTATGTGTAGTTCGCAGCGTTATTCACCGCGTCATACGTACATGCTTGTGTCGCGCCTGCAATCGTTTGAGCGATTGGCTGGTAGCGAGTTGTAACAACAACCGAAGCGCTGTTCGAGCAGCCAGAAGCTGTGTTTGTCTCGACAACTGTGATCGTAGTTGAGTTCGTAGTACCTGCAGCTGGATTGTTCCACTTCACTGTAAGTGCGTTAGTGCCCGAACCACTCAGGATTGTTGCATTACCAATTGTCCATGAGTATGTGCTACCAGCATTGTTCGTTGTGCTGTATGTCTGCGTTGAATTGCCGCAAACGTTTGTTGCACCCGTGATTGCTGGGGCTGGTGGGTTAACGACAGTTACGTTCTGTGCAACTGTTGTTGTGCACTGAGTAGCAGAGTGCCACTTCGAGAGTGTTACTGTGCCTGTGCCAGTTGTTGTCCAGTTGACTGCAACTGTAGCTGCGTTGTTTGCACCCGAGATAGCACCGTTACCAGATACTGTCCAGAGGTAGCCAAACGTGCCAGTTGTCGCATCTGAGTTACCGTATGTGATTGTCTGATTGACGCAAGCGCCACCAACTGTACCACCTGCTGTTACGCGTGTGATTGTTGGAACTGGTGTTGCGACAAGCGAAACAACTTGGCTAACTGTCTTCGAGCATGTTGTAGCTGTGACAGTCTCTGTAACAGTGATCGTGAAGTTGCCGCCAGCAAGTGTGCCGGAGAGAACTGTTGCCGATGCTGTGTTAGCACCTGCAGTGATCGTGCCGTTACCTGTGATTGTCCAGTTATACGTGTTGTTCGGAGCGTTGTTAGCTGTCGAGAATGTAGCAACTGCATTGTCACACATTGTCGTCGGACCGCTGATCACCGGTGTTGGTGTAGCGCGAACGTTCACTGTGATCGTGTTACGTGCAACACAACCAGCTGGTGTTGTCTCTGTGAGCGTCACCGTAGCTGTGTTTGTTGGAGTCGAGCCCCATGTAACTGTGATGTTGTTGCCGTTGAGTGCTGTAACCGTAGATGGGCTAGCAACCGTGCCTGCGCCCGTTGCGCCACCAGGTGTCGTAATTGTACCACCAACAACGTCCCACTTATACGTATCACCCGTGTAGAGTGTCGATGTGTAGTTCGAAGTTGATGTTGGCGAACCTGCGTTGTTCTGGCAAACGTCTGTTGGACCAACGATAGCTGGTGTTGGGAGTGGGTACACAGTGACGTTCATCGACTTTGTCGCTGCACAAGCACCCCATGATGCTGGAAGCGTGATGACGCATGTTACTGTACCTGTGCCTGAACCACCCGTTGTGTTCCATTCACCGATGATTTCCGACGTGCCTTGACCTGAGCGAACCGTACCAGAGACTGTACCAGTCGACATCGACCATGCATATGATGTTCCTGTTGGGAACGTACATGATGCACCGAGCGTACGCTTGACCGAGTATGTCTTGATGTGCTCTTCGTAGCCACCGTACACGCATGCTGTTGCGTCACCTTGGATGAACGCATCAAATGGTGTTGGGTAGAGTGTGATCGTACGAGTCGTTGTGTCGAAGCAACCGTTTGCGTTCTCAGCAATCAGACGTACTGTCTGTGTCTGAGTTTCTGGCGAACCAGCAACTGGGTTGCATGATACTGCGTAGTCACCCCATGTCACTGTGAACGGATTCACCGTGTTGTTAACCGTGCGGTTAGCAAATGTTGGTGTTGTTCCAGCAGGTGGCGTAGTCGTGATCACCCAGTTGAAGAACTGGTTCGGAGCTGGTGTTACGTTGCCCGGTGTGAAGACCGTGCTCGAACCACCGCATGCTGTTGCACTTGATGAGATTGAAGCAACTGGCTTCTCAAGAACCGTAACTACTGTTGAACCGTATGACTGCAAGCAGCCACCAGCTGGGATGTCGCGCGTGTGTGTAGCATTCTGTACCAGAGCTGCTGACACATCAACCGTGACGTTTGACGACGTTGATGGGTTCGAAGCCATCGTTGTCGTTGGCATCAGGTATGCAGAGTTGATTGTCAGCGTCTTGCCTGTTCCATCACCAAGAACTGTGACAGCTGGCGAGAGCGATACGCCACCCTTGCGTACTTCGTAGATCACGCCAGCTTGCGTAGTAGCAAGTGTGACTGTGAAGTTTTCTTCGAAGCAGACTGGGTTTGGAGAGATTGTTACGCCTGGGTTCGTTGGCAGTGCGAAGACTGTTGTCGCCACAGTTGCCGAGTTACCGCTTTCACAAGCAGGTGGGTTCGTTGTCGATACTGCACGAACGCGGAAGTCGTAGTTCGGTGAAGCAAGCGTTGGAATACCACCAGCTGGGCTTGTGTTGTCTGAAAGGTTGATCGAACCAGCAGCGCCAGCAAATGTGCCGACGTTCGTCCATGTACCAGCACCAACTGGGCTGCGCTCAAGAACGTAGTTCGCCCATGTTACTGTACCAGTTGCTGTGAAGTTGATTGATGTGCCAAAGCATGTGCGCTCGCTACCAGCACTTACTGCAAGTGTCGGTGTTGGAGGAATGCCATGGACATTGATTGCTGTTGTACCAGAGACAACGTACGGACCGCAACCTGTTACAAGGCTTGCGCCGCTCGATGTTGCAACTGCACGGAATGTGTATGTCGTTGCTGTTGGAGCGGTTGCTGTGAATGCGAGTTCAGCAGCTGGAACTGTGAAGGTAAGACCTGCACCAGTACCTGCCTGTGTAGCAACTGTTGTATTCGTCCATGTTCCGCCACCGTTCGACGAAATCTGCAGACGATATGTCCAGTTGACTTGCGACGATGCAAGTGTGACTGTGCCATTCGAACCGCTACAAACATTGGCCGTAGATGTGCCGATAGTCTGTGATGTCGGACGTGGGTTAAAGTTGACGTTGTAGTCAGGTGTTGTTGTACCGCAACCTGCACCGCCTGGGAATGTTTCTGTGACCTTCACCTTACCAGGTGTTGTGCCATAGAATACAACACGAATGCGGCTCGCGTCAACAGTTGCTGCCAGTGTCTGGCTACCAACTGCTGTTACATTACCTGCTGGTGTGATCCAGCTACCACCGTTGTTTGTTGAATACGCAACGATGAAGCCTTCTGTGATCTGCCAGCCGTAGCTGTTACCAGGTACCTGTGTTGTCTGGTAGTTGTATGTGTGCGTCCAAGCAGCACCGTGTGACTGACCAACTGGGTCGTTGATCTCTTGGCAAACGCTTGTGTTACCGCTAATCGAAGGTGTTGGTACTGGAGCGACCGTGAAGTTGGTCGTCGTTACTGTGAAGCAACCACCAACCGCATCTGTAGCTGTAACAGTGATGCTCTTTGAACCAGCACCGCCAAGGTTAGTGATTGAGTTTGTGAGACCGGCACCACCAGAGAGGGTAACACCACTTGCAGACCATGTGTAGTTGACACCTGGCTGACCGGCGCTTCCGTTTGTGGTTACTGTAAGACCAACAGGGACTGTCGTACCAGCGCAAAGCGATGTTAGTGCTGGTGCACCACCTGTTGTTGCAATTGGAGCGTCGGCTGGCATTGCATACAAGGTTGTCGTTGTTGACGCGCTTGTGCTCGTGCAACCTGCAACAGTTTGTGTCGCAGATACCGTGACGGCTTGCGATGTTGGAGCCGCTGCAGAATTACGTGCAATCTGACCCCATGTTACTGTGAAGGAGTTCGGAAGTGTTACCGATCCAACTGTCGTAGTTCCTGCTGGAGCACCAGAAACCGACCAGTTCAACGTAGCGCCTGCAGTACCGGTGAAGGTATATGTGTGCGTGCGAGTCTGATTTGGGTCAGACGAACATGACACTGCCGGAGCAGGTGCTGTTGGTGCCGATGGTGTTGGTGTGATAGTAACCGTCGATGTTACTGTTGCGCTCACACATGATGTTGGAGCCGAACCTGTTACAACACAGCTTACTTCGTAGGAAGCTGCAGCACCTGGGTTCGAGAATGCGACAGTGAATGATGAACCGGTATTCACACCAGGAGTACCGATTGCTGACGGGTCACTTACTTCTGTCCAGTTGTATGTCGGCGTGCCGCCAGCATTTACAAGACCTGAGACATTCCATGTGTAGCTATTGCCACCACAGAGTGTACCCGATGGAGGAGTAATCGTGAACGATGGGAGAGGCTGAATCGAGATCGTGTATGTTTCGACCGAAGCGCAACCACCGACTGTGTACTCGTGTGTGATTGTACCGCTAGCACCTGAGCCCCATGTAACATCAAAGGTACCGGCACCTGTGCCAGTCACTTGGCTACCAGAGATCGAGAGGCCGCCTGTAGCTGCTGAGATCGAAGAGTTGCCAGAGATGCTGATTGTGTGTGAACCAGCACCTGAGACTGTGTATGTAGGAGTAGTACCAGCACAAGGAATAGTCGATGCGCCGATACCAGCACCTGTAATAGCGAAGTCAGCTGCAACTGGCGAAGCAGTTACAGTAACAGCCATTGTAGTTGTAGCCTGACAGCCGTTTACCGTGTTCTCAACACATGAGATCGACTGTGCGCCAGTTGCTGTCCACTGAACTGTTACTTGTGTAACGCCAGTGTTGAAGTTTCCACCAACGCTCGAACCACCTGTGTTTGTCGATGTAGCAGGAAGCGTTGTTGTTGTCGCAGCATTCGCTGCAACAATGTTACCACCAGTTACGACCCAACGATAACCGTTCGCAACGTTACCCGATGCGAGGCCATATGTGTAGTTGAGAGGTGTAGGAGCTGTTTGGAATGACGGATTGCCAGTTGCAGATGCAAGGAATTGGCATGGTGTGTTTGCACCAACAATTGATGGCGCTGGAAGCGCATGAACTGTTGTAGTTGTGCTATATGTACGCGTACAACCCGATGGTGTTGTCTCAACAACCGTCACTGTACCTGTACCACCAGCGGCTGTTGTCCACTGAAGTGTACGTGTTGTAGATGCAGTTGACGTACCGTTGATATATCCACCCTGCCATGTATAGGCAAGACCAGATGCCGAATACGTATACGTGTTGCCACCGCTGATTGTGCCCGAAGCACCAGCTGTGATCGTATAGTTTACGTTCTGGTTAGGACATGTTGCCGTTGGGCTGCTAACTACTGTGTTCGTATCAGGAACCGGGTTGATCACAAGGTTCGCTTGGAACGTTGCCGAGCAGAGGTTGCTTGGGCCGTTCGCGACGATTACCTGCACCGTTGTTGTCTGAGCGCCTGTTGGCTGAACGACAGCAGCGATTGGGAATGTGATCGTTGGGTTCTGAATCGTTGTCGACGACAGCGACGCACCCGTTGGGTTCGTTGTGATCGACCAGTTGTACGTCGTTCCAGTTGGTGCATTGAGCGACGAGGAAACTGTCGTTGTCGCATTTGCACACTGTGTTGGCGTACCAACCGAGATCGAGCCTGACGGAACCGTGTAGACCGTCACGCGATTAGCGAACGTAATAGCCGCCGAAGCACACGTTGGTGCGGCAGGGTTTGTTTCTGTCAGCGTGATGTTGTACGACGTGCCACCGATCGATCCACCGCTAGGGAAGGTGATCGTAGCTTGGTCGTTGCCTGTACCGCCAGTAACGATCGAAGCACCAACTCCCGATGCCGATGTGCTCCACGTGAATGTTGAACCAGTTACCGTACGTGTAGCAGTATATGTTACCGAGCCACCCTGACAAACATTCTGGTTGCCAGAGATAGACGTTGGATTCGAAGGCGTTGCCGTAGCATTCAACTGCGCTGTTGCCGATGTCACTGTTTGACAGTTGTTCATCGTTGCGCGTGTGTAGAAGAAGTACGATTGGTTCGTCGTTGTTGCTGGAGGTGCGTACGAATACGTGTACGGCCCAGCACCAAAAACTGTCGATACATTCGTTCCGCCTACACCATTACAGTCAACACCCGGAGTTGGGCACTGGAAGAACTGAACCTGCGTACCTGCAAGTGCAGGAGCTGCTGGGTTCCAAGCGTACGTTACATCGTTGTAGCCTGCAAGCGGCACCGCTACTCGGTCGAGACCGATCGTAGCAGCCGGAGCTTGGCAGTTGTTGAGCAGACCAATTGTGGTCTGATTCTGAGCTGCATTAATAGCAGCAGCGTTGTTGTCAATATAATCGATGTGGATCTCAACTCGACCAGGTAGATTTCCCGTCGATCCAGCGCAATAAAGTTTTGCCTGTACACGAATGCGGTCAACGTTCGCTGCACCAGGTGCACCACCCGGAAGGAAGAATGGAACGTTGTCAAATGTGACATACAGGATATTATCCACCCCGGCAACACCAGCAACATATTGCCATGACACTACGCCACCACCAAGTTGCGGGGACAAGTCCGTGTTGCAGAGATAGATGGCATTGTATGTTTGGCCATTGCCAGGCGCGCCGAGATCGCGTGGAGCAATCTGTGTTTCAAGAGGAGCATTGCGGAACGTGATGAATCCGTTCGAGCCGATGTAGAAGCCATTGACGCCAAGGTCGATGTTCTCACCGTGGAATGGGAATATCACGCCCGCTGCTGTGAGCTGCTGGCCAGAAACCTGATCATCATCAAGTGCAACAACGTTCGCGAATGCATTCGCAAAGTTGTACGGAGTACCAACCGCTCCGTAGCCAATGTTAACTCCCGCGGTCGGTGTCAGCGTGGCTGTCACCGTCGTGGCTGATCCAGCACAAACTGGATTTGGTCCAAACGACGTTGTCAACGTCCCTTGGGCATGGACCGAACTGCTACTGAGCAGACCGGCCGTCGTGATCATCACGAGCAACAGCGCGCGGAGCCATAGCCCCACTCTCCGTTGTCCTGATGAGTACGCGGAATCGAATCGATTCATACGATCCTCCAAATGAAACTTTGAAATACTGTTATTCGATTTATTCTTCGTTGCATTACAAGGTGTGATAGTGGTAGCCCCTTCCACAAACACCGATAGGCGCCCATGGCGCCCCGTTGTTTCGGAATGTACAGTCGGTCGGGTCATGCGACAGCCGGCCCCTTCGTACAAGTGATTCATACAGTGATTCCGAACCGTGAATTAATAACGGCGCGGGACACGCCTCCCCCACGCTGGGAGGGACGCGCATCGTCGCAAAAATAGGAGGCAAGGTCGGATCCACCAAACGGTAAATTCAGGGCACCCGCGGAGCGCGAACCCAGAAGTCCAGAGATGTGGTAAGAACGTGCTTCCATCGTCATCAAATGTGAATCGTGGTAAGGGTGTGAAATAGATTCCACACCATGAACGCGAAGTTGACGGTTCTGAAGCACGAGCCCCCAAAATCCCAACCCACTTTCATGGCAGAGTGTGCTCAACAATGTCCGTGCCAAAAATCAGACGAAATGCTAAGTACCTGATATTTCTGCACGATACGCGCTCACGTATCCCCAGAGTGCCTCAACCAAGGGGTCGAGCCCTTCGTGTGCGACCGCCGAAATCATCATTGGCTTATGGCGTTTAACCCAGGAATTGGCCCTGAGGGCCTTCCTGCCGTCCTCATCAAGCAAATCGAGCTTGCTGAGCACCACAATCGACTGTTTCTTGGCCATTTGTGGGTTGTACTGCTTGAGCTCGCGCTTCAATACGGCAAGGTCGGCACCAAGGTCCTCACTGGTACAGTCCAGCAAAAACACCAACACCGCTGTCCGCTCGACGTGACGTAAGAACTGATGCCCCAAGCCTTTACCTTCGTGGGCCCCCTCAATCAATCCAGGGATGTCGGCCACAGAAAAGGACCTGCCAACACCGACGCGTACCATGCCAAGGTTGGGCACGAGCGTAGTGAATGGGTAATCGGCAATCTTGGGCTTGGCAGCGCTGATAACAGAGATCAGGGTGCTCTTTCCGGCATTGGGGAAGCCAACTAACCCTACGTCTGCCAACAACTTAAGCTCGAATTCCAGGGTGCACTCTTCGCCCGGAGTTCCTGGGTCGGCCATGCGTGGAGCTTGGTTCACCGACGTCACGAACTCGGAGTTACCCCGTCCGCCTCGTCCACCCTGCGCCACCAGCACACGCTGTCCGTGCACCGAAAGGTCGGCAATCTGCTCGCCCGTCTCGCGGTCCCGCACCACAGTGCCGGCCGGAACACGGATTACGATATCGTCGCCGCTCTTGCCTGTGCAGTTGCTCTGACCCCCTCGCGCGCCGGCCTTGGCCTTGTAGATGCGCGTGTAGCGGAAGTCCAAAAGCGTTCCAAGCTGTTGATCTGCCTCGACATACACGGATCCACCGTTGCCGCCGTTGCCACCGTCGGGTCCACCCTTGGGTACGTACTTCTCCCGACGGAACGAGATATGTCCCGCTCCGCCGTCACCGGCCTTGACTTCAATCCAGGCCGTATCGATGAAATTCATAGGTAGCTCCTGTGCATGGCCTGCGCAAATTCCATCGCAGCCGCACTGTCCGGCGCCACACCGTTTCGCGCAAACCAACGGTCGAGCTCTCCGGCAGCTTCGCGCCACGTTGGCCGCTGCAGGATCTCCTGCACAGTATGGTCAAATTGGGTGTGATCCCGTGAAAAGATCTTCTTGATGATGCGTTCCTTGGTCGAGGCATCCAGCTGCGCGTGGAAGGCAGCGATGCGTGGTCCCTCGTCGCTTCGCTCCTCGGGATGACGCGTGGTTGCTTGCTCGGGGGGTCCCTCGTCGCTTCGCTCCTCGGGATGACGATATTGTTCTTCCGCATTCGGGATCGACGCAATTACGTCGTCGATGACGTCGATGAGCGTGCTACGGGTGAGCGTGCGAAGTTCCTCGCGGTAGAGCAGACGTTCGAGGGCCTGGGAGATCGGGATAGCCCCCTTATCATCCAGGAAGATGATAACGGCCTCGGTGGGCACGGCTTCCGAGGGCAGATTTGGGTCGGCTTCGTAGAAAAACCCGTATAAACCGTCCAACAATCGTACGAACTCGTCCTGCGAGAGGTCCAGAATGGCGTCGTTGTCAACTTTTTCGACGATCCGCTCGAACTCGATCACGCTGAGGATCTCGTACGACGAGGCCTCGGCAGGTCGCGTGGCGGCCCACTGACGTATGCCCTCGAGGAGATAGGCATTGTCGGTGAGGTAGTTGAGGCGCATCAGGACCTCGTGAAGGGGCTTTGTGGGCTCTCCACGGTACACGAACCACTTCAGGGTGGTACGTGGACGGCACAGGAAGTTCAGACGCGTCTTAACGGCGGCATCGATGGTTGCATTCAGCTCCTCGTGGTCGAACCGGGCCGACGCGAGGTAGAGCTCATCGAGCTTCGGGAAGACGCTTTGCAGCTCTGGCGAGGAGGTATCGAACCGTGGATTCGATGCACGCAGTGCGCGCTCCTCATAGAGCCACCACTCCGCTTCGGCCTTGAAGAAGGCGCGATACGAAGGGTGAATATTCGCGTTTGCCAGAATGGCTGCGAGAGATATGCTTGGTTGACGCGTGTCGAGTCGCTGCTTGAGTTGCTTGCGAACACGGTCAATCTCTTTCTCGAACATGCAGGCAAGTTACGAACCTACCCAAACAATGCGGCGAGGACTGGCGAAAGACGTTCAACGGGGACGACATTCGAGAGCTTGGCATCACCCGACTTTGGCGCATAGATCTGGTCAAGTCCGAGGCGCACCGCTTCCGAAACGCGTTGCTCGAGGTAGGCCACGCGACGCACCTCACCGGTGAGACCAAGCTCGCCGACAAAGGCCACGCCGTTGGGAACTGGTTTGTCCATAATCGAACTCGTGATCGCAACGGCCACACCGAGGTCGATCGCTGGGTCCTGCACGGCGATACCACCAGCAACATTGACAAACACATCGCTTTGTCGTACCTGTACGCCCCCTCGCTTTTCAAGCACAGCGAGAATCATCTGCAAACGTTTGGCATCATATCCTGTGCTGACACGCTGCGGCATGCTAAATCCCGTTGGCGATACAAGCGCTTGTACTTCGATCAGGAGTGGACGTGTTCCTTCGATGACTGCAACGACTGCCGTGCCGGGTTCACTTGCGTTACGATTACTCAACAACACTTCACTCGGATTATGCACTTCACGCAATCCGGTGGATGTCATGTCGAACACACCGAGCTCATTCGTTGAACCGTAACGATTCTTGAGTGCACGTAACACGCGATACGAATACGTGCCTTCACCTTCGAACTGCAGCACTGCATCCACCATGTGCTCGAGCACCTTTGGTCCGGCAATCATGCCGTCCTTCGTGACGTGTCCGATGATGATGATCGGAATACCACTGCGCTTTGCAATGCGCGTAAGCAACGATGTACACTCGCGCACTTGCGCAACGCTTCCTGCAGACGACTCCAACACGTCGGTCGTGATTGTCTGCACAGAGTCTACAACAACAAGCGATGGCGCTGTGTGTTCAATCAACGCAGCGATGCGTTCGACACTTGTCTCCGATGCAACAACAATACCTGTTGTTGTGATCGCGAGTCGTTCAGCGCGTTGCTTGATTTGATGCAAGCTTTCTTCGCCAGTTACATACAGACACGGACGGTCTGCAGCGAGTGATCCAGCATACGCAGCAAGCTGCAGCATAAGTGTACTCTTGCCCATGCCTGGATCACCACCGACGAGCACGATGCTTCCCGGCATGAGTCCACCACCAAGCACACGGTCGAGCTCAACCATTCCCGTAGGAATTCGCTGCGCTTGATCTGCATGCACATCAGCAAGTGGCGTTGAGAGCACGGAACCAGCAGCCTGTGCGCGACGTTTAGCTGCGGCACCTTTTGGCGTAGACGAGGCATCCACTTCCTCGATCATAGACTCCCACGTTCCACAGCCAGGACATCGACCCATCCACTTTGGTGCCGAATGTCCGCAGCTTGAACAGCGATAGACGGTGCGTATCTTCATTCTTGTTGGTTCCTCATTTCGTCCAAAGCTAGGGAATGTTTTCCGCGTGCACGACGCTCCATCAACACATGTTCCGTCAATCGCTGATGCATACGAAGTATGCCGGCGCGTGACGTACACGCACGCGAAAACGTTTTACTTCGCATCGCACTTCATCGCTCCGCACAAGCGCAATGCTTGCTACGCAGTCTATGCCTTCTGTCGGTATGTCGACGACTTGATTGACGTGGCAATGGAGCAGGGCGACGTGACACGCGATCATGCGGTCACGCTTGTGGCGCAGTGGCGCAAGGATCTTGATGCACTCTACGCTGGCGAACATCTTCCATCGTCAGGTGCTGACGATCCAACGAAGATTGCCATTCTTACGGCGTGGGAAGACACACTCGCGACGTACCGCATTCCACGGAATCTTCCCGACGAGCTTATTGAAGGCGTCCTGATGGATACCATCGTGACACGCTTCGAGACGTTCGAAGAGTTGTATGTGTATTGCTACAAGGTTGCCTCCGTTGTCGGTCTTATGACGTCGGAGATCTTTGGATACTCATCGAAGGAAGCATTGGAGCACGCAATCGAGTTGGGCATTGCGATGCAACTCACCAACATCCTTCGTGATGTTGCAGAAGACGCCGATCGTGGACGTATCTACTTGCCCCTTGCAGATCTTGATGCATACGGCGTAACCGAAGACGACATCATGGCGCGTCGATGGACACCGCAACTGCACGCACTGATTCGCGACTATACCAATCGCGCCGAATCGTACTACGCATCATCCGATCGTGGTGTTCCGATGCTTGAGCGCGACAGTCGCACGACGGTCTACTTGATGAGCATGAACTACCGCAAGATTCTTCGCGTGATTGAATCGATGGACTATAACGTATTCCTACGCCGTGCACGCACAACGACGGCGCAAAAGATTCTGTCGATTCCCGCAGCATGGATTCGCGCACAACGCGGCGCGTGATGCAGCGTATGCGTTATGCGTACACGTAGCGGACGCGTGTGATACGGAACTGACCGTATTCGAAGTCGCCGTTATCGAGATTCCACACAAAGTTGACTTCGGTCGGGATCATCACACCCTCGACTTCTTGATACGCGTTGCATTCAAGCGTAAACGTGGCTTGCTCAAATCCGCTCTTGTGATCGCGATACTTGTCGTTGGTAACGATGCGATCGATTTGACCAAGCTCGTTCACATGCACCGTTGCTGACACACGGGTAGTGCCATCAACGATTGTTGCACGTGCTGTTGTTGCATCAATAGGATCCCAACGTAATGTCTTTGTTGGCAACAGACCTGTCGGCAACCACACGAGTTCGCTCAACACACGAAACAGCATCGACGCATCTGTTTCCTTGCCTTCATATTCCGAAAGCGTGAGTGCACCGTAGAGTTTCACATGTCCGTGTCCAACACCGTTGACATAACTCAACGTTGCTGTGCGCCACCAGAATGCGTTGTGACGAAGACGTGCTTCCCACACAAAGCCGGGCTCCATACCAGAGAGTACTTCGGTAGCAGTTACCGTAAACCACGGACGGTTGGGTCCGTGACGAAACCGTGCGCGTTGTTGCAACACCGCATAGCGAATGTTGGGATGTCCGTCTTTGAGTGCATAGCGGAGGTAGCGTTGAATTGGCTCTGGCAAACCCTGCAAGCGTTCTGCAGAAACATTCGGGAGCGCATTCTTCCCAATCGTGCGGATCAATCGCTTGATCGAACGTGCAGCAAACAAACGCGACAGCAATGCACTCGCCGTCATGAGAACAAGAAACGTTCCCAGCGAAGCAACAAGGATGTAGAGCAGTTTTGGCATCACCGCATCAGGACGTACGTCCTGCCTCCCAGTTCGTCAGATTTCGTGACGCAGTCATTGCGAGCTGCGTTCCAGCTATGGCAATCACCATAAGCGGGATGAGTTTGAAGATACCACGACGGAGCGTTTGCTCAACAATGGCAGCACTGAAGATTGTACCAATCACGATGAAACCGAGGATCAACGTGCCGATCCACACTAGCGGAAGTGCAGGCTCGAGTTTACGCTCGCGTACGGCGTTGACAAGGATGACAATCGGGAAGATCAGAAACAACCAGCCCCAGTAATCAACATCAGCAATCACGTTGGTCAATAGTGATGATGCTACTCCCATCGCGCGTGCAACATCAAACCCGAGGAGTTGGTCTGACGTCGATGGACGTACAGGGAGATATGCGTTGAAATACAGCACATGCCACACAGCAAACACTGCGACCATTACGACCGACTGTACTGCGTACGTCTGGATGGCGCGTTTCCACGACGTTGCACGTGCAAGAAGTGGGAGCGTTGCAGTAAGACCGAGCATCACGAGAATAATCGCGTCAGTACGCGACCAGCATGCCGCTGCGAAGAACACAGTCGACATCCAGAGTGATCCACGATCTTCTTCACGAATGGCGCGCCACAGGAACACGACGCCCGGAACAAACATTGCCGCATTCAGATAATCTGTCTGCACAAGGTATGTGTAGCCCAGCATTTCCGGTGTGAGCAGAACAAGGAGCCACAACACATTCGCAATCATGTGATGTGCCGTGCGGCGGAGTTCAACCCATGTGATCCACATAAAGCACACGGCGACAATCGGAACCCACAACTGTCCGTGCGCATATCCCATAAGACGGTAGAGCACCTGCAAGAGCATTGCAAACGGTGCGTAGAACGGCTGGTTCGAAAGATGCTGCGAGAGGAATGGATCGGTAAACACGCGGTTGACGAGCGTGTGATCTTCAACGGCTGTCTTGGCAACGAGATCTATTCCAACGACGGCATCAAACGGCGTTACAGGCCAGTACCAGGCGGCCCAGAAGGCTGCGTACGCGAGATATGATGCGAAGCTGAGTGTGACAATGTCAGCAAGCGACAACGTCCATGACGGTTTGCGAACCAACTCTGCATACCATGAAGCGACACGCGGCCATGCAAGATTCGGCAGCACTGCAGCAACGACAGCAGTGATCATGCCGAGGCTTCGAGTGATCTCGATCGACGCAAGCGACGCGAGGAACAACATCACCGTGTGCACGAACATGCCAACGAGCAGAGCGGTGGGAACAGCCATGCTCCGGGTCACACGCGGACGTAGCAGCGCTATCACACCGAATCCTGATACTAACTGCAGAAGCAGCGTTAGCACGAGTGATACTGTGGTGTTCATTGCTGCCGTCCGTATTCGTTGAGCAACGAATCAATATTGACGTTTCGACTGCCGCGTCGTGCGATCCAAATCATATTGGGTTCGAGCACGATGTATGCGTTCGCTTGTGAGCGACGTGCAACATCGTTCCATGGGATCACGTTGTGGAAGCCTACCATCCATGCGAAGAACCGCGGATCGGTCCAATACGCGTTATCACGCATGTACCGATTGCCATACGACATTGGTGGCAGCAGCAACGTATCTGTTGGACGTAGCCGCGGTGCGATGTACTGCGGGATTTCATAGTTGGCAACGTGGCGCGCAAACATGCGCTCGCTCATCTGACGACGCTTGTTGAGTGAGTCGCGCTTCTCTGCGTAAAGTCCGATGCGGGACTGGTACGATGCAGCGTAGGGATTGACGTCGGACGTAGCACCAACGTTGATCAATGCATAGATCACGCCAACCATGATGATGGCCAGGATAGCCCCTTGCCGCGACATCACTGGTAGACGGTCGGTCATCTAACTGCTCGTGTTAGTTGCTCGAGAGTGCCTCTGCACCACCAACGATTTCCAACATTTCCTTCGTGATCGCTGCTTGGCGCTCGCGGTTGTAGATCAGCTGGAGCGACTTGATCAGGTCGCGTGCATTTGTTGTCGCGTTTTCCATCGCCATACGACGCGCTGCGTGTTCCGCTGCGTTCGAATCGAGCAGCGTGCGCCACACCTGCAACTTGATGTACATCGGCAGAAGTGTGTCGAGGATATCTGCGCGCGATGGCTCGAAGATGTAGTCGACGCTTTGCTTCGTTTGTTCTGTTGTTGTGTCAGGGATAATCGGAAGAAGCTGCATTGTACGCACTTCCTGACGCATCACCGTGACGAACTCGTTGTAAACGATTTCAACACGATCGAAGTTCTGCATCAAGAATCCGCTTGACACAAGCTCTGCAATGTCAACAGCGGTGTCGTAGCTGAGCTTACCGAACACATCGTTGAATTCTTGCACAACTGGTTGTGGTGCCTTCTTTGCTGCATTCACCGAGCGCTTACCGACAGGAATAACGTTGATTGTTACGCCAGGGTGTTCGGCTTCCAACGCAGCGATACGCGTGGAGAGCACGCGGAGCATGTTTGTGTTAAACGCGCCGCACAGACCACGGTCGGATGATACCGCAACGATTGCAATCGAGCTCACGGTCTTGCGCGACTCAAAGAATGGATGGACGAACTCGGTGTCGGCCATGGCAAGGTTGCCCAGAATCTTCTGGACTTGTTGCGCGAATGGACGTGCAGCCGTAATCGCATCTTGCGCACGACGCAGCTTTGCCGTTGCCACCATGCTCATCGCCTGGGTGATCTTCGACGTGTTCTTCACCGACGTAATGCGGTCACGTGTTTCGCGTAGGGTTGCCATCCGATTCTTCCGTTCTCGTCAATTGAGGTTCACAAATACGGCCAGTCCTTGAGGAGATATCCTCGGACATAGTCAGCAACAGTTTCTTCGAGGGTGCCGAATGCGACATCTGGCATTGCTGCCTGGAGCGTCGACATATCTGCTTGGGTGTAGTTCTGGTACTGCTTGGCGAGTCCGTCTGGCATTTCAACGTAGTTGATCGACACTGGACGATCCATTGCGGTGAATACCGACGTCATCAGATCGTTCCATGATCGAGCTACGCCTGTGCCGAGATTGAAGATGCCGTTGACATCGTGTCGATCCAGCAGCTGCATCATCACGTTGCAGACATCCTTCACGTAGATGAAGTCGCGCATCTGTCCACCGTCACCGAATCGCGGATCATTGCTCTTGAAGAGCGTCACCGATCCAGCGTCTGCGATCTGGTGCACGGCCTTTGATACCATGCTGGCCATGGGGCCTTTATGGTACTCGTTCGGACCAAACACGTTGAAGAACTTCAATCCGACGCAGGAAGCATCAAGCCCATTGCTGCGTACCCACTGATCGAACAGATGCTTCGAGTAGCCATACATGTTCAACGGACGGAGGTCTGTTGATGTATCGGCGTACCCGCGTGATCCATCGCCGTAGGTTGCAGCGCTGCTCGCGTAGATGAACCGAGCTCCTACCTCTGCGGCAAACTCTGCTACATCAACGCTGTAGCGATAGTTGTTGTCGTACAAGTAGTCGGCATCGGTCTCTGTCGTCGACGAGCATGCACCCAAGTGAATGATAGCATCGACGTCGTCCTCGACGTCGCCGACTGCCATCATGTCCCTGAATTCCTGTTTGCTAACAATGCCAATGAACGTACGGTCTACAAGATTCTTCCACTTGCTTCCCGTTCCCAGCGAGTCCACAACAAGCACATCCTCACGTCCGGCGGCGTTGAGCGAGGCCAACATGCAGCTTCCGATGAAGCCTGCACCACCTGTTAGGATGATCATTGCGTAGGTCCTGGATTAGAGTGCTGCAGCGAAGCGCTCTGTAAAGCTCTTCAGCGCAGCATTAAGGTTTGCGACAATGTCGTCTGTGAGTGCCTTTTGTGTGCGCAGACCTTCGATGATGTTCGCATGGCCGGCGTGCACAAACTCAAGCAACTCTGCTTCGTACTTCTTGATGCTCTCCACAGGGAGCTCATCCATGAAACCGCTCGAAGCTGCATAGATCACAACGATCTGATCTTCAACTGGCACTGGTGAGTATTGTGGCTGCTTCATCACTTCAAGCAGACGTGCACCGCGGCGCAGCTGCTGAAGCGTTGTCTTATCGAGGTCGGATCCGAAACGTGCGAACGCTTCAAGAGCACGGTACTGAGCAAGGTCGAGCTTGAGTGGACCAGCGACCTTCTTCATCGCCTTGATCTGCGCGTTACCACCCACACGTGACACCGAGATACCAACGTTCAGAGCTGGACGAACACCAGCGTTGAACAAGCTTGGCTCGAGGTAGATCTGACCGTCAGTGATCGAGATCACGTTTGTTGGGATGTAGGCAGACACGTCACCAGCTTGTGTTTCGATCACAGGAAGTGCTGTGAGCGAACCTCCGCCGAGTGCGTCGCTGAGCTTCGCAGCGCGTTCCAGCAGACGTGAGTGGAGATAGAACACGTCGCCCGGATATGCTTCACGTCCTGGTGGACGGCGCAGAAGGAGCGATACCTGACGGTACGATGCTGCCTGCTTCGAAAGGTCATCATACACCACCAGAGCGTGACGTCCGCTATCGCGGAAGAACTCGCCCATCGAGCAACCAGAATATGGCGCGATGAACTGCAGTGGTGCTGGGTCTGATGCAGAAGCGCTCACAACTGTTGTGTACGCCATTGCACCATACTTCTCGAGTGTCGAAACAACGTTCGCAACTGTCGAGCCCTTTTGACCAATCGCAACGTAGATACAGTACACAGGCTCGATGCCTTGTGCTGCTGCTTCTGGTGTGTGCGTGTACTTCTGATTGATGATCGCATCAAGCGCCACAACCGTCTTACCTGTCTGACGATCGCCGATGATCAACTCACGCTGACCACGACCAATTGGGATGAGCGAGTCGATCGCCTTGATACCTGTTTGCAGTGGCTGCGTAACTGGCTGGCGATCGATCACACCGAGAGCCTTACGCTCGATCGGATAGAACTTCGATTCCTTGATTGGCCCCTTGCCATCGAGTGGACGTCCAAGTGGGTCGACAACGCGACCGATCAGACCTTCACCAACTGGCACCGATGCGATGCGGCCCGTACGACGTGCTTGATCGCCTTCCTTCACGAGCGAGTCATCACCGAACAACACGCAGCCAACATTGTCCTCTTCAAGGTTGAGAACCATGCCAACCACACCATTCGGAAACTCAACGAGCTCGGAGGCCATCACGTTTGTGAGACCGTACACGCGCGCTACACCGTCACCAATTTGGAGGACAGTGCCCACTTCATATACATCCGTCTCCTTTTCGAATCCTGTCAACTGGCGACGAAGAATCGCGGAGATTTCATCTGGACGAACTTCAGACATGCGATTGAATCCTTTAGAGTTTGTTCACATCGTAAGTGGGTGATTACGCTACCGCAAGCTTGTCCTTGAGGACATGCAGCTGGTGGCGAATCGATCCGTCGAGCACCTGATCACCAACACGAACCACTGCACCACCAAGGATGGTTGGATCTGTGTCGTACGTTGCAACAACGGTTTTCTTGAGTCGAGCTGTGAGCGTTGATTCGAGTTGCGAACGCTCTTGTGCGCCGAGTTCAACTGCTGATGTCACGCGAACGCGCTGAATGTTCTTACGATCATCAAGCAACGCACGGTATTCCATCACGATTTCACGCCAGAGGTCACCGCGCCCCTTCTCGATGATGAGTTTCAGGAACTCCATCGTCAAAGGGTTGATGGTAGCGCCCAACGCATCCTTCAGCACGGCGAGCTTTACCTGCGCGTCGATGATCGGGCTGCGCATCATCGCACGGAAGTCAGCAGAGCTTGCGCCCACCGACTCGACCGTTGCGAGATCCTTCGCAACCACGTCATCAAGCTGTTGTTCAATCGCCGTTGCGAGAACTGCCTTCGCGTAACGGCGTGCAATCTTCAGAGTTGACATTTAGTTCTTCGAGAGTTCGTTGACGTAACCTTCGACGATACGCTTGTGATCGTCGCCCTGGAGATTGCGGCCAAGCAACTTCTCAGTTGCATCCACAACCAACGTTGCTACTTCAGCACGCAGTTGCTTGATGGCTTCGTCCTTCTGACGTTCGATTTCGCGCTGCGACTCAACAAGCTTCTGCTGCTTGACTGCCTCGGCGTCATCAGCTGCCTTGCGCACCATAGCTTCGGCTTGCGCCTTGCCTTCGCGCACGATGGCCATCATCTCTTGCTGTGCACCAGCAATCCGCTCCTTGCTCTCAGCAAGGATCTTCGTTGCTTCTGCATTCGCCTTTTCTGCATTCGCGATTGCGTTCGCAATCGTTTGCTCGCGTGCTTCAAGACCAGAGCGCATCGGCTTGTAGAAAAACTTCGCGATGATGAACACGAAGATGGAGAAGTTGACAAGGGTCCAAATGATCAGACCCGGGCTCATCTCAAGAAATGAAGGCATGGCAAGACGAGAATTACGGAGTGAAGGAATGTCGATGGTTGTCGGCGACGCGCGGAACCCGTGCATCGGTCGTAGAGCTCACATCGTGAACCCTACGACCGACCCCGAACGTGCGGGGTCGTGAATTGTCGTTGCGTTAGCTCTTAACAGCAAGAAGGATGCAGATAACGCCTGCGAGAAGTGCAACACCTTCGATAAGGGCTGCACCGATGATCATCGTTGTACGGATGTCACCAGCGTTTTCTGGCTGACGGCTTGAGGCTTCGAGAGCAGCAGCCGCAAGACGACCGATACCTGTACCTACGCCGAATACTGTTACGCCAACACCAAGACCTGCTGAAAGCCAAGCAAATGCGACTGCTTCCATTGTGTAAACCTCCAGATGATGAGAATGTGAATTGGTTTCGAAATCAGTGAATCTTAGTGCGCGTGTGCATCGCCGTGATGATCATCATGTGCATGATCACCGAGAGCAAGACCCACGAACACTGATGCGAGCATAGCGAAGATGTACGCCTGAAGGAAGGCGACAAGAAGTTCAAGGAGGTAGATGAACACCGAGAACGCAACGCTCACAGGTGTCACCATCCAGCTCTTGAAGAAGAAAATGAGTCCAACCAACGACAACAACACGATGTGTCCAGCTGTCATGTTGGCGAACAAACGAATCATCAACGCGAACGGCTTCGTGAAGAGCGAGATGATTTCAATCGGCACCATGATTGGGAACATGTACCATGGAGCGCCACCCAACAAGTGATGGAGCCACGACTTGATACCGGCATCCTTAATGGCAACGAAGTTGACGACGATGAACGTGGTAAGCGCAAGCGCAGCTGTAACACCCAACGCACCGGTAGCTGCATGGCAACCAGGCATCAGACCAACGAGGTTCAACGTGAGAACGAAGAAGAAGATGCCAAGGATGTACGGCATCAGGCGATGAGCACGTGCTTCGGTTCCAACGTTTGGTCGCACAATCTCGTCGCGCACATACAGCACGAGCGACTCAACAACGTTCTGCAGACCCTTCGGTGCTTGCAGTGCGTTCTTGATGTAGCGTCCACGAGCGATACCAAATACGATCGTCGCAATCAGGATCGCGATGAACTCGTACGCAACGAAGTTGGTGATCGACAGATCAAGCTTCGGGCTGGCACCAGTCTGCTCGAGGGAACAATGCTCTGTTTCCGTGTGCAGCTCGTGCGCCTTGACGATGTGGTGTCCGTGCCCAGGGTGATGCATCGTGAAGGCACCTGCGTGCTCCATTGCATCGACGTTCGGATACACATGGAATCCGTTGTCGACCAGCATCACCGGAAGGATCTTGTAATGTCCGAAGAAGATATTCAGCTCGTGGTGGTCACCCAGCGAGTTCAGCAGCGTGGTAAAAACCTCGCTACCCTCGGGATTGGCATGACCATCAGCGCCGTGCCCTTGGTGGGCGTGCTGAAGTGAATCGGATTGTGAGGTCGCGGTATTGCTCATGGGTGTACGAGTACCAACATCAGGTCAGAGGTTTTTTTTTTCAAGAGATCCGTCACCGGTCTGCGCGATTGCCGCTTGGCGTTCTCGTAGGACCGATGAAAAAAAAAGATCTCCGCGAGGAGAAGCACAAACATTGAGATCGCAAACGTGAGTGAGAATGCAACTTGATGCATGTTCAACACGCTTAGACAAAACCATGCGCTTGCCATCACGATGATCGCGCGAACACCAAGACTTCCGAAGATCATTGCGAGAAACACGTTGAGGTCCTTACCAAAGGCCATACGCGATACAATCCATCCGAGCGCTGTGTTGATCACACAGATCCCCAACGCTGTTAGGACTGCCGCCAAAGGCCCCGCAGGTTCCACGCTGTTATGTTCCCCAATGATTACGGTTCTTGATCGTTACGCTGTGTGCGTTTCCCAAGCTGTTGCACAGCACGAAGAAACTGCACGAGTCCGACGATTGATCCAACAACAACACCACCGAGGAGTACCCACGGTTGCGTGCCGTATGTTTCATCAATCCACCACCCAACAAGAGCACAACCACACACCGCCGCTGCAAGCTGCACCCCAAGTGTGAGATAGGGTGCGAGTTGTTGCATAACCGACTCGCGTTGATGCATGGTTTAGACCAACGTTAAATGGCGCGCAAAAATAGGTCGTAGAGGGGCTAAAAACCCAATTCTCGTAGTGTACCGAGCACAGATTCCGTGTAGATGTTCACGGTTTCTCCATACCAGCGTCCGTCAGGGATAAACTGGATGGCTCCGTAGGTGGCTGGGTTGAGGGGTTGAATGGGGCTCGTAGCGACCACACTTGTCTCGTCGGGACGGAATTCATTGTCCACATCGTAGAGGGCAATGGTGCAGCCGAACTCGGTGATCGACTGCTCGTCGACGGGAGCCCGCTCGTAGCCGAGCAAGACGAATGGGATACGCACCTTAACGACGTAACCCCCTGTGCGTGGGGCAGTTACGACGCGGACACGCTGCACGGCAGAGTCCTGCGCAGGGTCCAAATCATCGGTCGTTTTAACCTTGATCGTTGGTCGTCGATCGCCGAAATCGCCAATCTGAATCGAGAATGCGTAGAGTCCGCTGTCGGTGCTGGACCGAGGGGTAATGCTGGATCGTTTGACACTCTGCACGTAGCGCGAGCCGCCGAGCTCGTCGGCCGGAGTCACATCAAACCAAATTTCGAGCCGATCAGCCGCACAGGTGTCGCACCACCCGGTAATGATGGTCGAGTCCTTGACGTTCACCCGGATGTAGAGGTAGTCGTTGTCGTACACCACACGCGCTCGCAGCGACGCGTCACCCTCGTCCGACCACCAGAATGCACCGTTCACAACGTGCTTGATGCGCGATGCAGAGATCTCTGGAACATACCCGGCATACACCTGACGTCCACGGCCATAGGCTGGGATCACGGTGTAGTCTGTGGCAAAGGCAAGGTCGCCGTCGTTGGTGATAAAGCGCTCCTGCGTCTCGAGTGTCTGGTACGACCGGAAGGTCTCGTGTCCAAACGCCTCGATGCGGTCGCTCACAAACTCGTCGACAAGCACGATGCTTCCCTCGCCGAAACGATAGCCGCGGATCATCCAGTCGTCACTGCGACGCTTCTGCGTTACGTAACACGTCTGCTCCTTGATCACCACGCCCACTTCCAGAGGAAGGTCGATGTAGGCGAACGGCAGCTTACCGATGTTGACCAGAAAACCCTCGGTATCAACGAAGAGGTACACCAAGTTCTCGCGCTTGCGTGTGCCGAGAACATTGACCGATACCGCAAGGTCGTAATTGCCATCGCCGCTGAAGTCCCCTACGTCCCATCCCCAAATGCGATAGGCCGATCCCTGTGGCAGGGCCGGACGAATGTCCTGGATGAGTTCTTCAGCAAAGTAGGATGTGAGGCGTCGCGAGAACTCGTCATACGTCATACCGCTTTGGGCCGACAGCACAGGGGCCATCAGCATCAGCGCAGCAACATAGACGAGAGCAAATCGACAGCGGGTCACGGTTGTGCTTATGCGTTAGTTGGGGAAGTAGCCAGGACGGTATCACGCACGTCGATATGGCTTGCACGAAGGCGCGCACCATACTGCGCAACAACTTGCGCTGATGCGTACGATGCCAAACGTCCAGCGTGCTCCGGGTGGTGGCGATGCAACACACCGTACAGGAAAGCACCAGCATACATGTCGCCAGCACCCGTTGTATCAACAGGCTCCACCTTGTACGCAGGAATCTCTACATCATGTCCGTTCCAACGCACACGCGAACCATGTGCCCCTGCCGTAAGCACGGCGTTCGGGAATGTTGCTGCGAGGTACGCGTACGCATCCTGCACCGACTCGGTCTGAGCCAACCCTGTGCCTTCACGCTCGTTGCAAAACACAAGATCTGCGTGCTGCAGTACCGAGCGCAAACGATCGCCAAACACATCAATGATGAATCCATCAGAACAACTGATCGCAACGCGTGTGTCGTGCTTCTTCGCGTAGAAGAGTGCGTGCTCTACAGCTTCAGCTCCGTTATCGTCGGTAAGCTTGTAGCCTTCGATATAGACCCATTCGCTGGACTTAATGAGGTCCTCGCTGACGTGTCGCGGAGAGAATTCTGTATTCACGGCAAGCGTCGTGTTCAAGGTGCGCTCGCTATCAGGCGTGATCAACACCAGGCATGATCCTGTTGTTGCCCCCTGCACTTGGTCGGCATTGAGTACAATGCCGAGATCCTTGAACTCGGACGCGTAAAAGTGTCCGAACTGATCGGCGCCCAACAACGAAGCATATGCAGCACTTCCACCAAACTGCGCGAACGCGATTACGGTGTTAGCTGCAGATCCGCCGCTACAACGATGCACATCGCGATCGCTGAGCGCGTGGATCATCTCGTGCTGACGTGCTGGTTCGGTAAGCGTCATTGCTCCCTTGGATACACCAAAGGCAGCTAGTTCGGCATCTGTGACGCGGTATTCGAGGTCGACAAGGGCATTGCCGATGCCCGTAAGGAGGATGTTTTTCACGCTGCGAAGATACCCGACAAGCGCATGATCTCCTCACACAGAGCAGGAAACTCCATGTCGGCAGCGCGAGCGGCCATCGGCACCAGACTTGTCTCGGTAAAACCTGGGATCGTGTTGACTTCCAAACAGAACGGAATGTTGTCTTCACGGAGTCGGAAATCAATGCGACTATACGCGCGGCACCCAAGGACATGGTGCGCGGCAACCGCAAGGTTGCGCACGTGGTCTTCAACTTCCGGCGTCAGATCTGCAGGACAGTGGTACTCGGTCTTGCCCTTGGTGTACTTGTTCGTGTAGTCGTAGTAGCCTTCCTTCGGCGCAATCTCAATGATCGGCAGTGCTTCGTCGCCCAAGACGGCAACGGTGAGTTCGCGACCAGAGATATACCGCTCGATGAGAATCGTCGATGAGTACTGTCCGGCAATACGCACAGCCTCACTCAGCGAATCCACGTTCGGCGCATCAAGAATCGTCATACCAACGGTCGATCCTTGATCATTCGGCTTCACGACCAACCCACCCTCGATCTCGGTCATCACCTGCTCAATCACTGCATGATCGTCGGCTTGTTCCGGCGTGAGCGTCACCCACGGCGCAGTTGGAATTCCCGCCACTTGGAAGAGCATCTTGGAGAGCCCCTTATCCATAGCAGCTGCACTCGCGAGCATCGTGCTACCCGTGTATGGAATGCCACGCAGATCGAGCAACGATTGAATGTAGCCGTCCTCGCCGTAGCGTCCGTGCAAGAGGATGAAGGCACAATCGATGCCATCAAAAGCCGCTGAGGCAACGCACTCCATCAACGCGGCTGGTCGAAACGCGGCAAGCTCCTCGTCGGTAACCGCACGCGGTGTTGCAGCCGCTACTTCGTCGTCGCTTAGGATGCAATTGGCTCCACGCGATGGATCAATCGCAGAGACGGTGTGACCAAGCGAGCGAAGCGCGTTGATCGCAGCACGTCCGCTGACCATGGAGATGTTGCGTTCGGGACTGATCCCGCCGAGAAGCACGGCAATGTTCATGAGGCATCATAGAGATTGCGAAGAAGCTTGACGTCGTCCCACGTGTACTTCTTCCATTCAGGATTCCGCAGCAATGCCGCGGGATGATAGGTCACAAGCGTACGAATGCCATGATAGTCGTGGATCTTTCCACGAAGGTTCGTCATGGACTCTTTGTTCTTGAGCAAGGTGTTAGCTGCGGTGAGACCAAGCGCGAGAATGAGCTTTGGTTGCACGATCTCGATCTGCTTCCACAAGTATGGTTCACACTGATCGGTTTCACCGGCAAGGGGCTTGCGGTTATTCGGTGGACGGCACTTGAGGATGTTACAGATGTACACTTCATCACGCGAGAGCTCAATTGCTTCGAGAATCTTCGTCAGCAACTGTCCTGCGCGTCCGACAAATGGCAAGCCCTGTTCATCTTCATCAGCACCGGGCGCTTCGCCAACAATCATGATGTCGGCATTGGGGTTTCCACTTCCGAACACAAAGTTGGTGCGAGTGTGTCCGAGTGGACACTGCATGCAGGTACAAATCTGTTCGTTGAGCTCCACAAGCGTTGTCGCTGCGGCCCAACTCGCGGTTGAATGCTGTGCAGGCATCTCGATAATCTCCGTTGCTTCCGGTGCGTGGTCGACTGGCGACTCAGCGCTGACATCAACGACGAGCGAAGCAGGGTCGGCAGGCACAACATACTGGTGCGTGCCGTACATCTGCATCTGCTGTCGGAGATATGCGGTGAGGAGCGTTGGATCGAGTGCCACAGTTCTAGTTAGTCTTCGTGCGCTTCAGCCTCTTCGTGTTCTTCAAGAGTGTCGCCACCCTTTGGCTTCGCAAGAGCAAACACCACTGTACCCGTCTTCTTGTCGAGCTTGCCCTTGATCGATGCTCCCTCGGTGAACGTCCCCTTGAGGAGTTCTTCCGAGATCGGATCCTCGACAAAGCGCTGCAACGTTCGGCGCAACGGACGTGCACCATACTTTTCGTCGAAGCCCTTCTCGGCAAGGAATTCCTTCGCCGACTTGGCAAGATCGAGTGTGATGTTCTTTGCTGCCAAACGCTTGAGAACGCGCTTCAGCTGGAGATCGATGATCTTGTACATGTCTTCCTTCTTCAGCGAACGGAAGATCACATACTCGTCGATTCGGTTGAGGAACTCCGGATTGAAGAGACGCTTCATTGTCTCTTCAACGGTGCTCTTCATGTTGTCGTAGTCATCAGTTGCTGTGTCGGCAGTGAAGCCGATACGGCCACCTGCCTTGACATCACGCATACCGACGTTCGATGTCATGATGATGATGGTGTTCTTGAAGTCGACACGACGTCCAAGTCCATCCGTGAGCTGTCCATCGTCGAACACCTGCAGCAGGATGTTGAACACATCAGGGTGTGCCTTTTCGATTTCGTCGAGCAGCACGATAGAATACGGCTTACGACGAACCTTCTCGGTGAGCTGTCCACCCTCTTCATATCCAACGTATCCCGGAGGCGCGCCAACAAGACGCGACACGGTGAACTTCTCCATGTACTCCGACATGTCGATGCGGATGAGCGCATCTTCGCTGTCGAACATGTAGCGTGCGAGTGCCTTTGCAAGCTCGGTCTTTCCAACACCTGTTGGACCAAGGAACATGAACGAACCGATTGGACGGTTCGGATCCTTCAGTCCTGCACGTGCACGACGAATAGCCTTAGCAAGGTGCTCAACGGCTTCGTCCTGACCAATCACTTGTCCGCGCAGTTCTTCCGCCATCTTGAGAAGCTTCGCTGTCTCGCCTTCTGCAATGCGGTTGACAGGAATACCCGTCATCATCGCAATCACATCAGCAACGTCTTCTTCCGTGACGTCAAAGACAACATCGCCCGACTTGCTTTCCCATTCTTCTTTCGCGGCTTCGAGGTCGGTCTGGTGCTTCTTCTCGAGATCGCGCAGACGTGCTGCTTCCTCGAAATTCTGCGACTTCACAACCGAGTTCTTCAGCACGCGTACTTCTTCAATCTTCTCTTCCAGCTCAAGCACTTCCTTCGGAACCTTGATGTTGCCGAGGTGCACGCGTGCACCAGCTTCATCCATCACGTCGAGCGCTTTGTCTGGTAGGAATCGGTCAGTGATATAGCGATCAGCCATCAACACGCAAGCACGCACAGCTTCTTCGGTGTAGCGAACACCGTGATGCTGCTCGTAGCGCTCCTTCACGTTGGTGAGGATCTGCATTGCTTCTTCGGCTGTCGGCGGATCTACAACGATCTTCTGGAATCGACGATCGAGAGCGCCATCCTTTTCGATGAACTGACGGTACTCGTCGAGCGTCGTGGCTCCGATACATTGGATGTCGCCCCGCGCCAAGGCAGGCTTGAACATGTTGGATGCATCCAGTGAGCCCGAAGCGCCCCCTGCTCCAACGATTGTATGAAGCTCATCGATGAACAGGATCACATCCTTCGCTTTTTCAAGCTCGTTCATCACAGCCTTCATGCGCTCTTCGAACTGACCACGGTACTTTGTGCCAGCAACGAGAGCTGCGAGATCCAACGTAACAATGCGCTTGTCGAACAACACGCGCGATACTTTGCGATCAATAATGCGGAGCGCAAGTCCCTCGACGATGGCCGTCTTGCCAACACCAGGTTCTCCGATGAGAACCGGGTTGTTCTTCTTGCGGCGGGAGAGCACCTGAGCAACGCGCTGAATTTCCTTGTCACGTCCGATCACCGGATCCAACTTGCCTTCAACCGCCAGCTTCGTCAGATCACGTCCGAAATTGTCAAGCACCGGCGTCTTCGCACGCTCCGGAGCAGCCTTTGTGCGACCGCTTGGGAGCCCCTTTTCAGGGCGGGCCTGACCAGATGTTGGACGTCCGCTGAGATAGGCGTCGAGCTCCTTGCGAACGGCATCGTAATTGACCGAGAATTGCCCGAGGATCTGCGCCGCAATGTTGTCCTCGTCGCGCAGCAACGACAGCAGCAAGTGCTCCGTGCCGATCACATCGGACTTGTACAGCTTCGCCTCGAGATAGGTGATTTTCAGCACCTTCTCGGCCTGCTTGGTGAGCGGAATGTTCCCGATCGTGAGTGGACCGCTCATGGAACGCACTGTGTCCTCTACAGCACGCTTCAGCTTCCCAAGCTCAACGCCGAGATTGCGCAGAATCTTGATGCCGATGCCCTCACCCTCGCGGATAATGCCCAAGAGCAGGTGCTCGGTACCAATGTAATCGTGACCGAGACGCAGTGCTTCCTCCCGACTAAGGCGGATAACATCTTGTACTCGGTTGGAAAAGTTGCCTTCCATGGCAGGTATTCCTTAGGGAACGGTGAACATTCCTTCCTACGACGTACAGCGCGCAGTTCTGTTACGTTTCGGCACGGAAATATAGCTCCCGCCTCGCGCCCGAGGGGGCGGAGATTATGCACATGAATACCTGAGATCGAGTGCTGCTTACTCGTACAGCTTCTTCACTTTGCCGATCGAGACGACCATTGTTGGCTGTGCTGGGGCTGTCGGCTTTGCTGCTGCAGGAGCCTTGCCCTTCTTCTTGGTATCGGCCACCGGTGCGGCCACCGGTGCGGCAACAGGTGCGGCAAGAGGCGTCACAACGTAGCTAATACGGACATCACCCATCTTCACTGCCTTAGTCAGCTCCTTGACGGTAGCAATACGCTGGGCAACAAGGTCGGTGTTCGGATCCGCTGGATCGGCTGGACGTACTGGCTCGGGTGGAGCAGTCTGACCCTTCTTGAGCTTCTTCGTGGCCTTCTTCCAGGCTTCAACCTGCTTTGCATAGTCAGCATCTATTTGCGCTTTGACCTTGCTGAGTTGATCCTCGTCGGGTGCGACACTAATGACGAGATTCATTTCCTGGTTCGTTCGGAGCAATTCACTCACTTGATCAACGGCAGCCTTACCTGCCGGCGTCAGGGTAGCTGCATTGCGATCGAAGGCACCCATAACGGATGCAACCTGTGTACCCTCAACAACTTCGCGGACGTTGATATCCTGCTTGATGACCTTGAACTTTTGTGACACCGGAATGTCAACGATCACTTCCTTGCGATAGACGTTGTACCCAGTGCATGCGAGCTTGTGGGGGCCTGACTCCGAAAGGGTCTGCAGGTAGGTACCATCCTTGCTGTTGGACGAAATGGAAATGCGCTTCCCTGATGGCGTCCAGATGAACATCTTGCAACCGATTGGCTTCCCCGTGACGGAGTCACGAATAACACCTTCGAGGTTAAGGTTGGCTTGCTGAGCCATTGCTGCGGTAGCTGCCAAGCCTACGGCAACAACAACTACCAGAGAGCGAATGCGTGCAATCATTCCCACGTGATCATCCCTTTGCTGAGTTGAGAAACTTCGCGATCCCTGCCTTGCAGTCGTCTGTCTGACGTGCAAGTGCGTTCATAACGGTTGCGTAGTGCAACCCTGCCTCGAGCGACATGCTGTGTACTGACTCGAGCATCATTTTGCTCATGGCCATGGCCGATGGACTGTTGGCGGCAATCGCCTTGGCGATCGACATCGTCGTTGCCTCCAGTTCGGCATCATCAACAACGTGCGTGATAAGGCCCAACCGCTGGGCTTCCTCCGCACCTATGTTCTCTGCTGTTAGGACCAACCGCCGTGCCTGCGTGTCGCCAATCTTGCGCACGAGGTAGACCATCACGATTGCCGGGATGAAGCCGATGCGCACCTCGGAGTACCCAAAGAGCGCTCGCTCACGTCCAGCCACGACGATGTCGCACACCGTGGCTAGCCCGCATCCTCCGGCAATCGCCGCACCATGCACCATGCCGATCACGGGCTTTGAGCACCCGACGATCGATTGGAACATGTCCTTGAGGTCAGTCGAATCGGCAAGGTTTTCGAGTGGCGAGTTCTGACTGATCTGTTGGAGGTATGCGAGATCAGCCCCGGCACAAAAGGCCGGACCCTCACCACGGAGGACGATCACACGGACGTCTGGGTCGGCACCCAAGGCCGTGAATGCCTGATGCAGCTCCGAGACGAGCTCGGCACTAAGCGCGTTACGCTTATCAGCACGATTCATGACAATCGTGCCAATGCCATCAGCGATTGATGTGAGTACGAGATCCATGACCGACAAGATACGTCACACGCTCGATCAGCGCGTAATCACAAGGGGCCATGCACGACTCGTAATTCCACCGCTCAGTGTGAGGTTGCTCACAGAGTAGACGTAATAGACACCTGCTGGAAGCCGGGTGACATTGAGGACGACAAGAATCTGTCCACCGGCAACGGTTTCAAACGTCACCTCCTCAACGCGACGACCTTGCGCATCATACACGGCAAACGTCGCTGGTGATACCGTGATCGATCCCGACGGGATATAGACGTAGTCAGTTGCTGGCATCGGAAACGGCTTCCCGGGCTCGCCCGCAAAGACGCTGTCGGCAGGATCAGGGAAGGTGCCTCTATTCATCAGCGTGGTCACACCCTGCATGGATGTATCCATGGTGATCACGTGACGGAACATGCGTCGATGACCAGGCATGATTGGATTAGTAAATCGCATACCAACCACGGCCGCTACGTCGTTCACGCTATCGTACGTCACCGGCACAGGACTCGTGAGCAGCCACTGCTTTCGTGCTTGTGAGAAGCCGTTATACGTGGTCGTGTTGTCGATACTATTCAACACCGGCACAGCATCCGAGACCGATGCATACACGTTGAGTGCAACAACTGGACTCCTCGGGTCTGTACTCGCAACCCAACAACTCAATGCATCCGTCCATGTTCGGTTTCGCGCTGGCTGCGAGCCAAGATCCCAATCATAGAACCATCCAATTCCGCAGTTGTGCAATGCAGTGTCGCTCGTGTTGGTCAGCGTTGCATCGATCACGAGCACAGCTGCGTCTGGATCGAGTGTGACGTTAAGTTCAACCTCAACGCCGATACGCACACTATCTGGTGCTCCAGCATCAGTAAGCACTGCGCGTTGTGGGTATGGCGCAAGGAACGGCTTTGACGCAACAAAGTGGTCGTTGTGTCCACGCAGTGCTCGTGCACCATCGACCACACGATTGTTGGCGGTGATCATGAGTGCACCTTCGTAGAGCTGACCGCACCATTGGCGGAACGTGAATCCATCACCTTGTCCGCGTTCGAGATCCGTATTACCAATACGACCATGATCACCGATACTCACACGCACATCGCTGTTGGCAAGCGTGACAAATGCCGGAGCGGGTGTAATCGGAACGATAATCCGACGCACAATCTGTCCACCACTGGTGCGCTCACCCTCGAGATCAACAATCGCATAGGCGACGTCGTCGGTTGCACGCGTCACACGCATGCGTAATGCAGGTAGCGCAGTGCGTTGCTGCGGTGTGAGTGGCACATTGGTTGGGATGTCTGTCTCGAGCACCTGCAGAGCATCCGATGATGCACCAACCACGGCATGCACACGCATGTTCGTGATGCGCCAATCGCCCATCACATTGATCACCCATGGCGTCACGTTCAATGTATCCCCGAGTCCCCAGCGCTGTGCGCCACTTGCCGCAGCCAGTTGCACGGTGTCGTACACCACCGAGATGATCGACGATGGTTCGGCTGTCACGGCGAGCAGCGCGTTCACACGTCCACGCGGAAGGAGCATCGTGTCGATGGTCGAGGGAACATAGTACCATGGTGAAGGATCAACAGACTCACGCACTACTGCACACGCTTCGAGTGGTGACAGCTCAGGATGCTTCGAGCGAACGAGCGCAACAATTGCGGCTGCAATTGGTGATGAGCCGCTCGTGCAGCAAAAGCCCATGTACCCACCGTCATTGCCTGTTGTCCATGTATCATGTCCTGGGGCCATGACGTCAACAGTTGGACCATGTCCTGACATCGCGATGACGTCATCACGAGAATTCACAACGCCCACACCCAGCACCCCGCGATAGCTCGCCGGGAAGAATGGCGTCGGTAATCCGTGATTCCCTGCTGCTGCAACCACAGCCGTCCCGCGCGCGATTGTGTACGCAATCACGTCCGCATCAATGCACGAGCGTGACTGACTACCCCACGAGCAGTTCACCACATCAACGTTGTTGACGGCGCAATAGAGGAGCGATTCGTATCCGTACACAATACCGCGGATGTTGTCGGGCATGGTACGGAGCGGAAAGATCTTGCATTGGTTGGCTACACCTGCAATGCCAAGGGAGTTATTGACAGTTGCGCCGACGATGCCACCAACGCCGCTGCCATGACTGTCGTTTGGGTGCCACGTGTTGCCCGGTGTTCCCATGCCAAGTTCAGCGCAGAAGTTGTATCCGCGGTAATCATCAACGTAGCCGTTGTTGTCATCATCAATCCCGTTATCAGGAATCTCGCCACGTCGCGCTGCAATCGCATCAGTAAGATCCTCATGCGGCTGCATGAGTCCGCTGTCGCTGATGCCAATGACGATTGTATCAGACCCATCCTCAACGTCCCACGCTTCAAACACCTTGATCACACCAAGCATCGCCTGTCGATCGCGCTGGGGATCGTTGGGTTCGCCCATGAGTTGCGCAACGCACCATGGTGCTGCACACTCGATCGGACCGCATCCTGTCTCCAATAGCTGCACCATACGCTCGGGAGTAATCCGTAGGTCGTCCCAGGCAACAACGTAGGAACGCAGGAGACGTTCCTCAACCTCGAGCGCTTCGTTCAACGACGACGGTCGGGGCTGGCGCTGCTGTGTTGTGCTCCATCGCAGTGACTGCTCACGAGGAAGAACTACGCGCTCGATGCGCAATCCAAGCGCTCCAAGAACTGCATCAGCATTCATTGCTGCATCTGGTGTCAGACGCACCTTCGCACGTCCAGCAATTACAGGATCTGGACGGTGCGGGAGTTCAGCTGGTAGGACGGTAAGCTGTGCGTGGAGCGGCACACCACAGATGATCAGGATACACCCGATCACGAACATGCGAGCATAACGACAGAACTCAGCGTACGATGTTGAGCACCGATGTTGTTGTCGACGTCGTCGAGCGGAGCGAGAGTACATACACACCCGAAGGAAGGTTTGCCGTGGATAGCACCTGCGATGGTTGTCCATCACCACGATGATACGACACCACGCGTCCTGTTGCGTCGAAGATCGTGATCGATGCCATTGGTTCTGGCGATGTTACTGTTACAATGTCGCGTGCCGGATTCGGATGTAGTTGTGTTGAGGATACCTCAAGCTCTTCCTGCACAGATACAGCAGTTGGTAGTACATCACGCATGCGTGACGTTGCTTCGGAAGCCGTGGCGCCGAGGGTAATCACAACTGTGTATTCGTACGATGAACTACTTGCAAGTACGCCGGGGTAGTTCATGCCAATCACACTGCAGAGATCACCTGGATTAGCCGCCTGCATCGTTGTGCCGCTTGAGAGCATACGAAGACGATCTGCGACCGAGAATCCATCTTGATCACCAACAAATGGAGCATACGGGAACGTCGCCGACTGTGCGATGCCAGCTGGAGACTGCGACACTACGGCATGGCAAATGGCAACGTCGAAACCCTCGCGGGTAAACACTTCTGCTGCAGCTCCGGGCCCAGTGAGCGTCTGAGGAATCGCCTCTGGTGCAAGTCGTGCAGTGTTGTTAATCGCGTTGCTTCCGATGTCCCAGTCAAGGAAGTATCCCGAGGCAACTGCTGTTCGGTCCTGACCCGATGTATTCGTCAGCTTGACCTTCAGAACGACAATCGGTTGCTGTGGATCTGGGAAGTTTACGGTTTGCTGAACGTCGATTCCAATCGGTGATGCCGCACCTGGATCATTCATCACACCCACGTCTGGACGTGGAGCAGCAAACACCTTCGACGCAGTGAAGTCAGACCGATACGGAGAGACGTCGGCGAATCCCGTGCTCGAGCGCACATTGCCCTCGGTGATGAATGCACCACTCGGCGACATCAACTGGAAACCACGCGTGAGCCAACCGAAACCATCACCTTGCTTTGCATCAAGCACTGAATTGTACCCTACTGCGCCATCGTCGCCCATCGAGATGGCGATCACGCCATTCGAGAACGTTGTCATAGCGGATGGCGGCTGCAGGTAAACAAACCCACGATCTTGCTCACCATCAACCTCGATATCGACAGCAAGAATGCACGGCGTCTCGAGTGTGAGCTGATCCAGATACAACGTAAACGACACCTCGCGTTGTCCACCTGTAGTCATTGCATCAAGCGGCAGGCTCTCCTGCGCAATACGCACGCTCCAACCCAACGCATCACTGATACGAAGACGCACCTCACCACCGGTGATGGCCCGTAGATCATTCGCAATCGTCACAACCAAATACACGGAATCGCCAGAGCGATACCGCGCTGTCGTGCGCGATGTTAGGGGATCAACGATGCGTGTGGATGCGATCCGGCACGACACCAGACTCATCGGATCTGTTGTGAGCGCGCGCTGCATGTTGACGCGTCCAGGGAGATATGCTGCGACGTTGCTATTCTTCGCCGAGATATCATCCGATGTGCGACGAAGGACACCGATAACCTGATCGGTTGTGAGTGATGGGTACTTCCCACGGACAAGTGCGGCGACACCTGCGGCAATTGGCGACGAGAACGATGTTCCCTCAACAAAGCTTGTGTAGCCACCACCAGCCTCGGTAGTGTATGCCTGCGAACCCGGAGCCATCACGTGTGCATTGCCTCCAAGTCCCGACGATGATTGCACGTAATCATCCTTATCCGTCTCGCCGACACCGAGCACACCATTGTATCCTGACGGATAGTTGATGTATCGCCATCCATCTCCACTCGCACCGGAGCCGTGGTTACCGGCTGAGGCAACAACAAGCACATTGTTTGCTCGGCAGTAGTCAATCACCGACTGATCGATTGCTGAAAAAGGCTTGACGACACCCCAGCTTGTGTTCACGACGCTGAACTTGCGCTGCGCAGCATAGATCAGCGACTGATACCCGAAGAGGATCGACGATGAACCATTGGATGACACCTTCATCGGGAAGAAGCGCGAGCGATTACCGACACCGGTGATGCCCACGCCGTTATTCGCGGCAGCGCCAGCAAGTCCGGCGACCTTTGTTCCGTGTCCGTCAGCTGCGTTGTTTGCGGTTTCGCCTGGTGGCGTACCATCAGTTCCGCTCGCAAAGTTGTAGCCAAACGCATCGTCGACATAGCCATTGCCATCGTCGTCGATTTCGTTGCCAGGGATCTCGCTCCAGTTACGCGCGATATTACCCCGCAGATCTTCGTGTGTTTGGCTTACACCGTTATCGCTGATCCCGATCGTGACCGAGGTGTCGCCACTAAAAGCCTCCCAGCCTGCAAGCGCCGAGATTGTTGCCAAATAGAGCTGCTCATTCTGCATCGGATCATTTGGCTGCACCCTCTTCGCATGAGGCTGCATCACGTACCATGGCTCGGCGAGCTCAACGTGTTCACGAAACTTTGTCGACAGCTCTCGCACAGCTGCCAGTGGCGTAATGTTCGTGATCTCTACGGCAAACGTGCGCGTGAGTTGTTCCTCGCTCGACCACAGCAGCTGCTTGGTAGGGTCTGCCGGTTGTGGCGCGCGACGCTGTGCTGATGAAGGAAAGTGGACCGAACGTGCTGCATCGAGCAACGGTTCGGCAACAACGTATCGTGGTGGGAGGAGCTGCTGTGCCTCTTCGCGTGTACGCGCCGAGCGCATACGCACGTAGATATGCGACGCACGCACATCGAATGTCGATCGTCCTATGCGCACCGCAACAACATCGTCGGATGCGTGCATGCCCCCTACAAGAAGGACGAGCGTGCATAGAAGGTGGACAATTCGAGGGGTGATGGGTTTGCCCATGGCAGAGGGTTTTCGCAGTTTGAGGTTCAGTTAACGCAAGACTATGTCAGAAGAACAACGTTACATCGTCACGGCTCGAAAATGGCGACCGCTCCGGTTTTCGGATGTGGTTGGTCAGGAGCATATTACGACGACGCTCAAAAATGCCATCGGCAAGGGGCGAATCCATCATGCCTATGTGTTTACGGGGCCGCGTGGTGTGGGGAAGACCACGTGTGCACGCATTCTCGCGCGAGCGCTGAATTGCACCAACAGCATAGACCATGAGCCATGCAATCAGTGTCCCTCGTGTACAGACATGCTCGAGGGACGGAGCGTGGACATCATCGAGATCGATGGTGCGTCGAATAACTCGGTAGACGATGTTCGCAAGCTTCGCGATAACGCCAAGTACGCCCCGATGTCGGGTCGCTACAAGATGTACATCATCGACGAAGTGCACATGCTGTCGACGGCGGCATTTAATGCGTTGCTCAAGACGCTGGAAGAGCCGCCTCCGCATTTGATCTTCGTGTTTGCTACGACGGAGATTCACAAGGTTCCGGCCACGATCCTGAGTCGCTGTCAGCGCTTCGATTTCCGTCGCATGGAGATCGACACGATCACGTCGCACCTGCGACACATCGCAACAGCGGAGAAGATCACGATCGACGATGCGTCGCTGGTTGCGATTGCGAAGAAGGCCGACGGATCGATGCGGGACTCGCAGTCGATCTTCGATCAGGTAGTGTCGTTCTGCGGTACGTCCATCACGATCAGTGATGTGAGTGCTGCGCTGCACCTGATCGACGTTGACTTCTTCTTTGCGCTCAGCACAGCTGCTCGCACACACGACATCCCTGCGATGTTCACGCTCGCACGTCAAGTCATCGACCGTGGATACGACTTGCAGGAGTGTCTCATCGGATTGCTGGAGCACTTCCGCAACATCCTCACCGTGATCACAACGCAGGGCACCGACCTTATTGAAGCATCGGCGGAGCACCTTGCGCGCTACCGTGAGGAAGCAGCACTCTTCACGAAGGAAGATGCACTGCGCATCATGACGTTGCTGTCGCAGGGCGAAGCTGTTCTGCGTCAGAACCCACCGCAACCTCGCGTACGATTTGAGTTCACACTTGTCCAAGTGGCAGCGATGGACTCATCGGTTGACCTCGGCAAGGTACTGGCAATGCTCAACGCAGCGCCTGCACAACAGCGCGGATCATCACCGGCAGCGCAAATTCCATCGACATCATCACAACGCATTGTTGGCGGCGTCGCCGCGATTCCCCAACCGATTCGTGTTGGGAACCCTGTCATTGTTCGGGCACAGAAAAATCCCGTGAGCTCGCTCACAGCTGGAAATCTTGCTCGTCGCTGGAATGAAGTGCTCGACTCGCTTCCAGAGCATCTGGTGTTTGTGAAGGCCTCGGTAAAGCAGCAAATGCTTACCGTCGACTTTACCGACGTTGGCATTGTGTTGCGTCCGCATGCCGAGATCGTACACCATCGCCTCATCGACAAAATCGCAGCACTCAAGACGCATCTCGCCGAGATGTACAACACTCCGGTTGGCGTGCAGCTCATCGAGCCGCGCACAGCCGAGCGCGCAGCGTCAGTGCAGACATCGGATGCAACTCCAGCACAAGAAGCAGTGTTATCGCAAGCGCAGTCAGAGGATCTGCTGCCAATCGAGCGTACGCTGATTGACTTGTTTAAGGCACGCAGGGCAACGGCCCCCGGGAAGTAATACTATGGCACTCGCAGAAGGCACAAAGGCACCCCTTGTTGCAGGGGCGACCAATGGTAACGGCACGTTCTCAACCAAGGAATGCAAGGGAACATGGACCGTGCTGTATTTCTATCCAAAAGACGCAACGTCGGGTTGTACCGCCGAGGCATGCGACTTTCGTGACTCAATGAAGCGACTCACGAAGCTTGGTGTACGCGTGGTAGGTGTCAGTCCAGACAGTGTGGCTTCGCATGAGAAGTTCATCACCAAGTTCGATCTCAACTTTCCGCTGGTCGCCGACGAGGATCACACGTTCTG
Organism: uncultured Melioribacter sp.; assembly: GCA_964432155.1. Classification (GTDB taxonomy): domain Bacteria; phylum Bacteroidota; class Ignavibacteria; order Kapaibacteriales; family Kapaibacteriaceae; genus UBA10438. Next base: position 33,576 of record CAYSMF010000005.1, on the reverse strand, counting down.
CGAGGCATTCGACACATGGAAAGAGAAGTCGATGTATGGTCGCAAGTACATGGGTGTTGAGCGTACAACGTACATCATCAACCCCAAGGGCGTGATTGCCAAGACCTACGAAAAGGTCAAGGTCCCCGGTCATGTCGACGCTATCATCAAGGATATTGCGGAGCTTGGTGCGTGATTGATACGCATGCGCATATCGATGTAAAGGCGTTCGACGAAGATCGCGACGCAATGCTCGAGCGCGCTCGCGCTTCTGGCGTGACCGCGATCGTTGTTCCCGACATCGAGCGCTCGCGCCGCGCACATCTCAAAGCGGTGGTCGATGCGCACCCTGATCTCTACCGTGGCGTTGGGATACATCCACATCACGCGGGCGATATGACGCAGCAGGATCTTGAAGAGATCGCCGCGCAGTGCACGGAGCCAAAGGTGGTTGCGATCGGTGAAATTGGGCTTGACTATTACTACGACTTCTGTCCGACCGACGTGCAGAAGTTGTACTTTCGTGAGCAAATCCGCATCGCGAAGGCGCACAACCTGCCCATCATCGTGCACAATCGCGAATCGGATAGCGATGTCATGGAAATTCTTCGAGAGGAACAAGACGGGTCGCTTCGTGGCGTCCTCCACTGTTTCTCGAGTGATGTACCCGTGCTCGACCAAGCCATGGACCTTGGACTCCACGTGTCGTTTACAGGCAACATCACCTTCAAGAAGTCTACACTGAACGACGTTCTGGTTCGTGTTCCGCTCGACCGTGTGATGATCGAAACGGACGCGCCATATATGACGCCTGTTCCACATCGCGGCACACGAAACGAGCCATCTTACGTCCGCCTCGTGGCGGAAAAACTTGCGGAGATTAAAGGTATGCCACTGTCAGAGATCATCGCCACGACAACAGCAACAGCACGACGCTTCTTCGGAATCATGTCCGTTGTTGTCCTCTGCACACTCGCTACTACTGCTCAGCCGACACGTCCGAACGAAGACGACTACGAGAATGACATCGATCTCGAAATCGCCCTGGAGAACTACGAGCTCGATTCAATTGGATGGGCGAAGTATGTGAAGCCGCGTTCGCTCGGCATCGGTGTGACATTTGGCTCGAACACGGTTGTGGAGCAGCAGACATATCGTCAGCGGTACTTCCGTGCAATCCAAGGCACAACCACACCACAACGTTGGGAGACCTTCGAGCAAGAGAAGGGGCCATCACGGTCGTTCTCGTACGACGGACTTGCAAGCTTTGGTGGGACGCTGATGTACCAGCTCACAACGCGTATCGCGTTCGAAGGTACGTTCATCTACACCAAGAACGTAGGTGACCGTGAGTTGTATGGTCTTGCACCGATCGAGACAGGAATCATCGAGGGCACGATGCTCTACTCGCTTAACCCATATAACAAGGTAAACTTCGTACCACAGATCGGTGCAACGTACGCTACGCAAACAGATGGTCGTGTTTCCAACGCCCAAATGGGCATGAACGTAGGTATTGGTCTTGGTGTGAACATTCCAACATCATTTGGTCTGTTCTACCCAATGGTCAACGTTCGTTTCAACTTCATGTTTGGTACGCAGCGCGAGGCAATCATCAACAGCTATCCTGTAATTGCCGGTGAAGATCAGACCTACATCTCCGAGGATCCGAACCGTCCGGGTGTGTTCCTGCACTACAACCCAACGAATCCGTCACAGGTCTCGGTTGATAAGGCCGACGTAACAACGATCTATTCGATCCCACGTTTGTCGATCATGTTCTTCCCGAAGTTCTAACGCGTTATGGCGATCATCCTGTCTGGCACTGCACTGTCGACGGATCTGGCGACGATCCGATCAAAGAACACACCGATGGACGTGTTTCGCAGTGCTGTGCACCGCATCGGGATGCACTTGGCTGTTGAAGCATCAAAGCACCTGCCATCGCGCGACATAGACGTTTTAACGCCGATGGAGACCACAACGTGCGGTGTTATCCGTGGCAGTGTGGTGATCGTACCCATTCTCCGCGCTGGTCTTGGATTGCTCGATCCACTGCTCTCCATCTGTCCTGAAGCCTCCGTCGGCTTTATCGGGTTGAAGCGCGACGAGGAAACGCTTGAACCGCACGAATATTATCGGAATCTTCCCCCATCGGATAGCGACACCACGTTCATCGTGATCGATCCGATGTTGGCAACCGGCGGCAGCATGTCGGCAATAATCCGTCTGCTTAAGCAAGTGCCGCACTCCTGCATTATCGCAACGTGTCTCATTGCCTCACCCGAAGGTGTAGCGGTAATGACGGAAGACCATCCCGACGTCTTACTCATTTGCGCAGCGCTCGATCGTCAGCTCAACGATCAAGGCTATATCATGCCAGGTCTGGGTGACGCAGGCGACCGACTGTTCGGAACAATCTGACGCGAAAACCTGACAAAAGTCATGAATTGACGCGTGGACCTCACTGTAGTTTCGAACAGTTGATTGTTTCACCTGTTACGCGAAGGAGAGGCCAGTATGACAATATTCCATTTTGGTAAGCACGCAGTCCCTCTTGCCGACATTCACGACATTCGAGTGACATACAAGTACCAGGACAACGAGATCTTCGTTGATCTCGAACTCAACGGTGGTGCTCAACTCAGCTTGAATCTTCCCGACTCGCTCGTCTTCATGGAGCAGTTCATCAAGAAGATTCGCGAGACGAAGCAACTGTAAGGTACTCGCGTACAGCAGCCTCGAGCGCATCGATATCACCACGTTCGGTGTGAAGATGAGCGCTGCATCGTAGAATCGGAACATTGAGCCATCGATGGACTACAACCTCGATGGCTCGCTCTGTATAGAGCCATTGCTTCATGTGATCCGTATCGACATACGATGGGAGTATCACTGTTGCCATTTGCAGCAACGGATCATGTCCGCCAATATGCATCGATTGCACATCAGGTATTGCCACCAACACATCATGTGCATACTGCGCAAGGGATCGTCCATGCTCCTGCGCTGCCGACCATGGCTGTTGCGCCATGAGTTCAATCGCAAATGGAACGGTGAGGAACGGACTGTAATCACGCGTTCCGATGAACTCGTGCTCAATGTTCAAGGGGCCATCACCTGCGACAGGATTGCGCGCACCCCAACTCACAACCAGCGGAATGATTGCTTCTTGCACGTGCGGAGCAACCCACAGAAATGCACTTCCCTTTGGTGTGCACATCCACTTGTGACAGTTCGCCGTAAAGACATCAGCTTGGAGCGTTGCAAGATCTAACGGCACGTGTCCCGGTGTGTGTGATCCATCAATTACCGAGAGGATGCCAGCGGCTCGCGCACGCTTGCAGAGCTCTTCAATAGGCAGCCGCAATCCGGTGGGCGACGTGATGTGACTCAGGAAGAGCACCTTCGTCCTTGGCGTGACCTTCTGCCAGATGATCTCGACCATCTCTTCCATCGAGGGGGCAGGCATTGGTATCTCGGCACGCACGTAGCGGATACCCTTACTCACACAGTACTGTTCCCAAGCGCGATCGCATGCGCCGTACTCGTGATCCGTCGTGCAGATCTCATCGCCTTCGGTGAGCATCTTCGACAGTGCATGCGCCGTGACGTTTACACCATATGTGCTGTTCGTAACGTAGACGAGGTCCTTGCCCTCTGCGCCAACGTATGCAGCGAGCGCATTCCGCGCATGCATGAGATTGGCGATCGACTCGCGGAAGTACAACACCGGCTGGGATTCAAGTCGCTCGATCCACCGACGTTGCTCATCGAGAATCGGTCGAGGGCACGCACCGAACGATCCGTGATTCAAGAACACACAGTCGTCGCGGAGCAGAAAATCTGAGCGCTTCAGCATGGAACCTCACTTGATCACGGCACGCACACTACGATTGGCAATGCGCTGCATTGGTGTTGCATTCGAACCATCCGTCGATGGCTGACGAACGATCGTTACATCACTCGCTCGAACACCCAGAAGTCGTATCGCATTGCGCGCACGACGGTCCATGAGTGCATCGTTGTATTCGTCATCGCCCAATTCATCGCAGCTCGCGATGAGCGTTACGCGCTTGCCCGCCTTTACAGCTTCGCGCACACGGCGCATCGCTTCCGGACTATATGTGGTGAAGTCATCATCGTCGAAATCGCAATATCCGAGGACGAGTGCTTCATCTTGAATGTAGGACGGCTGCACACGCACAACTGGCTGCTGTTCAGTCAATGCCGTCATTCGAACATTCGCCGACACTGTCGATGTAGCACGTGCACCTGTCGTATCGACAACATCACACGTGATGCGGAGTACCTGTGTCTGTTCGTCCACATTACGTTGTGGTAGCACCACACGATAGATCGGTCCGCTACCTGTTACATCAGCGCGAACGTTACCATAGGTTGCGTTTAGCACCGACGTACACGGACCTGCCTCACACGTAAGGATGTGCGTCACTGGGATTGACATCTCTCGCGGACGTCGTGTTGTATCGCGTTGGACAATCGGGAGCACCACACCTACCCCATCAATCAGGAATCGCACCGAGCGATGCTCATCAGCCAATTGCGGATAGGTATACCCACCTGTTACCTCTGTGCGAACCTCAACACGCGTCATTGCATCAATGCCAAGTTGCGCAGCAGCCCAGGAAACACGCTCGCGCGCGAGTTGTGGCGGCTCATCAGTTACTGCTGATCCAATGATTGTGATGCGTGCCGACGGATGCTCTGTAGCATAGGCGCGCACACCTTCGATGATTCGCTGCTGGTATACACCAACCGGCGACGATCCATCGACAACAGGTACAGTGCTTCCTTGCTCGAAGAACAACACGGGCGCCGCGTCGTACACCGTCGTGCGCACGGTATTGTCTGATGCGATCACATCGATAACGCCATTCACACGTTGAGCTTCGATCTGAAGATCCGAGCGCAACACGGCGATGCGTGGTGCTGGTGGTGGAGGTGGCGGAGGAGGCGGGGGCGGCGGAGGCGGCGGAGGCGGTGGGTTGCGGAGGCGGAACTGAAGGTCGACACCTGCACGCAGCGCACTTGCACTCCATGCAGTGGTGGTCGAGATGTTCGTTAACGCAAGCTGGTAGTTCAACGATGGTACAACGGCGAGCGTAGGCGACAGTGCATATGTATACTGCACACCAAGCGTGATTGCCGCATACAGCCCAGCTGCATTAGGGATATTTCCGTTTCCAACGTTACGTGTGCGCTGACCGTTTTCGTAGGTGTATCCTGCGAGCGTGGGATCAACGAGTGATTCCGACTGATCATAGGTTGCACCAACGGGAATACCCGACGTGAAACCAACACGCGCACGCAGCGGTAGGTTGATTGGCAGTGGCAGCGATACATACGGACTAAGACCGATGACAGCATAGCCGATCGTAAGGTCGTGACGTGATATTCCATCCGTCACTGTCTGTCCGCTGATGATGTTACCAATCTTCTCATCAACCTGCATTGAAGCACCAAGTCCTTGGTACGAGATGCGTGCGCCGAGGAAAACATCCTCGTCACCGATGCGCATGCCCAAGGGAACTTCAATGCCAGCACCAAGCGCGTAAGAGAATCCTGCACCCGACGTAAACTCCGCGCAACAGCTTGGGATTGTTCCGATGCGACGCATTGATCCGCTGTGCAAGGAGAGTCCCGCTTCGACACCACCGAACAATCGGATTGGCAGAAGCGATGTATCAGGTTGCGCAGATGTTGCTGTGACAACAGCAGCACATGCAGCGAGAGCAACTAGTGTGTGTTTCATCGTACGATCACCATGCGTGTAGTGGTCATACGTGTTCCAGAGCGCAGGTGCACAGTATAGATACCAGCACCGAGGTTCGTTGTTGTAAGACTCATGTGATGCGTACCTGCACCAGGGATGGCTACTCGCTCACGAAGAACAACATCGCCGTGCGTTGTCGTCATCGTGACGTCGAGATCAAGATCCTGTTCAGCAACGAGCTCGAGTGTTGCATGATCAACCGTCGGAGTAGGCATCACACGAGCACGCACAAATGGCGCTGGATGGAGAACACGACGCGTTGGATCAGGGTTATCGATGGTGAGCAAGCCCGAGGAATACCGCAGGCCAACTGCTGTTCCAAAACCTGCCGCTGTTGTATCGAAGGCAAGTACTGATGAGTCAACTTCGGCAAGACCAGCAGGTCCGCTTAGCGTTGCGAGAACGGTGTCGCGAAGGAAGTTGCCCGTAATACGGAACCGAATCTGGCGTACGTCGTTGACAATCTCCTGTGAGAGGATCTCCGCCGATCCGGCGGGACTCGTAATCGATTGCGCGAGGAAGAGACGTGGATGTACAGTAAGCACACCTTCAAACGGACGGAGTCCGTTGTACACCACATTTTCACCAAGCGATGCACGAAGTTCAATAGCGACCGATCCACGAGGATCAGCAGATACACGCGGCGCGCTCACAACAGCGGACCCTGTGTATGCTGCCAGACGGATACCAACAGACGACGCGCATGGAACAAAGGCAAAGTCCATCCGATCATTCGGACGAATCGCACCACCAGTGTACTGAACGCGCAGTTGAATTGAATCACCGGAAGGAATTGTGATCGGCAGTGGCGTCAGCAACACAAACGGAGCGCCCGCTGGAAGTGATGCTGCATTAAGCGTGACGGCATTTGCTGAACGATTGCCAAGTGTGACGGTGCGCTCAGTGACTTCTGGAATGAAGGCGAGCGTAGGGTGGCTAATTGCGATATCAGCTCCTGCCCCATATCCGAAGACACGAATTCTCCGCGTGACGCTGGTTTGTCCTGCGTAGGTAATCACCACATCATCAGTGTCATTCCCGAGACGACGCGGCGTGAAGAGCAATTCGATCTGCTGTGTTGCACCCGGCGCGAGCGTTGTGCCAGGCGTTATGCCGCGAATGCGGAACTGCGTTTGCGTTCCCTTTCGCATCGTAATACCATCGATCACGACCGGAATTGGATCGTCGTTTCGCACGATCGTAATCGTACGACGTCCGGTATCAGCAACGCAGACTTCACCAAAGTCTGTACCATCACCCGAGAGTGCGAGGGATCGATCAACACTCGTGATCACGAATGGAATGCGGAAGCGCGCTTCACATGCCTGAATTTCGAGTGTGTCGACCAGGCGCCCCGTATCAAGCGGAACAGCGCGGAAGCGCAGACCAAGACACGCACCTGGAAGTACGGTGTCGTTCTCGATTGGGTCGACCAACGTGAGCCAGTTGTTGCGTAACAGCGTGCCGTATGTGAACACTGCCGGTACAACACCATTGTTGCAAATCGTGGCCGTAATCACGGTATCGACACGGGTGCCGATGTAATGTCGACCAACAGAGATCTCGCGAATCTGCATGTCGAGCGCGACGATCTGGAATGTGGTGTCACTGCGATCTTCTTCTGGCGAGATGATGCGACGCAGAAGCACGTTGTCGACTTGATCGTTGGAACATGAGGCAAGTGTGGATCCGTCCGGACCATACTCGATATCGCGCAGTACGTTGCTGTGTCCGGGCATGCCGAGGATCGGACCAGCGATCTGCCGATTGACAATGTCGTACTGTCGAATCTGCGGTTGTCCTTCGAAGCCCATCGTCAAATACGTTTCGCTCTGGTTGAACGTGAGACCAACAGTGTTCAAGCCTTCACGATAGGCAACACGAATCAGCGCATTCTGCTTTGTATCGTAGATGAGCGTGCGCTGTTCCATCGGACTGTTGCCCTTACCTGGATCAGCACTTCCGCCGGGACCAAGATTTGCCGCACCACCGATGGCGACAAGGCCAGCCGTTGATGTCGATGCAACGGTATACGGCGCTGGACCGGCAAAGCGTGCAAGGTCCGTCTGATATCGCGACAGCTCAGCACGAGTTGTTGTACCATATCGCACAACATCACCATCGATCTGCGCAACCGTGAGCACGCCATCGGCAAACGTGGCTGCCGATGATGGCGCGGTGAGTACGATTGGTTGATCTTCTGTCAGCGTTGTTGCATCATAGAACCGAACACGTCCAGCTGGAGCACCAACCACGATCACGCGATCGCCCGTTGTTGATGAGCCAATTTCAATCACATTCGGCATGTCGACATCTGCACGCGCACTTGGTGTTGAACCACCAGCAGTGAAGATCTGCACCTGATCGCGCTGCGGTGCTTCGCGATTGAGGACGGCTGCGATGTTGCGGGTTGAACCGATGTAGGTAAGGCGGCTGATTCGCGTCACGGGTGCTACAGCACCCTCTGCGACAAACGTATTGACGACAGCTCCACTAACAACGTCGTACTCAAGGATCAATCCTGATTCGTAGCTCACAGCGAGATAGCGTCCATCAGCACTGAATGTGAGATTCGTTGCTGGTGAACGTTCACCACGAAGCCAGCGGGCACCGCTCGCCCCCTGCTTTTGATACACACGGATGCGTGCATTCGATGTGTACGTGTTCGGAACGGTCCAGACGATTGACGAATCCGTTGTTGAATCGATCAGATTCCATGATTTACCGTTATCTGGGCTGAACTCAACGTGTGCATAGAAACCAGGGATGGCTCCCTTCCAACGAATCGGGACCTGCTGACATGGCGTGAAGTTCTCGGCACCGTTCGGTGACAGCACGCGCAACACGGGCGTTGGCTTATAGGTTGGTGTGTTAGCAAAGACCATCACGTTGAACGTAGAACCACCTTCGTACACAACGGTCAGCACATCACTAATCGCACCGCTCGTCTTCGGCGTGCAAATCAGGTCGAGACGATAATCGCCCCCTGGCTCAATCGTTGTTGGTGGTGGCTTCGTTCCATAGGTACCCTTCCACACAACGCGGAAGTTTGACGACAGCGTCTTGATCGTATCAATGCGCACATTGCGTTCGACGCCACGTGCGTCCTTCGTTGAACCCATCGCCTTGACGTTCAGCTTGATAAGCTTCTCCGTGCCAACAGCGACATCGCCGTAATCAATGAAGTATGGAACCCGGCGGAACGTGCTATCAAGCAGAATCACACTCGCACCACGGGTAGCGGTAAACCCACTCAGCGGCACCGTGATTGTACCAACATCGCCATTAGAAATCCCGTACATCGACGATGTTTCCGCTTCTCCAAACGAAGAGGTTGAGTAGCGCGCCGTGTAGAGTCCGGGTGCTTCCTGCGTGAGCGAGTCGATACGGACGTAGCGATTCACTTCAAGCACGAACACGTCGCGCGTGGTGAGCGTTACAGGTTGACCTGCACGTGTTGCACGGAAGCGAACACGCAGCTGTGGATACGTTGCGTAGTCGACATGTGAACCCACGCCGGGAATGTTCACCGGCGTCATGGTCATTTGTGCTGTTGCGTCGATTCCCCCAACCAGTGCGATGCACAGGAGCAATGCGAGGATACGCGGCATGGATCGAATCACGTGATGCACAATAGTAGAGATCGGAAGAGACATTGGGAGCAGTAAAGATGACAGCGCACGATCAAGAGTTACACCTTGATGTACACCTTCGGATCAAAGCGATCCAAAAACTCGACAACAACCGGATCGGTTGTTGATCGCAACTCGGCAACTGTGCCAGCGAACTGAACACGACCGCCATCAAGCATGATGACGTAGTCGGCAATGTTGTACACACTGAACATGTCGTGTGTAATCACCACCGATGTGACGCCTTGTGTTTCAGCAACATATCCCACCAAATCATCGATCTGTTGCGATGTCACAGGGTCGAGACCCGTCGTTGGCTCGTCGTAAAAGATGTACGACGGTTTACCGACGAGTGCTCGTGCAACGCCAACGCGCTTTTTCATCCCTCCCGAGAGATCGCTTGGCTTTTTCGACGCGAGAATGGAGAACTCGCGCTCGAATGCTTCCGTTCCAACTGTTGCTGGATCAGGCACGAGACCGACGGCACTCAGTACACGTCGCCCTTCTGCCTGCAACAGCGCTTCATCTTTCTCGCCGTGTTCAACCAATCCGATCACAACGTTTTCATAGACGTTCAGCGAGTCGAACAGCGCTGCCCCCTGGAAGACGTATCCAATACGGCGACGCAGAGAGAACAGATCTTTCTTACTCAGCAGCGACACATCGTGTCCGTCGATGCTCACCGTACCGTCGTCGGCTGAGAGCAGCCCAACGATATGCTTCAAGAGAACACTCTTGCCGCATCCCGAGCGACCGATGATACAAGTCGTCTTCCCGTTGGGAATTGCTAGGTCGACGCCATTAAGAACAACCTTTGTTCCAAACGCCTTACGGAGTCCGCGAAGCTCAATCATGAGGCTTGAGGCTCCTGCATGCGACGACGAATCACGTCGAGCGTGCCTGTCGGAATCGCATCAATCAAACGTCGTGTGTATGCATCCTGCGGGTTGTCGTAGAGCGCATGCGATGTGTTCATCTCGACAATCTTCCCAGCATTCATCACAGCGATACGATCGCTGATGAACTTCACAACCGACAAGTCGTGCGAGATGAAGATGTAGGTGAGATTGAACTCATCACGCAGGTTAACGAGAAGGTTCAACACCTGCGCTTGCACCGATACGTCGAGTGCGCTCACGCTTTCGTCGCAGATGAGCAGCTTCGGCTTCAGTGCCAACGCACGTGCGATACAGATCCGCTGACGTTGTCCGCCCGAAAACTCGTGCGGGTAGTTTGAGAAGTGCCGCGGCAGCAAGTTCACCTTGTCGAGCAAGTAGAGCACATGCTCCTTGCGTTCAGCATCATTTGCGCCGATACCGTGCACAGTGAGCACTTCCATGATCGCACTGCCAACACTCAATCGAGGATTCAGCGATGAGTACGGATCTTGGAAGATGATTTGAAAGTCTTTGCGAAGATGCTTGAGGTCCGACGTCCCGAGTGCGCGTACATCGCGACCATCGAAGTGGACGGAACCACCGGTTGGTTCGACGAGGCGCAGAATAGCACGTCCAGTTGTCGTCTTTCCGCAACCCGACTCACCCACCAGACCAAGTGTTTCGCCCGGCTTGACGTCGAAGGAAATTCCGTCGACAGCCTTCACGTGTCCTGATGTTCGACCGAGCAATCCGCTCTTGATCGGAAAGTGTACTTCGAGGTTCTTGACATCAAGCAGTGGCGCTGTGGCAGCGAGCGATGCTGTACGCGCAGCAATCTCCTCGGCACTGAACGACAAATCGTGTACGAGTGTGTCGACGCGCTCATTGGACTTAATCGTGATCTCGCCCGATTCCGTCTCTTCCATGAAATCGCGCACCGTCGGTAGCACCTTCAGCTTTGTATCAAGACGCGGACGGCAGGCCAGCAAGCCCTTGGTGTATGGGTGCTGAGGATCCTCGAAGATCTGCAGCACGGGCCCTGCCTCGACGATCTTGCCCTTGTACATCACGATCACATCGTCGGCGATCTCTGCGATCACACCAAGGTCGTGCGTGATGAACATCATCGACATGTCGTGCTTCTTCTGCAAGCCGCGCATCAAGTCGAGAATTGTCGCTTGCACAGTTACGTCAAGTGCCGTCGTTGGCTCGTCGGCAATCAACAGCGCTGGATTGCACGACATTGCCATTGCAATCATCACGCGCTGCTTCTGTCCGCCCGAGAGCTGGTGCGGATACGACGTCATCATTTGTTCCGGACGCGGCAGCTTGACTTCTTGCAGGAGCTGCAGCGCGCGTGCGCGTGCTTCATCCTTGCTCACCTGCTGATGCAGACGAATCGCTTCAATGATCTGGTCGCCACAGGTGAACACAGGGTTGAGCGATGTCATCGGCTCTTGGAAGATCATCGCGATCTTGTTGCCGCGGTACGACCGCATCTTCTCCTCAGGGAGCGTCAACAGATCGGTGACCGATCCATCCTGTTCATGGAACAGGGCCTGTCCGCCGGTGATCTTCCCCGGAGGTGTTTGGATCAACCGCATCACGCTCAAACTGGTCACAGATTTTCCCGAGCCGGACTCGCCAACAATGCCGAGTGTGCGACCCTTATGGACCGTGAACGAGACGTCGTTTACCGCCTTGACGTTGTAGACGTCGGAGCGGAATTCGGTAACGAGGTTGCGAACCTCAAGAAGTGGAGTCATACGCGTCAAAGATACCGAACGGACGGCTCCGAACGCAGGGCTTTACGGGCTGTAACCCACAGATAGAGCGTCGATCCGATACGTCCGACGGCCATCGCCACGGCGGCTGCCATCGCCCCCTGCAACGAGGTGGTGGTTACGAGGATGGACATCACCAGGGCAATGCCCGAAACCTCCAGTACCGTCGAGATCGCCACCTTCATGTTCTGTCGGGCAGAAATCAGCACCGACCGATGGAGTGAGTACGCCACGGCAATGCTCGGCAGGATGATCAGAACGGTTGTCGGCGGCATGGCGAACTCCGTCAGGAGCGGGTTCAGACCATATGCAGCCTCGTAGAGGACGCCCAGAAGCGGCGTAAATGCGATCGCAACCAGTGCCGCCGTGGTGGCAAGCATGATCCACACGCCCACCCGGCGCACAACCGCATACCCCTCAAAACGCTGTCCGATCAGGGCCACCCCCACCTCTTGGTAGGAGAACCCGAAGCTTCGGAAGAAGAACACGAACGAGTCCACAACCGGCAGAACCGCGAGTGACTCGATGGCATTCGGCATGCGACTCATGAACATGGCGAGCATCGGCGTTACTATGAACCCGATCGCCGAGGTTGCAGCAAGGGGCAGCCAGAACTTGGTGATCTCGCGCATCGTGGCAGGGGGCTGACTCGACGCCGGCTGATGTGCGTAGACCTTGAGGGCTTCACGTGCCATATACCGCGTTGCAATCGCCTCGAAGATCACCGCTGTCGACAGGGTCACGGTGCCGAGAATCACACCCGGGATGGTACCAATCACGAGAAGGATCACCCCAACCACGACGATCGTGATGAGTCGCATCGCCGTGCCATAGGCTACCTGACGGGTAAAGCCATGGCGAATCATGATGCCCTGATAGAATCGACGGTAGCCGATGGCACCCGGCCACGGAATCAGGCACACCAAACCCCAGTACATGGCCTGCTCGACCTGCAGGGGCAGATCGATCACATGCGTCATCAACAGATCGTACACAGGCGGTATCGTCACAACGATCATTCCGATCGTCACACCGATGTTAACGCGCCATGTAAAGCGCTTGAGGACAGCCATCGACGCCGCATCGCGGGCAAGCGCTACGGATGTTGACAGAAGTTGAATGACGGGCGATTCGATCAGCATGGCAATGGCAAATGCCACACCATAGGCAGCCAGATTAATCGCGTCGAAGGGCAGTCGTGCAATGGCCGAGGTAAGGATTGGTCCTTCGATGGACATCATCATCCATGTCAGACTCAGCGGAATCCAGAACCGCAACACATCACGTGGAGATTTCATTGTGCAAATTAGCCCCCATGACGTTCACAGAACATCAGCGCGCACCGCGGGTTATGAACTGGGTAATGCTGGGCGCCGGCGGATTCAGTTTGGCCTTCATCATCTTCACTGCTGTCTTGCTTGCAGTGGATGGGCAGGTATCATTTGCCCCAGATGAGTTCCTGATACCAGTCGGTCTTCACGCGACAATCTTTGGATCCCTGTGGCTTGTGATGTCGCGCTCAACGCTCCACATCGGCATAACCACCGAGGGCGTGCAACTACGGTTCACGCCATTTCATCGCAAGCCGCGCACATTCGCATGGGGCGACGTAGAGCGCATTATCGTCCGCAAGGTGAGTCCATTCGGAGAGTTCGGCGGATGGGGCATCCGGTGGAACTTCTCCAAGATTACAGGCTACGTATGGCGCGGCAAGACCGGCATTGATCTGCGTATGCGCGATGGACGTCGCATCGTGA
>CAYSMF010000005.1:0-19649 GCA_964432155.1 uncultured Melioribacter sp. | reverse complement strand
TGGCGCGGCAAGACCGGCATTGATCTGCGTATGCGCGATGGACGTCGCATCGTGATCACGATCGAAGACATCGCAGCTGCGAACGAGGTTATCCACGCCGTAGTGCCTACGGGTGTGGAATATGAACTGCGAATTCCTGCCTTGAAGAGCTGACATGCTCGCGCAATCGGCGTAGTTTTGTTGCATGATTCGTACAGTCGCAACCCTTGCCCTCGTGAGCATGCTCTGGGGGGCTTCCTCCCGTGCAGCAGACACCGTCCGTGTGTGCACATATAACCTGCTCAAGTTCTCACAGGCGAATGAAGATGGACGCGTGCCACAGTTCCGTCGCATTCTCGAGACAATACGTCCGCACGTTGTTGTCTGTCAGGAAGTAATCGATGGCACAACGGTGCCACTGTTTGTCTCCGATGTACTCTCGTGGGGTTCGTACGCATCAACGCCGTTCATCGACGGACCCGACTCTGATCATTTGGTGTTCTTCGATCAATCGAAGTTCGATCTCATCGGTACGCGCATCATCCCTACGGAACTGCGCAACATTCTCGAAGTCACCCTCGCCCTCCGTCCGCACGACAACACGATTGCTGATACTGTGGTTGTCTACTCGGTTCACCTGAAAGCATCCGACAATTCGTCAGATGCATCACAGCGTGGACGTGAAATCAATGCATTGCTCGCAACAATGACGAAGCAACGCAATGTGATTATCGCTGGTGATTTCAACATGTACGGCACCTCCGAGGTTGCCTACACATCACTCACGGGTCCAACCGCAGCGCGCAAGTTTGTCGACCCAATGGGAGCAAACTGGCGTCGCAACTCGGCGGAGTATGCAAGCCTCTACACACAGTCGACGCGTCTCACCAACATCTCGGGATGCGGTGGTGGTGTTGATGGCGGTATCGACGACCGATTCGACTACATCTTCATGAGCGCCGAACTCTCGCCGCGCATGATCAGCAACTCGTACACGGTGTTCGGCAACGACGGACAAGTACGCTTCAACAAGTCGATCGACGATCCTGTGAATACGAAGGTGTCGAGCGAAATTGCACAAGCCCTCAAGTGCGCATCCGACCATCTCCCGGTATACACAGACGTCGTGCTTGGTGATCAAGAGGCAAGCATTGCAACAGGCGCGGAAGAGTCGCCACTCACAGCAACATGGCAAGCCCCCTACCTTACGTTACGCGGCGTACAGGATGATGTGCTGTATAGCATCTACACAACCACTGGGAAGCACGTCGCCAACGTGCGCTCACGTCATACAACAGCACGCGTTATGCTTGGCGCACTTGCGTCAGGCACATATGTGGTATCGGGCGGAACGACGTCGGTACGGTTTGTTGTAGCGCGGTAATTACTGACGCAACAACCAGGCGAAGATCAGCGGTGCAACGATTGTTGCATCCGACTCGATGATGAACTTCGGCGTGGTGATGTCGAGCTTACCCCAGGTAATCTTTTCATTCGGTACGGCTCCTGAGTATGAGCCATACGATGTTGTGCTGTCGGAGATCTGACAGAAGTACGACCAGAACGGCACGTCGTGCCACTCAAGATCTTGGTACATCATCGGCACAACGCAGATCGGGAAATCACCCGCAATGCCACCACCGATTTGGAAGAATCCAACGCCCTTGCCTGATGAGTTCGCACGGTACCAGTCTGCGAGCCAGACCATGTAGTCGATACCGCTCTTCATCGTTGTTGATGTGAGCTCGCCCTTGATGCAGTACGATGCGAAGATGTTGCCCATCGTTGAATCTTCCCAGCCTGGGCAGACGATCGGGAGATTCTTCTCAGCAGCTGCAATCATCCATGAGTTCTTCGGATCGATCTCGTAGTACTGCTCCATCTCGCCACTGAGCAACATCTTGTACATGTACTCGTGCGGGAAGTAGCGCTCACCAGCGTCTTCTGCCATCTTCCACTGTTTGTGGATGTGCTTCTGGATACGACGGAATGCTTCTTCTTCCGGAATGCATGTATCGGTTACGCGGTTGAAGCCCCCTTCGAGAAGCTCCCACTCGTCCTGCGGCGACAAGTCACGGTAGTTTGGAACGCGGCGGTAGTGCGAGTGCGCTACCAAGTTCATGATGTCTTCTTCGAGGTTCGCACCCGTGCACGAAATGATCTGCACCTTGTCCTGACGGATCATCTCTGCGAGCGAGATGCCAAGCTCGGCCGTGCTCATCGCACCGGCAAGCGTGATCATCATCTTGCCGCCTTCAGCAAGGTGTGTTTCGTACCCCTTCGCGGCGTCGACAAGAGCAGCCGCATTGAAGTGACGGTAGTTGTGTTCGATGAACTGGGAAATTGGTCCGCGTTGCATTGATGTCTCCGATGATGGCGTGCAAAACTATATATATTGCCCTCATGGTCACTGCTACCCCTTCACAACGCGTCACGGCCATCGCTACGGCACTTCTTGCCGTGATCGCCACTGGTGTGGCGATGCACGAGCTTCGCGGAATCCTTATCCCCTTCATTTTGGCCGGATTCCTGTCGATTCTCTACAAGCCCCTTGTCCATTTCCTGCGCACGAAGGGCATCCCGATGGTGATCACCCTGCTGATTGTGCTCGGCATCACCGCTGGCGCACTCTGGGGCGTGTACATGATCGTTGCACTGGGAATCGACTCGTTTACCGACAAACAAGAGTTCTATACGGTCCAGCTCAAGAACGTGCTGACGAGCTTTGAGCGCACGCTTGGGACAGTGCTTCATGATATGGGGCAGCACGGCACGTTCCGCTTCGAGAAGCTTATCACACCCGAGTCGGTAACCGGTATCGCGACGTCGCAGGTGTACACGTTGCTTACGTTGCTAAGCGACGGCGTGATGGTGTTGCTGTACCTGGTGTTCATGCTCAGTGCGGGCGATGCGTTTCCGAAGAAAATCAGGGCTGCCTTCCCAGGATCTGGGGATTCCACGGCACTTGTGATGTTCCAGACGCTCAACTCCCGCGTTCGTAAGTATCTCCAGGTGAAAACCCTCTTCAACGTCATCAATGGTTTGGTGACATGGGGCATTCTGGAGGTGTTCAACGTGGATTTTGCGCCGTTGATCGGACTCCTCACGTTCCTCTTCCACTACATCCCCAACATTGGCTCAATCATCACTACCCTGCTTCCCGGTCTGGTCTACTTGCTCCAAACAAGCGACATCGAGCAGGTAGCAGTTCTGATGCTCATCCTGATTGTCGTCCAAAACGTGATCGGAAACGTCATCGAGCCGAAGGTCATGGGTGATACGCTGGAGCTGAGTCCGGTCGTTGTGCTGTTTGCCTTGATATTCTGGGGCTGGATGTGGGGTGTGGTTGGCATGATCCTTTCGATTCCGATCATGTCGGTTGTAAAGGCGCTCCTTGAATCCGTCCCTGCCACACGACCCATCGCGATACTGATGGGGAGTTCGTCGTCGGCACCAACATCGGATGATGCCGCGGCAGAGTAACTTTGCTGCATGCGAATTGAGGTTCGAAACGCCACGGTTGCCTATGATGGCATCCCAACTCTGCACGATGCGTCACTGACCATCGAGCCGGGCAATATCATCCTGTGCACGGGACCAACCGGCGCCGGAAAGACCACGCTACTTCGCCTTCTGTATGCGGATTTGCTGCCAACAGGTGGAAGCGTTGTTGTGGACGATATCGCAACATCGGCGATGACCTCTGCGCAGCGCCGGGCAATGCGCCTACGTCAGGGCATTGTACAGCAGAACTGTCTGCTTGTCTCCGACTACACGGTGTTTGATAACATCCTCATGCCATACGCGATTCGCGGCGCATCGAAGGATGAAGCACACCGCGCGAGTTTGGATCTCTTGGCAGATCTCAACATCAGCTACGTGCGCAACAAGTATCCGCATCAGCTCTCAGGGGGCGAGCGCCACCTTGTTGCACTCGCGCGGGCAATGTCGTCGAAGCCAGAGATTCTGATTGCCGACGAACCAACGGGAACGCTTGATGATGCAACGAGCGCACAGGTAGCGCAGACCTTGCTGTCGCGCCATCACGACGGCATGACAATGGTGATTTCAACGCATAGCCAGAACTTCGTCAACGCATTTCCAACGGCTACGATTTGTTCCGTTATCGATGGAGTTGTGCGTGTGACCTCACAGCAGAAGGCAAGCATATGACACGCATCGCGCTTGTTGGCTACGGTGCCATGGGCAAGGAAATCGAAGCGCTCGCAGCCGCACATGGGTGCGAGATCGTTGCAACGTTCGACATCGATCGTCCACTAACCACATCATCGGACGCATCATTCGATGTTGCCATCGACTTCAGTCTGCCCGATGCGGTTGTCAGCAACGTCCGCACGCTTGCGCACTTGCAACGTCCTGTTGTGATTGGCACAACAGGCTGGTATGCGCAGCTTCCCGACGTAACATCGATTGTGAACTCTGCCGGCATCGGCTGTGTATGGGGCTCGAACTTCAGCGTTGGCGTACAGATGTTTCTGCGGATTGTTCGCGCAGCATCAATGCTTGCCAATGATGCACCCGAGTACGATGTAATGGTCCACGAGTGGCATCATCATCGTAAGAAAGACAGTCCGAGCGGTACAGCAATCGCTATTGCATCCACGATCGTCGACGAGATGGGGCGGAAGCATGCGATGGAGATCGAGACACAACACGATCGCATTAACCCACACGCACTTCACGTGACATCAACGCGTGGTGGCGACGTGATCGGACGTCACATGGTCACCTTCGACAGTCCTTTCGACACCATCGATCTCGTCCACAACGCGAAGAGCCGTCGTGGCTTTGCGCAAGGGGCTCTCCTTGCCGCAACATGGATTGCTGGACGAAGAGGTGTGTACGACTTCACCGAAATTTTCCCAGAGGTGCAGGCATTCGCGCGTTCATCATCATAATCGCCGTCCTCCTCGCTGCGTCTGTCGGTGCCATACGTGCTGGCGAACAACAACGCGATCGTACTCTGCGCTTTGATCCTCCTGTCGTGTCCGTCGTACGCGACTCCACAGGGTACGTGCAGGCAATGGTGAGCGTCTACAACCCCGTGGGCGACACGATTCGCCTGACGAACATCAAGGGCTCGTGTGGATGTGCGAATGCTTCGGTGCAACGCCCCGTGATGCACGACAGCACACCGGCGAGGATCTACCTCGCAATCAACGCGAAACACTTCACCGACACTCTCAACTACGTTGACTACACCATTGATCACACGGGTTCCAGTAAGCCTGCGACCTACCGTGTGGTGGTGCGACTACCAAAGGAACAACGCAAATGAAGTACTGGCTTGTAAAGTCTGAACCAGAAGTGTACTCGTGGGAGCAATTCCTTCGCGATAAGAAGACGTTCTGGGATGGCGTGCGCAACTACCAAGCACGCAACAACATGCAGGCGATGGAAAAGGGCGACCGTGTGATGTTCTATCACTCAAGCGATGTGAAAGCCGTTGTTGGTATCGCCGAAGTGGTGAAGACAGCCTACCAAGATCCCACGACAGATGAGACTGCATGGGTTGTGGTCGACCTCAAACCGGTGCGTGCACTGGCAACGCCGGTAACGCTTGCAACGATCAAGGCAACAAAAGGCTTCGACAATATCGCGCTTGTCCGGCAGGCACGACTGAGCGTTCTCCCTCTTACACAAGCTGAGTTCGAAACGATTGAAGCGCTTGGCAGTAAGGGCTGATTAGCCGCGAAGAGCCTTCTTCAGAAACTCTACATCCTGACGCACCTTGCGGTCGGTGTCGATGTAGTTCAGAATCTGCTGACACGAGTGAAGTACCGTCGTGTGATCACGTCCGCCAAAGTGCATACCGATGCTCTTGAGCGATGTTTGCGTGAGCTGCTTGGCGAGGTACATACACATCTGACGTGCGAGAACGATCTCGTGCTTGCGCGTCTTAGCTGAGAGCAGTGTTGGCTCGATGTTGTAGTACGCCGATACTTCCTTCTTGATCTCGTCGATGGTGAGCGTGCGCGCCATCGCCGAGCTCGACACGCCACGGACCACGTCCTTGGCGAGTTCAAGCGTCAGTTCGCGGTTGTCCAACGACACCTTCGCGAGCAACGAGATCAAACATCCCTCGAGTTCACGTACGCTCGACGTAACGTGACGTCCGATATACTCGAGAATGTCACCCGGAATATCCATGCCTTCTTCCATGCTCTTCTGCTGGAGGATGGCAATACGTGTCTCAAGATCTGGTGGCTGAACGTCGGTGATCAGACCCCACTGGAAGCGAGAGATCAGACGTTCGTCGAGGTCGGCAAGATCCTTCGGTTGCTTGTCCGATGTCAGAATCAGTTGCTTGCCCTCTTGGTGCAACGCATTGAACGTGTGGAAGAACATGTCCTGCGTCTTTTCCTTGCCACCAAGGAATTGGATATCGTCAACAATCAGCACGTCGACGCCACGGTAGAAGTTTGTGAACTCCGGTACCTTGTTCGTCTGAATCGCGTTGATGTACTCCATCGTGAACTTCTCAGAGTTCGTGTAGAGTACGCGAGCATTTGGATTGCGCTGGAGCACACGGTTGCCAATCGCTTGGACAAGGTGCGTTTTGCCAAGGCCGGTCGGACCGTAGATCACGAGCGGATTGAACTTCGTCTTGCCAGGATTGTCAGCAACAGCGATACCTGCTGACGTCGCGAGTTGGTTGTTCTCGCCACGAATGAAGTTTTCGAACGTGTAGCGCGGGTTGAAGAACGTCGGGTAGTGCGTTACCTGCGTCGTACGTTGCGCTTGTGGCACTGGTTGTGGCTTACCGTCGGCAAATGGAAGCGCTGGCTGGCTTGCACCACGAAGGGCAGGAAGCTTTACCGTGCGCTGCGACGGTGTAGTCGCGTTTTCGTCGACAACAACCTCGAACTGCAGCTTCGCCTTTGGTCCGAGTACCTTCTGAACTGTCTTGTTGAGGAGCGATGCATAGTGTTGCTCGATCCACTCGAAGAAGAAGTGGCTCGGAAGTTCAAGCGTAAGCGTACTCCCATCCCACTTGACAGGGCGCATCTTGTCGAACCATGTCTTGAAGACCTGGTCAGAAACGTTGTCACGGATGATCATCAGACATTGCGACCACAATGTCTCCGCATCCGATGCACCGATTGTCGATCCGGCACGACCCATAGTCTTCGTGCTCGTGGAAGAAGTACCGCGTTGAGCATCTGCGGCAAACAAGTTTAGCGTATCACTCTTTTTCACCCAACAATCCCTCCACCGCAACTAAGGCGATAGGTTGAACCATCCTGTTAAAGCGGTGATGTTGAACGGCCCCGTCTCCCCAAGGTGTCCCTTCGACTGTCTGGCCAGCCAACATTACCGTCCGGTTATGTACCGGGGGTGCAAAAATGATTTCCACACCCCATCATGACAAGGGAAAAAGTTGGTTCATGTGAACTTTTTTTCCTTGCATTTGTGAGCATCGCTCTAAGTAGCTCGTAGGTCTAGACATTTCGCTATGTAGGGGCTGAGGACGAGCGTGAAACCCTGCTATGCGTGGTCAAGTAGTCCGTATCTTCGCGGTTTATTCTTTCCACCGACCCGCATGTCGTCACCGACAGATTCAACGAACGCTGAACAGCAGGAAATGGGCTTTCTCGAGCATTTGGGAGAGCTTCGTGTCCGGCTGTTTCGTGCCGCCGTTGGCGTGGTGATTGCCTGCTGCGTTGTTGGTTACTTCAGCAATGAGGTAATTGAGTACGTCCTCCTCAAACCAGCCGGTGGCTTGACGCTGATCAACACCGAGCCCTTCGGACAGACCTTTCTGTTCTTCAAGGTCATCGTTCTTTGTGGGTTGATCCTTGCCTTCCCGTGGGTGCTGTACCAGATCTGGGGCTTTGTTGCGCCTGGCCTCTACATCACCGAGCGTCGGTGGGTGGGTCGTATCACCATTCTCACGTCGATTTGCTTCATCGCAGGGGTCGCATTTGGCTACTTCCTGCTGATTCCGAGCATGACGTCGTACATCAACGATTTCACACTGGGCGGACAGGCCGAAGGCGTGAAGAACTTCATCAACGTTGGAAGTCATTTCAGTTTCATCGTCAACATGTTGCTGGCGTCTGGACTGATCTTTGAACTTCCAATGGTCACGTTCGTGTTAGCACGGTTGGGATTTGTGACCTCTGCACTGATGACGAAGTATCGTCGCCATGCGATTGTCGTAATCCTGATACTGGCCGCGCTCATCACCCCGTCTCCTGATCCCGTAACACAGCTCATGGTAGCGATTCCGTTGTGGATTCTCTACGAGATCAGTGTCGTGATCGCCAAGTTCACGAACCCCTCACCACAACGGCAATCGTAATGTCCATTCGCACCATCAGCGAGCCCGTCACCAACGAACTCGAGAAGTTTGACGGATACCTGCGTGAGCAGATGCGCTCGCGTGCGGCGCTGCTGGACACCGTGGTGCGCTACATCCTCCGTCAGCGCGGCAAGCGCGTACGCCCTGCGTTGGTGTTTCTTGCTGCAGGCGCGTGTGGAGCCATCACCGACCGTGCCTACATTGGTGCGGCCATGGTGGAGCTGCTGCATACCGCAACGCTGGTGCACGACGACGTCGTGGACCAGTCGGATGAACGCCGCGGAATGGCATCAATCAACGCTGTCTGGAAGAACAAGGTCGCCGTGCTTGTTGGTGATTACCTGCTGTCCAAGGGGCTTCTCATCGCCGTGCACAACAACGAGTTCGACTACCTCCGCGTCACCAGCGAGGCCGTGCGTCGCATGAGCGAAGGCGAACTGCTCCAGATCCAAAAGAGCCGGCAGAAAACCATCGATGAAGAAACCTATTTCAAGATTATCTCCGACAAGACCGCATCGCTGATCTCTACGTGCTGCGAAGTCGGGGCGATCTCGGCCACTGACGATGCAACAGTGCGTGCCGCACTTGCATCCTACGGCGAACTGGTTGGCCTCGCCTTCCAGATTCGTGACGATGTGCTCGACTACACAAGCCGTACGAGCATCTTGGGTAAGCCCGTCGGCAATGATATCCGCGAGGGCAAGATTACCCTCCCGTTGCTCTATGCAACACAGGATGCCCCACGCAGTGAAGCCCGCGACGTGATCTCGATTGTGAAGTCGCGTAGAGGCAATCGCAAGGACGTGAACGCCGTAATGGCATTTGTCGAGAAGTACAGGGGTATCGAGCGCGCCCAGGCCAAGGCTTCAGAGCTGCAACACCAAGCCATCGCGTCACTCGTCATTCTGCCCGATTCAGCCTACAAATCAGCGCTGATCGACTTTGCTAACTTTGTCGTGAATCGTACGACCTAACTGACTACTTCCCTCGGAGGGTCCTTTATGAACATGCAAGCACCAACGTCGTTTAGTGGTGTGCTCACCACTGATGTTATCCGCGCCTATGTCCAGCGTGTCTACGCTTGGATGGTTGGCGGTTTGCTCGTCACAGGCGTAACGGCCTTCGCCGCGTCTTCGTCGGAAACACTGATGGCGGCAATCTTTGGTTCGCCATTGATGTGGGTCGTCATGCTCGCCCCCTTGGCGATGGTGTTCTTCCTCTCGATGCGCATCGACCGGATGCAGCCAAGCACAGCTGCGGGCACCTTCCTGGCCTATTCGCTCGTCAATGGTCTGTCGTTTAGCGTGATCTTTCTCGCCTACGATCTTGGCAGCATCTTCCAGGTGTTCGTGATTGCTGCGGGCATGTATGCTGCGGCAGCGGCCTATGGATTCCTCACCAAGCGCGATCTCACGGGCATGGGCTCGTTCCTGTTCATGGGGCTTGTCGGACTGATCATTGCATCGGTCGTGAACATCTTCCTCGGCAGCGGTCCACTCGACTTTGCCATCAGCGTGATTGGCGTGTTGATCTTCACGGGGCTTACAGCCTACGAGATGAACAAGATCAAGGAACAGGCAGTTGTGATGTATGCTGGCGAGGGTCTCGCCCAGAAGCGTGCAATCATTGGCGCGCTGTCGCTGTACTTGAACTTCATCAATCTGTTCCTGTATCTCCTTCGCCTCTTCGGCGATCGCCGCTAAGGGCTTCATTCCGATGTCGAACCCGGTTGCCGCCTCGTTTGCAGTTACTGCCGAAGCATTGCTCGCTGAGCATCGCTACGCCGAGGCCGTGCACCTGTGCGCATCTGGCGTAACAGAGTACCCGCAGTACCTTGGTGGATACCTCATGCTTGCTCGTGCATACGATGCAATGGGGAAGCTCCACGATGCTGCTGTTATGCGCACTGCCGCACATGAACGCTTCCCGTGGTATGTGCCAGCACGCGTCCATCATCACCAGCCGTCTGTACCAGCCGTCGTCGAGCAACCTGAGACGCCAGCAACTGTTGTCGACGTTGTCGAGACACCTGATGTAGCTCCAGAGGCTGCTGCTCCTGCTGACACAGTCGTCGAACTTGTGGTCGTTGAGCCTGTCGTAACGGCAGCACCCGAGCAGCCGATCCGCGAGCAGCCAAGCGTTCTTCGCATGATCGATACAGCGCATCTGGTAAACGATGAGCGCATCATTCGTAGCGCGAGTGTCCGCCTCATCCCCGGATTGGAATACACCTCACTCCGCTTTGAGAACATTCGTTCGCGCGGACGTCGTGATATTTCGCATCTGAGCGATCCACCACCGTTTCGCTCCTTCCACACGATGCGTCGCACAACGCGTGCAACGGAGCCATCGCGCGACCAACGACGCGAACCACGTAAGGCAGTTTCGCTCGAAGAGATTGCAGCACGCTTGGAACGTCGTGCACGCATGCCACGCACAGCAGATGTTGTGGAGCAAGCGCCACCACCGGAACCAAATGGTCCAATGCTGATGACCGAGACGATTGCACGCATTTACATGCAACAGGGCTCGTACGATAAAGCCATCGAGGCATTCCGTATGCTCCAGCAATCGAAACCAGAGAAGCATGCGCACTTTGATGCGCTCATTGCCGAGTGCGAGCGCGCACGAACATCCTAACCGATGATTCTCGTCCGCTACATCCTCCGTGCTCACATCGCACCGTTCGTCTTCGGTACGTCGGTGATCATGAGCCTGTTTCTGATTCAGTACATCATGCGCTGGGTAGATCAGCTGGCAAGTAAGGGGCTCGACTTCGCAACGATTGGTGAATTCCTGCTGCTCAATCTTTCATGGATTGTTGTGCTTGCCATCCCGATCGGTGTGCTCTTTAGCACCGTGATGGCGTTTGGTGGAATGTCTGCTGCACACGAGACAACCGTGATGAAGTCGTCAGGCATGGGCTTATTCCGCATGATGATGCCTGTATTCGTTGTGAGCTTGGGGTTATGGGGCTTTACATTTTGGTACACCGACAATGTATTGCCTGATACGAACCTGCGTTTGAGCGGTATGATGCGCGACATTCAACGCGCAAAGCCAACCTTTGCCGTCGAGTCGGGTCAGTTCACGACGCATATCGAAGGCTATACAATCCTAGCGCGCCAGGTCGATACCACAGGCGTGATGACGGGTGTGACGATTTACGACGATTCGCGTGGCGATCGCAAGACGATTGTGTCTGCCGATACTGGACGGATGATGTTCTCACCATCGCTGACACGACTCGTCGTGCAGCTGTTTCAGGGTGAGATCCATCAGTCGATGCCGATGCAACCGAACGACTACCGCGTAATCACCTTCGATCGACATCAGATCGTGCTCCCTGCAGATCAGCTCTTTTTTCAGTCGACTGACGTGTCTGGTTCGTCACGCAGTGATCGCGAGATGAGCATCGCCGATATGCAGGAGATTGTTGATCGTGCACAGACCGAAGAAGCACGCGTCCAGCGTGAGTTCGATTCGCTTCTCACGGTTCAACAGCGAATCCTTGCACAACCAGCACGGATCGATTCAGTTGCTGACAGCACAGAGCGACTGCGCATCCAACAAGCTCTACTCGGCATTTCAAGCATTCGTTCGAATCTCGAGAGTCTTGCCTACCGTCGTGAATCAGAGCACGTGATGGCGAACACCTACCTCGTAGAGATCTACAAGAAGTATGCGATTCCGTTCGCCTGTGTGATCTTCGTGTTGGTTGGTGCGCCCCTTGGCATGATCGTCAAAGGTGGTAGCTTCGGCACGAGCGCTCTGATCTCGTTGGGATTCTACATCCTGTACTGGATCACACTAATCGGCGGCGAAAAGCTTGCTGATCGAAACATTCTCGAGCCCGGGATCGCGATCTGGTCGGGCAACATCCTGATTGGTGCCATTGGCATCTTCGTGGCCTACAAGGTGAATTACGAGGTGTCGCCGATCGCTGCTCTCCGTCAGTGGATCGCTCGTCGACGCGCCGCGTAGACAATCACCACACGAAGCGATCGAGCGCGGCGTTGGCCGCTGCAAACGCGTCATCAACTGTTGCACCGGTCGCTGTGAGGTGTCCCATCTTTCGACCCATCCGCACATCCTTCTTGCCATACAGGTGCAATGCTACGGTGTCGATGCGCAGCATCTCGAGCACGCTATCCGGAATGCCACTGCCTGTGCGCTCGCCAAGAAGGTTGATCATGCATGCAGCGGGAACGCGCATGTCGGCTGATCCGAGTGGCATGTTTGTAACGGCACGAATGCAGTTCTCAAACTGTGATGTGAAGCATGCTTCGATCGTGTAATGACCGCTGTTGTGCGGACGTGGGGCAATCTCGTTGAAGATGATTTGATCGTCGACAGTAAGGAACATCTCAACACCGAACACACCGACGCCGTCGACGGCTTCGACGCATTGCACGGCGATTTCCTGCGCGCGCTTCTGCAGGTGCTCTTCGATCGGTGCAGGTGCAAGCACAGTGACACAGATGTGTCCTTGCTGAATGGTCTGCACACATGGATACACAGCAATCTCGCCACGACGATTACGCGCCACCATTACAGCGAGCTCCTTTGTGAACGTCACAAACGACTCAGCCATGAGTGGACGTGGCTCTTCGCCTTCCATGAAGCGACGCCATACCATGTCGATCTCTGTCTCGCGACGGATCGTGGCATTGCCATAACCGTCGTATCCAAACTTGCGCGTCTTGGCGACAAAGGGATACCCATGCTCGGCACCGAATGCGACCAGATCGGCCTTCGTCGAGATCTCAGCGAACTTGGGAACTGGTATTCCTGCTGCCGACATCGTGGTCTTCTGCGTGAACTTATCCTGCACGAGTCGCATCGTTGCCGGTGTAGGAAACACCAATCGACGTTCAGCGATTGTGTCGAGGATCTCTGGATCGATGAATTCATTCTCCAGCGTGATGATGTCGGACGCTGCAATGAACCGCTCGAGTTCGTCGGCATCCTTCCAACCACCTGGAAACTCCAACTTCGTCATCACACCTGCAGGTGAGTGTTCGCCGTGCTCAATCACCGCGACTCGCATCCCCATGCGATACGCTTCCTGCGCAGTCATCTTCGCGAGCTGTCCGCCCCCTAAAATGCCGAGCGTGAATGGTTGCGATGGATTGTAGATCGATGGAAGCATGCGGATGTTCCCTACGGTTGCTCGAGCACCACAACAGCAACTGCTACCGTGGTAGTATGACTCAGTGTAACGTGAATGCGCATGTGACCCCAGCGTTGCTGCATAGCGTCCGACAACACAATCGTTGGCTCGCCGCTGGGAAGATTCTGAATCCCAACCGACGTGAACGACATGCCGTCGCGCATCCCTGTCTTAATGGCTTTACTAAATGCTTCCTTTGCTGCGAAGCGTGCTGCGTAGTGCAGGAATCGTGTTTCACCAAACCGCTCGCAGTATGCGATCTCGTCGGACGTGAAGACGCGCTTCAAGAATCGGTCGCCATACTCCTCGTACGAACGCTGAATGCGTGGTACGTCGGTGATGTCTGTGCCGATGCCGTAGATCATAACGTGCGGAGTGGTCGGATCAATTCGAATTCGAGAGCTGATCTTCGAGCAGCAGGTACGCCTTGATGAGTTCGTCGATATCACCATCCATCACAGACTGGACGTCGGTGATCTTGGTTTCCGTACGGTGGTCATTCACCATCGTGTACGGCTGGAACACATAACTGCGAATCTGCGAGCCCCATTCAATCTTCTTCTTCGTGCCCTCAATGGCTGCCTTGGCTGCTTCTTCTTCCTCGCGGCGCTTCTGATAGAGCTGCGACTTGAGCATCTTCATCGCGCGCTCGCGGTTCTGAAACTGCGAACGCTCTTGCTGACAGCTCACGACGATACCGGAAGGGATGTGACGCAGACGCACAGCAGTTTCAACCTTGTTGACGTTCTGTCCACCCTTACCGCCCGAACGGAAGGTATCCATCTCGACGTCTGCAGGATTGACTTCGATTTCGACATCGTCCTCGACTTCGGGATACACAAACACCGATGAGAACGATGTGTGACGTCGTGCGTTGGAATCGTATGGACTAATGCGGACCAGACGGTGCACACCGTTCTCTGCCTTCAAGTAGCCATAGGCGTACGGACCGCGGATCTCGAGCGTACAGCTCTTGATACCGGCAGCTTCGCCCGGTTGCTCGTCGGCGAGAAATACTTGGTAGTTGTGTGCCTCTGCCCATCGCGTGTACATCCGCATGAGCATCTCGGCCCAATCCTGCGCTTCCGTGCCCCCTGCCCCAGCGTTGATCGTGAGGATGGCATTGCGGTTATCGTCTGGACCTGAGAGGATCTTCTTGAGCTCGAGATCATCGACGGCCTTTTGCGACCGATCAAGTTCGGAGATGATGTCCGACTCCATCGATTCATCCGAGGCTTCCTCGGCGAGTTCGATCAGTGCTTCTACATCACCAACGGATTGCACAGCAGCTTCCCATGCAGCAACCCACTCCTTGAGTGTTGCTGCCTCCTGCATCATCTTCTGTGCCTTCTGAGCATCGTCCCAAAAGTCGGGCGCCTGCGAGAGCATCTCGCGTTCGGCTATTTCGTCGCGCTTACGATCGATGTCAAAGGAACCTCCGCAATTGGTCCACGCGCTCGCGGAGTTCTGTACTTCGTGTCTTCTGTGGTTCAAACATGGAGCAAAGATACGGCGGATCAGAGCAACGGACCGCTCACGGAGATCGACCAGCCAAAGGATCCTCGCACAGCCTGTGGTCCGACGGGCCACATGGCATCAAATCGCAACATCAACAGATCGCTCACAAACGATGGAATACGGGCCACACCGAAGCCTGCTTCCATGTAAACGCCGGGCGTAGAATCAAACACCGAGCCGGCAACTACAGGCGCGGCGCGCTGCGTTGTGTTGAGCGCAGCAACACGTCCGATGAGGTCCACCCCACGTCCACTCGAGAAGGTCGGGAGTCCGATTGCCCTCCACCAGAGGTCCGAAAAGTTGTGCTCAGCAATGGCAGAAGCGAACTCCGTGCCCGCAAAGGCATTGATGGGCACCGTCATCATGTTCGTGGCTGACCCCAGCACGGGGAAGCGGCGCATCATCACAAACCGCTGCTGGATAGGCGTTGTTGTTGCCTGCAGACCGCCCTGAACATTCACGCGAAGTTCCATCGGCACATACCCCGTCCGGAAGGTCGGCAACGTGAGATCAAGATTGCCACGCAGTCCCCAAAACTCACGTCCAGAAATCTGTTCACGTCCGACGAAGGCATCGACGCGACCACGCAATGGTTGCGTGGAGCCACCAAAGAACCCACCGCCTGATTGCTCAAATACTCCAACGCCGAGTTTGACCATCTGAAACGTACCTGGTTCAATCGTCACGGATCCACGCGACGGCTGTTCGAGCAACGGCATATTGATGTGATGCTGCGTCGAAGCACTTGCTTCGAGCATTACACTCTGCACACGTGCACGCATGCCGATGGACCAACCATCAACACGGTAGAAGTCGTAGTAGTCAGGATAGATTAGATACCCAGGGTTGAGAAAGTCCAGCGCACGAACAAGCACTTGGTATTGCTGAATCGCCGCGATCGATGATTCAACAGCGCCGGTAATGTCGATGCGTGTGCGACCTTCACGGTAGAGATCAACATCAACGCCAACACGTCCAACGCGAGTGCTCGCGCTTCCAAATCCTGCCGTTGCTTCAACACGCGTTCGTGGCAGAGTTACAGCAAGCGTTCCACCATACACGAAGCGCGTAAAGGTCGAGCGGTCAACAAATGGCGAGACTCCTACACCTACACCACCAAGGTTCACAGAAAACAATCCGGCAGAGCTTATGCCGAGTGGCGATGGCTCTTCATCATCACGTCCAGCCTTCTTGATGCTATCCTGTTGCGCATAGATCTTGCGCTCCGACTCACTGGCTTCTGCAAACGCGTACTGATCCCAATACTCCGATCGTGCGCTATCTGCCTCTTCATCAACGGTTACCGTTGATGAACCGCTTCGCATGCGCACGCGTGCACCGCCCACGCGCGTGGTCGTTGCAGTACTCTCGGTTGAGTCAGGCGGATTCAGCAGGGAGTCTGGTATTGGCAGATTCACGCGCACGTCTGTGACGTTTGTCTGCGCGCTTACGTCGAGGTTGATTTCGGCAATTCCCATCAGCACCACAACACGCGCACGACCTCGCACCTGCTGATAGGTCGGTGCCCACACACTGTCGTTAATGCGATCGTAGTTCTGCTCAAACTGTAGGTCCTTAATGAACGGGAACGCGGTCTCCTGTGATGGGGCGAACTTCGCTGCGATCACATGGTAGGTGCCTTCAACGATGGTGAGTGTTCCCTCGAATCCTGGAAACACGCGCGATCGCGGCTCAAAGGCTAACTCGTACACCATCTGATCACCAAGTGCGCGCTTGCCGAGTAGACGATATGTGTATTCATCAAGCGCATCTTCGCCAAGGGGCGTTACAAGCCGCGTCGAGAGGATGCGCACTTCATCTTGCATGAAGTCAAAGAAGCTATCAAACACGGCGAGATTGTTTTGCGCAGCGATGTTTGCTGTTTGCCGACGCTGGAGGATGCGGATGTGTTTCTTGCGCTCGGGCTGGCGTTGATCGTAGATCTTGGAGAAGGTCTCTGTGATCAGACCCTCTTCAGGCAACCCTGTTTCCCTGCGACGTGTGCCATCGACATCGATTTCGGCTTTGAGTTTCGAGTACGTGGTGCTCTCAATCGTTGTGATACGCCGAGCATTCTCGTCTTTCCGCTCGATAGCACGACGAATGATTTCCTCTGGTGTAATGTCGCCCACGACCTTCACACCGGTAAGCGTCAAACCCGACGACGGCAACAGGATACGCATGCCGGCTTCGCTCGTGTCGATCGGAACAACCACTTCGCGATACCCAACGCTTCGCACACGAAGTCGAGTTGTGGACGACGGCAGTGGCAAACGGAACCGTCCACCACCGCGCGTGTAGGCACCTGTTGTGCTCCCCTCTGCACGTACCGACGCACCATTGATCGGCTCCCCTGTCGCACTATCAATCACCACACCTGTGAGCGGACGTCGAATGTCCTGTGCGGACAGATGCATGGAAGCGCATACAAGGAACGCGAGTACGAAGCGAAGGTTGACCATAGGTGGGGCTGGTACGGATTAAACGAAGCAGTGTTGCAAACCTACTAATGGTTTTTTCCGCATGTTGGTGTCTATGATGTACGCTCTACTGCTCCTCGTCCTTTGTGCTCTGGCGCCGACTTCATCGGCTGCATCCGAGCAGGACTACACATGGTCGCGCGACGTTGCCAAGATCGTCTACAGCAAATGCACACCTTGTCACCGCGAGGGCGAGATTGCTCCAATGCCACTGACATCGTACCAAGAAGTGCGCGACGTGGCTCTGTCAATCAAGCATGAAGTTGAAGATCGACACATGCCGCCATGGCCGCCAGAGCACGGCTACGGTTCCTTCCTCGGCGTACGCTCACTCACCGAGAGCGAGTACACAACACTCATTGCATGGATTGATCAAGGAGCGCCCCCTGGCGACCTCTCGCAAGCACCTGCACCACCAACGTTTCCTACAGGATCACAACTTGGTACACCCGACCTTGTGCTTCGCATTGACACGAAATGGCGCGTTGAAGGCAACAACAAGGATGTGTATCGCTACTTCGTTCTGCCTACCGGACTCACACAGGATCGCGACATTGCTGCAATCGAGTTCCGTCCCGATAACGCAAGCGTGGTCCACCACGTACTCTACTTCGTCGACACCACTGGAACGGCACGACGTCGTGACGCCGAAGATCCACTCCCAGGGTATGCAGGATTCGGTGATCCTGGCTTCACGTCGGTAACGTCTTTGCTTGGGTGGGTTCCAGGCGCACAACAGCGCTTCTATCCTCCGATGATGGGCGCACGACTCCATAAAGGATCCGACTTGGTGATTCAGGTGCACTACGCCCCCTCACCATTTGAACAGTTCGATCAGTCGTCGGTGAACATCTTCTTTCAGCGCTCATCCGATGTTCGACAAATCAACGAAACATCAATATCTCCTCGACAGCTTCCTAGCGGTACCACGTTTGTGATTCCCGCGAATACCCTTCGCGAATTCACTGGCTCGTTCCGCGTTCCCGTTGATGTGAGTCTGATTGGCATCGCGCCCCACATGCACCTGCTCGGGAAGTCGGCACGCGCCTACGCTGTAACACCAGATGCTGACACGATTCAGTTGATTCGCATCCGTGCATGGGATTTTCATTGGCAAGGGGGCTATGCCTATACCAAACCAATCAAGATTCCACGCGGATCAACCATCTACTACACAGCCGCCTACGACAACACAACGAACAATCCCGAGAATCCGAATACGCCTCCGCAAGTCGTACGATGGGGCGAGGCCACAACGGACGAAATGTTCCTGTGCTACTTCCACTGGCTTCCATATCAAGCAGGCGATGAGTCAATCGACATGAACACGTCGCTTCCAACATCGGTGCATGATTTCTACGAGCGATCGACATCGTCGTCGCTGATTGTTCACCCATCACCAGCACGGGACCGCATCACGTACACACTCATCGCGTCACATGCAGGGACGTGTACACTCGAGATCGTCGATACACAGGGCAAGGTCGTTGACGTGCTCCGTCAACACACTGTCGAACAAGGCGTTACAGTGGAACGCATCGGCACGCAACACTTGCCTTCAGGCGCGTACATGCTTCGTGCACGCGGATGCGTTGAAACATCCACGCCGTTTGTTATCCAACGATAAGGCCTCGTTAGTCCCACACATAGCGCTCGTCGTATTCGATGCCTTCCTTCTCAAGAATAGCGCGGTGCTCGCGCTCAAATGTGCGCTTCCGATGATGCTCCTCTTGGTTTTCGATGTAGCGAACAAGCGTGTTGAGGCCGGAGGCTCTCACAGAGAACACGGAATAACCCTCTTGCCACCTAAACTTTGACAGTCGTGGTGATTGTGTCTTCAGCCATCTCGATGACGATGACTTTAACTCCTGAACAAGACCCGCTATCGTAATCATGCGTGAGAGACGCACAGCAAGGTGGACATGGTTCGCTACACCACCTGCGCGATAGCACTCGCAACCGTGATTACGTGCAATAGCTGCGAGATATGCGAAGAGAGCAGGACGGACCTCTGGGTAGAGCAGAGGTGCGCGATACTTTGTGCTGAAGACGATATGCACCAGAACGTTGGCAAGAGATTGCGGCATAGATGTCTCACATGAATGTTGCGATGATCCCCATGTGGACATTGTGGCTGATACGCGATGAACCGTGACGTTGTCGAGAACATCGC
>CAYSMF010000004.1:0-147713 GCA_964432155.1 uncultured Melioribacter sp. | reverse complement strand
TAAAACTCTCTACCGTCGATGTATCATTATCTCAATGCCTCAGCGTCTCAATATCATACATAATCCTACATACTTGTGTGTGGTTCAACCAATGATTTTTGTCGGTGTTGTTCACAGGCGTATCGGACGCGTTTGCGCTGCCGCTGTAATGGATAGTACCAGCAGGGATACTGAACGGATGCGCCACACGTGTCACCGCGCATTGTGAATGTGAAGTTGTGGTAGGGGCGCCCCTATGTGGGCGCCCCTGTTCGCGTGGTTGGGGAATGTGTTGCCCCGTTATGGAATGCGGTCGAATTGGGGCGATAATCGGGCGGATAATCGGGCGATAATGGGGCGATAATCGGGCGACCACATAGGGTCGCCCGTACGAACGTTGTGATAGGGGCGCCCCTATGTGGGCGCCTGTCCTATGTGCCATGGTATGTGGGCGCCCCTGTTCGCGTGGTTGGGGAATGTGTTGCCTCGTTATGGAATGCGGGCCCCCTATAATGCCAAAAGCCCTTGCATCGAGTGATACAAGGGCTTTGTTTGTAGCGGGGGCAGGACTTGAACATTATGATATGTGGAGAAATCCTGAGATATCCAGAGTATTAGTAACACAATGAAAACAAAGGGAATACGTTGACTTTACGCATCGGGAAGGTTGCCGCGATATGCAGAGATCAACTCGAAAACCGTAAGCCAAACCGTAAGCCAAAACTCTTCAAAGGGCTACACATGGGCCGATTTATTCTCCGTAAGGGCCGACCTCGCAAAGATGGGAGGGTCACGCTCACCTTCAGTGGTCACGTTCATGGACATCGGATTTTTGCCGGTACCGGTCTGGCAGTCAAGCCAGCCGACTGGGACGGTTTCAGACAACAGGTGCGTAGGACTGAGGCAAACTACGCTCAGATCAACTCAAGGCTTCGAAGCCTACAAGCGCGCTTCGATCAGGAAGTAGCGTCTCTCGAAGTGGTCGATACTGCAGCCCTCGAGCGATTAAGAAATGACTTTTCCAGAAAGGGGAATGATGCCCCTGAAAAGCCAGCCATAGACGAAATGACGTTTTGGTCTGTATATGCTGCCTTTATTGACGTCAAGGAAACTGACCGTGGTGAGAGAACAATTGCCAAATACCGGACCTTACAAACCATTCTAAAAGAGTTTGAAAGGGGTGGTTGCAGGCTAACTTTCGACGAGATCAACCATGAATTCTATGATGCGTTCAAGAAGTTTTTAATCAAGAAGCGAGGCCTCACGAATAACTCAATCGGTAAATATGTGAGCACATTGAAAACCTTTCTTACTTGGGCGGAAGATCGTGGCGCGCCTATAGGCAAAGACTATCGCAGGTTTAAGGTCGACGAAGAGGATGTCGAAGTAATAGCGCTGACCTCGGCAGAACTTGAGAAGATCAGGCAAGTTGACCTCAGCAACTACCCACGTCTGGATCGCATCCGCGACCTGTTCCTATTCGCATGCTACACAGGTGCACGTTTTGGCGATGTTCAGAATCTGAACATGGATGACGTGCACGGTGACACTTGGCATCTACGAATGGGTAAGACCAAATCCGAACTACGAGTTCACCTCGTCCCCAATGCCTTAGGCATTCTGAAGAAGTACAGCATCGAGGGTAAAATGCCAAAGATTAGTTCGCAGCGTATGAATGACTATCTCAAGGAACTCGGGCGCCTGGCGAACATTTGTGAGCCAGAGCGTATTGTTCGCTACCAAGGAGCAAAGAGAGTCGAAAATCGCGGCCCTAAGTGGCAGTTTCTATCCTCACATGTAGCACGTCGCACCTTTGTTACCATCTCGCTAGAGCGCGGAATGCGCCCCGAAGTGGTAATGAGAATGACAGGACATCGCAGCTTTAAAACCATGAAAAAGTATATCGCCATTACTGAACAGACGATTAGCGAAGCCATGGATAGCGTCTGGGGACAGGCATGATCTCTCTTTAAGAAACTTCACAAGTAAGTGGATGAGGTTACATACGGTACTATTGTTCCGTGAGGACCTTTCCCAGGATTTCATAGGAGATGTTCTCTCCACTGGAATAGACGGTACCTAGCGCCTTCAGGTCTTGCTTGAATTGTTGCAACTCGTTGACGGTCGGCTTACTGTCTCGATGCCTATAAATGAACTCCACAAACACCCCGAGCCTGTGTTGCTTATGCAGTACTTTTCAACGTCGCAAATAGCGTAGCATGTTGAGAATTGTCTGCTCGAACAATTCTTCATCTAGTTGAGCCCTGGCGTCAATAAGCTGCCAAACGCTTAGAGAGATGTAGGCCTGTCGTGTGGTGGAGGTGTTCCTGAGTTGCGTTTTGAAGCGTTGATACCGCTCAATTGGACGCCCTCGTCTCGGCGCTCTGTTGGTTGAGTGCAATTGTTAGTAAGACTTACAAAACGCCTCTATCATACCAAGCCATGCATCGAGTTCAATCTCGTTTGCATACAGTTTTGGGTAATGCCGAAGTTCTGCGATAAGCTCCAGAGCCTCCTTAATGTTTCCGCTTAGCATGTGACTACGAATTGCAACATCCGTGCAGGTCAACCAGTTGGTAGTCCCAGGTTTGTATTCCGCGCGGGCAGCAATTGCATGTTTTCTTGCATCGACTAAGTTTCCCAGCTCAAGATTGGTTACCGCTGTCATAAGGTCAACTTCTACACGCGGCAGCGGCAGGTACTTCCCCCACAACGGGTCAACACTCAGGAAGCGGCCGTAGGTGGGGTCGTACATCCGAACTCTCCCTCGTAAAGCTTCGGGACAGGCAATGTGGCCGAGGTCAGATTCCGCCTTGCATGATACCGCAACATGATTGAGTGAGCGCATTGACAAATCACCGTTGAGGACTCAAGGACTGCTTTGTTTCATGTTCATTTCAAATCGGACAATCGTTCGCTGACCCGGGAGCACCAGCACGTCGTGGCGTGAAACTTCCCAGCATCGATCAGGTCCTGTGGGATCACATGACACATTATATAAACCAGTACGTGCGGCAAAAGACGATGCTCCGTTGTCAACGATCCAGTGACGTTGATAGTGCCACTGCCACTGATAAACGCTAGCATAGGCCTTCGGAATGGGGCGCTGCGTAGCAGCGTCGACCACCTCAAGGGCAAGCACTCCTGAGTCACGGGATGACATGCCTGCTACTTCTTCGTGCCTGACGGAGGTAGAACCGTGGAAGTGCTGGACTCTCTGAGAGCCACCAAACAATGCGGATGAATCAATGGTGTGCGCTCCGCCAAGTGTCACATCAAGAATGACGGTATCTCCTGACCGCAGATTGATGAGCTGCGGGAGCTCTCGCATAGGGCCACTGCGAGACTCCAGCCCAGCGTCACGGCGAAACCGTGAATCAATGGTCATTTCAACCTCACCTGTATCTAGCGTGAGCGTCGTCACGGTGTCATCGAGCATATATACGTCTGTCTTGAATCTTGCGCCCCAGCCGCGCACCAACTCGAGCACTGCTCCGAACGGATACGGCACCTGAAGAGAGTCACGGACACGCAGAACAAGTGTCGACGTTGTCTGGTCCTTCGTTTGATCATTTGCATAGCCAGGAACGACACGCAGCGAATTCAGCTTCGTTTCGATGTAGTCGGACTTTGGGAAATTATCAATTTTGAGAGCAGTGTTCCTGACGTAAACGCGCATCGTTACAACGGAGCCTGGAATCAACGGCACTTGCGAGCAGCGAATCCAGTTGTAGCATTGCGGTGAGCGCGGTCTGTCAAACGCTATAGTGTACAGTCCCGATGGCACAGCTCTTTTCAATTGCTTCTTGTAACGAATCAACGCGCTGTCCTTAGGAATCACACCTGTGGTTGCATCCGTCGTGTAACGTTG
Organism: uncultured Melioribacter sp.; assembly: GCA_964432155.1. Lineage (GTDB taxonomy): Bacteria > Bacteroidota > Ignavibacteria > Kapaibacteriales > Kapaibacteriaceae > UBA10438. The sequence continues at coordinate 143,863 of CAYSMF010000004.1, read as the reverse complement.
GCCGTAATAGACCATCATACACGCGGCGGCATCATACACGTCAACAACCAGCAGCGCTGAATCACCATGTCCCGTAAATCCGTTGCTATCAATTGCGACCTCGACAATACCGAAGTACGGATCGCTTGTTTGATATGGACCTTGCTGGGCAATGCAGACAGTAGCTGCCGCAAGCACGACTGCGAACACTTCGATGACTCGTATGAACTGGATCTTCATGGCTTGATCACCTTACGCTGCTGATCTTCCCTGATCGGCTTCGTGATCATCTGTTCGATCACATTTTCATTGACATGTCTATTGAAGAACGTGTCGTGCACTGATTCAGTCATGACTCCTCTGTCTTGATGATCTGCTCCGAGGGCGTGGAGCATTTCATGCTTTAACACCCGTACGTCAGATGCGTACTGCGCCCTCACCCAGATATTGGCTCCTGCTTTCAGCTCTGCTGCAGCATCTCGTCCAATCGCATCGCTGTCACGTGGAATAGTACCAATACTGTTCACCGCATGCTGTCCTTCTTCGACTACTTCACCCAATTCGTTGGAAGTTCCGTACCTCGCAGCACTGAATGCGTCCATGGGGTCACCATCAGCCAGTTTGACTGCTATTTCGAAGACCACAGAATACGTTACACCATTGAGGACTAATTTTTGAGGCTCCAACGCATTTAACTCGCCCGCCGCCTCCTTGGCCGCTTTCTCGGATTTGGCATCTACGAAAAAGGTTGCCTTTACAGTCGCAGTTCCTGCCTTTTCATCGATAACAAGATCATAGTCCTTACCGCTTCTATCCAACATCATCACCGGATTATTCCCCGCATACTGATACGACTGCAGCGGCAGGTACTTCGACCACAACGGGTCAACGCTCAGGAAGCGGCCGTAGGTGGGGTCGTACATCCGAACGCCATAAAACCCGAGGTCCGATTCTTTATCCGTCTCACGTCCGATGTAGGAGGTGCGTGCTGCTTCGCCGTCGTGTGTGCGGTGATCGCCGTAGGCGGTGTAGGACTGTGATTCGATCACGCGCGCTGCGTTGTCGAGCGTGATACGTGCCGAACCGAGGTGGTCGTGCAGGACATACTCAGGTGTGCCGCCCGGACGCATGATTACGCGCGTGTGGGCTGGCCCGTACGAGTTGTACTCGACAGGCCAGAGCCAGACAGTGGTAGGGGGTTGATTAGAAGCACCCTTCATTGAGGAGGTTATTCATCAGTGGGACTAAGGGGCCTGTGTAGATGAAGCGTTCGTACAATATCACCTTGTCGGAGTGAACTTCAATCGTGCACGTGCCACGTGGATCAAGTGCGCGCGCAATGAATGCCTCTCTGTCGGTAGGATGCCTGATCTCAAGATCCTGCTCGCCACTGCGTACTCGAGCTACGACAGTAGCAAGAAACCGCTCCAGCACGCCGGTAGCGACAGCAGCACGTGCACGCCCCTGCGCCACAACAGCAAAGCTGCGCTGTCCGATCTGAGGGATCGTATCTCGGAACTTCTCGGCATCGTAGGTCCGAAACGTGTCGAACACGCATGCATCATCGGAATAGATTCCAGTTATCACAAAGAGCCTATCATCATCGAAGTCTGCCGCGGCTTCGGAAAAGCGGCCAATGGCAACACGACGTCCGGGAGTACATTCGCATTCAATTCGGCGCAGTGGACCATACACATAGATGATCTTAAGATTCGGCACGGAATCGGCACTGATGCATGGGAATGATCCGTCGATGGCTTCAAGTGCTAAACCACTGAGTTCAGGGAATCTCGATAGGTGTGCAGGCACACCGGCAGAGCCATGCCTGTAGGTGACACCTAGGCCAAACATGTTCGGGGCATGGATTGACGCTAGCACGCTATCGACAAGCTCCGGCGTTGCGTTATTGAGACTCAAGTCGATCGTACCACCGATAAACCCAATCCCGCTCACCACGTGATGTGCCGCCACAGTCTCGTTCATAACGATACTAAGTGACAAAGGGTCGAGGCTCTCTGATCTACCCCTAGGGAGATTCCGAAGGATCGTGGGAAGCTCGCTCGCATCAACGAACGCATGTCGAAAGGAGGTGTCAAGCGAACTAAAAAGCACAAAGATGCTGTCTATCGTATTTGCCGTTGCATGACAATCATGATGAGCGGCCAAGCACACCAATATCGCGACACAGATGGGCTTCATTTGTTCGTGCCCCCGACGATCTTCTGCAAGGTACCGGCACTTACACTTACATCTGTTACCTGTCCGTCAGCATTTTTCTTGGCACTTCGGAACAGGGTAATCTGGGAGTACTTGGGTTCGCGGCGTAGAGGCAGCACCACTAAGCCGTATCCATACTGCATACTGCTGAGCATCTTCCGATCGTCCGGGCTGGGAGCCCACGTCCCTTCCATTGTTGCACCTTCACTCTGTGTTTTAAAGTTCACGTGGGAGTGTGCTACGATGAACGGCTCAGTGCCCGCCGCGGCGGCCTTATCAAAGGCTGGACTGAGGTTGATTTCGGGACCTTGCGAAGTACCCGTTGCGACGGGCCCCGGAGGTGCGTCATAGAAACTCCCATTGGCCCCCAGAATGCCACCATACTCGCGCCTTGATGCATCGCCGATGGGGTTAATTGCTGGAGTAACAATTGCAGCCATGATTTCAGTGAGTTGGTCAGACGTTGGAAGCTGATACACACCGCCGAGTTGTGTCATGTCATCAAACGAATAGCCTTCCTTTTGATAGCTCTTATACACCGAAGCGTTTCCAATGAACTTCAATCCATCGTCAATGCCATTGTTGCCAAAAAGTTTCCCGTTCTCATCGAAGAAGTCTGCCATGCCCGATCGATCAGTGCGCATAATCGGGTTGTTTCGGCAATACTGATACGACTGCAGCGGCAGGTACTTCCCCCACAACGGGTCAACGCTCAGGAAGCGGCCGTAGGTGGGGTCGTAGAGTCTTACCCCATTAAACCCGAGGTCCGATTCTTTGTCCGTCTCACGTCCGATGTAGGAGGTGCGTGCTGCTTCGCCGTCGTGTGTGCGGTGATCGCCGTAGGCGGTGTAGGATTGTGATTCGATCACGCGCGTGTGGGCTGATCCGTACGAGTTGTACTCGACAGGCCAGAGCCAGACAGAAGTAGGTGGTTGATTAGAAGCACCCTTCATTGAGGAGGTTGTTCATCAGTGGGACTAAGGGGCCTGTGTAGATGAAGCGTTCGTATAACATCACCTTGTCGGAGTGAACTTCAATCGTGCACGTGCCACGTGGATCAAGTGCGCGCGCAATGAATGCCTCTCTGTCGGTAGGATGCCTGATCTCAAGATCCTGCTCGCCACTGCGTACTCGAGCTACGACAGTAGCAAGAAACCGCTCCAGCACGCCGGTAGCGACAGCAGCACGTGCACGCCCCTGCGCCACAACAGCAAAGCTGCGCTGTCCGATCTGAGGGATCGTATCTCGGAACTTCTCGGCATCGTAGGTCCGAAACGTGTCGAACACGCATGCATCATCGGAATAGATTCCAGTTATCACAAAGAGCCTATCATCATCGAAGTCTGCCGCGGCTTCGGAAAAGCGGCCAATGGCAACACGACGTCCGGGAGTACATTCGCATTCAATTCGGCGCAGTGGACCATACACATAGATGATCTTAAGGTTCGGTACGGAATCGGCACTGATGCATGGGAATAATCCGTCGATGGCTCTAAGTGCTAAAAACATGAGTGCGGGGAATCTCGATAGATGTGCAGGCACACGTGCAGCACTACGCCTGTAACTGACTCTTAATGCATACATATTCGGGGCATGGATTGACGCTAGCACGCTATCGACTAGCCCCTGCGTTGCGTTTGTGAGACTCAGCTCAATCGTATCACGGATAAACCCAATCCCACTCACCACGTGATGTGCCGCCACAGTCTCGTTCATAACGATTTGGAGTTCCGGGTATCTACCCTTGGGGAGATTCCGAAGGATCGCCGGGAGCTCGCTCGCATCAACGAATGCATGTCGAAAGGAGGTGTCAAGCGAACGATACAACACAAAGATGCTGTCTCTCGTATTTGCCGTTGCATGACAATCATGGTAAGCGGCCAAGCACACCAATATCGCGACACAGATGAGCTTCATTTGTTCGTTCCCCCGACGATCTTCTGCAAGGTACCGGCACTTACACTCACATCTGTTACCTGTCCGTCAGCATTTTTCTTGGCACTTCGAAAGAGGGTGACCATCGAGAAGCTTTTGTTACTGCTGTGAGGCAGCACCACTAAGCCGTATCCATACTGCATACTGCTGAGCATCTTCCGATCGTCCGGGCTGGGAGCCCACGTCCCTTCCATTGTTGCACCTTCACTCTGTGTTTTAAAGTTCACGTGGGAGTGTGCTACGATGAACGGCTCAGTGCCCGCCGCGGCGGCCTTATCAAAGGCTGGACTGAGGTTGATTTCGGGACCTTGCGAAGTACCCGTTGCGACGGGCCCCGGAGGTGCGTCATAGAAACTCCCATTGGCCCCCAGAATGCCACCATACTCGCGCCTTGATGCATCGCCGATGGGGTTAATTGCTGGAGTAACAATTGCAGCCATGATTTCAGTGAGTTGGTCAGACGTTGGAAGCTGATACACACCGCCGAGTTGTGTCATGTCATCAAACGAATAGCCTTCCTTTTGATAGCTCTTATACACCGAAGCGTTTCCAATGAACTTCAATCCATCGTCAATGCCATTGTTGCCAAAAAGTTTCCCGTTCTCATCGAAGAAGTCTGCCATGCCCGATCGATCAGTGCGCATAATCGGGTTGTTTCGGCAATACTGATACGACTGCAGCGGCAAGTACTTCCCCCACAACGGGTCCACACTCAGGAATCGGCCGTAGGTGGGGTCGTAGAGTCTTACACCATTAAACCCGAGGTCCGATTCCTTATCCGTCTCACGTCCGATGTAGGAGGTGCGGGATGCTTCGCCGTCGTGTGTGCGGTGGTCGCCGTAGGCGGTGTAGGATTGTGATTCGATCACGCGCGCTGCGTTGTCGAGCGTGATGCGTGCAGAGCCGAGGTGGTCGTGCAGGACATACTCAGGGGTGCCGCCCGGACGCATGATCACGCGCGTGTGGGCTGGCCCGTACGAGTTGTACTCGACAGGCCAGAGCCAGACAGTGGTAGGGGGTTGACCGCAGAATGCGCCCTGGATGCCGTTGTAGCTTGCCAGCTGTTTGGCATCGGCACCAAGCAGCGTGTAGGTCCATGCCAGTCCGCCCGCAGGCACATCACTGAGATACTGCCGCTTCTGCTCACGCTCCTGCAGCGGACCAAACCGGTAGCGCCATTCGCTGATGGGCTGAGACGATGCGTCAGGGGCGCATACGCCTTGCATGCCCCCTACATCGCGCTGCACGCGGTAGCGCTCGATCAGACCAAATGCATCGTAGGCAAACGATTCGTTGCGCTGCACCATCTGCGCACCCTGGGCATCACTGCGCGTGCGCGTGGCAAGTGCGCCGTCGCTCTGGTAGGCAAGCGTGTGATCGCGGTACAACGGATTGCCTGCCTCGCTCTGGATAAAGCGTGTTAGACGATTCGTCGTAGGGGCGTGGGTGTAGGTTTGAGCGATGCCATTGATGTTGTTGAGCGCATTGCGTCTGTTACCTGCAAGATCATATCCGTATGATTCACTTCTGGGGTTCATCAAAGCGGCGTCTGTTCCTTGTACAGAAATGAGACGTCCAAGAACATCGTAATGATAGTCCTCGACATCCGCCATGCCGTTGGCTGTCGACCACGCAGCGGTGATCTGATCGAGATCATCATAGGCGAGGCGCTGCTCGAAGATCACCGGGGCCAGTTGGGTGAACTTCTGTGTGCGTGTGCGCAGCTGAGCGCCACGTGCATTCACATCGATGGTGGTCGTCACACCAAGTCGCGGGTATTCGACCGAGGTGACTGCATCGGCGGCATCGTAGCCGTACACGGCATGCGGCAATGACTGCCGGTCGAGTTCGATCAATGTTGGTCGCTGTGGTGTCATACTCGTGCCGAGTCCAAATCCGCCACCGTTTCTACGTTCTGCCCACATCCTGCTGACGCGTCCTTCACTATCATACCCATAGAACGTTGCATGCTGTCCGGTTGCATCAACAACATGCACCGATGTGAGTTTGTTGAGCGCATTATAGCGATAGTACACCGCATCGAATCCGAGATTCTCTGTCAGTCGCAGCTGTGCTTCGACACGCCCACGCTCGTCGTAGGACAGCACAATGTAATGAAACGGCTGGCCACCGTGGGTGCGGTAGGCCACCGCCGCTGAACGTCCACGTAGGTTTCGTACTGTATCGTGCGGTGCCGTTGGCCCACTTTATCAAATGGTGCCACCCAATTCCAACCGAGCTGAAAGTCATCTTCATTGAATGCGGTAACGCCTTCGAGCGTCTGTGTGTAGGCAGCTGTGCCTGGAACCCAGCATAGATTTGGTAGGCGTATCGGACGCGGTTGCGCTGCCGCTGTAATGGATAGTACCAGCAGGGATACTCCAACGATGAGCGCTCTCATTGCCGCACCACGTTCTGCGTGCATACCACAGTGCCTTGCTCGCCATAGAGAGTGAGCAAGTAGGTTCCCTTTGGCACGTCAGTGCCGATGCGAACCATGTATGATCCGTCGATGGGATGTGCTTCGTTTGGAGTGAGCGCGCCACTGGCGATTGCCTGGCCATTGATAGATGTCAAACCCCACCGCTCAGGTGGTGTGGGCGAACTGCAACGAATGCGTACCTCGCCGGTGGATGGGTTGGGGTAGACGATGGATGTATCGGTTGTGCCGATGTCCGTGACAGAGGTCGTGGGTGTCATCGAGATTGACACTAGGCCGCCCAACGCGAACGCATTTACAAGCGTGATGTCGAGGTCGGCATTACCTATGGTGCCATAGTCGGTGGCAGTATAACTTCCGTTGAAGTAGCACGAGTCGCAGGGACGAGCGTAGGGAAGCGAGTCACCCACCCTATAGAACACACCGCGGCGGACCCAGTCCTCGGGAACCCTCGTCGACCGTAGCATGATGAATAGCCGCCGTGCGTCCTTTGACCACTGGTGCTGAACGAAGTCGATCTCACCACTGCCATACTTCCCGTTAACTCTCCATATCAGCGAGTCTGTTGCTCGCTCGTAGACGCTTGCGCGGGGTAGGGTGATGGGATCCGAAGTGTTGGGATCCATGCCGATACCTGCGCCGGAGACCATGATGTATCGTCCGTCGGCCGAGATACTGCCACGGCCGTAGTCGTTGAGATCTCGTACAGTTGGGGGGAATGTTGATAGATCAGCGAGTGATATGCAGTTGCGATAGCGCTGCGGATCTGAACCAACCCTTCCCACAGTAGTGAACACCATGTATCGCTCTGCATCATCAAAGTCCACCTTGCCGAACACTGCCGCGCCATTCGAGATGATACACGAGGTACCCGCTTCAAGGTCGAAGAGACGCATGCCATTGAACGACACATGACTTGTACCGGTGTCCGGCACGGTAACGTAGCGTCCAGAGGGTGATACAGTAATGCGATAGGAGATGTACTCGTTACTCAGCCTGCTGATGTACAGGTTGTCCAGCAGGATACGTTTGGAAGGGTACTCGAGTACCACAACCTTGCTTACGTCGTCATTTCGAACGGTGACGGCGATCACGCGGCCATCGCGCGAGCAGGATAGATCGGTAACGACGCTGAGTGCCTTCCCGTTGGGAGTTAGCCTCCAGTTATTGGTCCAGATGGTGTCTAGAACCAACCCCGAAGAGCCCTGTACGGCGAAAAAGTACCCATTATATGCGCCTGAGAAGACAAGGTCAGCAGATGGAGCATACGCAATCGCACCAGACGGCACTGTAACAGAATGGTCAATGTTAGCCCTCCACAGCACCCTTCCTACCACAGGCAGGGTCTGCGCTTGCAGAGCGCCGAATGAGAATAGCGTGAGAATCAGCAAGACGTAGGACAAGAGTGCTCGTCTGCATGCAACAGTACGCGTTGTTGTTTTCATAGAATCCAATCTAAAACTCTCTACCGTCGATGTATCATTATCTCAATGCCTCAGCGTCTCAATATCATACATAATCCTACATACTTGTGTGTGGTTCAACCAATGATTTTTGTCGGTGTTGTTCACAGGCGTATCGGACGCGTTTGCGCTGCCGCTGTAATGGATAGTACCAGCAGGGATACTGAACGGATGCGCCACACGTGTCACCGCGCATTGTGAATGTGAAGTTGTGGTAGGGGCGCCCCTATGTGGGCGCCCCTGTTCGCGTGGTTGGGGAATGTGTTGCCCCGTTATGGAATGCGGTCGAATTGGGGCGGATAATGGGGCGATAATCGGGCGATAATGGGGCAGATAATCGGGCGGATAATGGGGCAGATAATCGGGCGGATAATGGGGCAGATAATCGGGCGATAATCGGGCGGATAATCGGGCGGATAATGGGGCAGATAATCGGGCGGATAATCGGGCGATAATCGGGCGGATAATCGGGCGACCACATAGGGTCGCCCGTACGAACGTTGTGATAGGGGCGCCCCTATGTGGGCGCCTGTCCTATGTGCCATGGTATGTGGGCGCCCCTGTTCGCGTGGTTGGGGAATGTGTTGCCTCGTTATGGAATGCGGGCCCCCTATAATGCCAAAAGCCCTTGCATCGAGTGATACAAGGGCTTTGTTTGTAGCGGGGGCAGGACTTGAACCTACAACCTTCGGGTTATGAGCCCGACGAGCTACCAATTGCTCCACCCCGCGATAGGGAATACGAATGTACGGAAAAATCCGATCGGTGGTATGGACGGATGTGAAAAGAATTTCGTGGATGCAGTGTTGTTGATGCTGCTGGCGACACGCGTAACTCTTATGGCTGGCGTATCTTTGCTCGTTCTCGTTCATAGTTTGTCTTGGCATGAAACTCTCTCATCGTTGGCTTCAAACATTTGTTGATCTCGATCCAGCTGCGTGGACGCCCGAGCGGGTGTCGACGGTGCTGACAGACCTCGGACTGGAGGTTGAGCATGTCGAGAATATGGCCGAGACACTTCGCGGATTCGTCGTTGGACATGTCCTGACGAAGGAGCGACATCCGAAGGCCGATAAGTTGTCGGTTTGCACCGTCGATGTGGGTGATGGTTCGCCCCGTACCATCGTGTGCGGTGCACCGAATGTGGATGCTGGGCAAACCGTGCCGGTTGCATTGGTTGGTGCACGCGTGCCAACGGCAGACTTCGTGATCGAATCACGTCCGCTCCGTGGTGTTACCTCGGAGGGAATGATTTGCTCGCAAGCTGAGCTTGGCCTTGGCGAAGATCACAATGGTATCTGGGTGCTTACCACATCTGCAACGCCTGGGACGCCCCTTGCCACTGCGCTTGGTCTTGATGACGTGATCTACGATGTGGCGATTACGCCAAATCGTGCAGACTGTACGTCCCACATTGGTATCGCACGTGACCTGCTTGCATACAAGCGTGTCCATGAATCCTCTGCACAAACCGATCTGCGCATGCCGTCGATTGATGTGCCGTCGCAGGGTTCAACGGCCGCCGTTCATGTGCGCGTCGAAGCAGAAGATCTGTGTCCGCACTACATCGCACACGTGGTCACCAACGTCAAGCCCGTCGAGAGTCCGTCGTGGCTCAAAGATCGTCTAACAGCACTTGGTCTGCGTCCGCGGAATGTGATTGTCGACATCACGAACTATATCAACATGGAGCTGGGGCAGCCCCTTCATGCGTTCGATGCAGCAAAACTCGACGGCAGCACCATCGTTGTGCGTCGTGCAGCTGCTTCGGAGAATACGTTCCGTACCCTCGATGGAAAAGATCGTACGCTCACACCCGACATGCTCATGATCTGCGACGCTACACGTCCGGTAGCACTCGCGGGTGTGATGGGCGGCGAGAATTCAGAAGTTGATGAGCACACAACAACCGTTGTGATTGAATCTGCGTACTTCGCGCCGACATCTGTTCGTCGCACGGCAAAGGCGCATGGGTTGTCGACCGATGCGTCGTACCGCTTCGAGCGGGGCGTGGATCCAGCCGGTGTTCGCCGTGCTGCCGATCGTGCCGTTGCACTGCTGTGCGAACTCGCCGGTGGCACGCCGGGTACGCGCGTTGAAGTTGGCGCGCCACTTCCTGCGCCACAGCCGATTGCCTACGCGCACGATCGCATTTGCACACTTGTTGGTATCAACGAATCCGACGAGCGCATTGATCTTATGCTCACGTCCGTTGGATGTGTCTGCGCGAATAACACAGCTACACCTCCTACGTGGCGCGCCGATCTTCAGATCCAGGCTGATCTCGCGGAAGAGGTGATGCGCCTCTATGGTATCAATGCAATCCCGTCGTCAACCACAGCGCATCTGTCGCTGTCGGGCGATCGACTTCCAGCCCATCTGCGTGCAGGGGGCGAGCATGGCCGCACATTGCGCGATCGCGTGCGCACGATGCTGGTTGCACGTGGATACTTCGATTGCGTTACGAACGTGCTTACCGGACCCGACGATCACCTCGCGTCGGACGCATCGGAACACGTCGCACTCAAGAATGCACTCGGCAAAGAATTTTCGACGCTGCGCACATCGTTGATTCCATCGCTGCTGCGCGTTGCATCACGCAACCTGCGGCATGGACAAACCACGGTGCGGCTTGTTGAGCTCGGCTCGCAATTCCGTCGTGATGCAGCAGTGCCAGTTGGCGTGCATCAGCACGAGATGTTGGCGCTGTGTTGTGCTGGCAGCTCAGAGCATCACTGGAGCGCCCCCTCACGTGCGATCGATCTCTACGATCTGCTTGGCGATGTGCAGAGTGTGCTTCCAATGGTCACGGTGCATCCGATCGATGCACCGATCGCAGGGTTCTCGCCGAACGCAGTACACCTGCGTGTTGGCGACGTATCGGTTGGTGTTGCCGGTGAGGTAGACGCCGCACTTGCAAAGCGATGCGACCTTGATCGTCCGCCGGTTGTGGCAGTGATCGATCTGCGCGCGCTTCCGCAGCAACAACGCACGTTTACATCGGTTGGACAGTTCCCGGCGGTGCGACGTGATCTTGCGCTTGTGGTGAAGGAAGAGATTACCGCAGGTCGTATACTTGATGTGGTTCGGGAACTCAACATTCCATTGCTTCGCTCGGTAGGCGTGTTCGACGTATATCGTGATGCATCGATGGGCGAGGGCGTGAAGAGTGTTGGGATCGATATGACGTTTCGGTCGGATGAACGCACGTTGGTCGACAGTGATGTCGATACAGCGATAACTTCCATCATCGACGCGACGGCCAAGGCACTCGGTGCCCGTGTCCGTGGCGCATCAGTCGCATGAGCTCCGTATGATACCGCAACAGCAGCCGGAACATGACCACGACGCATCGCTCTTTGTTGAGCAGGAGGCAGCGTCGGCTCCCGATTTGCAGCGTGCGATCGAGCACTTTTGGAATGCCGTTCGTAAGAGTGCCGAAGTCATCGTCACGCTCCGTCAGGAGAACACCATGTTGCAGTCGAACCTTGCCGCACGCAAGGCATCGGAGGATGAGCTGCTGCACAGGGTTGATCAACTTCTAGCACGGATCGAAGAACTCGAGCGCGACCGCGCCGACCAGCAGGCACGTCTCGACGCGCAACCAGCGGTTGTAACCGTCGACACCTCGCAGATCGACGACCTTCAGGCTACGATCCGCGAGCTCACAGAGAACCTCGAACAGGCACGTGCCCATCAGGAAGCCCATGGCCTCGAACGCGAGGCCCTCGAACATCGCCTCATGGAACTTGAACGTGCCGCGACCATCACCGAGGGCTCATCAGAGGAGCTCACAGCCCTCCGAGACGAGGTTGTCGACCTCCGCCAGCAGCTCGATCAGGCAATGGCAATCATCGAGCGATACCGTGCCGCTGGACTGCGGCATTTGGAGGATCCAGAGACTGAGCATCAGATGGCCCTCTTCGGGGCTGCCGCTGCACGGCAACTCGTGACCGAGGAAGAACTTACAGCATTGGCCGCACGACTCGACGCCGTGGCAGATCGCGTGTCGGAATTGCTCGGTATTTCATAAATTCACGCTTCGACAACGAATCAACACCGACACCCATGTCGAAAGCGATACGAGTCACGATTGGTGGAAAAGACCTTACTCTTCGCGGTAACGACGAAGAGAAGATCAAAAAGTCAGTACGCGAAGTCAATCTTCAGGTTCAACATCTACAGCAAACACTCCGGGAGCAATCAACACCGACACTCACGATTCTTGCAGCACTGAACATTGCGGAGAAATATCTCGATGTGCAGGAACAACGCGCAAAGGATCTCGAATTGGTGACAGACGAGCTCACGAAGATGACCGAATACCTGGATCGCGCCTGGTCGCAACCACTGTCGTAACTACGACCCGCTAAAGCATGACGTGACGGGGGAACGCTTTGCCGCATTCCGCTACCGTTGTCGCACGCTTGAAAAAGAACCATACAAGTTTTTTCATTCCAGGGAATCAGGCTCTGACCATCCATGGCAGGCCTCACTCGTGAACACACGAGAATGATCCGAGTGCCAGGTGCACCGGCGCGGTTCGGCCGCAGTCATTCAGTGGACGTCAGCGGTGGCCAGGATGATACCCACTGTGCGGTACCTTTGGTTCTTTTCCCAACCGAAACAACCGGACCTTGGTCCGGGGTAGTGGATGCGGCTCTTTTATTTCATCTGCCTGTCAGACGTGCAGCCGTCTGCAAGCAGGACGACAAGGAGTAACGCAGTATGGATTCATCTTTGTTGATGGGAGTTATCGTCGGTGCAGCCATTGCACTGGTGGGCTTCCTCATCACATACTTCAGCGGAAAGAAGCTCGCGGCAGCGGCGCTTACCGATGCTGAATCCAAGGCCAAGGCGATCGTCAACGACGCTGAACACAAGGCCGAGGGCATTAAGAAGACGAAGATCGACGAGGCGGAAGACAAGTTCCGCGAGATGAAGCGCAAGTTCGAATCGGAGCGCGATTCAAAGGAAGCCAAGCTTAAGAACTCCGAAAAGGAACTTCGTAAGCGCGAAGAGGGCATCGACCAAAAGCTCGAAGTGATCACGAAGAAGGAAAAGCAAGTCGCGACACTCGAGGCGGACTTGCAAGGCAAGGTCAAGCAGATCGAGGCGAAGTCGAAGCAAATCGACGAGCTTCTCGACGAGCAGACACTGCGTCTTGAGCGCATCACGGGTATGAGCCGTGAAGACGCCAAGAAGTTCTTGATCGATAACATGATCAACGAAGCAAAGGCAGATGCCGCACAGTTGGTCAAGGACGTACGTGACGAAGCAAAGCTCAATGCGCGCAAGGAAGCGCAGCGCATCGTGCTGATGGCAATCCAGCGCACTGCATCTGATCACTGCGTTGAGTCGACGGTATCGGTGGTGAATTTGCAGTCTGAAGAGATGAAGGGGCGCATCATCGGCCGTGAAGGACGGAACATCCGCGCCTTCGAGGCAGCAACGGGTATCGACCTGATCATCGACGACACACCAGAAGCAGTGGTGATTTCCGGCTTCGATCCGTTCCGTCGTGAAGTTGCGCGTACATCGCTCGAGCGTTTGATGGGCGACGGTCGTATCCACCCAGCACGTATCGAAGAAGTGGTCGAAAAGGTTCGCAAGGAACTCGAAGAAGAAGTTGTGCGTGTTGGCGAGAACGCCCTGATGGAATTGGGCATTCACAACATTCACCCAGAAATGGTGCGCTACATCGGTAAGATGAAGTATCGTTCGTCGTACGGACAGAACTTGCTTGCGCACTCGATCGAAGTAGGCTTCCTCACAGGCATCATGGCCAACGAGCTTGGACTTGATGTGAACCTGGCGAAGCGCGCCGGCTTGTTGCACGACATCGGTAAAACGATCGACCGTGAACTTGAAGGTCCGCACGCGCTCCTCGGTATGGAGCTCGTCAAGAAGTACAAGGAGCATCCGCTCGTTGTCAACGCCGTTGGTGCTCACCACGACGACATCGAAATGGAATCACCGATCGCTGTGCTCGTGCAAGCGGCCGACTCCATCAGCGGTGCACGTCCGGGCGCACGCCGCGAATCGCTCGAGAACTACATCAAGCGTCTGCAACAGCTCGAAGAAATCGCAACATCCTTTGATGGCGTCACCAAGACGTATGCGATCCAGGCTGGACGTGAAGTACGCGTGATGATCGAGCCAGATCGTATCGACGACTTGCGCGCTGATCAACTTGCGAACGACATCGCAGGTCGTATTGAATCTGAAATGGAATACCCAGGTCAGATCAAGGTCACGGTCGTCCGCGAACGCCGCTCAACAGCAATCGCGAAATAACACGACGTAACGATAGCCCATAACGAACGCGGGCGAGACATTTGGTCTCGCCCGCGTTTTCGTTTTAGTTGGTGGTTTCTTCGTCGTCGTCCTCATCATCCTCTTCGAGGGCGTCGAGCATGTCGCTCCAGAAAGCCCCCTCGGTGAGTGCCGCAGGGTCGATGCGTTCCACAGATGATGCGAAGCGCTCGATGATTGCGTCGACATCGTCGCTTGTGTCCGACTCCAACGCGCGCCATGCCTCGAGGCACAGCAGAAGATGTCCGACCGAGCTGTTGACGAACTGTTGTGCGTAGTAGCCCCATTCGTTGTCGAGCAATGTTACCACACCATCAGCGCGCTCATCAATACAGAGAGCGTCGCCAAGCGAGGTTGTACCGATGCGCCAGTATGCCGCAAAGAAGTCGGCACTCGCATCTTCATCATCCTCGGGGATCTCGATCACGCTCGACAGGCGCACAGGTGTCTCGTCGAAGGTCATCTCCGGTTCTGCCGTTGCTGGCAGACCAGCCTTCGTCAGCACGTCGATCGTTGCACTTGGTGCAAGCACATCGCGCACTGCGTCGGCCGACACCGTGCGCAGGGGAGCGCCCTTCCATGACCGTGCGAGCACAGCTCCCGGAGGCAGAGCTTGTGGCTGCGCATCGAGTGACAGTGCGCGTAGGAACAGCGCAGATGTCAACGTCATGTGTGCCAGATAGACCGTGTCGATCTGCGCTGCATCGTCTGGGTTGCTCTCAAGAGCATCCGCTGCGTCGTCGCGCACATCGGCGAGGGTATCAAGTTGTTCATCAGTGAGGAGCGCCAAGCGCTCGGGATGCTCGAGAAGTTCGGGCAATCCAAGTTCAGTTAGGTATGCGTGCATGTGGCAAGTTACGTCACGAGGAGCACTACGCCTACCACCGCGATCACAGCGCCAACCACAGAACGCCACGGAAGTGGCTGTCGATCGACTACCGACGAAATGCCCATCACCACAAATGGCACCATCGACATGATGGTTTGTGCCACAGCAACATCAAGATGGCGTGCAGCAATCAGCGAACATGTCACGCCGATGATTGGTCCGAACAACACACCTAAGTACATCGCGCGCGCTGCTGAGCGATCGGCAAAAGCTTCGCGCAGTGGACGGTGTGGGGCGCGACGTATCACGTCGAGCACATACGTTCCCACAAAGCCCACGCTCATGCGCATAAACGTTGCGTGAAACGGCGAGATGTTTCCATCATGCGCATGCAGACCAAGCTTTGCGACAACAAGGCCGGCCCCCTGACATACTGCGCCACCAAGGGCAAGCAGAATGCCGAGGGTAAACGATCCGTATCCCTCACGGTGCACGTCGGTGCGTTCCTGCGCGCTACTCATGGCGAACATCACGCCGAAGATCGAGAGAGCCATCGCCACAATGTCAATGAGCGTGAGTGTTTCACCCAAAACGCCGAAGCCGACCAATGCGGCCGCCGCCGGAGCCATCGTACCAACCACGCTTTGACGTCGAGCGCCCAAGATGCGCAGCGATGTAAAGCCGAACAGATCGCCAATCGTCAGACCGATAATACCGCTGAGCCCAAGCCACAGCCATTCATCCCACGCCGAATCAGTGAAGATCTCCCACGGCCACCAGCCCTCGACGATGCAACACAGCACGGCTGTTGCTCCCACTGCAAGGAGTAGACGTGTGCGATTGAGCAGACCGGGGTCGATCGATCGTGATGCACGCAGGAACACGATGGTTCCAAACGACCACGACACAAGCGTTGTACAGGCAGCGAGAAGTCCGAGGATCATAACATCGATAGGCAGTGGGGAATACAGAAAAAGGGCGCCGAGGCGCCCTTTGACTTATCTGTTCTTCTTCTTGTGACGGTTCTTACGAAGCCGCTTCTTGCGCTTGTGCGTGGCCATTTTATGGCGCTTGCGCTTCTTTCCACATGGCATGGGATCCTCGACGAATGCAGTGAATAAACGTGATGTTTCGATGTTATTGTGTTGCTCTGATCTCGTCAAGCGCCAGTGATGCACGCTTGCCGTAGTCCGTTGTAGGGTTGACATCCCGGCACTTGGTGAACCATACGACAGCGTCGTCGAGCTGGTTCATCTGACCATACATCGCAGCAAGGTTGAGCAATGCTGCTTGGTTGGTCGGTGCGCGATCAATCACACGCTTCATCTCATCGATGCCCTCTGTCTGCTTCCCCGAGGCATACAACGCATACGCATAATCAATGCGAACCATCGTATTGCCGGGGTCAACGGACGTAAGGAACGACCGATAAAACCGAACTGCTTTGTCAAATTCCCCGATGTCATAGCTGATGTTCCCCGCAGAGATCAACAACATGCTATCGAGTGGTCGTGCGCGAAGCGAATCTTCCACAACACGCAACAACCCGGTGAGAGAGCGTTTCCGCTGTTCCATGCGAACCTGCAACGAATCAGCGAGTTGTTGCTCTCGCTTCTGCGCCGCCCGCTGGTCTGCGAGCCCCTTACCCTTGTCAACATCCTGCGCGATTCGGTATCGAACAACTGCGTATGATCCGCCGGCAGCTATGCCCGCAGCGATGATGATTGCCGCGGCCAATCCACCTGGTTTCATACCGTTGCCGAATCCTGCTGCACAGGTTCGCCACGAAGTTTATCGTGGACCTTTTCCTGGAACTCCGAGCTCACCTTGAATGCGGGGATAAACCGCTCTTCAAGGGGCACAGGATCCCCAGTACGAGGATTGCGAGCCATGCGTGGCTTGCGGCTCTTCACGCTGAAGACGCCAAATCCGCGCAATTCGATACGGTGCCCCTGTGCGAGCGAATCAATGATGCTCAACAGGAACCCATCAACGACAGCCTTGGTCTCGAGCTTTGTGAGCCCGGTCTCGCTGGCGATCTTATCGACGATATCGGCTTTTGTGACGTTCAACGCGGCCTCGTGGTCAACGATACAATACTCCGCTCCGACTTGCGTACCCAACCTGGTGCAAGACCTTCGGGGTATGGACGGCAAACATACGAAAGCCCCTTATTCTGCACAAACTTAGCCCCAAACAAATGGGGTTAAGTTCTGTATCTTTGTGCCTTCGTACCGCAGGGAGGAAGCGTGACCTGGTCCCAGGAAGTGGTTCCAGCAGAACATCAGGATATTCATACGTTGCTACGCGACACCGAGCGACTACCGCGCCACGTTGCCATGATTATGGACGGCAATGGACGGTGGGCGCAGGAGCGCGGGCGTGCCCGTATTGATGGGCACCGCGAGGGTATGGAAAGTGTACGTACGGCAGTGAAGACGTGTTCGCAGCTTGGAATACGATATCTCACGCTCTATGCATTCTCGATTGAAAACTGGAAACGTCCAGTTCCTGAAGTCCGCTTTCTGATGTCCTTGCTTGAGTCCTACCTCCAGCGCGAAGTGGACGAACTTCACGCCAACGGCGTCCGCATCCGGACGATTGGCAAGACCAATGCACTCCCGAAGTCGGTGCAGCGCATGCTGCAGACAGCGATCGATCGCACACGCGAGAACACCGGGTTAACACTTACGCTTGCGCTTAGCTACGGCGCTCGCTGGGATATTGCCCGTGCCGTACAGGTGCTGGCGATGGACGTTCGCCGCGGAAAGCTCTCGCCGGAGGATCTTACGGAGGAGACGATTTCGCAGTATCTGCAGACGTCGTACATGCCGGATCCAGATCTGATTATTCGGACAAGTGGCGAGATGCGTCTGTCGAACTTCCTGATGTGGGAAGCCGCCTATGCCGAGATTTATGTGACGGAACAGCTTTGGCCCGATTTCCGGAGTCGCGACCTCTACCGTGCACTCAGTGAATACGTGATGCGCGAGCGACGCTTTGGAAAGACGTCGGCGCAGATTGCAGAAACTTCGGGGGATAGCCCTCGCACAACGTTGGAGCGGATTCTGCATGCGCTTCGTTAAATCTGTTGTTGCCATACTCGTTGGAATGATTCTCGCTGCTGGCGCGGTTGCGCAGCAGCCGGCGCAACGGTATCCGATTATCGCAGGTATCACGGTTGAAGGACTCACCGAGGGGGCCGACATGGCCACGGTGATCGCATATTCTGGTCTGCGTATCGGACAAGAAGCACGTCCAGACGACCTCGTGATGGCTGTGCGGAATCTTTGGAATCGACGCACGTTTAAGGACGTACGCATCGAGCGCGAGCGCGAAACTGCACTCGGTGTCTTCCTCGTGATCCGCGTGACATCCATGCCGCGCTTGCGGAAGATGGTGATCTCGGGCAACGACGAACTCTCGACCGACGAGATCAACAAGGCCGCCGATCGTCGACAGGGCGACATCGTTTCGCCATACGACGAGTACTTGGTTCGCCAGGCAATCAAAAAGGCCTACGCAAAAGAAGGCCTGCTCTTCGCGCGCGTTGAAACAAAGGTGATCCCAACAGATTCGCTCAACTTCGTCGACCTTGATGTCGCGATTGTTGAGGGGGCCGAATTCAACGTCGCCGAGATCGAGATCATCGGTAACTCGATCTACTCCGATGCCGACATCGCAAAGGCCTTCGAAGAGACGAAGACAAAGGCGTGGTACGAAGTATGGGTGTCGACCAAGTTCGATTACGAGAAGTATGCAGCCGACAAGCAACTCCTGCGTGATTGGTTCCTTGAAAAGGGGCTCCTCGACGCGGAGATTCTCGGCGATACGGTGATCTACGACGAGCAGAACCAGACCGTTAAGGTGCAGATCACCATCAAGGAAGGCAAGCCGGTCTACGTGCGGAACATCTCGTTCCAAGGCAATACGGTATACCGCGAGCAGCTGCTCCTTGGGCGCCTTGGTATTCTGCCTGGTGAGGTGTACAATCAAAAGCGCTTCGATGAGAACCTGAAGGTCAACCAAGACCAAACAGATGCGACATCGCTCTATGCCGATAATGGCTACCTCACGGCACAACTGGTGCCGGAGATTGTGCGCGTCGGACCCGACAGTATCGACATTGTGGTGCGCGTGATCGAGGGCGAGCAATTCACAGTGCGTCGTATCGAGATCGTTGGCAATACCAAGACGCGCGATCGTGTGATCCGTCGTGAATTGTTCTTCCGTCCAGGCGATTACTTCAACCGCTCGGCACTTATTCGAAGTCTGCGCGGCCTCGGTGTGTTGAACTTCTTCAACCCTGAGACAATCAAGCCTGATGTGATTCCGGTTGACAAGACAAAGGTCGACATCAAGCTGAAGCTCGAAGAACGGTCGACAGATACCTTCAATGCATCGGTAGGTTTTGCCGGTGCGTTTGGTCTGACGGGTTCTGTTGGTGTGACGTTGAACAACTTCGATATCAGCGAGCCGTTCCGCGGTGGGGCAGGGCAGGTACTCTCGTTCCAGTGGGAGTTCGGTCAGGCCTCACGTCTGCAGACGTTCCAGCTGTCGTTCACCGAGCCATGGTTGTTCGGACAGCCAACGTCGGTGGGTTTCAACATCTTTGACACGCGACAGAACTTCAACATCTCTGTGCGCCGAACAGGTGCACAGGCCAACATTGGACGTCGATTCCGCTGGCCAGATGACTACTTCCGTGGTGACTGGAGCGCAGCATTCGAGCGTATTGAGTCGAATACGAATTCGTTCTTCTCTCGTGCTGGTATCAATACCGCCGTCACATTGTCGCAGACAATCTCGCGCACGAGTTACGATAACATCATCTTCCCAACATCGGGCTCGCGCTTCGCGCTCTCGCTGCGCGGAACACTCGGCGCGCTTGGTATCGGAACTACTGACTTCGGAAAACTCGGGTTCACATTCGACATGGTGAATCCACTGCTCTACATTGGTGGTAATCCACGACTCGTGATGTTCCTCGGCACGGAAATGGGGTATGTCGATGGCTTTGTCCGCGATACCACGATTCCTCCGCAAGAGCTCTTCTACATGGGTGGTAACGGTCTTGGTGGATTCGCGATCACGCCTTTGCGCGGTTATCGCGATAACTCGATCGGACCGTTGAGTCCGACCGGACAGAACCTTGGCGGACGTGTACAGGCACGCTTTGTGGCTGAGCTCCGCTTCGCGCTCGCGCTCAACCCCTTCCCGATCTATTTGCTTAGTTTTGCCGAGGCAGGAAACGTCTGGTCGAACCTTCGCACCGCCGACCCATTTGGGTTGAACAGGTCGGCAGGATTCGGCATGCGTTTGTTGTTGCAACCCATCGGGTTGCTTGGATTTGACGTGGGTTATGGATTCGATCCCGACCCATTTACCGGAGCGCGCTCCGGGTGGCAATTCCACTTCCAGTTTGGTCGATAATCACTCAAGGTTTCACGTTTCCCGTATCTACACGTATGATGCAACGTCTCAGCGTCCTGTTCATGGTCGCCCTCGTCGCCGGTGCAATGGCATCAGCACAAACCACCAAGATTGGTGTTGTTAACGCAGAAGTAATTCTCAAGGAGCTGCCGCAAGCTCTCGAGGCAAGCAAGGCAATCGAAGAAGCTGGCTTGAAGATTCGCGACACGCTGCAAATGATGCAGAAGGAATTCGAATCACGCATTGAGAACTATCGCAAGCAAGAAGCCATGATGACGGCTGATGGCAAGCGCAAGGAAGAAGAAGCACTCAACGCACTGCGCACACGCTTCTTACAATATCAGGAAGAGAAGCTCGGTAATACAGGCGAGATTGCCCGTATGCGTGAAGGCCTTCTCCAACCGATCCGTGCAAAGGTGAACGAAGCAATCGCTGCAGTTGCGAAGGAAGAAAAGATCACACTCGTTCTCGACAAGGTCGCCGGTTTGGTGTTGTACAACGACGATAAGATGGACATCACGTACAAGGTCCTCGATCGTATGAAGCGCGGGAACTAATCCCGACCCAGTATGATGAAGCACCTCAGTCTCACCATCCTGCTTGGCTGCATCGTCGCCATCGGTAGCGCTTCGGCGCAAAAGATCGGCTATGTCTCAACGGATGCTATCCGGAAGAGCTACGAGTCGAACAAGCAGGCCGAAGAGCGTCTCAATGCGCTCGTTGAAGAGTGGAAGACTGAGCTCGCGCAACGTCAGCGTGATATCGACGAGCTTGAACTCGAGATCCGGAAGAACCGTCTGATCTGGAGTGACCAAGAACGTCAGGCAAAAGAGAAAGAAATCGAAGAGAAACGTCGTGAGCGCGATCAGTTCGCGCGCATGAAGTTCGAGCCAGGGGGCGAGCACGACCAGCAGGCCGAGAAGCTCTTTGCTGCGATCTGGAACAAGATCTACGCAACAATCCAAAAGGTTGCAGCTGTCGAAGGCTACGACATCGTCTGGGATAAGAGTGTGCAGCCGCTTGTGTACGTCAATGCTAAGTACGACATCACCGTGAAGGTGATGAAGGAGCTTGGCATCGACGCTGATGATCTCGAGCGTAAGCAGAAGGACGTGATCGACGCTGATCCACGCAACAAGCGTGCAGAAGAACCACGTCGTCGTCGCTCGCGCACGAAGTCGTCCGATTCTACGGGCGCTCGCCCGATGACAATCGATACGAATGATTCGAAGTCTCCGGTAGTCCTGCCGAGCGGACTTATGCCGAATGGGCTGCCACCAACGGGTGAAATGCCAGGGGGCGGACCAGCCCGCGCGATGCCGATGAATCCGGTGCCGCCACCGCCCGACACCACACGAAAGGACGACGTCCCTCGATGACACAGCAGCGAACGTACACCGTAGCACAACTCGCTGAACACGTGCGCGGAAGCGTTCGTGGGGATGCGTCGTTGGTGATTACTGGTGTGCAAACGCTTGATGGTGCATCGACGTCGGACGTTACGTTTCTTGCAAAAGCATCATATGCACACGCCCTGGCTACGACAGGTGCAGGATGCGTGGTGCTGCGAGCGGACGCTGCTGCGAACTCGCCAAGTGCTGCGTGCATCGTTGTCGACGATCCGTATCGGAGCATCGTCGAGATCATCGCGCTCATGTATCCACCTGTGCGTCTGCCCGATGGACTGCGTGATACGTCGAGCACAATTGATCCCACGGCGCAGGTCGATCCGACGGCGGCAATTTCGCCGGGCTGTCGCATCGGCGCTGGTTGTGTCGTTGGAGCACACACACAACTCCACCCAAACGTGGTGTTGGAGCAGGGCACACAGATTGGAGCCAACTCGGTGCTGTATGCGAATGTCACGTGTTACTACGACACCATCATTGGTGATCGGTGCATCATTCACAGCGGAGCAGTGCTAGGATCCGATGGTTTTGGCTTTGTGGAGCATCCCGATAAATCGTTCACCAAGATCCCACAAGTTGGACGCGTTCGCGTTGGCAACGATGTTGAGATTGGTGCAAATACCACGATCGATCGCGCAGCAATCGGTGAGACAGTGATTGAGGACGGCGTGAAGCTGGACAACCTCGTTCACATCGCGCACGGTGTGCACATTGGTGCGCACACA
Organism: uncultured Melioribacter sp.; assembly: GCA_964432155.1. GTDB lineage: Bacteria > Bacteroidota > Ignavibacteria > Kapaibacteriales > Kapaibacteriaceae > UBA10438. The sequence goes on along the minus strand of CAYSMF010000004.1, from coordinate 121,118 downwards.
GCAATCGCCGCACAGACAGGTGTGTCGGGAAGCACGACGCTTGGTCGACGGAATCGTCTGGCCGGACAGGTCGGTGTGGTTGGACACATTGAAACGTCGGACGATGTGGTGGTATTTGCTCAATCAGGTGTTGGCAAATCCATCACCAAACCCGGTGTCTACTTTGGATCACCGGTCAAAGATCATCGCATGGCGCTTCGCATCGAGGCGGCGCTGCGGAATCTCCCTGAACTCATCCAAGAACTTGATACACTTCGTCGCGAAGTCGACGAGATGAAGAAGGCATAATCGCATGAGTAGTAAACAACGCACGCTAGGCGCACCGGTAACGATGAGTGGTGTTGGCCTGCATACCGGGAACCTCACATCGATGACGTTCCTGCCTGCTGCGGAGAACACAGGGTATCGGTTCGTTCGGACCGATCTGCCAGGTTCACCGGAAATCCCAGCTATCGTCGATAATGTAGTCGAGATCGTCCGCGGCACAACCATCGCTGTTGGCGATGCACGCGTCCATACGGTCGAGCACGTGCTTGCCGCCATGGTTGGCATGGGCGTCGATAACTGTCGCATCGAGCTTACCAACAATGAGCCGCCAGTTGGCGACGGCTCGTCGATGCCGTACGTCGAGATGATTCAAAAGGCTGGTGTTGTTGAACAGCAACACGATCGTGAAGAACTCGTACTTGATGCGCCGATTCGATATCTCGACGAAGCGCGCGGCACCGAGATCGTTGCGCTCCCGAACGACAAGTATCGTGTTACAGTGATGGTCGATTACAAGAATCCAGCGCTGGGAAGTCAGCACACCGGACTCTTCGACCTCGAGAGTGAGTTCGTAACGGAATTTGCTCCAGCACGCACGTTCTGCTTCCTGCATGAAGTTGAAGCACTGCATGCGCAAGGATTGATTCAAGGGGGCAACCTCGACAACGCCATCGTTATCGTCGACAAGGAAATGTCGGATGATGAGCTTCGTGCAACGCTCAAGCGCATGGGTGTTGAAGGCAATGCCGTGATGGGCAGCAATGGCATCCTGAATAACAATACGCTGCGGTTTAAGAATGAGCCAGCGCGGCATAAGCTGCTCGACATGATCGGCGATCTCGCACTGATCGGTGCACCGATGCGTGCACAAGTGCTCGCAGCACGCCCGGGCCATGCCGCAAACATTGAGTTTGCGCGCAAGGTGCGTCGTCTCTACGAAAAGCAACAGCATGTGCGTCGCTATCAAAAGTCACCAACCGAAGGTGTGGTGTTTGATATCAACGCCATTAGCAAGATGCTTCCGCACCGCTATCCGTTTTTGATGGTCGATCGCATCACGGATTACGATCCAGAAGCAAATCGCATCGTCGGTATCAAGAACATCACGTTCAACGAACCACAGTTCACAGGCCACTTCCCAGACCGTCCGATCTTCCCTGGTGTGCTCATCATGGAGGCTATGGCACAGACCGGATGTCTGCTTCTGCTCACAAAGGGCGTCGATCCTGAGAAGAACCTTGTGCTCTTCACAGGCATGAACAACGTGAAGTTCCGCAAGGAGGTTACTCCGGGCGATCAACTTGTGATGGAGCTCGAAATGACGCGCTTCCGCTTCAACATCTGTCAGCTCGTTGGTAGGGCATACGTTGGCGGACAGTTAGCCGCTGAAGCAGAACTCTCGGCCGCAGTCGTAAGTCGGGAGGTTGCATCATGATTCATGCAACGGCAGTTATCAATCCTGCGGCACGCATTGACGAAGGTGTCGAAATCGGGCCATATTGTGTGATCGACGGTGACGTCGAGATCAAGCGCGGTACAGTCTTGATGAGCCATGTGGTTGTCGGAGATGGGGCTCGCATTGGCGCTGACGTCCGCATTCACCCACATGCAGTGATCGCAACAGCACCGCAGGATCTCAAGTACAACGGCGAACCAACGCTTGCCATCATTGGCGATCGCACAACGATTCGCGAATGCGTGACGATCAATCGTGGTACCGTGTCAAGTGGTAAAGCACAGGTCGGTAGCGACTGTCTACTCATGGCCTACGTGCACGTAGCGCACGATTGTGTTGTCGGTGATCACGTCATCATGGCTAACAGCGTGCAGCTTGGCGGTCACGTTGAAGTTGGTGACTGGGCAATCGTCGGTGGTGCAACAGGCGTCCACCAGTTCTGTCGCATTGGTGCGCACTCGATGATTGGTGCATGCTCACGTGTGGTGAAGGACGTATCGCCCTACACGCTCTGTGGTAAGGAACCGCTCGTTGTCGAAGGCATCAACGCTGTTGGACTTCGTCGTCGTGGTTTTTCGGCGGCCACCATTGAAGCGATCGATGAGTTCTATACGATTCTCCTTCGCTCGGGGCTCAACACATCTGATGGACTGGCACACTACGAGGCAACACACCCAGTGATCGACCCTTCGGTGCAGCTGTGTATCGACTTTGTACGGGGCTCGAAGCGCGGTATCTATCGTGGCGCAACAACAAGGTCGTAACAATGCGCGCGCTCATCATCAGCTGCACACTAGCCTGGGCATCGCTCACGGCGATCGCTGATGAAACGCCATTTCGTGCACCGATGGCAAATCCATTGGAAGCGCGAGTAGGGAGTATGGTGCAGTTCGGCGACGAATCACTTCGTCTCGACATCGGAGCATCGATTGATCTCAATGAGCTGGTACGTGATAGTGTAACCGGATGGTTGCGTGTTGGCACGGATGTGATGACGTACACGCGTCTTCGATCGGAGGGCAACTTCAAGTTTCCGGTGGAGACCACGGACTTTTACTTCGGTCTCAACGCAACATGGAGTGCGCCGCAATCGCCGCTTCATGCACGCCTTCGTCTTGCGCATATCTCATCGCATCTCGTTGATGGATATGCCGACACAGCAGGCGTGTTCTCACGTCAACTTCCGTTTGTGTATTCGCGAGAGTTTGCAGAACTCCTCGTTGGGTGGACCGTTGGCGCTGTCCGTCCGTATGCAGGATGTACCTACGTCTGGGCGCGTCTGCCACGTCGTGCCGAGCCCATTATTCCGCAAGCAGGTCTCGATCTTCGTCTGCCCCTTACGACGTCACTCGAGCTTCGTGGTGGCTACGATTGGAAGCTTCTCGGTGTTAACGGCATCTATCAGGGTACCCATGCTGCTCAGCTCGGCATCTTCGCCGAAATGTGGAACGGACGTGGCATTCTCGTCAGCGCATACGCCTACAACGGACGAAGCATGCACGGCATGTTCTTCGATCAACACGATTCGTATCTCGGACTCGGCTTTCAGGTGCAGCTGTAGTCCGCGCTTCGCCGTATTTTCGTGGTTTCGTACGACGGACACACGCTGACCACATAGTTGTCACGCTGACCACATAGTGTCATCGTTACAGAGTTTTTTCACGGTTGAAACACAAAGAACATGGGAATCGCCTGCGGTATCGTTGGACTGCCAAACGTTGGGAAGTCGACACTCTTTAATGCGCTTACTTCAAATGAAGCAGAGGCAGCCAACTATCCGTTCTGTACGATCGATCCAAACGTTGGCATCGTCAACGTTCCGGATCCTCGACTCAAGAAGCTGGTCGACATCTATCAGACGGATCGCGAAGTACCAACGACCGTTGAGTTCGTGGACATTGCTGGTCTGGTGAAGGGGGCTTCAAAGGGCGAAGGTCTTGGAAATCAATTCCTCGGCAACATTCGTGCATGTGACGCGGTAGCGCACGTTGTGCGCTGCTTCGAAGATGACAACGTCGTTCACGTGCATGGTGGGGTCGACCCATTGCACGATATCGACATCATCGAGACAGAGCTCATCCTTAAAGATGTCGACTCGGTTGAAAAGCGCATCTCAAATCTGCACAAGCTTGTGCGCGCGAACGACAAAGACGCAAAAGACGAGGTAGCGCTCCTTACGCAACTCCAAGCGCACCTTGATTCCGGCAAGCCGGCTCGTTCGTACCCTGGCGATGATGCAGCGAAGCAAGCCATCGCGACGCTTCAACTGCTTACAGCAAAGCCGGTGATGTACGTTGCCAACACAAATGAAGAAGGTGTAAAGAACGGCAATCGGTTCGTCGATGCTGTACGTGCACGTGCAGCTGAAGAGGGGGCTATCGTTGTCCCGATCTGTGCCAAGATTGAAGCAGAGATCGCATTGCTCGAGCCAGAAGATCGCGAGTTGTTCCTTGCTGATCTCGGTATGGAGGAGCCAGGTCTCGACCGTGTTATCCGTGAAGCGTACAAATTGTTGGGTCTGATTACGTACTTCACAGCAGGTAAGAAGGAATGTCGTGCATGGACGGTACGCCGTGGTAGCACAGCTCCGCAGGCAGCCGGTGTGATTCACACAGACTTCGAAAAGGGCTTTATCCGTGCAGAAGTCATGGCCTATGCCGACTGGGAGCGCCTCGGCTCCGAGCAGTCGGTGAAGGATGCTGGATTGTATCGCGTCGAAGGCAAAGAGTACATCGTCAAAGACGGCGATATCATGTACTTCCGCTTCAACGTCTAACACCCGAGAATTGCGTAGTTCTACGCAATTATGCACAGGTGTCTTTTCGGTAGATTCGGACGTGTTTTTCCATAAAGGACGTTATGATGAAGGTACGATACCGCCATTTCCTTCTTCTTTGTCTCAGTGCTGTCACATCGCTCACGCTCCTGGCTCAGGAGCCTCCGCGTGTTCCTACGCGCTGGGGGCTGAATCTGGGACTGAACTATAACATGGCTGGCGTTGGATACGGCTATTGGGCCGCTAACGACCCGCTTCGTCCCGGTGCGCAGTTCACCAAGCTTGTTCTGAACGATGGTTCGGGCATTGGTCTGTACGGTGGACTCAATTTTCAAACTGCATTGACGAATGACGTGTTCTTCGGAGCTCGTCTGTCGTACGATAGCCGCAGCCTTGTCGCGCGGGACGATCAGACGTATACGAAGCCTGACGGATCATTCCTCTCCGACGAATACGCCTTCAAGAATAGCTTCGTCTCGCTCGAGCCACATGTCAAGTTCTACCTTGGCCGCCGGTTTCACCTCACTGGTGGACTCGGAATGGGGCTGGTGCTGAATCAAACGTATGACTACACACCTGAGGGTGGTACGCCGCGTACAGGACTTGAAGTTGGTCCAGCAGACTCGTTGAAGCATAGCATCACGTGGTCAGGCTTTGCCGGACTTGGGTACGATCTGTATCTGACGGACTCATCAGCTGACCAGCAGTTGATTCTGACGCCGTTCCTCGAAACATCATACATGGTTAGTCAGCGTGGTGTGGACTTTAGCGATCAAACAGCGTTTGACGGAGCATTGAGTACGGTGTCGATTCGTGCTGGTGTGTCGCTTGCCATCGGCAATGCAGATCACGACCGCATGGTCGCTATGCCAACGCCGAAGAAGTTCTTCCGCGTCATGATTCCGGCTGACGGAATCTATTCACGTCGCGTCGAGCGGGCAGCATTCCCATTGCGCGCGTTTGTGTTCTTCGATCGCGGCGAAACGGAGATCCCTGGTCGTTACAATGTCGTGACGCCGGATGAGACCGCAACGTTCGGACAGAGCACAGGTCTTACGGCCGACGACATTGCGAACGTTCAAGAGCGAACCTACATTCAACGCGAAGTGTACTATCACGTGATGAATATCATGGGATGGCGCCTCAAAAACAACGCAGGATCAAGCGTTGAGTTGTATGCCTCCGACCCAGACGGCAAGGACCCAATGCCGTATGCAGAGTCAGTCAAGCGCTACCTCGTGGACACATGGGGCGTCAATCCATCGCAGCTGAAGCTCACAACTGGTCCTGCAGATCCAAAGTCAGGCACGCCGCGTACGCCAGCAGTTGATGTGCCGTTCACGCAGGATGAGAACCGTCGCGTTCAGTTTCGCAACTTCAATCCGGCGAAGCTGGGTGGACCGGTTTACCTGTCGTCACCACGCGAAGCGGAAGAAGATCATCAAGTATTCGTTGAACTCACGACCAATGAAGACATTGCATCGTGGAGCGCGACAATCACTGGTAACGGCATGCGCCGTCAGTTCGGACCATTCAAAAGTCGCAGTGAGTATCTCGATCCGACAGGCTTGCTCCGCCCTGATCAGAAGTCTGCGCAATTCACGGCAAACATTATCGCAACGAAGGCAGATGGCACGACACTCTCGGATGCCGAGACGTTTATGCTTGTGCGAACCGAGCGTGAGGGCTCGTCACGTCGCCACCGTCTGTTGTTCAACTATGCTGAAGAGGATCCAATCGGTCGATCAAAGGCATTGATCGAGAGCGACGTCGTCCCCGACATCAAGGCGGGATCAAAGGTGTACGTGTACGGTCACACCGACAGTCTTGGTGCCGATCAGGTTAACTTGCAGCTCTCGCGGTCACGTGCAAACGACGTGAAGAAGATTCTACAGGACGCGATCTCAGACCGAGGTATCTCTGGCGTTAAGATCTATGCCTATGGTCTCGGTGAGGATGATTCGCCATTTGAGAATGAATACCCAGAGGGTCGCATGTACAACCGTACTGTGATCATCGACATTGTGCCGTAAGCGCACGTAAGGACAACCCCGCATGGCACTTCTCGGCCACGCTGCTTCCTACATCGTATCATCACCAAACCCCCATGCCTCGGCCGAGGCGTGGGGGTTACTTGGTTTTGACGACGTAGGTAGCGATGCATCAATCATCCGCATATCGGATGGACAAGTAATCATTGCGATCATTCCGGGTGATGCTTCGCCCCTTGGCATGGCATACTTTGCACCATCGCTCCAAAGCGTTCGTGATAAGCTTGTCGCAGTACAGGTAGCGCTTGAGGGAACGCCAACAACCGACCTAACGGTGCGCGGCTGCTCCACAACGTGGTACGTGCATACAGCAACACCAGAGCGCATGGTGCAGCGCAGCGGAGAGGGAAGTCCGATCCTGGGATACTTCGATGCACTCGTTCTTCCTGTTGCTGATGTTGTGCGCGAGACGGAATGGATCCAGCGTCTCGGCTATATCCTGATTGACATTGGCGGTGATGTGACCCAGCGTATGGACTGCACGGATGGACTCGTGACCCTGTCGCTGCGGAAGCAGGACGAGGGTGCGCCATTCTTGCATTACACGGCCGACATCGATGATGAATGGGTGGAAGCTGCAATCGAAGCACTCGGCGATCGTGTGACGATCTACCGTGATCACGATGCGATACCGTACATGGCGCGCATTGCTATGCCAGATGGTGTGACGATCATCGTTACATCCGACGAACTATCCTAACAACGCCATATGAAGCCAGCACTCGTCCTCTTCGACCTCGACGGAACACTCGTTGATTCACGTCCTGGTATCGTGCACTCGTTGCGTGAGACGCTTACCCTGCACAACATCGTGCTCGAGGCTGATCACGATTTCACATGGTGCATTGGGGCATCACTCTGGAAGATCTTCGAGCACTACCTCGGCACAACCGATCAACATGTGCTCTCGGGCGCAGTCGCGCAGTACCGACACATCTACCGCGATGGTCCGATGTTCGAATACGATATCTACGACGGTGTGATCGACACGCTTGCTACGATTAAAAGCGATGGTGCGCGTATTTGCATTGCTACAGCAAAGGCGCATGAATATGCGCGTGAGATCATTGAGGTATCGAAGCTTGCCCCGTACATCGATCATGTGTACGGTTCCGAACTCGACGGACGCAACGTTGATAAGCGAGATCTGTTGCGACACGTGCTTGCTGAAGAACGCATCGCGGCCGAGTTATCAGTGATGATTGGTGATCGCCATCACGATATCGATGGTGCGCTTGCCAATGGCGTGCATGCCGTCGGTGTGCGCTATGGGTATGGCTCAGCCGAAGAGATTGCGCATGCACATGTCTGCGTGGACCTTGCGCGGGAACTGCCGTCAGCAATCGCATCGATCGTGCCTCAGTCGCGCTAAGAGTGTTGTCGGTGAGCGATCGTCGTACCATTACGGAACAGATCAAGGCTGCTGCGCTAGCATGCGGCTTCGACGCCGTTGGTATTGCGCGAGCGGAACCATGCGATGAAGCATGGGAGCATTATCGCACCTGGATCGATCGTGGATACCACGGAGCGATGTCGTATATGGAGCGCAATATTGATGCGCGACGTGACGTGGCGGATATTCTCCCAGGTGCACAGAGCGTGATCGTTGTGGCGAAGAACTACTACACGCCACACCAGCATCCGCTCGATGCCGTTGGCAAGATTGCTCGCTACGCGTGGGGCGATGATTATCACGTGGTGCTCCCGCCAATGCTCGATGCATTGTGCGACGCCGTGCGCGACCTGGTGCCTGCCGCTGAGACGCGGCGCTACACCGATACCGGACCCGTACTCGAGAAGGAGTGGGCTGTGCGCGCAGGCATTGGATGGATGGGGAAGAATGGCAACATCCTGCGCCGTGATATTGGGAGCTGGTTCTTCCTCGGCGTGGTCATCACGACGGCGGATCTGGAGCCAGACCAGCCGATGGATGACTTCTGTGGCAGCTGCACGGCATGCCTCGACGCCTGCCCAACGTCAGCTATCGTCCAGCCGATGGTTGTTGACGCCACCAAGTGCATCTCGTATTGGACGATTGAGATGAAGGGCGACGTTGAGATCCCACTGCCGATCGCAGATCAGCTGGATGGGTGGGCATTCGGGTGCGATGTGTGCCAGGACGTGTGCCCCTGGAACCGATTTCAGACACCGACCTCCGAAGAGAGGTTTTCCCCACGTGACGGTGTCACCGTTCTCAATCCATCCTACCTCGTAGATTTGCAACCCGACGAGTTCGTTGAGCGCTTCCGGAATAGCCCGATTAAGCGACCCAAGCTTGCAGGACTTCAGCGCACCGCGCGCACGCTCCTGTCGGCCCCCTCGCGTGACGACGAACATCAGGGTTAACACTTTCGTTTACGACGTACGACAGATACCATCATGCAGCACACAGACATCGCCATCATTGGATCAGGTCCGGCAGGATTTACAGCAGCACTCTATGCGAGTCGCGCAAACCTGAAGGTTGTGATCTTCGAAGGAACACAGCCGGGCGGACAGCTCACGATTACGACCGAAGTTGAGAACTATCCAGGCTTTGAGCATGGGATCATGGGTCCAGAGTTGATGGAAGTGTTCCGCAAGCAGGCGCATCGTTTCGGTGCTCAGTCGCGCTACGAGATGATCACATCCGTCGACGCGTCGAAACGCCCCTTTACGCTTACAAATGAGCGTGGTGAGACGTCGACGGCAGATGCCGTGATCGTTGCAACGGGTGCAACAGCGAAGCTCCTTGGTGTGCCAGGCGAGCAGGAATACATGGGCTTTGGCGTGAGCGCATGCGCAACGTGCGATGGATTCTTCTTCCGCGGACTCAAGGTCTTCGTTATTGGCGGTGGCGACACAGCTATGGAAGAGGCGAACTACCTCACACGCTTTGCGGAATCGGTAACGGTGATTCACCGTCGTGACGAGTTCCGTGCATCGAAGATCATGGTCGATCGTGCGAAGGCGAATCCAAAGATTTCCTTCATGCTCAACGCAACGGTCGATGAGTATGTTGGAACATCAGAGAACGGCGCAAAGAAGCTCACACATCTGCGTGTGCGAAACGTTGTGACGAACGAGATCACGGATGTGCCAGCAGATGGCGCATTTGTAGCGATCGGACACCAGCCAAATACATCGCTCTTCAAGGGCATGCTCGACATGGACGATGTCGGATACATCATCACGCAGGGCAAGAGCTCGTACACAAACGTCGAAGGCATCTTTGCGTGCGGCGACGCTCAGGACAGCGTGTACCGCCAGGCAATCACAGCAGCTGGCTCAGGATGTATGGCTGCGATCGATGCTGAACGCTGGCTCGAAGCGCAGCACGGCGCGTAAGATCACTCAATAATCGTCGACTTTGCCTTCAGCTTCTTCGCTGAAGCGGCCCCTTTGCGCGCTTGCTCGAGGGTCTGATACCCCCAAAGCTTGATGCGATATACCGGCGCGCGATCGACAACGACGAGTTCGAAGTACGCCTTGAAGTTGCGCTCTTCCCAGCGGCGCACGGCGTCGTAGGCCATCTCTTCGGTTTCTACTTGATCGACGGTAACCGTGAACGGGTATGCGTCTGGTGCGAGGATGCGCGCTTCAACACGATTGTTCATCAGGCGCTGTGTGCCGTCGGTTTGGAATAGATAGAGCGGACGACGACTACCATCAGAGCGCACGTCGATCTGTTCCTTGCGAACGCCATAGGCGTTGAGAAAGTCACGTACATAGCCGGCACGCTCACGAGCACGTACATCTGCATTCGACGTTACATCGTCACTTACGTGTCCAATGAGTTCAATGCGGAGTGTTGAGTCGGACATTAGCTCTTCTGCCATTGCTGCAAGCAGTGGGTAGAAGTTCTGCAAGCCAACCTCTGTGGTGTCGGCAAACGTTGCGACGATCGTTGGTGACGTGCGATAGCTGAGATCTCGGAGCGGCAGAGAAATCGAATCCGTACGAAGCGGTGTTGCTACGGCGCGATCTTCGACGTTGCATCCGAGCCAAACTGTTTCGCCGCACGACTCTGGTGTGAGTGAAGCAATCGGGAATCGCACATCGAGATACGACGAAGCGCTGAGGATCATCTCGCGTACCACTGATCCTGCGTCTTGCAGGTTGTCGAGTTGGAGCGACGTTAAGCGTCCACCCGTTGCTGACGATAGGTAACGATAGGGAAATGCTCTGCATTGGTTGCCAATGCGCAGTACATGAATCGTTGCATCGAGTTCACGGGCACGACGCACAATGTCGTCTGTCGTAGTCGTGAACGAGGCGTTGTCGTCACTGCTCGTGATCAGCACAACTGTGCGCGGACCGTCATGTTCGGCCGTCATGGCCAGGCCGGTGCGGAGTGCAGCGAACGATGCACAGAGTCCATCAGGTTGTGGTACTGCCTCTGGTACGCACGCTTCGGCAGCACGTGGTGCAGGCGCAAGCGGTGTAAGCTCAAGCACGTCATGGTCAAACACGACCACTGCCACGCTGTCTCGCTCGGGAAGTGTCGGAAGGATGTCTCGCAATGACGAGACCACGGTGCGTGCCGTCGATCCCGCGAGTAAGCTGTTGTCGCAGAGGATAACTGTTGTACCACGCGCACTCTCGCGGACATCGCTCGATGATATGGCGCTTACACGTGTAGGCGCGGTGTTCTGACACCGCACGTCGGCTGTGAACGCGAGGTTCATCAATGCAGCAGGCAGCACGTTGCCAAGCGAATCGAGCACGGCAAGGCGCACCCGCAGGTCGTCGCCTTGTCGCTGGAAGCCCATCACGCGCAGTGCATGTGGGCGAATCGTCGTGTCGGTTGTTGCGCCGCGCATATAACCGCTGCGGATCGTCGATGGCGTCACACCGGTCGGACCCGTCAGAACATCTTGCGTGTAAAGCGCACGTGGACTCAGAGCGAGGGTGAGTGTCGCAGCAAGAGCTACGACCACTGGAGAACAACGTCCGTTACGGAGTGAGTGCAGCATCAGATGTACCGGTAGTGACAAAGCTCATGCGGCCAGTATCGTCACAGTCTGCTGTGACGGTATCGCCTGCACGAACTTCCGCACCAAGGATCTTTAAAGCAAGCGGATCGGCCAGATATCGCTGGATAACGCGCTTAAGTGGACGCGCACCCAGCTGCACATCGTAGCCACGCTTGCCAAGCCACTCCACGCAGTTCGGTGTCACGGTCAGATCGATGCCGAGATCCTTCATACGCTGTGCGACAGCGGCGATCTGCAAGGTTGCAATGTGCTGCACCTCGGATGGGATGAGCGGCTTGAAGAGGATGATCTCGTCGATGCGATTGAGGAACTCTGGGCGCAGACGCGACCGAAGGAGGTTGACCACTTCGATGCGAAGGGCAGCCATGATGGAATCACGATTGTGCTCGTCGATCTGGAGTAGTTGATCTTGCATGAGCTCGGAGCCAAGATTCGACGTCATGATGATGATCGTGTTCTTGAAGTCTACGACGCGACCCTGACTGTCCGTAAGGCGTCCATCGTCGAGTACCTGCAAGAGCACATTGTAGACATCCGGATGGGCCTTCTCGATTTCATCAAGGAGGACCACCGAGTACGGACGCCGGCGCACGGCCTCGGTGAGCTGTCCGCCCTCTTCGTATCCCACGTATCCCGGCGGCGCACCGATCAGACGTGAGACGGCATGCTTTTCCATGTATTCGCTCATGTCGATGCGAATCAGTGCGTTTTCGTCATCGAACAAGAACTCCGCCAAGGCGCGAGCCATCTCTGTTTTACCAACGCCCGTCGAACCGAGGAAGATGAACGAGCCGATTGGACGCTTCGCATCCTGCAGTCCAGCACGCGAGCGACGGATCGCATTCGCGACAGCCGAGACTGCATCGTCCTGTCCGATGAGTCGATCATGGAGTCGATCCTCCATAGCAAGCAGCTTTGTGCGCTCAGTTTCGAGCATCCGCTGTACCGGGATCCCGGTCCACTTCGCCACGACCTCGGCAATATCCTCGCCGTCGATCTCTTCCTTCAGCAGGGCAGAGGTGGCCTGGAGTTCGACCAAGGCCGTATTGGCATTCGACAGCTCTTTCTCGAGTTCGAGAAGTGTGCCATAGCGAAGCTCTGCCACGCGACCGTAGTCGCCATTGCGTTCGGCGTCGGCGGCCTGAACCTTCACGTCCTCAATCTCGGATTTGAGCGCGCGAATGGTCTGGATGTGCTCCTTCTCGGTCTGCCAGCGGGCCTTGAGGCTCGCGTGCTCCGTCCGAAGCTCAGCCAATTCGCGGTCGATTTCCTCCAGACGGAGTTTGGTGCTGCGTTTTACGTCGTCAGACATAGCGATTGTCCTTGTTCAGTGTCGGACCCCATAGACGAACATGACCCCGCGATATGATATCCGAACCTATGCTGAAATACCATGGGAATAGTAAATTCGTGGTCATGGATCCGATCCTTCGACTCATCATCATTGTCGTGCAGAGCTACTTGATTGGCTCGATCCCGAACGCTCTGATTATCGGCAAGCGCTTTTTCGGCGTGGACGTGCGGACCGTGGGCAGTGGCAACATGGGCAGCACGAACGTATTCCGTACGCTTGGCTGGAAAGCCGGCGCGATCGTCCAGCTGCTCGATATTGCCAAGGGGCTTGTGGCCGTCCTCCTGGTCGCATACTTCTTCGACACAGAGATGCCGTTTGATAATCGTACGCCGTTCGAAGACGAGACGATTGTCGGCGTGATCGCAGGTGTGTCGGCCGTGATCGGTCACATGTGGAGCATCTTCGCTGGTTTCAAGGGCGGCAAGGGGATCAACACCTCACTGGGTCTGTTAATCGCCGTTGCACCCGTCGAAGTGGCGGTTGGCCTCGGGATCTTCCTAGCGCTCCTCTTTGCCTCTGGCTACGTATCTCTCGGTTCGATCGGCGCCGCGATCGTGATCCCAAGTACAATGGTGTTCCGATACAACGTCCTGGGAGTATCGATCGAGGGCTACCACACGCTCGTCTTCTTCCTCATCGGACTCTCGCTGCTTGTGCTGTATGCACACCGCTCGAATATGCGACGTCTGATCGAGGGCACAGAGAGTCGTTTCACAAAACTGGCTATTCTACGCCGCAAGTCCGATAGCTAACACATGCGTATAGGGATCCTTGGAGCTGGTGCATGGGGCACAGCGCTCGCATGCGTTGCCGCCGATGCAGGACACGACGTCTGCGTGTGGGCACGTGAACAAGCTGTTGTCGATGCGATTACCACAACGCATACAAATGCTGCATTCCTTCCTGGATCAGTACTCGCCGAATCGGTTCGCGCTACCAGCGTGATGGATGAATTGGCGGGAAGCGACATCATCATCAATGCCACGCCGACGCAGTTTGTGCGCGGAACGATTCTTGATCGCGTGGTCACTGGTGCCATCCTTGTAAACGTCGCAAAGGGTATCGAGGTCGGTACCACGAAGCGTGTCTCCGAAATCATGCACGAAGTGGCACCAAGCATGGCGCACTACGTCGTGCTCTCGGGACCAAGTCATGCCGAAGAAGTTGTCCGGCGCATGCCAACAACGGTCGTCGCCGCTGCGACAGATCTGTCCGTTGCGCAGCGCGTGCAGACAGCGCTCACAACGCCGTCGTTTCGCGTGTACGCAAGTGATGATGTCGTGGGTGTCGAGATCTGCGGTGCTTTGAAGAACGTCATTGCCATTGCCGCCGGTATCGTCGACGGACTCGGTCTGGGCGATAACACGAAGGCCGCATTGATGACGCGGGGCTTGGCCGAGATTGCCCGCCTGGGCGTTGCACTTGGCGCAGATCAGGGCACGTTCTATGGTTTGGCCGGACTCGGCGATTTGTACGTGACGTGCGCCTCGCAGCATAGCCGAAATCGCAGTGTTGGCGAGCAGATCGGTAAGGGGGCTACTCTCGACGCGATTCTCGAAACGATGAGTGCCGTTGCCGAGGGCGTCCCAACAACGAAGGCAGCACTGGAGCTTGCAGCATCGGTTGGTATTGAACTCCCGATTACCGAGAAGGTCGCAAGCATCCTCTTCCGTGGTGAAGATCCACGATCGGCCATTCGCGACCTCATGCTGCGACCAGTCAAGAGCGAATCTTAATCGTCGCTGTCTTCAGATTCGCCACTCAGTCGGCGAACCTTCAGTTCTGCTTCTTCGAGATAGGTCCGGCACTCCTGTGCCAAGCGCATACCTTCCTCGTACATCGCAAGTTGTTCGTCAATCGTTGCGTCGCCGCGATCAAGGAGTGACGCGACTTCTTCAAGTCGCTTGAGCTTATCCTCGAGAGTCTGGTTCTTAGCCTTCGTTGCCATGATCGTGTGATTGAGGTGGGAGGATTGTTGGTGCTGCTACGGTGTCGACGGTAACTGTGCTTGATTCTGCAAAGCGTTGTACCACGAGCGTATCACCGGGATGAACGCGATCGTGCGGACCGAGCACAGTGCCGTTTCGTTCAACCACGGCATAGCCACGTCGTAAGGGGGCGAGTGGATGCAGCGAGGTAAGGTACTGTGCAGTGTGGTCGATGCGTTGTCGCAAGAGATGGGTCTGGTGTCGAATCCCACGTGATGTACGCGTCACGAGTTCATCGATGCGCTGTTGACGCAAGTGAATGCGCTCGCTCACGCGCCGCGCTGCACGTCCGTCGACAAAGCTCTCGGCTGTCTCGAGCATGTCCTCGATACGCGTGCGCATCATGGTCGTCATTCCAAGCATTCGATCGTCGAGAGCTTCCACAAGATCGTCAACCGTAATCGGCGTTACCAGCACTGCTGCAGCTGTTGGAGTCTCTGCGCGAGCATCAGCCACGAAGTCCGCGATCGTCACATCCGTCTCGTGTCCAACCGCCGAAATAATCGGCGTGCGTGCTTCGGCGATCGCCATGGCAACGATCTCGGTATTGAACGACCAAAGGTCCTCTAACGAGCCGCCCCCTCGCCCAATGATGATCACATCGAGCTTTGCCGCATCAAGCTCGCGGATGGCACGTGCGATGTCGTCGGCAGCGCCATCGCCCTGAACCAGGGTCGGACGAAACACCACATCGAGCAGGGGATAGCGTCGGTTGATCGTAGAAAGCATGTCCTGGAGTGCCGCACCGGTCTGCGATGTGGCAATGCCAACCGACCGTGGGCGACGCGGAATAGGAGTCTTCCGGTCGGCGTCGAAGAGGCCTCGCGCACGAAGTGCCTCTCGGAGCTGTTCAAACGCCCTGTGGAGGTCACCAACGCCCTCTGGCCGCATCGCGCTGACGTCGATCTGATACTTGCCCTGCGGTGGGTATACCGAGAGCCGACCGCGCACGATTACCCGCATTCCGTCCTCAGGACGGAAGGTGAGCGACCGTGTGCGCCACATCACCGCGCCGATCTGCGCATCGGCATCCTTGAGGGTGAAGTACCGATGACCGGAAGTGTGCTGCTTGAAGTTGGAGATTTCCCCTGATACCAGCACATCGCCGATACCCTCCTCGAGAAGCCCCTTGATCACATACGTCAGTTCACTGACGCTGACTGCTTGATCCTGCATAGGAACAAAGATCGACATTCCCGGCATCCCGTACATTTGTTGTATGGTAGGATTTGGTTTCGACGTGCATCGCCTGGCCGAAGGCGAATCGCTCGTTCTCGCAGGGGTGACAATTCCGTCGCCCATCGGTACTGTTGCCCACAGCGACGGTGATGTTGTACTCCATGCACTCGTCGATGCACTCCTGGGTTCGCTCGCACTTGGAGACATCGGTGAGCACTTTCCCGACAGCGACCCTCGTTGGAAGGGGGCTGCCAGTCGGCTCTTCGTAGAGCATGCTGTGGGTATGGTGCGTGACGCAGGGTATCGCATTATCAATGTCGATTGTACGCTGGTGCTTGAATCACCGAAGATTCTCCCGTACAAGACACAGATGCGCGAGAATATCGCAGCGATGTGTGGACTGCCCCTTGAACGTGTGGCGATGAAGGCAACGACAAGTGAACGCATCGGATACGTTGGACGTCGCGAAGGTGTTCATGCGTGGGTGATCTGCGAGGTACAGCCAGCGTGAACTACGTTGCGCTCATCCTTGCGCTGATGTGCGCGCTTGGTACGGCTCACGCCGATGCCGGCGAGCCCTATACACTGCTGCGCACACAACAGTGGCAGGGGAGAGTTGCTCGGATGTCCGGTACCACGCAGCACCTTGCATTGATTGCTCCGCGTCCTATTTGGTCGAGTTCGTCGCCAGGCGTGGTGCTGTTGCGAGACGATGGTTCTGATCTTGCTCGCGGACTGATAGGTGAGGATGTGCGCGGACTAATTCCGTGGGAATCGGGATTTCTCGTTGCTACGGTTGATTCGGGATCAGTGCGTTTGCGCGTTGTCGGTAGCGACCTAACTCCCGTTGGTCAGCGCGACGTGATGATTGGGACCGAGCAACTCTTGAATGCGGCAACGCACGTCGAGCTGTCAAATCATCCTCAAGGCAACGTTGCGTTACTGACCATCGGTGGATCGGCGTATGCGATTCGACGCGAAAGCTCGTCCATCGAAGTGACGCCACTTGAGAATCATGGGATTGCCCATGTGATGATGGAGCCAACAGGTCGCGGACGGATTGCACTCGCGTATACGATTGGATCCTCAGCATTCCTGTCGATCATTGATGAAAAACTTCAAGCGATTGCAACCACAGCGGTGCCATCGAGTGATGATGCGCGCCTTGTTCATGTTGGACAGTACGTGATCATGTTGTCCACTGTCCGCGGAACACAGGGCACTGTGCTCACAGCACTTAATCTGCATACGTTTGCAACCTTCACGCGCACAGTGCCCATCGAGCAGCGACTTGTCGAGCCCTGGATCACACCGGACGGACAACTTTCCGTAGCGATGCTTACCACACGGAGTGGTCGACCAGAGCTTGTTGTGACCTCTGGGAACGATATCCCCGAGCAGCTCCCAGTTGGAACGACAATCCCCGGCGAGTATGGCACGCCGCGTAGCCTGCATATCGTTGGCGATACCATCGTCATCGTCTTTGCCGGTGGTGTGGTGTCGGTTGAAACCGACGGCACGATTCTCTCGCGCGACGCAGTTGTGCTCGCGCTTCCTGACGATCGTGAAGAGTTCCTGCGAACATCTACGGGATTCGTCATAGCAACGCGTTCGGTATCGGTCGCACTTGCACGACATGAGCAGCCGCTCTGGTTCATTGTGCGAGGGATCGACACCATCACACGTCTGGTTATTCCGATTATTCTTCTCTCGATTGCGCTCGCATTCTGGATACTCTACCGCCGTCAACGCCGTTTCCTCGACGCTGTGATTGACATCCCCGGCGCAGGCGTGGTTATCGTGCTTGATGCGAATGGACGGTTGTTGCGTACGAACGAACGCGCAGCAGCATTGATGAAGATTTCCAAAAGCGTCCCGATGCGGCGACTGTTCCGTTCCTACATGCAGCTTGACGGACTCACGGCATTGTCGTCGTTCATTGAGCAGGCACTCGCACTGCGCACATCGCGCACCGAACGCGTGATGATTGAGGACGCTGATGAACAGCGCGAATACATGATGACGTCGATCCCGCTGGTAGGTCTGCTTGGCGGATCGGCGGGATATATTGTCTCGGGTGTCGACATTACCGAAGCTCTCGAGCGTCAGCGCTTGGTGAACTGGGCTCAGCTCGCACACGACATGCAGACGAATCTTTCGACGATTCGTCTCAACGCAGAACAGCTCGATGAAGGACTCGATCAGCGAAACACCGAACGTCGGCGTCGCATCCTGTTCCAGGTGGGTGTGCTGATTCAGCGTGTGCGCGACCTCGTGAGCGTCGGCCGCGGTGATGAACTCGTGCGCATGCCTGTGCACAGTGCCGAGTTATGCACGGAGATTCGACATGAGTTCGATCCTGTGATGTTCCCACACGTGACCTTCTCGATGAAGCTTCGCGGCACGATGATGAACGTCGATAAGCTGAAGATCTCGCGCGCTGTGCGCAACGCCGTCGAGAATGCAATCAAAGCCCTACGTGGACATGAAGGCACTGTCGAACTGGCAACGTGGTTCGATGCGACGTATGTGTTCATTCGCGTTAGTGACACGGGTGTTGGTATGGATGCCGATACGCTTGCGAACATGATGCGTCCGTACTTTACAACAGCGAAGGACGGCTCGGGCACGGGCATCGGTACGATGATCATGCAGCACGTGATGGACTTGCACGAGGGGACGCTCCGCGTCTCCAGTCAGCCAGGTGTAGGCACGCAGGTGATCTTCCGTATTCCACACGGAATGGATGTCCGCTATCGTCACCGTACAGCGGAAGAGGTTGAACAATGACACACGCCGAACTCGCAAACCTTCGTGGGAAACGACTCTGTGCACTTGATGTTGGGATGAAGCGCATCGGCGTAGCCGTGTGCGACGAGATGCACATTGTCGTGTCGACACGTCCGATCATCGAGAATACTCCAACGGCAATCGAGGAGCTTCAGCAACGGTGTGCTACAGACCGTATTGACGCGCTCATTATCGGAGTGCCGCGGCTCCACGATGATCGCGTCACTCCGATTATCGAAGCAATCCAACAATTCATCGAACGTGTACGTCACGCAGTAGCATTGCCAGTTTACGAGGCTGACGAAGCATTCTCCACCAAGGAAGCTCGATCGATTATGGTGTCGTCTGGAGTGAAGAAAAAGAAGCGCCAAACCAAGGGCGTGAAGGATCAGATGGCCGCTGCCGTGATTCTCCGCGATGTCCTCGAAGAGATTCGCTCACTTCCCACACAGGAGCGCTTGTGATGAAGCTCTTGCTTGTGTTGCTTCTTTGCCTAAGCGCAGTATATCAGGCATCTGCGCAAGGGGCGCAAATGATCCGCAACCGATCGATGCTCACAGAGTATGGCGAACGGTTCTATGCTGATGCGTATGTCGTTCCGCATGACGCAGGCGATTCGGCAACGGTCGTTGTGTTCTTCCGCATCTCAAACGATATGATGACATTCGTCCGTGTGCGCGACGTACAGGAGGTACGCGGAAATTTCAGTGCCGAGATGTCGGTGAGCATTGAACTGCGTGATACGCTCGGTGTGATCCGCCAGCGGACGAAGCGGACTGATACCGTCTTCACCAACACATTCGAAGAGACGAACGATAAGAATAGCTACCACGTTGGGTGGACGACGTTCAGAATTGGACAGGGCACGTATGTGCTCGGTCTCGAAGTCCTTTCGCAGAAAGAGAGCAATCAGAAGCGCCTTAAGCTGCCCCCTGTAGCATTCATGCCGCGACGCAGCACGCGCTTGTTGGCGCCAGCAGCTTTTGGAGCACCCGAGACGATCGGCGGCACCGACATGCTGCGGATGTTTGTGTTTAATAGCAATTTGCCATTTGGTCCAGAGCAGTCTCGCGCGCTGCTGCTTGTTGCCGACAGTGCCGAAACACGCTATACGTATCGCATCCACCAGCTTCCATGGGATAACAAGGAAATCCGCTGGTGGCGTGTTCAGGATATTGAAGGACGCGTGCAATCACAACGTGATCGCTTCCCAGCAATTTCATCTGCATCATCGAGTGAAGCTGCCTATCTGGAGATGGTCGACCGTCCAGCGCCTACGCGCGCGATTGCAAGCGTTGAAATCCCGATCCCCATGGCAACACTTGTACCGGGGAGGTATCAGATCGATCTGGTCAAGGCAGGAACGAAGGACACCATTGCCGTGAAGTTTCAGATCATCTGGGAGATGATGCCGTTTTCACTTCGCACGCTTGATTATGCAATCGAATCGATGCGATACATCTGCGCGGAGGAGACGCTCGACTCACTCACCGATGGTGATGCAAGCGAGAATCGTCAGGCATTGATGAACTGGTGGCGACGCCAGGACCCAACTGCGACGACCGTGTACAACGAGCGCATGGCTGAATACTATCGACGTGTCGATAATGCGTTTTTCGCATTCAGCACCATCAATGAACCAGATGGGTCGCGCACCGAGCGAGGCAAGATCTATGTCCTGTACGGACAACCCACGGAGATCGTCAAGGATCTCAAAGCAACAAGTCCGCGCGAAGTGTGGAAGTACAAAACGGCGCCGAAGCAAACGTTCACCTTCGAGGTGAACGATCGTGGGTTGTACAAACTCATCGACGTAAAGTAGCGTCAGAGGCGACCGTCTGTTAGATCGGCTCCCAGCCCTCACCCTCACACGGAGGTGTGTCGGACGTAACATGCTCGTCCAAGATCATGCACAGCTGGTTTGTCTTGTTGAAGTGTCGGCATGCACCGCACAACGTACCTTCGGTGACTTGCTCAACACGCTCGTGGTGCTTGTTGTACTGCAGCCACGCTGGGTATACACCAAGACCCCATAGACCGAGCATGGCAACCCACCACGTGGTTGTGCTCGACATGTATGAGCGCAGCGCCATCGTTGCTACCGCGATCACGGCAACGCGCATCAGTGCAGCGGCGACAATTGATCCCGTCGTGTAGAAGGGCTGATCTACCGCATACTCTGGGTCGCGCGTGCGAAGCAGAAATAGATCTAGGAGCTTTTCGCCATTTGATGGTTCACGCATGATGCGTCCCTTGTTGTGAGTATGCACGCCCCTTCCATGTAGCGCCACGACGAGAGTATGCCCAACGTATTGAGTTCAGTCCGATGACAATGGCCCATAGACCTGAAATCGGCGCGAGGAAGATGTGCCACCATGGCATCTTGAATCGGAATGCGATCATGCCGCGGACCAGTGCAAGCGCTGTCAGCTGGGCCCCGGCCAGTGCGGCAAGGTCGGTGCGATCGGTCAGAAGGCCTGCAGCGAGAACGCCAACCGGTGCTACATAGGTCGTTGCCAAGTGACCCATGAAGAGCATCGTGAGCGGGATGTTATAGGATGTCGCGGGGAAGAAGTTCTTCGAGAACCCTTCGGTAACCTCACGAGCGTTGGTGTACATGCGGCACGAAACTGCATCGGCGCCATCGACGAGGGAAATCCGCAGTCCAGCGCGCTTGACGGCCTTCGCAAGGAAGACATCCTCAACCAACGAGTCCTTGACGCATTCATGCCCCTTAACGGCCTCGTATGCTGCGCGCGTGAAGCACATGAACTGTCCGTTCGCAGCCGAGAATGATACGCTGCGATGATGGAGAATGAGATCATTTGGCAGGTAGGCGAAGTAGAGCGTGTGAACCATAGGAATCACGGCATGCTCACCAAAACTTCCGAGCTCCTCAAAGGGCACCATTGTCAGGAGCGAAACGTTGTGCGTTGCCATGTATGCACGTGCCCGGCGCACGGTGGTAGGTGCATGCACAGTGTCGGCATCGGTGAACAGAAGAATGTCGCCGGATGCCGCCATCGACAACTGATGACATGCCCACGATTTGCCGATCCAGCCCTGGGGTAGTGGGGTGCCGTTGATTACACGCAGAGAAGGAAACTCCTCCTGGAGGCGTGCGAGGATCGCCGGTGTTGCATCAGTCGAACCGTCATCGAGTACGATGACTTCGGTGTTAGGGTCGTCCTGTAAGCACAACGAGCGCACGCAGGCTTCGACGCAGCGCTCTTCGTTCCGTGCAGGGACGAGAATAGAGCACCGCTCCGATACCGGCTCGACCTTGCCAACCTTGGGTAGACGGGGAAAACGGGCGAGATTCAACAGGCCCACGCCCAGCAAGCCGAACGAGACGGCTGTGAGGGCAATAGAAATGATCGTGTAGACATCTAGAAGCATCATGCAATCTACGGGCATCACGCGTACTTTTGTCGCATGCAACTCCTGACTGGACCCGATCACGACCGGTGCCATGCGCTCAATGACGCTGGTGCATACGAGTGGTGGTACACCGACGCACTTACGCCCGACGGTGAGTGGGGAGTTGTGGCTATCCTCTTCCGCGGCATGCCCATGTCGCCGGGCTATATCGCACGTCCGTCACACCTCGCTGGCGGTTATGCTGTGAGCGTCTATCATCGAGGTACACGCATCGCCTTTGCCTTTGGTGATGTGCCACTTGATGCGTGTGCATTTGCGCATGATCGTGCAGATGTCCGCGTTGGTGATGCCGTGCTCCATCTGGATTCCGATGGGACCATGCATGTAGCAATCGGACGAACAGGTCGAGGCATCGAGCGATCCGTGCATGTAGCACTTCGTGTTGCTCGCGAAGTAACGCCCACCTCGGATGCGCCATTTACACAGGATCATGGTTGGGTTCTCGCTCGCCCTCGAGCAGCAGCTGAACTCACGATTGCGCTTGGTGAAGGGGCGCACGAGCCTCAATGTCGATATCAGGGATCTGCAGTGGCATACCATGATCATAACATGGGTGTTCGTGCGATGAGTGCAGATTTCGGCGACTGGTACTGGGGTCGTGTCCATGGTCCCTCATCATCTGTGGTGTTCCTCACCACGCCAGGATCGGCGCATGCAACCACGCATATTGTCGATGTGGCATCGGACGGTGCCGTTGAACCATGGAGGTCATCATCAGTTCGCTTTGCACGTCGGAGTGTCAACTTCATGGGGCTGCTCATGTACCGAGAGGTGATTCTCGAGGGCGTCGACGCGCGGGGACAAGAGCGGCAGGTGATCTGTAGCAATGATGTTGTGTGCGAGGATGGACCGTTCTATCAACGCTATATCTCAAACTGGACTGATGGTGGTGTGTCGATTGGATATGGGATGTCGGAATACATGAATGCGAAGCGATTGCAGGCATCATGGATCCGTCCCTTCCTGCGATTGCCATGGGTTGATCATCAACGACAGGAGCGTTCATGAGTCAGCAGACAATTCGCATCCTGCCGGATCATCTTGCCAATCAAATCGCCGCCGGCGAGGTTGTGCAGCGACCCGAATCCGTTGTCAAAGAGCTTGTCGAAAACGCCATTGATGCTGGTGCAACGAGCGTCACGGTGATTGTGCGTGATGCTGGAAAGCAACTCATCCACGTTATCGATAATGGAAAGGGTATGTCGCAGGAAGATCTGCAGCTCGCCCTTGTGCGACATGCAACGAGCAAGATCTCGAGCGAGCATGACCTGCACGCAATCCGAACGCTTGGATTCCGCGGTGAAGCAATGGCTTCGATTGCGGCTGTGGCCGACGTTGAGATTCGCACCAAGCGTGCGGACGACGATATGGGTTGGACGTTGCAGCAGCGCCCAGGACATGCTGCTGAGCTCAAGCCAGCTGCGCACGATGGCGGCACGCAGGTGTTGGTGCGCAATCTCTTCTACAATGTTCCGGCGCGTCGAAAATTCCTCAAGGCCGACCTCACAGAGTTTCGTCACATCTCCGAAACAATGCAAAAGCTTGCACTGTCGCGTCCTGATGTGCGAATTGTGTTCTACGACAATCAAACGCTCGTGTTTGATGTGAAGCCAGCGGATCAACGTCGGCGTGTTGCAGACATTCTTTCACTTGACCCGCATCGCGCATTCGTTGAATTTGATGCTGAAGAGCACGGAATCCGTGTGCAAGGATATGCTGGATTGCCGCATGTTGCTCGGCAAAGTCGGAGCGGACAGTATGTGTTCCTCAACACACGTCCAATTGTAAGTCGTTCGATTGCCCATGCCATTGCCTCTGCCTACGAGCACCTCCTCGATTCCGGTCAACACCCCGTGTTCGTGGTGTACATCACGATCGATCCGCAGCGTGTGGATGTCAATGTTCATCCACAGAAACACGAAGTAAAGTTCGATGATGAACGGCAGCTGTACTTGCTGGTGCAGCACGCGGTATCGCGTGCGCTCACACAAGCA
This sequence comes from uncultured Melioribacter sp., assembly GCA_964432155.1. Taxonomy (GTDB): domain Bacteria; phylum Bacteroidota; class Ignavibacteria; order Kapaibacteriales; family Kapaibacteriaceae; genus UBA10438. Next base: position 96,846 of record CAYSMF010000004.1, on the reverse strand, counting down.
CAAGTGATTCCGAGTTTCCTCGGTGATGTGGCCCTGGCGCACCGTCCACTTCAGTCGCTACATTCAACGCCGATCGGCACATCAATGGTGGTCAATCGTCTCACGGGAGAAGTTCTCCCGCAGGGCGCACCACGCACATCGATAGGCGATACACGTGCCGCGAGTAGGCCGACACCACACGGCATGCATGAAGCGTTTGATCAGCTCTTTGCACGTCGGCAGGAACACGAGACGACTGGTGTGTTGCAGGCGGGCGGACAGTATGTGGTGACAACGAATAGTGAAGGACTGATGGTCGTTGACCAGCGTGCTGCCCATGAACGTGTCGTGTACGAACGCGTACTCGCTCGCACTGGCGAAGCCGTTGCACAATCTCTCCTCTTTGCTGTTGTCGTCCGGTTGAGTCCATCACGTGTAGTACTGATGCGCGAGTATCAAGACGAACTGCAGGATCTTGGCTTTCGATGTGACGTTGAACATGACGGTAGGGTGCACGTGCACGCGGTGCCATCCGATGTCAAGCCAGGTGCCGAAGAGTCGGCTCTCGAAGACTTGCTGCAAGCGCTCGAGGATATCGAGGCAGCGCCGACAACGCAACGCCGTGAACGACTTGCCATCGCGTTCGCCTCGCGCCATGCCGTTCGTCGAGGTGAGCAGCTCACGCAGGATGAAGCTGCTTCACTGATACGCGATTTATTCGCGTGTTCCGTCCCTCATCACTCTCCGAAAGGGGAGCCGACCTACATCCTGATTCCATTTGATGAACTAGCACAACGATTCCGATGACCAACCTCCTCGTTGCATGTGTTGTTGTCCTTGCTACCGTAGTTGCAGGCGCACAACCAAAAGCTCAATCGCCGAAGAAAGATCTTGATCTCGAAGTGCTCGCTACGTGGCTCGAGGGCTCGTTTTCGAGTCAGGCCCAAGCCGCAGCTGATACCACGTATCTCGACATCCGTCTGCGCATGAAGCGCATCTGGCACGACCGCACGGATGGCTACTGGTTCGTTGTTGAGCAGGCAGTTGCAACATCGCAGGAAGCCCCGTACCGTCAGCGCGTCTATAATGTGCGCCGTGTCGAAGAGAACATGATTGAGTCTCGCACATTCACCTGGAAGGACCCTGCGCGAGTGAAAGGGGCCTGGAAGGACACAACGCTTGTGGCTGACCTGAGTCCGACCGACTTGGTTCTGCGTCGTGGATGTGAAGTGTATATGCAACTCGATGCGAAGCACTTTTTTGGATCAACCCATGGCACGGCGTGCTCAAGCGATCTTCGCGGTGCATCGTACGCGACATCTGAGGTGAAGATCTACCGCGATAAAATCATCTCCTGGGATCGTGGGTACGCTGCCGACAATACGCAGGTATGGGGAGCGACCAAGGGCGGGTATGTCTTTATCCGACAAGAGGGTTGGTAGCCCCAAGCCCCCTTCCTAACTTTGCAGCTCGAATGTTTTCCGCACACAACAGTTGGCAACCATGGCATCGCAACAGTACGTCTTGATTCTCGGAGTCTCCAGTGGTTTTGGTCGCGCAGCAGCGAAGGCGCTTGCAGCTGACGGATTCCATATCGTCGGTGTGCACCTCGATCGCGCCGCAGGACTCCAGGCGGTTGAAGAGCTCAAGAGCGAGCTGCATGGCATGGGCGTGCGGACATTGTTCTTCAACATGAACGCTGCCGATCCAGATCGTCGTGCTGAAGTCATGGCCGCCCTGAAGGAAGAGTTCGCAAAGCATCCAGGTGCATCGCTGCGAATGATGCTGCACTCGCTTGCATTCGGCACGCTCAAACCGTTTATCGCCGACCAACCGAACGACGCGATTTCGCAGAAGAACCTCGACATGACGCTGGACGTCATGGCCAACTCGCTGATCTACTACACGCAAGACATTGTCCGCAACGGACTGATGGGACCTGGTGGTCGTGTCGTTGGTCTTACAAGTGCGGGTGCTACGCGCGTCCTGCCAATGTACGGCGCGGTGTCAGCTGCCAAGGCAGCGATGGAGTCGTACTGCCGTCAGCTTGCTCTCGAGCTTGCACCACACGGTATCACGGCCAACTCAATTCGCGCTGGTGTAACCTACACGCCAGCCCTGTCGAAGATCCCAGGTAGCGACATCATCATGAACAACGCATTGATGCGCAACCCATATCACCGTCTGACGACGCCAGAAGACATTGCTAACGTCCTGCGCCTGTTGGCGAAGGACGAAGCGCAATGGATTAACGGCGAAGTTCTCGGTGTCGACGGTGGTGAGGACGCAATCGACCTCACATGGTATAAGCCGTAAGACGGCTTAGAGATACTCCAGAACGTCGTGGCGGGTAAGCACACCCGAGAGGCGACCAAACTCCGATACAACAATCATTGGCGATGTTTTCAGCGTCGTAATGGCTGCTTGTACATGCTCGTGCGCATCCACGATTGGCGCTGGTTGCTCCATGAAGTCTTTGACAGGACGTTCGAGGACAAGGCGATCGCCGATCACAGCCGACATCAGCTTTGCTTCGCGCGTCGTGCCAACGAGTGTGTCGTCGTCAATCACTGGCAGATCGCTGACCTCGTAGGAGCTCATGAGCGACAGCGCTTCGTTCACCGTAGCAGTGCTCGGCAGGCTCACAAGTGATGGCAGAGTGCCACGTGTGCGCTTTGCAGCAATCACATCGCGAATCATGAATCGGTCTTGCTCGAGAAGATCCTTCTCCGTCAGCCACTCATCGGAGTGGTGCTTTGTGAGGTAGCGTTCGCCGGTGTCGCAGATGATTGCCACAACGATGGCATCAGCTGGAAGGAGCTTTGCAACCTTGAGCGCAGCGGCAACATTCATACCAGACGAGCCACCGCAGAAGATGCCTTCGTGGCGTGCAAGCGAGCGCGCCATCATGAAGGCTTCTTTGTCGTTGATGTTGATGAACTCGTCAACAAGATTCACGTCGAGATTCAACGGGATGCGTTCTTGTCCGACGCCTTCAACGAGATAGGGAAGTGGCTCGATGATGCGACCTGTTTCCTTGTACGTCTTCAAGATCGATCCTACAGGATCGGCGGCAATCACTTTAAGGTGAGGATTCTGTGACTTCAGATAACGCGCTGTGCCTGTGATTGTGCCACCAGTGCCAACGCCAGCAATAAAGTGCGTGACCTTGCCGTCGGTGTCGCTCCAAATCTCTGGACCAGTTGTGCACTCGTGGATGGCCGGATTCGCCGGATTGTCGTACTGGTTGAGCATGATAGCATTCGGCAGCTCTTCGCTCAAGCGCTTTGCCGTATTCCAGTAATACTCTGGCGAGCTCATCTTGGCTGCGCTCGAAACGATCAGAACATCGGCACCAAGAGCCTTGAGGTAACGCACACGCTCCTGCGATGCCTTATCGGTCATCACGAACAAGCAATTGTATCCCTTCAGACGAGCGGCAAGCGCTAGGCCAATACCAGTGTTGCCACTTGTTGGCTCGATGATCATTGCACCTGGCTTCAAACGTCCATCGCGCTCTGCAGCCTCGATCATGGCGATACCAATGCGATCCTTGACAGAACCACCTGGATTCATGTTCTCAAGCTTGACGTAGACCTGAGCTTCGATGCCCTCGGTAACATGATTGAGCTTGACAAGGGGCGTCTTGCCAATGAGCTGAAGGACGCTTGCGTAGGTATTCATGATAGCTGCTGTTCCAATTGTTGGCGTTCAAACATTGCGGCATAGATGCCGTTGCGTTCAACAAGATCGGCGTGTGAACCAGATTCGATAATACGACCGTTCTCGAGAACAATAATCGATGTGCACTGCTGCACGGTCGAGAGTCGGTGCGAAATAATGATCGTTGTTCTGTTCTTCATGATCTGTTCGAGTTCACGAAGAACGCGGTCCTCGGTGTCGGCGTCGATTGCCGACAGCGAGTCATCAAGGATCAGGATCTTCGGATCGGCTGCGATGGCCCGAGCAAGCGATGTTCGTTGCTTCTGTCCACCAGAGAGCGTTACGCCGCGCTCACCTACGACCGTATCGTACCCCTCGGCCAATTGCATGATGTCGTTGTGGAGTTGTGCGCGTGTTGCAGCACGAACAACGTCATCGTCGGATGCCGATGGATTGCCGAAACGAATATTGTCGCGAATTGTCTCAGAAAAGAGAAACGCCTCCTGTGGCACAACGGCGATGGCGGAGCGGAGATTGTGCAGGTCGATTTCCCGCACGTCAACGCCATCGATCGTGACGCTGCCAGACGAGACATCGTACAAGCGCGGAATGAGACCAACAAGCGTCGACTTGCCACTACCAACGGCACCGACAATGCCGAGACTTGTTCCAGCAGGAACTGATACCGAGATGTCCTGAAGTACAGGAGTCTTGCCGTCGTACGACAGCGTTACATGGTCGAGGGTCACCGAGCCGGTGATTGTTACCTCGCGCGGCATCGCTGGCGAGGTAACATCAGATGGTGCCTCGTAGAGCGCTCCAAGACGTCCCATCGAGGCAGCACCACGTTGGATCATGCTCGTTACCCAACCAATTGCAGCGATTGGCCACAGGAGTTGGTTGAGATAGATAAAGAACTGTGTGAGTTCACCTACGGTGAGGGCCTTGTGCATCACCTGGTAGCCACCAACGGTCAACACGATGATGTAGCTGATGTTGAAGAGCACTGTCATCCCAGGCATCATCAGCGATTGTACACGAGCGAGTTGCATGTTCCGCTCGTAGTAACTCTTGCTCAGCGCATCAAACCGGAGAGCTTCGAACGCTCCGCGCACGTAGGCACGGATAACACGAATGCCAGATGCAGTCTCCTGAGCATGCGTTGTGATATGCTCATACTCCTGCTGCACTACCTTGTACGTTGTGTGAATGCGCTTGCCAAGCTTATACGTGAGCGTAGCCACAAGCGGCACGGGAATCAAGATGGCCGCTGTCAGTAGTACGTCGAGCGACGTCATCCACGATAGTGCAAATGCAAACGTGGTGATCGTATTGGCCGTGTACATGATCGCCGGACCGATAAACTCTCGCACCGAGCCAATATCGTTGGAGAAGTGCGCAAGGATCGAACCTGTCGAGCGCTCATGAAAGAAGCGTTGGGATTGATCCTTGATCGCCGCAACAACATCGTTGCGCAGTGCCTCTTCGATATAGCGGGACATCACGATGATCGTTCTGCGCGTGGCGAACATGAAGAAGCCACTGCCAATCGTGAGCGCGAGGATCTTGCCAATCAACCACGCAACGTCGGTTGAGGTGAACGACGATGAACCGAGGGTGTCGATCGTCGATCCAACGACATACGGGATCGTTGTTGAACAGATGTTCGAAATCGTGATAAAGACAAGTCCGAGCACAACAAGTTTGGTGTGCTTTCGAACGTACGGTGTCAGGCGGCGAAGCTCACGGAGTGCGCCACCGCGTGGTGAGGGGGCCGACATTATGCGATCGTGACGTCCTTGCAGAGGTACACGTCTTGAATGGCGTTGAGCAACGCGACGCCTTCTTGCATTGGACGCTGAAACGCCTTTCGACCGCTAATAAGCCCCATGCCACCGGCACGCTTGTTGATGACAGCAGTTGTGATCGCTTCTGCCATGTCGTTGGTGCCTGACGGGCCACCGCTGTTGATCAGACCGATGCGACCCATGTAGCAGTTCGCAACTTGATAGCGACAGAGATCGATCGGGTGGTCAGATGAAAGTTCTGTGTACATGCGTTCATCGAGCTTGCCGTAGCTCGAACCGCCCATGTTCAGTGCCTTGAATCCGCCGTTGTTTTCTGGAAGTTTTTGCTTGATGATATCAGCACCAAGCGTCACACCCAAGTGATTGGCTTGTCCTGTAAGGTCGGCCGCGACGTGGTAGTCCTTGTCAGCCTTGAACGCGTTGTTGCGAATGTAGCACCACAGGATCGTCGCCATGCCGAGTTCGTGCGCGCGTGCAAACGCTTGCGCGATTTCGACGATCTGACGTGAGCTCTCGTTCGATCCAAAATAGATCGTTGCGCCCACGGCAGCTGCGCCCATGTCTGCTGCTTGCTCGATTGTTCCAAACAGCACCTGATCGAACTTGTTTGGATAGGTGAGCAGCTCGTTGTGGTTGATTTTGACGACAAACGGAATCTTGTGTGCGTATCGACGGGCCACGTTGCCGAGCACGCCAAACGTTGAAGCGACGGCGTTACATCCACCTTCGATTGCAAGCTCAACGATGTTTGCCGGATCGAAGTACGCCGGGTTCTTCGCGAAGGAGGCACCCGCGCTGTGTTCGATGCCTTGGTCTACTGGAAGGATGGACACATATCCTGTGCCTGCAAGTCGACCGGTGTTGTTCATCCATTCAAGGTTACGGAGGACGCGATTATTGCGATCCGAGCCACCGAAGAGTGTGTCGACCGACGTCGGAGATGGAACATGGATCATCGACGAAGGAATCGTCGTCGACGTATGGTTGAGATAGTAGTCTGCTTGGTCGCCGAGGGCTTGCGTGATGCGATCGATCATAGCTGTGGATTCGGTAAGTGGATGTGCAAAGATACGGGCTTCTCCTTGACCAGCCCCCGAAATGACAAGCGGCGTGGCACCGGATTGGTGCCACGCCGCTGGAACATGTCGTCCGTAAGCTGCCGGGGTGTTACTTCACAACAACGAACTGGGTGCTAGCCACGAATGGACCGCTTTGCATCCGCAGGAAGTACACACCTGAAGCGAGAGCTGACGTGTTGGCTTCGAAGATGTACGAGCCAGATGGAGCCACAGCGCCCGTTGCTTCGATCACAACGTTGCCCATTGCATCTGCGATGTGGAACGTCGTTGCAACCGTGATGCCTGTCGTGTACGGAACAACCAGCTCGTCACGTACAGGGTTGTTGCGCGGGTTCATCAGACCGAACTGCTGATTGCCGAACTTGACCAGACGACCTGTTGTGAAGCAGACGAACTTCATCGTGACCTTCGTAGCGTCACCTGAGGTTACAAGGCACGACAGTGGTGTTGTGACGGTCATCGACATCGGAAGCGTCGAATCTGCATTCAGATAGGTGTTGAACGTTGGTGTCACAAATGGTCCTTGTGTGAGGACGCCCGTGACAGATTGAGCACGAATTGCTACTGATCCAACACCTGTTGTTGGTGTGAACGTCCAGCCCGTCATCTCTGGTTGTGCAAAGCCTGCGAATGACATCGCCTCTGCGTCGTGCGTAATCGTGATATCGAATTGCGTTGGCGCTGCACCTGCGAACTCACCAGCGTTGAAGCTGACGTTGATCGGTGTCGCTGTAACCTGACCAGCTTGCGCCTGTGCAATTGTTCCATAGCGGAAGTTGACAGGTGTTGCCACACCATTGCCAGAGAGCGAAACATTGAGCTTAAGGTTCTGATCGTTTGCGAAGCTGAACGATGCCGCATATGCCTGGACTGATGTCGGACGGAACGTCACCGTGACCACCTTGGTCGCACCCGGAGCCACAGTGAATGCCGCTGTTTCGCTCAGTTGGAACGCAGCAGCGTCGCCAGATCCAACAGGTGCCTGAACATTGAGAGGGAACTGGCTTGGATTGATGATCTCGAAGCTATCGACACGTGTGGCACATGTTAGCGTGTTTTCGAAGTTGATCGGTGGGATGCCAGACTGATCAAGTCCGATACCCTTGACTTCCACGCATGTCGTCGTGTACGGTGGAACTGGTCCCGGTCCTGGCTTGCCATCATGTTCGATGCACACATTAACGGCATTGTTGCCAACCACGGCTGGCGTGAAGGACACGGTGAGTTCGAGTGTTCCGCCAGGTGCGATCGTTTGTGGGAATGTTGGTGTTGTGCCAGTCCAAGCAAACACCGTCGTCGCGTTTTGGAACGCAACGTTGTTGATTGTGAGTGCAGCATCTGCATCGGTATTCCGAAGCACAACCTTGCCTTGCTCTGGCGATGTCGTGCTAATTGGCCACGCCTTGAACGTGTAGCCTGTCGCATCGAGTACCGGTTGGAATCCAACGCCGGATACCAGACCGACCAGCGGTGTATTCTGACCCTGCACCGTAGCGTTGATCGTGATGCTGTGAGCGCCACGCGTCTGCGGTGTGTAGGTCACAGGGATCTTGATTGAAGCGCCTGGGGCCAGCACCTGTGGAGCTGGGAGCGTAATGCCGCTGAAGTTCGGATTCGTAGGATCACTAATGCTGTATCCAGTGATGGATGCAGGATCGGTGTTCAGGTTTGTAATCGTGATGTTGCCGGCAACTGGTGTGAGCAATCGCACGCGACCAAAGTTGACGCTATCGATCGCTACGCGTGGCTCGACGATTTCTACAGTAATTGTCGAGACGGCACTACCGCAGTCAGCTGCAAGACCGAAATCCACCGTACACGTCTTTGTGCCAGGAGACGCAGCTGCGATATCAAGTTCGAGATCGAAGCAGCCACCATTTGCCGCGAGAGTAAAAGCACCCTGCTTTTTGACGGTGATATCTGGATCCGGCTTGGTCACAGTGAGCCTGCCGTTGAGCGGGAGCGGACCAGTGTTCTTGAGAACGCAGGTTACTGTACGCGATGCTGGCTGCCCAAGCGGCACCTTGCCAAGTTGAACACTCGACTGGCTATCCCACACGCATGGTGCCAGGCCGGTGCCTTCAAGGATAACTTGTGTGTTTGCGTTGCAGTTGCCAATGACCTCGAGGATCGCCGTGCGGAGTCCTGTACCCTTTGGTTCGAAGGCAAGCTCAAGCGAGAGTGTTCGGCCCGTGTCGAGACGGATAGGGAACACGGTTGGAGAGATCACGCGGAAATCGCCAGCGTTCGTTCCAGCGATGTTGATGCGCTGAATCGTAACAGGGAATGAACCCTTATTCTGGATAATCGATGTAAGCGATACCGGCTCAGACTGACCCTGCGGTGTGTTCTTGAACACAACCTTGTTCTGCGCAACAGTAAGCTGCGGGGCTAGCACCGAGAAGTTTGACTTCGATACGTCATTCGACGCAGGTGATGCACCGTTCTTCGTCACGAACACGTCCGTTAGGCCGCTATTCGGCAGTGTGATCGGTGGTGGAGTAAACGACTTTGGACCCGTGTATGAGTCGGTTGCATATGTGAAGTTCAGCGCATCCTTGACAGTCTTAGACTTGTAGACGATGCCGCCAGCCGTAGGAGCAGCTGCGTTCGCTGTCAAACGTGGGTAGCCACCGGTGTCGTAAATCACATAGTAATTGCGCCACGTTTGCGCTGCTGTTCCAGTGTATGGTCCATTGCGCTCGATGGTGCCACCGCGACTGATGCCCACCTCGATGTACTTTCGGAAGCGGCCCACAATGATGATTTCTGGGTTGCCGGAGGCGTCGTAACGAATACCAATGTCGGAGCAGTCGGCTTCAGAGCTCGAGGTGCCTGACCCCTTGCTGATGTTTGCCCACTGCAGTGATCCATCAGGAGCAAACTTGTACACGAACATATTCCGTGTATCGAGTGGACCAGGAGAGAGTGGGAAGCCGCCAAATGACGCAGCTTGGCTCGAGAAGTAACCAGCGACGTAGACGTTGCCGTCCTTGTCGGTGACGGCGCCAATCACACGTTCGTCGTTCGACGCACTGCCTGTGAGCAACATCGTGTTCGTGATGTTGCCATCAGAGTCAAACTCCGTGAAGTATCCATCAATGTTGCCGGCTTGGTTGTTTACTGTGGTTGTTCCAAACTTGGATGGACCGTCGAAATAGCCTGTCGCGAAGACCTTTAGGCCGTTCGGCGTTACTGCTACGGATGTTGCTGTCTCTGCACCTGCTCCACCGAGTTGTTTTGCCCATACGTATTGCGGAACAGGGGACACGCTAACGCGCACGCGGTAGTTAACGCCAGCGGCTGGCGGCAACCACTTGTAGACAAGCCCCGTCGCCGTGTTCGTAATGTTTGTCCAGTTCGTTCCACCATTCGTCGAGTAATCGATCGCGACTTGCTGTGATGGAAGCACACCTGCCCACTTAATCGATACCGTGTCGCATGTTGAGAAGAGCTCACCACCGATTGGTGATTGAAGCAGAATTACCCCTGTGCCACCGACGAGCGTCACGCTTGGAGGACATGGTGTTCCCGTGAATGCAAGTTGTGCCTGACGGAACGACTGCATGTTGCCCTGCGTGAATTCGACGCGGATCACGCGCTTACCATTTGGAGCAAGATTGAACGGAGCAAACGTTGCTTGGTTGAGCGGGAAGTTCCAGTCAACAACCTTGAAGTACGTTGCTGGCGATGGCACGGGCGCCGTAGTAACGGAGAACGGAGCATTGAGTGCGGTGAGTGTGAAGTTGGCGTACGACTTTCCGTTCGGTGCAGGATCGCCGCAAAACAGGATTGGATCACTTACTTCGACCTTCGCAAGAGCGTTGGCAGGAGCTTGGTATGGAATCGCTGCTGTTGGGTTCGAACCACGCTTGAGCGTAATACGAGCAACGCGGCTGAGAGCTTGCTCTGCGCATGCATATGGCGACGTCCATGTGATCTGACAGGTCTTGGTTACCTGCGTCTCAAGTGCAAGCAGCGAAAGAATGTCGAGAAGACGAGCTTCGTTCGTGAGAATCGACTTACCACCAGTTGCACGGGCAAGTGCGTCGAGTGTCCAGTGTGTTGATTCTTCCTTGATCGTGATAGCAAAGAAGCGAACGCCCTGCGCTTGCATCAATTGCGTGTTGTCGTTCACGAACTTCGTTTCGTTCGGAATGCCCGGGTTCGGTGTACCGTCAGTAAGGAAGAATACGAACTTTGGAATGTTCGCAGGACGACGCTTGAAGAGCTCGTAAATGTTGTTGCCCGGAGAGTCAAATGGGAGCACATAGTTCGTGACCGTTTGAATCTTTAGATCCTTGAGCGAGTCGAGGATCGGTTGCTTGTTATCGACCCACTCGTTGATGACTTCATATGTACCAGCGAATGACACCAGCGATACGCGAGTTTGTCCAACGAACCGGAGCTGGTTCACGAATGCACGAACAGCATCCTTGACGATGTCCCAACGCTGACGATTCGCACCAGGTACGACATCGCGCATCGAATTAGATCGGTCGAGGATGAAGATGATGCTCGCCTCAGGATCCTTGTTCTGCTCGACACATGAGTGCTTTACCGTTGCCGTGAGATCCTGCGCACCAAGACCTTGCGGTGTCTCAACCACCGTGAAATCTTTTTCCGTGAGGTCGGTGATTGGGTTGCCGGCGGCATCGAGAGCAACATAGTCGGCGACAATCTTCGGGAACGCCGACGCGTTGATGCCGTAAATGTTAATCGTCTGTGCCTGTACTACAACAGCCGCAAATGCTGTTGCGAGGACGAGGAAGAAACGCATGCTTTTCGAGTGCATGGTGGTTCCGTGGGATAGAAAGAAAAAGTTTTTCATCGTTGGGTGCTCCTCTCTCCAGTTGCTGGTTCGAGAAGCGTGAGTTGTTTTTTGGTCGCGTCGAGTTCCGCACGGATTCCAAGCGGAAGCGTGAGTTTGCTCTTAACGTGACCAAATGGGAGCCCGTACACGGCTGGTATTCCGAGCGGCGCAATCCGCTCATGAAACACCTGTTCAAGTGTAAACGATGGCCCCGTTATGGAGATTCCTTTGGCTTCACAGTTTCTGAAGTTCCCGAAGGCGATGCCCTTACACGTCTGCAACTTGCCAGCAAGCCACAGCTGCGTCAGCATTCGATCAATGCGGTATGGCTCTTCGTTGATCTCTTCAAGGAACAGGATAGCATCGCGTGTGTCGATCTCGTACCGCGTGCCAAGTGTACTGACCACCATTGCAAGATTTCCGCCTGTCAACCTGCCCTGCGCCATGCCGGGCTGGATGGTTGTCAGACGCTGATCCTGAAACGGTTGGGATGGTTGGCTGCGAAGCACGACGGACTTCAGGGACTGGATTGTGAATGGGTCGAATGAGCTCGACGCAACCGGACCGTGAAATGTGACAAGGCCGCTCATTTGATTCACCGCGACGAGCAGGGCAGTGATGTCACTGAAGCCCATGATGACCTTGCCAGCCTGTCGAATCGCTGAAAAGTCGAGAAGGGGCAGAATTCGCATCACACCGTATCCGCCGCGTGCGCACACAACGGCGTCGATCGTTGGATCTTCAATACACTCCATGAACTCAGCGGCACGGTGTTCGTCGGAGGCTGACAAGTATCCGGATCTGCGCGAGATGTTGCGCCCGAGCTTCGTCTTGATGCCCCATGACGTGCACAGATCCATAAAGTCGCGAACTTCCGAGGAGAATGCCGCACTTGCAGGCGCTACAATGCCGATCGTTGACCCCGGTCCGATACCTCGGGGCAGAATTCGACTACGCTGCGAAAGCGATACATTTTCGGTATCACTTGTGCCCTCTGCACGCAGCAGCTGGTGTGCTGCTGGAACAGTTGCGAGCGTCTGTAAAAATCTGCGTCGGATCATAATTGCAGTTGAATGGATATAGTCCACCCCCACCACGGAGTCTGGCCTTCAAAGGTACGACTTTCCTCGTATTCAACACAGGCTAGCGTTGCACCCGTTAGCTCAATAACTCGGCGTATTCTATAGTGTTACAACGATTCACCGTATATTGCGGGTTCGGAAAGGTGCAAGAGTGGTTGAATTGGCACGCCTGGAAAGCGTGTGTACCGGCAACGGTACCGCGGGTTCGAATCCCGCCCTTTCCGCAACACGACTTAACGGGGGCGCTCCGCGCTCGTAGGATGAACGTTGTATGACCGATACTCCGCAGCAGGCGGCGGAGTCCTCTGCCGAGGACGAGGCCGTGATTCGAGAGGTCCTAGCGGGGCATACTAACGCCTTTGCGCGGCTCGAGCGGAAGTACCGTCGCATTGTAACGTTCCTTGTACGCAAGATGGTTTCTCAGCAAGATGATGTTGAGGACCTCGTGCAGGATACCTTCGTCAAGGCCTTTCAAGCGCTACCGTCGTTTCAGTTCGAGTATCCGTTCTCTCGCTGGTTGTACAAGATTGCGTCGAATCGGTGCATTGACTACCTGCGTCGAAAGCGGTTCGCGATGGTCTCGCTCGATCAGCCTGTGTCGGGCAAGGACGGTTCCGAGTATGCCTGGGAGCCCCGTGATACGGGTCCAACGCCGGAGGGTGTTGTGCTTTCGCGAGAACGAGCGCAGATGATTCGCGATGCGCTTGCCTCGATGCCAGTGAAGTACCAGGAAGTGATCCGGATGCGTCATGATGAAGAGTTGGAGTATCAAGAGATTGCAGATCGTCTTGGTCAGCCACTCGGCACTGTCAAGGCAAATCTCTTCCGAGCACGGAAACGTCTCGTGGTGCTGCTCAAGCGACACGGGCGGCATTTCGAGGAGTACATGGCAGATGAGGAGGACGAATGACAGCCGAACGTAAGCCTCTTTGGCCATGGGTCGTCATGATCGCGCTCGCGGTGGTTGTCCTCGTTGCCGTGGCATCGCTGGTGTGGCGCTTTGTCAATCCACCGGTGAGCCCCCTGACCAACGAAGAAGATCCACGAAGTGTGATCCAAGTTGAAGTGGTCAATGCGTCGGGTCGACCCGGCGCAGGACGGAAGGTGATGGAGTTTCTTCGGCTGCGCGGATTTGACGTTGTGGAGATCGGTAACGACACTGTTCGACCACGTCGTTCAGTTGTGATCGATCGTGTTGGCGACAGAACGTCGGCACGAAAGGTCGCGCAAAGCCTCGGTATTGCGGATTCATTGATAACAACAGACCTCGACTCAATGCGATTTCTACAATCGTCGATCATTATTGGGTCGGATCTGGATAACCTAGAACCATTTGCAGATTGATGAACAAAGGACGTTTCATTGGCAACTTCTAAACCGCGTACCGTTAAGGGGCGTGCAGTGCTCTGCGCTCGCCTTGCTCAGGAAAAACTCGCGCACGACATTCTCGTGCTCGATCTTGGCGAGATTGAAGCGGCGCCCGCTGAGTACTTCGTAATCGCCTCCGTCGACTCGGATGCGCAGCTTCGTGCTGCGGCCGATAGTATCGAGGACGCAATGCGCTCGCTCGGCCTGGGCTCACCCCGTTCCGAGGGTCGCGGCACATCGACCTGGGTCATCCTTGACTACTTCGACATTGTCGTGCACCTCATGCTGACATCGACGCGCGAATTCTACAAGCTCGAACGTCTCTGGGGTGATGCAAAGGCATACACGCTGACGGAGAAGGGTACGGCAAAGGCAACAACGATCTCGACAAAACGGACGGTAGAACCATGATGATGCAGTCGTACATCGCTCCGCACATTCATGCGGCACTTGCAACGCTTGGTGTAGAACTCAGCGGTGATGTCGTATTCGGCGTGCCACGTCAGGAGGGTCATGGACATCTCTCGACCAATGTGGCAATGATGTATGCGAAGGGGCTTGGCAAGCAGCCACGCGTATTCGCGCAAGAACTCGTTGACGCACTCGGCACGGTTCCGATGGTTGCATTAATCGAGATCGCTGGACCCGGCTTCATCAACATTACGTTCGACAATAGCGTATATCATGCCATGCTGCGTGATATGGATGCAATGGGTGATACGATCGGTCGTTCAGCAGTTGGATCTGGTAAGACAGTCAACGTTGAGTACGTGAGCGCTAACCCGACCGGACCACTGCATGCCGGACATGGACGCAATTGTGCAGTTGGTGATACGATTGCCAACCTTTTTGCGTGGAACGGCTTCGCTGTCACACGTGAGTACTACTTCAACAACGCCGGTAACCAGATGTCGAAGCTTGCCGAGAGCATCTATGCTCGCGTTCAGCATCGAATCGGTAATGCAGAGTATCCGTTTCCTGAAGACGGGTACCATGGCGAATACATCCACGAGATTGCCGACGATGTCGCTGCGAACCATCGCTCGCATGTCGAGGGTGTCGCTGAAGATGAGGCCCGTGCATTCTGCAAGAAGCAAGGCGAGCTTTGGTGCTTCGCGTCGATCAAGCGCACGCTCGCAGCGCTAAACATCCATCATGATGAGTACTTCAATGAGGACTCACTGTATCATGATGGCAAGGTGGCGGCAACGATCGCGGACTTGCGCGAGCGCGGACTGGTGTACGAGAAAGATGGCGCAACATGGTTCGCCCTTACCGAGCTTGGCCAGCAGCAAGACAAGGTGATCGTCAAGTCGACAGGGGAGCCGACCTACCGTCTGCCCGACATCGCATACCATCGCGACAAGCTGCAGCGTGGGTTCGATGTTGTGGTCGACATCTTTGGTGCTGACCATATCGCGACGATCCCTGATGTACTCGCCGGTGTGCGTGCACTTGGGTTCGATACCGACAACGTCAAGACGGTGATTCACCAGATGGTGACCTTCGTAGAAAACGGAGAGATCGTAAAGTTCTCGAAGCGTAGCGGCAAGTCCTTCACGCTCGATGAGCTGATCGATGAAGTCGGTGCTGATGTTGTTCGCTTCTTCTTCGTGATGCGCGCTGTCGGAACGCATCTTGAGTTCGACCTTGGTCTTGCAAAGGAAGAGGGCGACAAGAATCCTGTGTTCTACCTCCAGTACGCACACGCTCGCATCTGCTCGATCCTTCGCAAGGCTGCTGAACGTGGTGTTGTCGTAAATCATACGACCGACCTTTCGGTGCTCACAGATCCGCGCGAGATTGAACTCATCGGGTTATTGTCGCGCATGCAGTCAGCGATTGAGCGTGCCTGCGAGAACCTCGAACCACATACGGTAGCTGAATACCTGCGCGATCTTGCTGCAGCGTATCACAACTTCTACCACGACTGCCGCATCTTGGGTTCAGAGCCTCATTTGGAAGCTGCGCGCCTTGTTCTTGCAGATGTCACACGTCGTGCAATGCGGAACGGTTTGTTGTTGCTGGGTGTTGGAACGCCAGAAACAATGTGATGGGACTTGCCGTGGTACGAGACTACTATTACAACCTGAGTGATCGGGGTGTGCTCACGCTCGATGGCGTGGTACAAGACGATCCTTGGTTCTGTGATTTTATGTTTCGACGGCTTGCTCCAACAGCAAATCCAGAGTATCCGGAGTATCCCTACGTCTGCCGCTGCGGTGACGAGATGAATTATCTGCGCCCTGCGGATACACCGATCGTCTACACAGGCTTTGATGGATCGCGTCTGATGTATGGGGCGTCGTTAACCACACCCTTTACGCCAGACCGATTGTCGTACTCCGAGGACGGAGTGTTATACCACTGGGCGCCAGTCGGCGACGTCGGTCGGATCGTCCCACACGTGGCAACTGAGATCGCCAAGCACATCGAGCCGTGGGGCCCGTACTACGCCTATCTCGGCGATGACGGGCGCGAGATGATTCCTGTGATGCCTCGACGCGTAGCGCCGACGATCAGCGTGCTACGCCCACGTCGAGATAACTCGTGTGTGGGGTGTGGACAGGCCAATCCGTTCTCACTTCGACTCTCCTTCGTCGTAGATCAAGCAGATGCATCGGTGTCTACGTGGCTCCGCCCTGACATTCGATTTCAGGGGGCTCTCGAAACCACCCACGGCGGAATGATCTCGTTGCTCCTTGACGAGACAATGGGGAAGGCACTCAGCGTGAACGGGATCAAAGCGCCAACAGCCCATCTCGGGGTCAATTTCCGTCGACCTATGCTGTTGGGCGAAGAGTATCAGGTTCGCGCGTGGATTCGCGAGCAACAAGGTCGTAAGAAGTTCGTCAATGCCGAAGTGCGCGCTTGGAACAACCCTGATGTGGTGATTGCCGACGCCGACGCACTCTTCATTGAACGTGTTCACACGCCCCCTGCATGAGTCAACAGCCAAGCATTATTCTCTTTAGCATCGTCTTCGGGATCGTGACGATGTTGCTGGATGCCTACGTCCTCCATGCGTGGATGCGGCATGCCCGACGTCGCGAACTCTCTGCATGGTGGTATCGCATCCCGTGGATCATTGCAGCAGCGATTGGTGTACTGTATTGGTACGTTGTGTACCGACGACACTTCTTCCGCATGGATGGATTCGACGTCACGCTCTTCGGTATTGTTTCGTTGTGGTACTTGCCGAAGATTGGCATTGCTCCGTTTGTGCTGATTCGTGATGCTATTGCTGGCATTCGACGTCTGTCGAAGCGGATGCGTAGTGATGCACCAGCAGCACCGGAGGCCGTCAAGGACGTGTCAACATCGCGGCGTGCATTTCTAGGTACAACCACATGGTCGATGGCGGCAATTCCCTATGTGATGGTTGGGCAGGGGATGTGGAGTACGCTGTATGACTTCGAAGTCACACGTGTTCCAGTGTACTTGCCGCGTCTCCCGCGAGCGTTCGATGGATTTCGCATCGTACAAATCTCTGATGTGCATGCGGGGTCGTTCCCCGATCATCGGCCATTTGAAGAAGTACGTCGCATCATTGATACCCTCAAGCCCGACATGGTTGTCGTCACGGGCGACTGGGTGAACATGCAGCCGCAGGAGATGGCCGTGATTGCGCGCGAAGTGCAGAAGCTCCGAGCGCCGTATGGTGTTCGCGCTGTGCTCGGCAACCATGATCACTACCATACGCCAGAAGAGCACGATCGACTTATCTCGACGATTCGCGGACTCGATGTTGATCTCTTGATCAATGAGCATCGACGTATTCGTGTCGGTAGTGACGATCTCATCCTGGTAGGGACCGACAACACGGGGTTTAAGCAGAACTTCGCGCGGTTGGATAAAGCACTCAATGGCGTCGTTGAAGACGAGGCCACGATTTTGCTTGCACACGATCCGACGTTCTGGGACATGCAGGTTGTTGGTAAGCAGCCAATCGACCTTATGCTCGCTGGGCACACGCATGGTGGACAGTTCGGCGTGCAAATGATGGGTATTGACTGGAGTCCGGCGCAGTACATCTACAAGCAGTGGGCAGGTCTGTATCAGACCGGACAGCAACAGCTCTACGTGAACCGCGGAATTGGTACAGTTGGGCCTCCCCTTCGTATTGGCATCCGTCCAGAAATCACGCATTTCACATTGCATTCAGTGGGAGCTTTTGACCATCTTGCATGATTCCTATTCATTGAGGTTTCATGCGCAGCGTCATCAGTCTTCTCGTCGCACTTCTTGTTGGTGTGAGTGTAGCTCCGGGTCAACGTCTAATTGAACTTGGCATTAAAGCCGGAACAAATACGACTGCGCCTGGTGGACTTCCGAGTGGTGTGCATGGCACAGCAGGGTTCGGGTATCAGGTTGGTGGTTCGCTCCAAGTGGGGCTCTTTGACGTTGTCGCCCTCGTCGGCGAACTCACCTTTGATCGACGCACGTACCACCTTCACAGCTCGGCACGTGAGTTCGACGTTGCAACGTCTTCAATCAACGTGCCTATCCTGTTGCGCATTGGTCTTCCACTTAAGCTCATGCTTGAGCTTGGTCCGCAGTACACGCACTTCATCTCGACCAACAACGCCACAACGACCGACGGAGAAGGCTTCGCCGTGATCGGTGCTGTGTGGAAGCCGTTTGATCTGCATATCGGAGTCCGCTACATGCGCGGCCTGACGTCGATCTCGACGTCGCTCGACAACGACATTACCAACAGCGTAACACAGATCTATCTCTGCTACGTTCTGTAAGCGTTACTGGCGCGGTGTCGCCAGATAGGTGCATGCTGATTCAATCAGCAGCGACGTACCAATGATCATTGCCTGTTCGTCGGGTGCAAATTTTGCATTGTGAAGTCCAGGCATTGTGCGTTCGCTCGCGGGGCGTCCACCGAGCATCCAGAAACACACAGGCATCTGCTGTGAATAGAAGGCAAAGTCTTCTGCCCACATCTTCGGCTCAAAGTCATGCACAGCATCGCTTCCGATCACTGACGTCGCCACGTTGCGCGCAAACGCCACAGCAGTTGCGTCGTTCATCAGGGGTGGATATCCCTTCACGATGTTGAGCTCGCCTTCACACTCGTAAAGTGCACAATAGGCTCGAGTTTGTTCCTCAAGCCAGGTCCATGCGTATTCGCGCCATTCATTGTTGAAGGCTCGCAACGTACCCTTGAGTTCAACAACCTCGGGGATGATGTTTGTTGCTGATCCACCGTGTATGCTTGTGATGGTGAGCACGCCGGGATCAAGTGGGTTTCTGCGCGAGGTGATGAGTGATCGCAGGTGATGGACAAGGCCGGTGGCAGCGAGCAGGGGATCCTTGCCCTTATGTGGTTGTGCAGCATGTGCTCCGAATCCACGAATCGTCCAGTAGAGTTCATCGGCCGAGGCGAGCGTAGGACCAGCCACAAACTGTGCCGTTCCCACGGGAGCATCGGGGTAGATGTGCTGACCAAACATGATCTCTGGTCGCGGATTCTCGAGTGCGCCGTCGGCGATCATCAGTGTTGCGCCGCCTGGTGAAAGCTCTTCACCCGGCTGAAAGATGAGCTTGACAACGCCGTTCAGCTCGTGCTCGCGTTCCTTGAGAACGCGTGCTGCACCAAGCAGCATCGTTGTATGTGTGTCATGCCCGCACGCATGCATTACACCTGGACGTTCAGATGCGTACGGGAGTCCGGTTTCTTCGGTAATTGGAAGCGCGTCGATATCTGCTCGAAGTGCCACACAACGATCTCCGGATCCAATGTGCGCTACGATGCCTGTGCTTGCCATGCGCTGGAACGGTATTCCGAGTGCAGTGAGCTGCTCAGCGATGAACGCTGACGTTTCAACCTCGTGAAACGAAAGCTCAGGGTTGCGGTGAAGATGTCGACGTAGCTCAACAAGCTCTGGAAACAAAGCTGTGACGCGTTCACGAGTTGTCATACTGTGCATCCCCGCGGAGTACGCAGGCTGTTAGTGTGGAATCGGAGTGAAGGATCGTAACTGTCAACGGTCGTTGCGATGGCGGGGTTACTGTGATGACGTCGGCACATCGGCCAGCACGCCACATGGCAATGCATGTGCTTATCGCGCCGGTGCCACATGCCCCAGTCACTGCCTCGACGCCGCGCTCGAAGGTCGCGATCGTTATCTGTGTTGGAGAGACGACCTCAACCATGTTGACGTTGACGCCACGCGGGAAATCGGAATGATGACGAAGCGTAGCAACAACATCACGTCGCGCATCACACGGTCCGTCGATGACGACATGGTCGCTGTTGACATTCACGTAGTACACGGGCTCATCGACACCTGCCAGCGAGCCTACTGGATAGGCT
This sequence comes from uncultured Melioribacter sp., assembly GCA_964432155.1. Lineage (GTDB taxonomy): Bacteria > Bacteroidota > Ignavibacteria > Kapaibacteriales > Kapaibacteriaceae > UBA10438. Next base: position 76,726 of record CAYSMF010000004.1, on the reverse strand, counting down.
CGTTCCTCGAGTGGCGGGGGGAACATGATCGAGACCGACGTGTCGCTGTGCTGTCTGACCTGATATGATGCGTTGTTCAGGGTGAGTGTTAGCTCAGCATCAACGGCTGCACCGTGATCACAGGCAAATCGAACGACGCATCGCGCGCCGTTGCCACACATCATACCGTACGAGCCATCAGGATTGTAAAAGTCAGCGTCGATACGTGTGCCACGGATGCCACGAAGAACAAGCATGCCTTCAATTGCGGCACCGTCAACACGTGGATGATGCTCGATGATCGACCGCACCGTTCCAGGCGGCAACAACGCAATCTCATCACGACCATCCGCGACGAGGAAGGTGTTGCCCGCACCGCTCATGTGCACAATGTCATGCATTGGCCCGTCCGATTACAACAGCGAGCTGTTCGTGAATCCGTCCATTCGTGGCGATTACGCTGTCACGTCCGAGCGAAAACGAACGGTGACCGTAGTGTGTGATCCTACCGCCGGCTTCTTGTACGAGCAGTGCACCAGCGGCCATATCCCACGGTTGAAGCTCAACCTCCCAGAATCCGTCGAAGCGACCTGCCGCAACATAGGCGAGATCGAGAGCCGCACTTCCGAGGCGTCGAACAGGTATGCCAAGGGCGAGGACGTCACCAAATGAATCAATGCACTTACGTGGATTCTCGTGTACGTTATACGGGAAGCCAGTTACAAGGATTGCGTCGTCGAGACGTGCCGTACGTGATACGTGGATTGGTTCTTCATTGAGAAACGCACCACCACCTGCAATCGCTGTGAATGTCTCGTTGAGTAATGGATGATGGATGACGCCCGCAACCGCAACGCCGTCGATCACTGCTGCTATCGATACGCAGAAGATCGGGATGCCATGCGCGAAGTTGACCGTGCCGTCGAGGGGATCGATCACCCATGTTACTTCGCCCGACCCAGCATGTTCGCCACTTTCCTCTGTGAGGACCGTTGCCGTTGGGGTGTACGATTGAAGCACATTGATGATGCAGCTCTCACTGGCGAGGTCGTACTCCGTAACAAGGTTGTGTCGACCTTCCTTCGAGGCAATGTCGAATGTGGTTCCGAAACCTTGCTCTAAGATCCGTCCCGCCTCTGTTGCTGCATGAAGCGCTGCTTCAAGAAGAAGGCTGTGTGTCATGCATTTATCCGAGAAACGTATTTGCTTCCGACCGAATAGCCGAAGCAAGCGTGTAGAGTCGTTGATTCCCCGATGCCTCGGCAAGGGGCAGGTACCGCTCGAGTGTATTGGTGATATACACGATCGGGTTCTTCTTCAGATTGAATGAAAGACAACGAATGTTGTCGAGACGCGCTGCGAGCTTGATGATCAGACAATCCGCACTCGCTGATGCGAGGCGTGCCACGTGTGCAACGTCAACACCGTCTGGGTCGATGCGCGCCTTCGCGAGATCCTTGGTGAGCATTTCCACGACGTACGCGACGTACGAACCAAAGTTGTACTCAATGATGCCCTTCGTAATTGTACGAGAGTCTTCAAGAACGTCGTGAAGAAACGCGGCAATAATCAGATCCGTGTCGTAGGCGTTGAGCTCATCCATGATGATTCGCACCGTTCGCGCGCTGTGATCAAAGAACGGAGTACCGTCATTTCGAATCTGCTGTGCGTGCACACTTCGAGCCATTTCATATGCGTCGAGCACCTTCGACATCGCGATTGAATCGCCATGCTTGAGAAGACGCTCTTCGAGTTCCTCGATCGACAACGAACGTCGATTATATGGCTGATGCGATGGGTCGAGGAGGTATTCCATACAGATGCTCCGCTTACCGTTTCGCACGCGCGCTCTTTGCGCGCGGTTGAGGTGTCATGAGTTCACGTGCACCCGAGATTGCTGTGTCGGTGATGTGCTCACCGCTGAGGAGCTTGGCAACTTCGACGAGTGCCTGGTCAGCATCAAGTGTTTGCGCACGAACGATTGTTTGCCCTTGCTGCTCCGACTTAACGACTTGGATGAAGTGATCAGCGAGCGATGCGATTTGTGCCAAGTGCGTGATGCAGAGGATCTGATGTGACGAGGCGAGAGACTTCATAACCTCGCCAACCGTCCGTGCAACGCGACCGCTGATGCCAGTGTCAATCTCGTCAAACACCATCGTGCCATGCGATGCATGCTGTGCAAGTGCACGCTTGAGGGCGAGCATCACACGCGATAGTTCGCCACCCGAGGCAACCTTCCCGAGTCCGCGAGGGGGCTCGCCTGCATTGCTCGTGAACATGAATTCTACGGTGTCACTTCCCGTTGCCGACAGGTCACACGCTGTGAGCTGCACCGTAAACGTTGCCGAGGGCATGCCCATCAGGACCAGTGCCTCGGTGACAGCAGCAGCAAGCGCATCTACATGGGACGCACGAGCCTTGTGGAGCACCTTGGCGCACCGACGTGCCTCTTCGCGGGCACGTTCGAGAGCTGCTTCGGCATGTTGTCGAGCTTCATCAACATTGTCGAGTAGGGACATTTCCTGCTGCGCACGGTCGCATTCTTCGCACGCATGCTCCAGCGTACCATACTTGCGAATGAGTCGCTGCAAAAGAACTTGCCGCTGCCGCAGAGATTCCAAGCGTTCCGGGGAGAAGTCCTCACCATCAGCAAGGTGCGCAACAGACGCCGCAGACTCTTTGCACGACACACGTGCACTCTCGAGGTCGGCGATCGTTCCCTCTAGATCCGGCTGAAACGGTAACAGGCTACGAAGTGCCGTCAATGCGGATTGAATCTGATCGAACGCAGACGCATCACCTGCATACAAGGCATCGCGCACTGCACGTGCATGCGCAACAACTGCTTCTTGTGACTCCGCACGTCGAAGGTCTGCTGCAATCTGTTCATCTTCGCCAGGAATCGGCGCAATGGACGAAATCTCATCAGCGATGAAGGCAAGACGCGCTCGGTCGGCATCTGCTGTGCGTGCTCGCTCTTGGAGGCTCTCGAGCTCGCGCTCGCCTGCGCGCATCGCACTGAATGCACCTCGCATTGCTGTTCGCTGTTCATCGGACAGTGCCACCATATCCAACATGGCGCGGTGCGTCGAGGCATCGAGCAAGCCATGCGTATCATGCTGTCCGTGGAAGTCGATGAGGCACGAAGCAATGTCTTTGACGTTGCTTGCCTGCGTTGGAGTGTCGTTGACGAAGCAGCGGGACGTTCCAGAGGCTGTCAGCTCACGCCGCAGCAGAAGCTCATCGTCGTTCCAGTCGAGATCGAAGTGCTCGACACGAGCACGAACGGGATGCGTTGGCGATACGCGGAACGCTGCTTCAATCACGGCCTTCTTTGCGCCAATACGCAGTGAGTCGGATGCCAGTCGCTCACCCAATGCAGCAGCAAGTGCGTCGATGATGATCGACTTGCCTGCTCCTGTCTCACCAATCAGCACGGTCATGCCATCATCGATTGTAAGATCGATGGATTCGATGAGCGCGAAGTTTGATATCGAGAGGCGACGCAGCATAGCGATGTGACAGACTTACAATCGTGTCAGGCGCGTTTGGAAGAGCTTGTATGCTCCGTAGGCGACACCAAGAAAGAGAGCGAGGGCAACTGTCACGTGGATCTCTTGTCCGATCACCACAAGGCTGATCGTGATGAGGTACGTTGCCACGATAAGGATGAGAATCCAGAGTGCTGCCATATGCGTCAGAAATGGTGTGATGAGGATTGCGACACGACGGCGTATCGGCCGTACCGCGAGGTAAACAACGGCAATTTATCTGAGGGAATACGGACAGACAAGCGGATAGCAGTGTCGCCGTCGAGGCGATGCAGGACTTCGAGATCCTCGTACAATCTGCTAACAATCCGCATGTCTTCGTAGGGTATCTCGAGGACGTGAACGGTGGCCGACTCGTCGTAGGTCTCCTGCATGCGCTGGAGCAGCCGGAGCAAGTTCACACCACGTTCTGCCGACACGAAGACGCAGCCAGGATACTCTGCCTCTGCATCGTTGAGCAAGAATCGATCGTCAACAAGATCGATCTTGTTGAAGACCAGAATTTGGGGTGTGTCCTGAGTTCCCAGGGCCTCAAGCGTGTCCTGCACAACGCGAATGTGATCGCGAAAGTGTGGGTGCGCGATGTCGACCACATGGAGAAGAACGTCAGCCTCGAGCGTCTCCGAGAGGGTCGAGCGGAACGATGCAACCAACTGGGGAGGAAGCTTGCGGATGAATCCGACGGTGTCGGAGATCAGTGCCCGCTGTCCTGATGGGAGTTCGAGTCCGCGTACTGTAGTGTCCAGCGTCGCGAACAGTCGGTCTTCAATGTACACGTCGGCCTGCGTCAGCTGACGCATCAACGACGACTTGCCAGCGTTGGTATATCCAACGAGCGCGAACCGAGGAAGCCCCTCACGCCCCTTACGCTGGACGATTCGTTGAGCATCAATGTCTCGGAGTTTCTCCCGCAAGCGTTGCATGCGCGTGCGGTACATGCGGCGGTCAGTCTCAATTTGCGTTTCACCTGGACCCTTGGTACCGATGCCGCCGAATTGCTTGGACAAGTGGGTCCACATGCGTGTCAAACGTGGCAAGAGGTACTCGAGCTGCGCGAGCTCCACTTGCGTGCGAGCTTCAACGGAGCGAGCATGTGCTGCGAAGATGTCGAGGATCACGCCGCTCCGGTCGAGGACCTTGACGTTGAGTTCCTTCTCGAGGTTGCGCACCTGAGCTGGCGAAAGCTCGTCGTCGAACACGACCATCTCTGCCGGATGAAGTTCCAGCAGTTCTTTGAGTTCCTGCACCTTGCCTTTGCCGAGCGCAGTCGAAATGTCGGGACGTTCTCGTTCTTGCGTGATACGACCAACGACGTTTGCTCCTGCAGTGTCGAGTAGGAGCACAAGCTCGTCAAGGTGCTCACGTACGACCTCAGGGTCGGCGCCCTTTTTTAACACTGCTGCAATAATTGCCCGTTCTCGCGGGCGAAGTCCGACGTCGTGCACACATCCTCAGCTAAAAACAGAATACAAAGGTACGACCGGCAGATCAGCTCACGATGTAGATTTGTGCCCAATGCAACGCTTCCTTGTCAGCTGTGTCTTCATCGCAAGCCTCGCCCTGGCGTCCTACGCTCAGGAGCGCGATGGGCCAGCGCTCCCGATTATCCTCGATCATGCCGATTCGATCGTTGGCTCGGGTCCGATCGCGACTGGAACGCGTGAGTTTGTAGGACATGTGCGATTCACACAGGGTAATGTGACGGTTGAATGTGACCGAGCCTTTCATAATGTCTCGGCCAACTCCGTCGAACTCTTCTCAAACGTCAAGATCCTTCAACAGGGGCTGGTGCTTACGGCCCCTTACGTGACGTATAGCGGTGTGACGAACATCGCCGTTGCGCCCCGCGGAGTGGTTGTGCGCGAGCGAAGTGCTACAATTCAATCGCGTCACGCCACCTACTCAACGGTCTCCCACGTGGTGGTGTTTCGGGACAGCGTGGTTGCGCGCGATTCGGCGCAAATCTGGGCCGATACACTTGTGTACGACCGAGATGCCGACACAACACTGGCTCTGGGGCGCGTGCAGATCGTCGATACCGTCCAACGTCTCGTCACACAGAGTGCATCTGCATATCGTGATCCGGCACAGCGTATCCTTCGGCTCCGTGGGCAGGCACACGTGTGGCAATGGTCTGCGCCGAGTGATTCTGCACCGGCAGGGGACACGTTGGTGCTGTCTGCCGAGCGGATAACTTCGGACGTTGTTGATGGGCGAACCATCTACCGTGCTGCCCAAGATGTTGCGATGACGCGAGGGACTACAGCCGCGCGGTGCGATTCTCTCATGGCAGACCGTTCAGCAGGCCTAAGCGAGTTGTTTGGTCGACCCGTTGTGTGGTCCGATTCCATGCAGCTCCATGCAGATACGATACGCGCACTTGCTGACGGCGATCAGCTTCGATCGGTTGTTGGCCGTGGGACGGCAATCCTGGTCGCACAGACGGATTCTCTCAGGCGAGATCGTTTTGATCAGATTGCCGGAGCAATTGTCGCACTCACGATCGAAGATGACACACTTCGACAACTCGAAGCTGTCGGGGATGCGCAGAGTATTACGTTTCGATCGGAAGAACAGCGTGGTGAAGGCCTTGCCAAGGTGGCCGCTGACACCATTCGCGTGCTGTTCGAACAGGGACAGCTCACCGATGTTGTATGGCTTGGCGGCGTTGAGGGCGAGCATCACCCTGAGCCGATTGTAGCCGGTAGGGCCGAGACCTATCGATTGCCGCAGTTCCGCTGGCGTACCGACCGGCCAACTGCACGCCCCCTGCCACGAGCGCCTGTGGCACGTCTGCGGAAGTAACCTATTTTCCGGTGCGGGGTCATCTTACCTCACCATGCAGGCTCACGGAATGTTGCTGCTGCGCTGTCTCATTCTTGCGTTGATCGTTACGCACGCTGTTGCCGAGGTTTCGGCACAGGTCGAGCGCGTACTGCCGCGTCGAGGCGGATCGTCGCTGGAGGGCACATCGTTCGTTGTTGGCTTCATGGCGAATGAAATCCTCGAGTTTGGTGAAGATCCACGCATCCAAGTCTTCATCTCGTCGCAGTTCGACGCAACGGTAACGATTAGCTCGCCCCTTGCAAGTCCCGTAACGTACACCATACCGGCGTCGACGGTTCGTGTGTTTAGCATGAATGCCATGCACGTGGTCAATGCATCTGAGCAGGTGTCGCCGAAGGCGATCTTCATCGAGTCGGATGTTCCGATCGTTGTCTACACGCTGAATACGCTTGCGCTTTCGACAGACTCGTACACCGCGATACCGATTAAGCAGTGCGGCACAGACTATTACACAGTAAATCGCCCAACTGATTGGTACAAGCAAGGTCGCAACTTCAATCCACTTGATCGCGCACCTCGAGTGGGTGAGTTTATGATCATGGCCACGCAGGATGGCACGGATGTGCTGGTAACGCCGCGTGTTGGCACACGAGGAGGTCGCGCTGCCGGACAGCCGTTCATGGTGCAGTTGAAGAAGGGCGACTGTTATTTGGTGCAAGCGCAGGCAACGCGTCATGGGGGAGATGATCTCACGGGCTCGTCGATCAGTTCGAATGTGCCTGTTGCGGTGATCTCGGGTCATATGCGCTCGAGCGTTCCAACAGATTCTGCGATAAGCAAAGACCACCTCGTCGAGCAGTTACCGCCGGTGAATAAGTGGGGACGAACCTATGCGACGTCACCGTTTGCCCAAATCGTTCGACCAGACCTGTTTCGCATCGTTGCGTCACGTCCGAATCAGACGGTGCAATTGACAACGAGGTTTGGATCGGCCACATTCACGCTCGCGTCGCCTGGGATGTGGCGAGATACGGTGTTAAAAGAACCAGCCTCATGGACGAGTAATGAGCCTTTTTTGCTCACGCAGTTCATGAGTAGTTCGACGTCAGGAGCCTACGGCGACCCTGCAATGGTCATCGTTCCACCCATTGAGCAATACGTCAATCAGTCGATGTTCCAATTCCCGGTGCTTGAAGAATCTGGACTCGACAATCAGCAGTTCTTTTACTTCTTCAACGTTGTCGCCGAAGCAACTGCCTTAAGCACACTTCGTGTCAACTCAACGTTGGCAACAACGATCTCACCTGACTTGCGAACGCAGACGATTCCGGGCACGTCGCTTCACTGGGCAACGATGCAGTTGCGCGAGGGGGCTTTCACGATGCAAGCAGACACTGGGTTCTTCAGTGGTGTGATGTACGGAACGTCGATCGTGGACTCGTATGCGAACATGGTGGGTGTTGCCTACGACAGCATTCGTCCCGATGATGTGTCGCCTCCCATGTACCGCCTGGACGTCGCATGTGGGGAAGTCAGTGGTCTTGTGCGCGATACCTCGCTGCGCACGGCCAAGCTCGACGATGTACGTGTGATCTCGTCACGAACGACGAACTACCGCTGGTCGCTCGTCCCCGTTCCTGATGATTCTGCATCAGTGGAAATCTGGGCGCAAGTGAAAGACCTATGGCGTGATGCGCAAATCGTGTTTCATGCGTACGACAATCAGGGGAACGGGAGAGAGTGGCTCTACGTGTACGACGCGCCAAATGTGCAGGTGCCCAGTGATGTCGTTATTGATGCAACAACGCCCGGAGTGCAGTGCACTACGGCAGTCTTTCGGAATCGAGATTCCACGCCCGTGACCATTGCGCGAGTAAGTCTTGGCGGTGATGCGCGGTTCTCAATCCCGAGTCCGATATCCCGCGATACGGTGATCCTGCCAGGGGATTCGTTAGTAATCACTGTCTGCATGCGCCGGACATCAGATACCTCGCAAGCACGTGGCACGATCATCATTGAGTATCCATGTCGCTTGCAGCGCTTCGTCAATGTTCGGTCAGCAACGGTTGCGTCGCTCACGACAGTGCCACTTGACTTTGGCGATGTCCGTGTTGGCGATACGGCATGCTCGCGGCTTCCGATCATCAACAACGGACCATCAGATGTTATCGTGACAGCGGTACTTGTCGAGAAGCAGTTCCCGCAGTTCCGTCCAGATCTTATCGGACTTCAACTACCACGTCTGCTTCGTCCGCGCGATACACTATGGGTGCCAGTCTGTTTTACGCCCGACACTGTTGGCCGTCTGGTTCGCACGGATACCGTTCGTTCTGCACCCGACTGTGGCCTTCGTACATCGATAGCAGGTCGTGGTGTGCGGCCTGATGTAGCGCCCATCACCATAGACTGGGGGCAACGACGCGTAGGAGTGTTCGCGGATTCTAGTGCTGTGCTGCGAAACGTCGGAACTGGCTGGATTACGCTCCAGGGCTGGCAGACGTGGTCTGACACGCTTGTGGAGACTCGGGGGCCATCGTCGGCACAGCGCCTTAATCCAAACGACAGCGTGTTGCTTGCCTTCCGCATGAAGGTCTCTCGCAGGGGGCTCGCTGAACGCATTGATACTGTTGCATGCGATTGGTTGCCACATCGCACCATTACTGTTCGACACATTGTGCGTGGGGTGCAGCCCGACCTCCAGGGCATTGATACGGACTTTGGCAATGTGGTCGTCGGAATGCAGGCCGACTCAGTGATTGATCATCTGATGAGTGGCAACGGCGGAGGCAACGCGCCTGTTGTGATTCGGAGTATTCGTACAATCGGGCCAGATTCTACAGCATTTCAACTTCCAATGGAGTTGCTCACGGCAACATCACTCAAGACTGTTGATACACTCAGAGCGCAGACACGATTCACACCGCCCCGGGCCGGTCTACATCGCTGTATGATCGAGGTTGTCTACGACGGAGCAGACGCTGGAGCAGATACCACGATCACGTATGAGCTCCGCGGGCAGGGCCTCAAGCCATTGCGCGCGAACCTTACGCTCGACATTTCCACCGCGACAAGCGTCCTTGCATGTCAGACGCAGCCCCTTACCATTACTGTTGGCAATAGCGGTGATGGCATCGGCCGCATCGATACAATTGAGATTGCAATAGGGAACGAACGTCGGTTTGTAGTCGCCGACACGCAGGGCATCGACATTGTGCCAGGGGGCCAGCAGCAATGGTCTGTCGAATGGAGCAGTGTGCAGGGTTCCGACCCAGTGATTGTCGTGCGCGTCGTTGATTCAGCGGGACAGGAAATCCGTGACACGCTGGTTGTGTCGGTACGTGTTCCCGAGGCGTCCCTGTCGATGATTATTGACGGAGCGCCAGTGTTAGAGACAGGCGACAGTGAGATTCGCGCCACGGTTCGCCTTGATCAGAGCACAGATGTAGTGCACATGCCGCGTATGGTTGTAACAGTGCCACGAACGCGGTACGTATCAACCACCAATCAAGCGTCGATCGTTGGGGTGCGCGCTGGTGGGGCAATTGACACAGTTGTTTCTGTCGTTCAGCAGGACAGTGGTATCACACTCGAGTTGCCAGCCGGGCGAGGACCTTGGGACTACCAGGTGCGCATCCCCGGCGTTGTGTTGTGGGAAGATCCCCGTCCGTTTTCGATTGCAATCGCACTCGACTCAACGGCATGTTATCACGGCGCGCATCAGGAGCGCAACGACCTTGTGAGTACGCCCTGTGGATCGGGTGCTCGCGTGGTACGTCTCCGGGGTCGATCGGGGATTATTGCCACAGTATTGTCGATGCCCGTGCGAGACGAGCTTGTTCTTCGGCTGGAATCAGAGGCTGCCACGGCCCTTAAAATCACTGTGGAGACCCTCACAGGACAAAGTTTTACGCTTGTTGAAGGTTTCTCTTTGCAAAAGGGGGTCCAGCATTGTAATTTTTCGTGTTCCGGGTGGGCATCCGGAGTCTACCGTGTACTTGTACAGGGTAGTTCTGGAGAGACGGATTGCAAAGTCATCATCGTCAACTAGGGTGCAGGATTATGAGGAGATTCGCTACCGCCGTCTTTGCGGTATTCCTCGCGGCGACGGGGAGCATGGTCGCACAGCAAGAGCTTGGTGCTCGTTCGAATCCGCTTGTTCCGGAGCGAAGCGCACCGCGCATCTACCTGGGACCAGTTGTGGGCTACAACAGGTCGTTGCACTCTTCCGGCTTTCAGTCGGTAGCTGGCGATGTCCTCTGTCCGCAGTTCGAGCAGGGAACAGACAACGGCTTTTATGTCGGTATGTCGTTCGAGTACCTGCTGGGCAAGCCGCGTGATTCGAAGTCGTCGATCATCGCTCGCGTCCTGTACAACAATCTGCCTGCTGCGTACACAGTGCCTGGAGATACCCTCCCGTCATTGAGCGCTGCTGGGGAAGTTGTGACGTCGGTGGTGGATCACACGGCTGACATCAAGTATGCGTTGCTCGACGTTGAGGTGATGTACAAACTCAACCTCTTCAACTCGAACTTCGGTGTTACGGTGGGTCCGGCAGTGGGCTACGTCTTGACATCGCAGCGTGTGCAGGCGATGAACCTCGTTCAGCCATTGAATGCGCAGTTCGACCCAACGTTCTGCCCTGAGTGCGAATACATCAATGACGGTCGTACGGTGATTACTGGACGCGACGACATTCCGAATCACTCGACGATTCGTGTTGCGATCAAGGCCGGTGCACAGTACGAAATCCCAGTAGGCCGTCTGCTTCTTGTTCCTGCGATCTATTACAACTTCGGTGTTACCGAGGTGAGCGCGGCTGACAATCTTCGCATCAACGCGTTCCAAGCGGGTATTGACCTGCGATTCGCGCTGTAAGCGACGTACCAACCATGATACGTTAATCGATGCCCGCCTTTTGGCGGGCATCGTTGTATATAGGATCTACCAACATGGAACACCTGTGGTCTCCGTGGCGTGCAGCATACGTCTCCGATGAGCAACGTCATGTGTCGTCCGACTGTTTCTTGTGCTCAGCATCCGAGCACGGGGCAGACGACGAGCAGTGGCTCGTTGCTGCACGGTTCCCGACGACGATCGTGGTTGTTAACCGCTACCCATACAACGCTGGTCACGTGCTCATCGCACCGGTCGCGCATGAGGGCAATCTTGCGCGGTTGTCGGAGGATCAAGCAAACGAACTGATGTCGGTCACGCGAATCGTGATTCGTGCACTCGAGGACGAGCTCCGTCCGCACGGCTGTAACATTGGCATCAACATGGGTTCGGCTGCTGGTGCGGGAGTACCAGACCACTTACATATCCACTGCGTGCCGCGGTGGAATGGCGATACCAATTTTATGCCCGTACTTGGCGAAACAAAGGTCATTTCTGAGCTACTGCCAGACATGCGTAATCGTCTTGCTCAAGCAATAGCGCGAGTACGTGCACAATGAAGTCCTTCGCGCCCCGTAAAGAGTTCAGTCAGAACTTCCTTACCGATCGCGGTATTGCCGACAAGATCGTCTCGGCTGCGGAACTGCGACCTGGTGATCATATCCTCGAGATTGGTCCAGGGAAGGGCGTCCTCACCGAGCGCATGGCTGCCTCGCAATGTGCGCGGTTGCTTGCGGTTGATCTTGATGAGCGTGCTATCGCCTTCCTGGCCACACAGCCATGGAATAGAAAGCCTCGGTGCGAGATTCGGCTCGGCGACGTACTCCGAGTCCGGCTGGCGGACGAGTTCCCGGAGATGGCGCGCAGTCATCGCGTGATTGTTGGTAACATCCCATATGCCATTACGAGCGAACTCATTTTTTGGGCGCTCGAACAACACGCACAGGTAGATCGCGTTATCATGATGATGCAGCGTGAGGTGGCTAAGCGATGTGTTGCTGAACCACGCACAAAGGAGTACGGCATTCTTACTGTAGCAACCTGGCTGTATGCCGAGGCAAAGATCCTCTTCAATGTACAGCCTGGATCATTCTTTCCTCGTCCAGATGTTACATCGTCTGTCATCCGCTTTCGCCTTCGTGAGCAACCGGCGGCCGAGGTAGAACCAGTTGCATTCATGAAGTTTGTTCGCGCTGCGTTTTCGCAACGGCGCAAGATCCTTCGCAACAGTTTGCAGCAATGGCTTGTGAACAATCGTATCGTTGTTGATGATGGCGTAGAACTTGCTACGTGTAACATCAGCAAGGCTCGGGCAGAAGAGCTCACACCATCGCAACTTGTTGCGTTGTACCTCGAGCTGCTGGCGCGCAAAACAACACCCGTCACGTAATCTCTCGCATGAATCAGTCGTCAACGCTTCATCTCCGTGATGTTTGGGATCGCATACGTACGAATGCGCTGTCCGTCGACGTGTACACGTTTGTTGTTATCGCGTTGTACTCCATTACTGCCGTTGTGCTGTATGCGCGAATTCCACTCGCTACGAGCATACTCTTTCAGAACGCACTCATTGTTGCGGTAGTCGGAGCATCGATTTTGCTCACATCAATGACCGGACTTCCATTGTTCCGGTTCATCCGCTACTTCTACATCGTCCCCGTGGTCTACATGATGTACAATCAGACCACGCTGATTGTGTATGCATTGTATCCTGACACGCTCTACGATAGCCTGCTCATTGCAGCAGATCGGTACTTGTTTGGCACCGATCCTACGGTATGGATCGGACAGTTTTCATCGCCGCTCCTCACGGAGTACCTCCAGATCTGCTACTTCCTGTTTTATCTCCTGCCCGTGCTTCAGGCAGTCGAGCTCTGGCGAAGGGGCGATCTCGAACTTCTCGCGTCGTTTGCGCGCGCAATGGCGTTTTGCTATTTCATCTCGTATCTCCTGTACTTCTTCATGCCTGCCATCGGCCCCAGGTTTACACTCCACACCTTCGAGGCTATCGGACGAGAGCTCCCTGGACTGTTGTTCACGGACGTCCTGCGAAGTCTTGTCGATGCCGGTGGGGGAATCCCTCCAGGCTCGATTGAACCTGCCCGATGGGTGAACCGCGACTGTATGCCGAGCGGACACACGATGCTTACGATCACCAACATTGTGCTCGCATTCCGAAATAGAAGTCGACTCCGCTGGTTGTTCGTGATAATTGGCGGAAGTCTCGTGTTCTCAACGGTTTACCTGCGTTATCACTACGTTGTCGACGTCCTTGTGGGTGCGCTCCTCGTTGTTGTCTGCCTGCCCCTTGAAGCACCCGTTAATCGCGCCATTAAGAACCGTCTGAAATCGTAGTCAAGTTCGCGTGGAAAAGTCCGAACGGCGTCGATGTAACCTTTTGGAAAGAATGGTGTTTTCAGAGAGTCAGCCCCGAGATACCATGCTCGAAGTTGATGTTCAAAACAGGTCGACCGGCATATTTTGGATATGTCAGGTTTCGTCTTATTTTATGGGCGTGCGCTCTGTGCGCGCAAACCGACGCGTGAAATCGACAGTCTAATTCAAACCCATTTTTTTACTCGCCAGGAGAAAGTCCGATGAGACTTGTTTCCACCACGATGAAATCGATGATCGCCCTCGTCATGATGACGATCCTCGGTGTAGGGGTGATTTCGGCACAAGATGTGACGGAACGCCGTGGTACAATGGTGCTCACAGAAGGTCGCAAGTACATTGTTGCGTTCCCACAAGTGATTGCCAGCCCGACTGAGAAGCCGATGCCGCAGCCAATGCAGCTGCTCATCTCTTCGAAGACGAAGACAACTGTGCGTGTCCAAACGCCAGCGGGCATCAATGATGCTCCACGTATGGACAAGGAATACACCGTAGAGGCCAACAAGGTCCTCAAGATTCCGGTGTCAACGGCATACATGAGCACTGAGTCGGAAACCCGCAAGGGCTACGGCATCATGGTGACGTCGAAGAAGCCAATTTCGGTTTCGACGTACCAGGCGTGGATGGGTAATGGTGAAATGGCTCGCCACCTTCCAGTTGAAGGTTGGGGCAAGAACTACTACTCGATGAACTTCTATCAGGATCGCTACGGTAACAGCTCAGGCTACAAGTACCGTCCAGCGCAGATTCTCCTGATTGCTGATAAGGACAACACAGTTGTTTCGTACACACCAACAGTCGACACTGAAGGTGGCGTTGAAACACCGAGCGTGCGCAAGGGCGCAACACAAACGATCACACTTGAAAAGGGTGAAACATTCCTGATCAAGGCGAAGATCTTTGAAGAGCAGAACAAGGAATGGTCAACAGACCTTTCGAGCACATGGATCCGTGCAAACAAGCCAGTCGGCGTTGTTTCGGGTCACACAAAGGTGGCCATCATGCGCTACCCAGACGTGCTTCCTCCAACAGGTATGTTCGCAGCAGAAGCACACTTCGTTCGTAGCAACGTCCACGACGCGATGCTTCCGCTTGAAATGGCTGGCACAAAGTTCGTAACGACTCCGTGTATGTACACACCAACACGCGTTGTTGGTCAAGCATCTGTTGAGTTCGGTATCGATGATGACCGCGGTGACGTTATTCGTGTTATCGCACTCGAAGACGGTACAACGGTTAAGGCGATGCGCCAAGACGGTAGCGGCCTGCTGAACAAGTGGATCCTCAAGAAGGGTGAAACACGTCTTGAGACAGCTCTTGAAGTAGCAACGTACTGGGAATCAGACAAGCCGATCCTCATGGGTCAATACGGCAAGTCGTACGCAAAGATCCTTCCGCCAGCACTTCGTGAGGGTGGCAAGGGTAAGAATGGTGAAGATGCACAAGGTCACCCAACAGTTGAGTCGGGTATGCCAATGTTGCAGTACATCCCATCTGTTGACCGTTGGGCAGACTACGGTGTGTTCCACGCTCCAGAAGGCATGGACAACTTCTTCAACATCGTCTTCAAGGCGTCTGAAATTGGTAAGATTAAGGTTGATGGTCGTTCACTCACTTCGGCCTTCGGTGGTGCTATGCGCCTCCTCAAGGGTACTGAGTACGCCTTCATCCGCACGCCAATCGGCGCAGGCGATCACTTCATCGAAACAACAGATCCGAACGTCCGCTGGGCAGCTTGGAACTACGGTTCGCTTGACGGTCTCCAGCAAGGTCGCGCATACGGTACTCCAATCTCGATCGACATGACAATTCCTTGCGACGACTCGTTGTCAGTCAAGGAAGAGCTCCTTTGCGGTGACGTAAAGGGTGAAGGCAAGATCCTTCCAGAAAACACATCATGCGGTTCGATCTTCGCGGTTTACCCAGAAGACCTGAACAACTACGAACTCGTCGTGGATGAAGAATTCACAAGCGGCGACAAGAAGGTAACGTTCGAAGTCAAGGTCCTTGACAAGACGAAGGATGCTACAGCGACGATCCGTGTTGTCTCGCGCTCAGGTAAGTATGTCGAGAAGACATATACATATGTCGCAGACAAGATCAGCTGGACTCCATCGAAGCTCGACTTCGGTACGATTCCATTCAACACGCCAACATCGATGACGTTCACGATCAAGAATGAGAAGACAGACCGTCCAGTCAACATCCGCAAGATCCGCGTGATGGGTGGCGATCAAATCTTCCTCACAAACCCAACAGGCCCAATCACACTTGGTCCTTCGGAATCACGTGAAGTAACGGTAACGGCACAGATCAAGACAGCTCCACTTGTGGTTGACACAGTGATCTGCGAACTGGACTGCTACAACCAGAAGACAGTTGAACTTCGTGTTCGTGGTGAAGAGCCAAAGATCTACGTCAGCGACGTAGACTGGGGAACAGTTCCTGCAAGCACACCTGGTATCGAGCGCGTTGTCTCTATCCAGAATGGTAGCCGTGTTGTATTGAACGTCACAGGCTTCGATGAGAAGCTCCTCGACGGAAGCAACAATGGCAAGTTCTTCAACCCTGTCACGATGGACGGCAAGCCACTCAAGTCGGCCTTCCCACTTGCTATTCCAGCAAATGGTACATACGACTTCAAGGTGACATACAGCCCGAAGACAGAAGTTGGTGTTCCACACCGTGTTGACGTTCCATTCTACTCGAATGCAACGGGCGTCGACAACATCGCAGTCCTCACAGGTTCTGGCAACGACGTTAACGTTCAAGCATACTCGACACCTTGGGTTGAGCGCGTGATCGACAATGTTCAGAAGTCGCAGAACATCAATGAGTACACACAGCGCATTTCGTTTGAGAACCTCGGCGATCAGCCTGTAACGTACGAAGCACCAGTTATCCGCGGCGCAGATGCATCAAGCTTCCGCATCGTAGATAATGGCAATGTTGGTACGTTCCCAGTGCAGCTCGTTAAGGGTGCTGCAAATCAAACTCGCTATGTAACGGTTGCATTCGTACCAACGGAACTCGCAAACCGTGCAGCTGAGCGTACATACAAGGCAGAAATTGCCTTCATGACGACAGGTGTTGACGGCGCGAAGAAGGAAGTTGTTGCTGCTCTCGATGGAACAGCATGGCAGCCACAGGTAAAGGGTGCCGACCTCGACTTCCCAGGCACAATGAATGTTGGTGACGCAGCGAAGGTTCTCTCGATCCCAGTATCGAACGAGCACTTCATGGGTCAGTCGAACCCAACAACAGGTACACCAGCTGGTACATACAACGTTGTGATCACGGACATCAAGATCACAGACGCTGCAACTCGCTTTGAAATCCTGAATGCTCCAACACCTGCTAACCCATGGGTTATCAAGCCAGGTGAAGCACCAATGGAACTTCAAGTGCGCTTCGATCCATCGGTATCAGGCACATTTGAGTCACCATACATCATCAGCACAAACGTTGGTACAAAGGGTCAGGCGACATACGAGCCTACCTACAAGATCACAGCTCGTGTTCAAGGTGGTGAGTTCACGGTAACAGATGCAGATGCTGAGCAGTATGTCTTCAACACGAAGGACATGGCTATCCGCATCAAGCACACAGAGAACCAGACAATCCGCTACAACATTGCTCAGCCAACAGGTGCAGATGCGTCACGTTTCGTGATCGTTGATCAGTACGTCGACGTTGCCCCTGGTCAAGAAGTATCGGTTCCTGTCATCTTCATGCCAGACTTCGTTACAAAGCTCCGCGACGGTCAATCAGACCTTAAGGATGCAAACAACGAGTGGACAAAGAAGGCAAAGACACAAGGTATCATGTGGCGTGATGGTCGCTTCGAAGCAGAAGTTGTGATCTCTGACGATCGCAATGCTGCGAAGACGAAGACAGCAAAGCTCACAGGTAACGGTCTCTTCCTCGAGACAACGAACCTCATCAAGGATTCGTACACAGTAGCACCTGGTGCTTCAGTGAACATCCCTGTTGAACTCAATGCTACACCAGAAGCACTCGATGCTGTTGGTATGACAGAGCTCCGCGTTCGTCTGAGCTGGGATCCAAAGCTTGTGAAGCCACGCGTAAACGCTGCTGACTTCATCACAGCAGGTCTCCAAGCTGAAGGTTGGACAATCCGTGCTACACCAATCAATGGTAAGCCATCAGATGCATCGAACTCTGTTGAGATCGACCTCTATGATGAGCGTCCAAATCCAGTGGCTCTGAAGAACAACGGTACACCAGTGTTCAGCGTGAAGTTTGATGCATTCCTCGACAAGGGTGTTGCAGGTACATTCACATCACCATTGAACATCTACACATACACAGTTGACCATGACAAGTCAGGCGATCGCAAGGACTACACACTCTTCCGCGATATCCCTGGTAAGGTGACGATCACGATGCCATGTGCTTCGACAACGCGCCTTGTTGCTCTTGGCAACTTCGAGTATGCTGTGAAGCCAATGCGCCCGAACCCAGTTTCGAGCTCAGGCGTTATCAGCTACTCGGTTGGCCTCACAGCTAACACACGTATCGTGTTGTTCAACAGCATGGGTGAAGAAGTTCAGACACTCGTAGACGAAAAGCTCCAAGCTGGTAGCTACGAGATGACAGTAGACTTCACAAACCTGCCAACTGGTACGTACTTCTATCGCGTCATCAGCGGTCCGTTCTCGAGCGAACCACAGACAGTGACAGTTGTGAAGTAAGTACGGTTAGTACGCTCTCTCAACAGCCTCCTTCCGGAACTCCGGGAGGAGGCTGTTTCGTTGTAACGGATATCCGCACACTGGAGATAGTATGATTCACATCGCTACCGCAATCGTCTTGCTGAGCGCATTCACTGTCGCCGCTGGTCAAGAGCCAGGAACGATTCCATGGACACCCAAAGTGACAGATGGACTTGTGTCGACAGCTGTCGTGATGCCGACCAAGTATCGGTCAATAAACATCGATTCAGTGCGGCAGCGACTTCGCCTTCCACCGGGATGGACAGCTTCAGTGTTTGCAGCTGGAAGTGATCTGTTGAAGCCCCGCTTCATGGCATGGGGTCCGGATTCAGTGCTCTTTGTGGCAAACATGAATCGCAACAATGTTGTTGCGCTGCCAGATGCCGATCGCGATGGGATAGCTGATACAGTCATTGTGGCTGCACGAGGTTTCTCGACTGGTCACGACGTGAGGTTTTACCGTGATACGATGTTCGTTGCACAAGAGGCAGGTATTGTAAAACTGTGGCGGTCAGACCCATCGACGTATGTGTTTGATCAACGTGCGACGATTGTCGACAAGTCATCGCAGCCCAATCAGATTGGTGGTGGTCACCGCACACGAACATTGGTGATTGACACTAACGCGATGAAGCTTTACTTGAGCGTCGGCTCTCGAGGTAACGCAGATCGTGAAACGAACCGTGCTGTTATCGAAGAGTACGCGTATGATGGAACGGGTCGGAGAGTGTATGCACGTGGAGTTCGCAATGCAGTCGGTATGACGCTTCACCCCCGCACCGGAAGGCTCTGGGCGAACAATAACGGCAGTGACAACCAAGGGAATAACATCCCACCCGAGTGGGTCGACATCGTTCGTGAGGACGGATTTTATGGATATCCTTTCGCCTACCACTATCGTCGGATCTTTAACCTCACTGGAGAGTACGGCGATCTCTTGCCGTTGACGCGACAGGATACAGCCGATCTGAATGCGATGCGACCTCCAGCCGCTCTCGTTGATGCGCACTCTGCTCCGATGGCACTGGTATTTGTTGAGCAGACTCCGATTCGTGCCTACCGTCACTCAGCATTCATGGCAATGCGTGGCTCATGGAATCGAACTCCACCGAGCGGTGCGAAGATTGTACGTCTCGAATTTGACAGCGACGAAGACACGATAGCGAATGCCGTGTATGACTTCTGTACTGGTTTCATTTCAGATACAAATGATGCTGCTACACGCTGGGCACGTCCGGTGGGGCTCGCGCTTGCTGCCGACGGAAGCGTGTATGTTTCGTCTGACGACATCAAGAACATGGTGATTAAGCTTACGCCGCCGAGCATCGTCTCGATGCGCGAAGATCATTCGGCGATGCCACGCGAGCTATCACCGAATCCAGCATCCACAAGTGTGCGTGTGCATCATGCGCAGATCGGTGATCACGTTGCTGTGATCGACGTACACGGGAGAACCGTTGCAGAGCTTGTTGCTGCGACCGACGAGCCGCTGGTTTCAGTCAGCGCCCTAAGCCAGGGCGTGTACGTTGTGCGTGTGTCTCGTCATCAACGCCCAACGCTGTCTATGCCGCTGGTGATTGCTCGCTAACGATGCGATAGATCTCGTGAGCATATCGCTGGCTCGAACCAGATCGTGATGCGACATAGGACTGCGCAATACGACCGATTCGCTGACGTTCTTGTGCGTTCAGAACCACGTCGTTCATCCACTGCTTCACCTGTTCAGGTGTCGATACAACTGTACAAGCACCAACTGCGAGGAGATCAGCGGCGTCGCGTGAGCGTTCGATACGCGGACCGCACGCGAGGGGAATCCCGTAACCTGCCGGTTCAAGAACACTGTGTACCCCAGCGCCAAAGCCACCACCAACGTAGGCAGCTGAGGCTAGAGCATAGAGCGATAAGAGCGCACCGACACTGTCAACCACGATATGTCCCTCGGTGCTCGATGTCGTGCGCGATAGCCGCGTGCAGGGCAGGGTAGATTCAATCTTGGACAGCGTAGTCTCGGATGGTTCGTGAGGAACAACAATAACCCGTAGTGTCTGCGCATCGAGATCCGAGATCGCAGGCATAAGAATGTCGATGTCGGCATCCCATGAGCTTCCGACGATCATTGTTGGCGTTGAACGCTGTAGATGTTTAAACGTCTCTCGAGCAGATGCAACGCGCTGCAGAATGCGATCGACACGCGAATCCGGAAGCACCGTGATTGATCGGCCAGTGAACTCGCTCAGCAAACGAGCATCGTCGCTCGTGACGGCTGTGATCTGCGACAGCTGCGAGTAGGTCGTGGCAATGACTGAGCGAAGGAGTATTGAACGTGCCGCCGATGGAAACGTTGCATTGATCAGCGTAATTGGAATCGCTCGTCGGTGCAATTCGTCCACGAACAAGGGCCAAACATCATAACGGTCGATGGCAACAGCGTCGGGACGCACAATGTCGAGAAACGACACTACGTCAGTCGCTGATTCGAATGGATGATACACGGCAGCCGTGCATTGACGCAGTGTCAACGCATGTCGCATCCCCGAGGGTGATGAGCACGAGACGATGATCTCCAGTGACGCATCCTGTGCAACAAGCGCGTCAATGATTGGGACGCATTGTTCCAGTTCGCCCATCGAAGCAGCATGCACAAGAACGCGTCGTCGCGACGGAGTGCGAGCAGGAATACTCGAGCGATGTTGTGCCGCATGCTCGATGCGTTCACGGAGCTTCGGAAGAACCCAACGTGCCACGCCGCGCACGATGCTTGTGAGCATCGGTGCTGCGATGGGATACCAGCGTGGCAGCGACATGCTGCTTACTTCCCAGTAAACGAAGCGCTGCGCTTGTTAAGGAACGCATCGGTACCTTCTTTGAAGTCGTCGGTACCGCAGATGCGACCGAATAGATTGGCTTCGGCGTGAAGTCCTTCAAGAAGTGACGTGTCGCCTGAGATTTGCACTGCTTCCAAGCATGCAGTGAGTGCGAGCGGTGCCTTCGCTGCAAGTGTCTCGGCAAATGCGACAGTTGCTCCAAGAAGTTCGTCGGCTGGGTACACACGATTGACAAGACCGATACGATGTGCCTCTTGTGCCGTGATCATATCGCCCCCTAACACGAGCTCGTACGCCTTCGCAATGCCGACGAGACGAGGCAGTCGTTGCGTGCCACCATAACCAGGGATGATGCCGAGGTTGATCTCTGGCTGACCAAACTTTGCCGTCTCCGATGCGAAGCGCATGTGGCAGGCCATTGCGAGTTCGCATCCGCCACCAAGAGCGAAGCCGTTTACGGCTGCGATAACTGGCTTTGCGCTGCGCTCGAGCGCGGCAAACACGCGCTGACCACGCTCTGCAAACAACCGACCGCTGTAGGCGTCGTTGGTGTGGAGTTGCGCGATGTCGGCACCGGCAGCGAACGCCTTCGGTCCAGACCCAGTCACAACGATGCAACGCACTGATCGATCTTCTACTGCTGTTGCAATGTGTGCCTCGAGCGCATCAAGAACATCACTGTTCAGCGCATTGAGTTTATCTGGTCGGTTAATTGTGAGGACGGCAACGCCGTTGTCACGCGAGAGGAGTACGGTATCGTTCATGGCTGCAAAATTACGATGCGTTTGTGTGAATAACTCCGGTTGGCTCCTCGCCAGAGGATCGTAATATTTGTTGGTTCGTGCCATCCCTTCGCTCCATATCGCTGCATCATCGTATCGCCTTCCTTCTGTGGATGCTCCTCTGCTTCGCCATCGGCATTCCAGAGGTTGATGGTGCAGTCCAGCGTAAACCGAAGAAGAAGGCCGCCACGGCCCAGCGCGCGCAGCGGACAACCAGCAAGGGGCAAGGCCGGACATCGAAAAAGGCTGGTGCATCCACACGATCGAAGCGTAAGGCGTCGTCGAAGAGCAGGGGGCGAGCACGCTCCCGCGGACGTGAGGTGCCGATTTCAAGTCTGTCGAGTATCCGTGAGCGTGACTTAGCGCCGGGCGTGCGGTACACGATGTATCGCTCGAATGGCTCACGACCCGTGGTTGCCCATGTGGTATCCATGGATCGGACCCTTCCAGGGACGGCGGTGCGCTTGATTAAGGGAGAGGACCATGGTGCCGGCCTCGAACGACTCGGCGAGCTCTACCGACGATATGAGTCGGGTACGGACAACAAGCTGTTCGCATTGGTCAATGGCAATTTCTGGCGTGCTGTTCGCAACACCATGATTGGACCGTGTGTGATCGACGGTGAGGTGGTGGAGATGAACCGCTACAAGAAATGGACCAGCGGCTTCCTCGACGTACGCAGTCAGCTCACGATCGACACCTTCGCAATCACTGGCTCTGTTGCATTCGCGGGACGTTCCTATGCAGTCTCGACGGTGAATCGACGTGAAGATGACGGTGTGGTTGTGTACAACAGTTATGGCGGCGATCGGATTCCGCATGTGAATGCGAAAGAGATTGAAAAGGCCTTCTACGAGGCTGTGAAGGACTCAGTCTTTGCCGAACGTGACTCCACGGAACTCGAGTTAACGAAGGAAGTCCTTCGCGGTGAAGTTGCGCGTGCACAGCGTGAAGCGTCCACAGAGTATCCGATGGTCAAGATTCGGGTGCGGTATCTGCGCCTTCCGTCGATCAACACACAGATTCCGTGTGCAATTCTGGGAATCGACTCGGGAACGGTGGCGATGCCATTGCGTGGAGCGGTAATCTCCATGCCTCGCAGCATGTTCCTATCTGGTGCAGCGCCTCGGATTGGTGACACGCTGATGCTTACGTACAAAACGAATGTTCACTCCAATGTCCGTTTCATGAATGCCGTCTCTGGAACTCCACGTCTTGTACGCGACGGCACAGCGAAGCACGAGGCACAGCTGGAGGGATCAACAGGGAAGAGGTTTATCAGTCACAACCTTGCTCGTACAGCACTTGGTACCGACCGAAGCGGTAACCGCATTATGATCGTTGCCATTCAAGCCGATGATCCCGGTCGTGGGACGTCTGGTGCCACATTGCAGCAGACGGCAAAGGTGATGGCACTTCTGGGATGCTATCAGGCAATGAACCTTGATGGTGGTGGCTCCACGGGAATGGTCGTGGAGAACGATCACGTGTTCTTCGATGGAGAGGATCCGCTTACACGTCGTGTTGGACTCGGCATCGGCGTCGTGCAGCTGTCGAAGATCCTTCGTACGCCGCGTTAATCGTAGAGCAGGAACTGACGTCGCTGTTCGACAAACACATCGACACCACGGCGTCCGATGCGCTCGAGCTCGCCGAGTGTTGCGCCTCGAATGAGCGCCTGTACAAGATCGGCGCTACCACACGCTTTGGCGAACATGATGCCATGCTTGAGCGTAGCGAGAGAATCCGGGAAGGCTTCAGGAAACTGAGTGCGGACGCGCCATAGCACCGTGAGTGCTGCGTTGTATGGTTGCCACGCCCCCTGCGGCAGCAAGTGGTAGCCGTCACAAATCGAGGATGCGAACTTGCCTGTCGATGGCTTGAATCGCGCGCGTGCGGCAATCACGCCATAGCGACGGAGATGCACGACGAGCAGCGAGTCATCAGGGAATCCTTGTCCACCCAAGAGCGTGAACGGTGTCGATGTTCCCATGCCGATTGAACATGCGCCGAGCTCGCCTACCATCCCCGTGAGAACGTATCCACGAATGGCGTGCACGCTCGGAATATTCGGCGATGTTGGATACCATGGGCGTTGTATTTCCTCCCACGTCATGGATCGCTTCCAACGCTTGCATTTGACGACCGTCAGATTGCACTCACGCGCAACGCCTTGCGGTCCGACACCGAGCCACCCCTTCTCGTTCACCATTGTTGCGAGTTCGCCCATGGTCATGCCGTGCACGTAGGGGATAGGGATACGTCCGATGAACGAGCGCAACTCGTCATCAGGAAGGTTGCCCTGCACAATCGTGCCGCCGAGTGGATTGGGGCGATCAAGTATCATGCATCGGATGCTATTCTCTGCACAGGCTTCGAGGACCTCAACCATCGTGGAGATGTAGGTGTACGACCGCACGCCGATGTCTTGAAGATCCACGACAACAACGTCTGCGTCAGTAATCATTGATCGGTCGGGACGGCGGAGCTTTCCATAGAGCGAAACGACGGGGGTGTGAAACACCGTATCGTCGGCAACGCTGATACCTGCAGGTACTACGCCATAGAAACCGTGTTCTGGGGCAAGCAGACGGAGTGTTGAGACGTCCTTTCGCTGCAGGAACTCCTCGGCAGTTGTCGTACCGCGGTAGGTGCGCGCAGCTGCGTGCGTAACAAGCACAACACGCTTGCCACGCAATAAGGCGAAGTCTGTATCGATGAGATTGTCGATGCCAAACTTGACCTGTGCATGCATCGGCAGCGCAGCGATCACGATGAGGAATGCGACGAGGATGCGGAGATACATCATGACGAGCGCTGATGGGAGCGAGGATGAAACAACGTATGCACTTCTTTCACGTAGTCGCGATCGATGTGTGTGTAGATCTGGGTCGTTGCAATGTCGGCATGACCGAGCATTTCCTGAACGGCGCGAAGATCAGCTCCGCCCTCAAGTAAATGCGTGGCAAACGAATGACGAAACATGTGCGGATGAACATGTTGTGTGATGTTGGCTCTGGTGCACGCTTCTTGTATGATCTTCCATAGCGACATTCGCGAGAGCTTTGTTCCGCGTGATGAGAGGAACAACATGTCGTCCGTTTGCGCGTGCTTGATGAGCGCACCTCGCCCAATCTGCTGGTAACGTGCAATCCAGGCAAGCGCTTCAGATCCAATTGGTACGATACGCTCCTTTGAGCCCTTGCCGAAGACGCGAATGATCTCGACGTCATGTAAGACGTCGCGCTGTCGAAGCGAAATAAGCTCACTCACACGAAGTCCACACGCATACATGGTCTCGAGCATAGCACGATTCCGAACCTCGTATGCCGAGTCGTCTCCAAATGCGCTGAGGATCCGCAGCATTTCATCAACCGATAGACAGTCCGGAAGAATGCGCCGAGATCGAGGTAGCTCCATCGACTCAGTCACGTCGGCCGTAATGCGTCCGTTCGTGAGGAGATAGCGGTACAGATGCTTGATCGACGACAGGTAGCGGGCGCGACTTGTCGTGCCGAGGCCGGCCTCTGCAAGTGTGGTAAAGAAACCTCGGAGGTGCACAAGCGACGCATCTGCAAACGACGAGCATTGTTGCTCAAGCAGATATTGTGCGAGCTGTGTGATGTCGTGCCTGTACGCGCTACGGGTTGTTTCGGCTAAGCCTCGCTCTAGGTTGAGGTACTGCAGAAACTGCCGTATGTCTCTCGCGAAGAGCGGTGGGAGTTCCATCAGGCGTTGTCTGATTGGTCTGTGA
Source organism: uncultured Melioribacter sp. (assembly GCA_964432155.1). GTDB lineage: Bacteria > Bacteroidota > Ignavibacteria > Kapaibacteriales > Kapaibacteriaceae > UBA10438. Next base: position 51,022 of record CAYSMF010000004.1, on the reverse strand, counting down.
CTTCGCGATACCGCACGCGTTGGTGCGACGAGCCGAGCAAACTCTTGACGAAGGATTCACGCACCAGATCAAGGTCAGCCAGTGTCAGCGGTGTTTCGCTCAGCTGTCCATCGGTGATGCGATCAAGGACCACCTGCTCGACGGCGCGCTCAATATCCTCGCGGTGCGATGTGTCAACAAGACGTGAGATCGCCTCACATGCATCGGCAAGCATGACGATAGCTGTTTCTTTTCCATCCGGCTTTGGTCCCGGGTAGCGGAAGTCGGCCTCGTCGACAACGACTCCAGTGCCCTGCGCATCTGCCACGGCCTTAGCATAGAAGTGCTTGATAACAATCGTTCCGTGGTGCATCGGAATGAACTTCCAGATCCGCTCTGGAAGACGATACTCGCGTGCAAGTTCAATACCGTCTTGTACGTGTTGGCGAATGATCGCTGCACTTCTCTTCGGTGGAAGACGGTCATGCTTATTGTCGATGTCGATCTGATTCTCAATGAAGTATTCCGACTTCTCAATCTTTCCGATGTCGTGGTAGAGCGCGCCGACGCGAGCCAAGAGTGCGTTTGCGCCGATCGCCGCTGCTGCAGACTCACTCAGGCGCACAACGGCCATCGTATGCTGGTAGGTACCAGGTGCACGCTCATTGAGCTGTTGAAGCAGGGGATGATTGATGTTGTCGAAGTCTTCTAGGCGAAGGTCGGTAGCGATATTGAGGCTACGCTCCATCACAAGCACAACTGCGATGGCGAGCAATGGGCTTACCACAGCGTTGACGGCCACACCGCCAAGCTCAAGCAAGACGCTCAGAAACGGCGCTGCACGCTCAAGCGAAATCGACACTGTCACAACGGCTAGACCGACGAAGATTGCCGCGATCGACGTGAACACCTGTGTTCGCGAACGAAGATTTGTCGCAGAATACGCAGCCATCACACCGCCAACAACAAGCACCACTGCGATCACATGGTCGTTGCCACGAGCAGCTGCCACAGCCATCGAGCACACAAGTGTGACGACAATGGAGGTGCGTGCATCGTACAGGATCGACACCAGCATCGCAAATCCAGGCACAATGATGCTGTACTCAAGCGGAAGATCCGTTGGAAGGATGATCGTGAGCCAGCCAAGTGCTGCCGATACTACCGGCATCGTGATGAGCGTGGCGAGCTGTCCGTTGCGGAGGTAGGATGTACGACGGATGAAATACAGGTAGAGAACGATGATGCTGATCAGCACCGCAGCATGTCCGAGAGCGCCAAGTGCAACGAGGATGGAGAACGACGACGAGGACCGCAGAAACTCGCCATAGCGATATGCCGCGAGGCGACGAATCGTTGCTTCATCAACACGTTGCCCCTTGCGAACAAGCACGTCGCCCTGCTGCACGATCTCTGATGTCGTAGCTACGTTCTGCACGGCGATCGACTGTGCTTCTTGCCAAGCACGTTCATCAACGCGAAGTGTCGGCACTATGCAGCTATGCAGTCCCTCGACAATAGCACGTCGATCATCGGTCGGTAGATCTGTAAGACGCGCATCGATAGTAACTGCCGCATCAAGTGAGTCGCGAATGCCGCTTCGAGAGAGCACAGTCTCCGAACCGTTTACACCCAGCTCAAGCACAATGTCAGTTGGAATACGTGCATCATCGCCATCGATGATGTCGCGTTGATAGATGTCGTTGAGGATTGCTCGTCCACGGGACAAAACGATCCCGCCTGCGGTTGGGTTGAGTCGTGCCGCAAGTGTGGAGATGCGCGAGAATGCAATCTCCTGTGCATTCGGCGTTCGACGAACACGTGCTGGTTCGCTGCTTTGCGCACGTGCACGCTCTTGCGCAAGCGAGTCGGCATTCTTGGAGACAGGGAAGGGATACGCAGCCACGATCGTCTCGTCCGTCCACGTGCTTCCGACGCGTGAACGATCGTACTCTGTACCTTGCGTATCACCGAGCGCACCGGGCAGGAATGCTGCCAGTGCAAGCGTAGCAAGAATGATGATGGCAATGCGAAGAGGTTGCGAAGCAACGAGACCACTCTGTTGGTGGGTGGCACGATCTTCTTCACGAATCTGTTCGAATAGTGTCTGCTTCGCCGTTGCCATGTCGCCCCCTGAATTCGATTATCGACCGGTGAAGGATGGTGGGCGCTTTTCGATAAACGCGCGAACCCCCTCGGAGTAGTCTGAAGAGTCGCCAGCGCGCTGTTGATACTCTGCTTCGGCATCGAGCATCTCATCGAGCGATGATTGAAGTCCTTGCTGGAGAAGTTGCTTCACAAATCCGTAGGTCTGTGTCGGACCCGAGGCGTACTGCGATGCAGCCGCAGCGAGTGCATGGGCAAACGCTTTCGGGTGAACCACACTGTTTACCATCCCAAGTTGGAGCGCCTGTTCGGCTGTCATCGGCTTGTTGAGAGTTGCAAACTCGAATGCCTTGGCATACCCTAACATGCGTGGGTAGAACCATGTAGCGCCGGAGTCTGGAATCAATGCAATGCCGATAAACGCTTCAACAAGTCGTGCGGAGGAACTCATGATGCGCACGTCAGCAGCAAGAGCGAGAGAGAGACCCGCACCAGCAGCGACGCCATTGATACCGCAGATAATAGGCTTGGGCATTGAGCGCATCAAGCGGATGATCGGGTTATAGCGACGTTGCAGCGAGTCCTTGAGATCCCGCTTATCGCCAGACTTTGGAGCATCCTTCAGGTCTTGTCCAGAGCAGAAGGCTTTGCCAGCACCTGTGAGGACAACGCAGCGAACAGCGTCGTTGTCGCGGGCGTCAGCCAGCGCATGTTGCAACTCAGTCGTGAGTTGTTCATTGGCAGCGTTATACGAGTCTGGTCGATTCAACGTAATCGTACCAACGCCGTCGGCAACCGTGTAGAGGATTGTTTCAAATGCGCTCATGCTTACCGGCCCTTCCATTCAGGTTTACGCTTTTCTACAAATGCAGCCATGCCTTCTTTCTGATCTTCGGTAGCGAAGAGCATGTAGAAGTTCTTTCGCTCAAACTCGAGTCCGCCTTCAAGCGTTGTCGAGAACGCCTTCAAGACGGCCTCCTTGGCCAGGCGCGAGGCAACCGGTGCCTTCGAGGCCACATCACCAGCGAGTGCAAACGCTTCCTGCAGATAGTATTCGACAGGTACAACGCGATTGACGAGTCCTGCGGCTTGCGCTTGTGTTGCGCTGATCATCCGTCCCGTCAGCACGATTTCCATGGCAAGTGCCTTGCCGACTGCGCGCGTAAGACGCTGCGTACCACCTGCGCCGGGCATCACGCCGATATTGATCTCGGGTTGACCGAATTGCGCTGTGTCGCTGGCAACAATCATGTCCGCATGCATTGCGAGCTCGCATCCGCCACCGAGAGCGAAGCCGCTCACGGCTGCGATGATCGGTGTCTTTACCTGACGAATGCGCTCCCAGCGCGCAAACTGATCGCGCTCAAGCATTGTCGTCAGTGATGCATCCGACATCTCCGTGATGTCGGCACCAGCAGCAAAGGCCTTTTCGTTGCCGTGAAGAACGATGCAACCAATTGTGGGGTCTGCATCAAATGTCTCGAAGGCTTGAACAAGCTCGATCATCGTCTGCAGACTCAACGCATTCAGGACTGCAGGTCGGTTGAGCTTAATTGCTCCCACGCCACGCTGTGGGACGTAGGTTTCAATGCACGTAAATGAGGGTGTCATAGAGAGCCAGATGATTGCTAAGAGCTCGAAAATACGCATGTTCGAAGCCCTATGGATCATCTCTTCATCGCCGACTTCGGCCCCAACGATTCGGGTGTTGCCCTCGACGAGGCCACCCGTCGTCACGTAGCTGCGCTGCGACTGCGCGATGGCGAACGTGTTCGTGTGCTCAACGGTAGGGGGCTCGTAGGCCTCTGTAGTGTTGTGCGACGTGGAACGGATGTTCAACTCGCTGTGCATGAGATGGAGACCCGTCCGAGACCAGCTTCGCTGACGTTAGTGATGTCGAATCTCGACAACCGTGATCGCTTTGAGTTTGCTCTTGAAAAGGCCGTTGAGCTCGGAGTGACATGCTTTGTTCCACTCCTGGCGGACCGATGTCAGCATCAACGTGTGAGCATGGATCGACTTCGTGCAAAGGCCATCGCGGCGGTCACGCAATGTGGTGTTGCATGGTTGCCCGAACTCCTACCACCCGCGACGATTGATGCTGTTGCCTGGGGAAGCACCGTTATCGTTGGCGACGACCGTGGAGCACGTCCAACACAGCAGGTGCTGTCGGGTGATGTGACGGTGATCGTCGGACCCGAAGGTGACTTTTCTGATCGAGAAAAGGCGATCCTTGATGGACTGCCGCAGACGCAGCGATGGGCCGTTGGATCGACGCGCCTGCGAGCGGAAACCGCTGCGATCGCGCTCGTAAGCACCGTTATAGCTCTCCGGTAAAACGAACAGCGGGATGCAGACAAGAACGTCTACATCCCGCGTTGAATATCGATTACGTGTATGTTATCGGTTGACGACCACGCGTGATGTATGGACAGAGCCGTTCAGTCGCACAACCAGTGTGTATGAGCCGTTGGCCAGTTGGTCAACAGGAAGCGTCACCAAGCGAATCGATGGAGCAAGTGATTCGTTCACAACGTTGATCTGCTCGCCAGAAACTGAGAAGAGGTCAACGCGCAACGTACCACCTTGTTCAGCTACGACTTCTACCATGCCGGCTGTAGACATCGGGTTCGGCGAAACGCGGACTGCTGATGCCGGCAGAACGCTTTGGTCATTCACACCAACTGTTCCATCATTCCACAACCGCAGCGTTACAGGGCGGTGGTCAGACACAGTTGATGAGTAGGATGTCAGATAACGCTCTGGTGATTCGAGGTATGCGCGATAGTACACCGGTACGACCTTGCTATTGATCAGGATATGATCGATGAAGGAGCGGTTAAATCCGAGGTACGACGACAGACCTTCCTGTTCGAGCGGGAGTGTCGTAGCCTTCCAGCCTTGTGCGTCGTTTGTGAACACGCCGTAGCAGGATGGAAGAGTCGAGTCAACATTCGTACCGATGAGGCGATCGTTAAAGTCGCCGAGCACGACGACTGACGAATCGGCATAGAAGTCGCGCAGGTACGCATGGAACGTCTCAGCGTCCGTCTTGCGACGTTGGTAGTCCGTCGAAGCAGTCGCAGAGTCTGTTGCCTTGCCGTGAATATTGAAGACGACCATTCTCTTGCCACCAGCCACATCAAACGTCATGCGTAGTGGGAAGCGACCATTGGCCCACGCTTGTGATCCACCGTTTACAGCAAGTCCTGTCGACACTGGTGTCACCGTTGCTGGGTTGTAGATGTAGGCCATCTTCTGGTCTGATGGAATGTCTGAGTTGAAGATGCGACGATAGCCACCGACGATTGAGTCGCTGAGGGAAGCAAGTGCTTCGTCAGTGAGCACTTCTTGCAGCGCGTAGATGTCGGCCTTAATCGTGTCCATGATCGTACGGATACGCTGACGCTGAAGTGTCTTGTTGAACGGACCACGTGTCGAGTCGGCCCAGCCGAACCACTCAAGGTTCCAGGTTGTGATATCGATCGTACGGTTCTTGCTCACGGTGTCAGCAACGATTGGAGGGAGCCCAACGTCTTGCGCAAGGCGCGGGAGAATCTGGTACGTCCCGCGGAATTGACTCACGACGCCGATGATGTCGATTTCACCAGTAGGGATTTCGAGATTGTTTACGCCGATTTCACACGCGCGGTCGATGCGCACAACAATGTCGTTGCCAGAGTTGTCCATCGCATTGTAGCTGCGGTTACCCTCAAAGCGTCCGCTCTCGATCATCTTCAGTCGACGGATGCGCACGAGTTGACCTTCGACACCTTCGCCGATAAGTGGAATCGAGATCGAGCGAGCAGATGGGTCGACACGCGCACCCGGTACGACAGTAAAGCGGAGTGTGTTGCCTGTGAGCTGCGTCAGGCCTGTACCTGGAGCTCCTGTCGTATTTCCGAACTCAGCCAGCGTGCCGTTCTCAACGATGACGGAATCACCAATCTTTACACCGAGACGCATGTTCTCGTTGAATATCGCGATACCACCTGTGCGGTCCTGCATGTACACGACATTGGACAGTTCGATCGACGACGTCACACGTCCTGCGATCTTAGAGACAGTTGCGCCGAAATCCAGCTTCTTCGCATCTGCGATAGAAACTGGGTCTTGCGCAACGGCAGCCATGCTCAATAGGCACAGCAGTGCTGCGTGAAGAGTAACGCGTTGCATCATGTTACGTGATCCTGGATAAGAATTAGAAAATGCCTAGTTGAAGTTCGCCAGGTACGTCTGCATCATAGCTGTAGAGCATGTATGAAGTACCGGCACGGAGTTCGACGTTTGGAAGTGTGGCCAACACCGTTGTTGTTCCGTACTCGCGTATCTCGAAGGTGTAGGTGCCTGGCGCAAGTTGCGTGTAATGTGATGAGCTCTTACCCGGATCAAAGAACTCCGGAGTGAGCTTTGTCTGTCCGTTAACCCATACGTCCACTTCGTAAAAACCGACACCCGTTGAACCACCCATGTGCGTGAAGCGCACGAAGGAGTTTGCAGTGCCAGGAGGGAGCACGGTGTCTTGAATCTCGCGACGGTACTCGATCACGCTCGACGAGTCTCCCCAGACAAAGAGCAACACACGTGCGCTGCCACCAAGTGTGAATCGGAGATCCGTCCGATAGTTGCGTGATGGGGAGCCGAAGAAAAACTTCACTGGGCGACCCGCAGGAACACCGGTAAAATCCGATGCCGTGCCGCGAGGTACGTCGACATACGAAGCGCTATCGATAGTCACGCGCAGCTGCGCAACATTGCGCGTGGTGTTGACGATGCGGAGCTGTGCAGGCTCAGGTGTTGGGAATGAAATCACACCGTCGCTGCATCCAAAGAGTGCAAGCAAGGACACCGTGAGTAGGTGAAGATGAAGACGCTTCATGTGTGATGCCATTAGAACGTGTAGCGAACGCCAAGCTGCATTCGCCACCGTGAGAAGAAGTTGTCAGTGATATACACGCCAGGCTGGTTGTTTGTTACCGGCTCTGTGTAGGTCATGCGGAGGCGTCCCTGTGCATCGAATGGTTTGCCATTGTTGTCGAGTACCAAGCCGAACACATTTGCACTTTGGAAATCGACGAAGCGCTGCAAGCCCCATTCAGGATTCACAAGGTTGAGTACGTTTTGTACGTCGAGTGAGAACTGAATTGTGTGATCGGAGAATGCAGGGATTTGCTGAAGAATGCGAAGGTCGAGGAGGTTGACCCAAGGTTCACGTAGAACGTTACGTGGCAGGATCTGACCCTGATACTGCTTGATCATCGGGTTTGCATCGATGAAGGCCATGATCTGCTGCCAGATCTGATCTGGTGAGCGCAGATCGGTGGCATCCGTTGGTTGTGGAATGACAATCTTCGTGCCGTAGTCTTCTGGTTTTGGCACGTAGACAAGGTCGTTACCGCCGGCTGCGTTATCGCCGTTGTAATCCTGTGCGTACGAAAGCGAGTACGGACGTCCGCTGTTGCCTGAGTAAAAAATGCCGATCGATGTCCAGATGTCTTTGTCCCACGTGATGCGATAAGAACCCGACACCGAGATGCGATGCAACATGTCGAAACTCGAATTGCCAAGCGTCACATTATTCGGGTCGATAGCATCGGTGCTCGTCCACTGCGATGTTGCTGTTGCTGCTGTGGATGAGTTGAGATCTTGTGTGCGACCATACGTGTACATCAGCATCACACCCAGACCAGGAACGATGCGATTTACTTCGTCCATGCGGAGCTGCCCCGAGACGCTGTACTGGTAACCAGCAGAGCGACTGCGCAGCAGAATCACCTGTGTAAACCGTCGGTCAACAAGTGAGTCTGCAGAGCCCCCTGCATAGAGCGGACGTCCATCGAGAGGGGAGACGCCGACCAGGGTATCACCGCCGCTGATGAAGCGAAGGTTTGAGCGACGAAGGTTGAGGTTCGCGTAGTCCACCTGGTTGAGGAACGATCCATACATGCCCTCGACCGTGAAGGTGAGGCCCTGTGTCAGCTTGATATCAGTGGCGAGCGTCGAGCGCCATACCTGCGGCAGACGGAAGTTCTGATCGGTAATGTTGATAGCTGCTGTGTTGATCGGCAGACCTGGGTAGCCTGGATCTCCAGGGCGTGGTGCTGGAACGCGCAGATCCCATGTAACAGGAATGCCGTTGGATGTGATGGCGTTGGGAAGGTTGTTGCCGCCGAGCTCAGCACGGAACAAATCAATGCCCGTGTTCGAGTATTGATTCGAGAGCCACACCGCTGCGACACGGCCTGTGAAGACACCTGTACCACCGCGAAGTTGCCACGTCTTGTCGCCCGAGATATCGTAGTTGAATCCTACACGAGGGGAGAAGAGGATCGATCCACTTGGCACTTCACTCGTTGAGCGACCCGGGAACGCTGCTGCAAATGTCGGGTTCTCATACGGTGTTGAGAGGTAGAGTGGCACGTCGACGCGGACACCACCGGTGAGACGCAGTTGATCGTTAACCTGCCATTCGTCCTGCGCGTAGAAGCCAAGCTGCATCATATTCCATGCAGCACGAGGTTGTAGGTCGCCTCCAGTAACGCTGTCGTTCGCATAGCTCACGCGGTAGTAATTCGCTTGACCAATCTCGTAGGCGTCGATCGTCGGGAATTGATAACTCCCGTAGAAATCCTGAATGAATAGGTTGTTGAAGCGCGAGAACTCATTGTGTGTACCGACCGTCACTGTGTGATCGCCGAGGAACCACGTGAGATCATCAGTGAGTGCAATCAGGGTCTGATCGAGTGCGTTCGCTTGCGAACTCCGCTCAGGTCCCAGAATCACATTGAGTCCGGAGCCAACCTGAATGCGAACCTCGGGGAATGGAATCGGATTGCCTGATCCATCTGTCGGAAGGATGCGGCGATCATTTGTCTGCGTGTACGATACGCGAAGCTCATTGCTGAACTCCTGCGAGAGCACGCTGTTGAGCTGCATCACTGTCTGGTTATTCAGACTCTCAAACGTATTCATCCGGCTCAGCAGCGAATAGTTGAGGTTGTTGCGCAGAAGGTTGCGATCCTGAATGCCGTAGGTGAAGTTGTGTCGGAGCTGGAGCTTGTGTGCCTCGTTGATGTTGTAGTCGAGGCGTGCGATCATGTTGATCGTATTGTTGCGTGTGTTGGTGATGCCGTATCCACCGGCATCGTATCCGTAGCGATTGCGCGTGATGGCAATGATGCGGTCGAGATCCTGCGACGGAACAGGGAAGTTGTTCAGCGCTGTGGGATCGTTGAGCGATACTTCAACAGGTGTCGATCGAAGACGAGCTTCAGCCGTTACGTGGAACAGCAGCTTATCCTTGATGATGGGGCCACCTAAGCGCCCACCAAACTGATAGTCATAGAACTTGTCGAACGGACGTCGCGCTGCGTCGGGGCTTACACCGACAAGATCTTGATTGCGACCGTAGGCGAACACCGAACCACGGAATGTGTTGGTGCCACCGCGCGTGATCGCATTGACGAGACCACCTGTAAATCCGCTCTGGCGGATATCGTATGGTGACACGTTCACGCGCAGACGTTCAATAGCGTCCAGCGAGAGGAAGTTCGAGTTCGCCTGGGAACCAGCGGTGCCAGCAGAGCCGAGTGCGAACACGTCGTTCGCCACAGCGCCGTCGATCTGGAAGTTATTGAAGCGTGAATTCACGCCCATGATGCTGATGCCCTGTAGACCATCGCTACCGGCTGTCTGCGTTTGATTTGCATAGGGGTTGATACGTGCGATATCGCTAATGCTGCGATTGATCGACGGAGCTGCTGAGATCGCCTGTTCACTGATCGTCGACCCGGATCCCGTGCGACCTGGGTCGAACAATGGATCGCGATCAGCAGCGATCACAACTTCACTCCGCTTCCGCTTCGACGTCTCGAGTTGGATGTTCACTGTTGTTGCCTCGCCCACGTCGACCAACACGTTGCGCACCGTATCGGGCTCGAAGCCAACGTAGGTTGCGATCAGTGTGTAGGTTCCTGGGCGCACACCGCGGATCAAGTACTGTCCGCGTGACTTCGAGATCGCACCATACACCGAACCAGTCCCGGCGGAGATGGCTTTGATGGTCGCGCCAACAAGCGGGATATCACCCTTGACAGTACCGGTAATCGATCCGGTCGTAACACCTTGGGCATGCACCATAAGGGGCATGCAGAAACAGACAGTAAGAATGAAGACGGCGAAGCAACGGGTCATGGGCATTCTCGAGTTCGAGTGGCCCCAAAATTACGGTTTTCCCGTGGCCTGCGACGCCTGCCCGTATATTCGCCTATGGCACCGTCGCAACTTGGCATCTCTTCCACCGCTCGCTCGGTTCTCAACCTGACGTCGGTCTTGGACGTTGCCACGCGCGCTAGCGAGTATGATTCGGCTGAGCCAATCCTCAATGCCGCCCTGTTGAGCGTCATGGGACGCCTTAAGGTCTTGAAGGCCTGTGTACTGCGCCCAACGAATGGTATCCTGGAACCCGTCATTTGCAAAGGCATGACCTGTCCCGAGGTACCAGTGTTCACGTGTGACGAACCGATGCCCGCCACGGCATGCCCTGGCGCAGAGGCGCTTGCGGCACATGGCACTCAGTGGATTGTTCCCATGCATCATCAGGGTCAGATTACTGCGCTGATGTGCCTGGGTAAGAGTCTTGACAACCTGGGTGACGAGGAGTCGCTCCTGTACCTCGATGTGATGCGCGCAATCGTTGCCGTTGCGGTCCATAACGCCGAGGCAATGGTCGCGTTGCGTCACTCCCGCCACTCCGTGGAGCGCCAAGCGCTCCTCCTGCGATCGCTGTTCGAGGTGTCACGGGACTTTACGGGTGTTGTCGACGAGGACACTATTCTTCGACTGACGTCTCTGCGGTTGATGGGGCAGCTTATGACATCGAGCTTTGCCATCATCCTTGATCCATCGTTTGGGATGGAGACCGTGATCGTGAATCGTGCCGATGCACAGCATCTGGCCGAGCTCTATCCTGCAGTGCTCGACCTTCGAGAGGCAGTTCGGACCGAGGATCTGGATGCTTCTAGTCCACTTCGGGAGCTCTTCCTTGCGCACAACGTCGGAATGGCTGCTCCTATGGTTCTTCACGGTAACCATCTGGGTGTCCTGGTTGTTTGCCGCAAGCTCAGTGGACAGGCATATTCGGCCGATGAATGCTCATTCGCGGAATCTGTGGCTTCAATCGTCATCACGGCGCTTGAGAACGATCGGCTTGATCGCGATCGACGGGAACGAGAACGTCTCGAGAACGAGCTCGACATTGCTGCAACCATTCAAACGGGATTGCTGCCGCTGGAGCTTCCGTCCACTCCAGGACTCGACATCGCAGCGTCGATGGTCACAAGCCGGCGCATTGGTGGTGATTACTATGATGTGATTCCGCTTGATCAGCACCGCATCCTTGTTGCCATTGCAGATGTCTCTGGTAAGGGCGTGCCTGCTGCGCTTCTGATGGCAAACGTGCAGGCGGCGCTTAACGTGATGGCATCATTGGATTTGCCGCTCCCGCTTCTGATGGAACGCATGAATCACCTCGTGTGCGGCAATACCGAGCCAGATGTATTCGTCACCATGTTCCTCGGCGTGATTAACACAGCTGAACGGCGCATTGACTATGTCAATGCCGGACACAATCCACCGATGTGTGTCCGGGGTGAACATGTTGAGCTTCTCCGCACCGGAGGCGTGCTCGTCGGTGTCTTGCCGGATGCACCGGCTTACACACAGGGCACGTTTGACCTTCAGCCGGGCGATACGCTGCTGTTGTACACCGATGGTGTCACCGAAGCGGTCAACGCACAGCGCATGGAATACGGTCCCGATCGATTAACGTCGTGGATGATTACGCACGCTCCTGAAACGGCGTCGGCAATTGTCGATGCACTGATGAACGAACTTACCGCGTATCGCGCGTCGGATACTCCCGACGACGATACCTCACTTCTTGTAGTAAAGGTCAACGCATGACATTCGAACAATGTATGGCAGATGCCGCCCAGCGCCACCGAGTATCACTCGGCAATGGGGTGGAGCCATTTGCACGTCTATCCTACGACGCAGAGCTGCCAATCAAGCGCGATGCCGTAGCGAAATTCTGTGCGGCGCTGAAGGTCCCTGCGTCGATTGTTGATTCGATCGTTCCTGCGACCATGCCGCGAGGATATCGTACAACCTCACGACGTCGCGTACGGGTGCGCCCAGGCTCTGTTGAACTCGTCCATGGCGATGGTAGCACAGCCGATGGGGCAAGTCCGCTCGAACCCGAGCTCCACTCCCACATCTACGCTCATCTTACGGAAGCAATCAAGCGACTCACGCCACCGCTGCGGCAGGTGCTCAACCATGTGATCCTCCGCGGTTCGTACGACGAGCTGGTGCTCATCGTGAATGTGAGTGAGATTGACGCACGTGTCGTGCGTTCCCTTCGCACACTTGCCGAGCATTTGCAGCAAGTATTCCCGCAGGTGCAGCATGCGTGGATCTACCACGATCCCAAGGGCAGTCGTTACTATCTCGATCTCGAGCGTCCCGCCACTGGCGTCGGGGCAAAGAAGCTGTTCGGTGCATCGGCTTGGAAGTATGCCATTGGCTCGGTGCAGTATCAGGTTGGAGTGTTCTCATTCTCGCAGGTCAACCTCGCCATGGTTGAGCAGCTTGTGAACGTTGTCCGCGATCATGCAGCGTGTACGACCAACGACACACTCTACGATATCTATTGTGGCTACGGGCTCTTCGGAGCTGCTCTGGCCAAGGATGTTCAGCGCGTCATCGCTATCGACGGCGATGAGGCAACGGTTGACAATGCACGGTACTCCATTCGGAGGGCAGGGGGCACATGCACAGCTCTCTCACAAGTGATCAGAAGCGGTGACGACGTCGATTCGCTCGTACGGTCCTTGTATCGCATTGCGCGCAAGGATCCGGCAGAGGGCTCGAATGTCATCGTACTCGACCCACCGAGGTCGGGCACCGCCGAGCGGGTTATCACAGAACTCGCGACAGGACTTCAGCCGCGTCGTGTCGTAGAGGTTTTCTGTGGACCGGATGAGATCTATCGAAGCACACGAGAGTGGAAGCACGCTGGATATGGCATCACACGTATCACTCCAGTCGACCTGTTCCCTGGTACAACGAGCATGGAGTTCGTCGTGACGTACGAACAGGGCGCGGTTGTGGCGTCACCCGAGCCACAGCGCTCGTCATACCAGTCTCATTCACCACGTCAGTCCAGCACATCAGGGGGGCCGAAGTCGCCACGGTCGTCAACGCCGCGCCGATCCTCGAACACACCACGAAAGGGTGGCGGTGGACGCTGGAGGGGATAATCGTGTGGCTTAGACGGTTGCCGATGGCGGACACAGATGCGTTGCCAGGTCGGATAGCTGTGCGACAGCCAAGGTAGCGTTATCCACAGATGTGTATAACCCGAACATCGTCGAACCACTGCCACTCATGGCAGCGTATGTGGCTTTTGTGTCAAGAAGACGCTGTTTGATCGTTGCAAGTTCTGGATGTTGCACGAACACGGCCCGCTCGAAGTCGTTTGTGAAGTCCTGCTGCATAGAGCCATTGTTTATCAAGGCGTTATGATAGCTTTCCACAAGATCGCTTTGCTGTTTTCCACTGGTAATCCTCAATGTGGAATACGCATGGGCTGTGTTCACGTGAATGCCTGGCAGCACAAGGACAACCCACCACGGGGCTGGCAGATCGAGAGGGGTGATCACTTCGCCACGACCTTCAACGAGGGCTACCGAACGTGCTAGAAAGAAGGGCACGTCGGAACCAAGTGAGAGGGCGATCTCGAAAAGACGTTGATGCGATGCGACATCATCACGACCATTGAGTGCAGCGACGGCCATCAAGGCAGAGGCTGCATCACTTGATCCACCGCCGAGTCCGCCGCCGGTAGGTATGCGCTTCTCTACTGTTATCTTTGCGCTCCATTGATCTGCTGGAAACGCTTCTGCGTAACGCACAAGTGCTTGATAGACAAGATTTTGGTCTGGTGTTCCCGTCACGGGTGGAACACACGAGCACGCTGGCGTTTGCGATCGTTCCACGGTCAGGATGTCGTACAGTGCCACAGGCAGGAAGATTGACGCGATATCATGATATCCGTCTGGACGCTTGCGGAGTACTTCAAGACCGAGGTTGATTTTGGCAGGTGCGTGAATGATCATGGATTCCATGGTGGCCGGCAGACGATGAGGAGACACACGAAGTTATGACAGGAACATCAGCGCAGATCACATACGCGAGTGAGATCGCCCGAAAGGGGATTCACCTAGCGTCACTGTTGATCCCAATCATCTACCTCCAGCTTGACCACTGGACGGGTATTATGATTCTGTGCGCGATGACGGGTGTTTCGTTGCTGATCGATCTCTTGCTTCATGTCCACACGGGTTCTCGACGGCTGCTCCTGTCGCTGGTGGGCCCCTTACTGCGTCAGCACGAGCTTCGCGAAGATCGGTTCCACCTCACAGGTGCGTCGTGGGTTCTGATTGCTGCCACCCTCACGTTCTTGGTATTCCCAACGGCAATTGCCGTAACCGCGTTTTCGGTGCTGATCGTCAGCGATACCTTCGCCGCGCTGATCGGACGCCGCTACGGACATCGGGGCTTCATGGATAAGAGTCTCGCTGGGTCCGTTGCCTTCGTCATTAGCGCACTCGTGGTTGTTGCGTCGTGGCAGGCGGTGTTTGCCTTACCCGTCTCGTTCTTCCTAGCTGGTGCCATGGCCTCGATCGCGGCAGCGATTGCGGAGGCGGCTTCTTCACGACTTCGACTCGACGATAACATTGCAATTCCGTGTAGTTATGGAATTGTTCACTGGCTTGTGAGTGTTCTTCTTTCATCGTTCTAACGCAGCAGGACAACGCAGTATGTCGGCAAAGAAACTCATCCCCATGATCTTGCTCGGTATCGGCCTCGGTATCGCAGCACTGTTTGTGTGGCGCACATTGGATTCGGCTTCGCTCGAAGGCTTCTACGTGGTTACAGACACGATCGCCTACGCAGACGAGGATGTGAAGACAACGATTCTGTATGTGCAGGTCGAAGCTGCCGACTCAGGAAAGATTGTGCGCACAACGCGCGAGCTTGCTGAGCGTACAATTGCATCGGACACGGGATCGCTGAAGCGTCGATTCATTGAGTTGCGTTGTTACGTCCCGAGCGATACGCAGGCACTCACGCAGGAAATGGTCGACGAGCTGGCATACACCAACCCGTCTATCGAGGATCCACAAACGTCGCTGTATGTGGTGCCGAATGGCGTTCTCGCGCGTGTATGGAGTAGCAATCCGAAGGTTGGTATCGACAGCGTCAGCGTGATTCGCACGCTCTTCTACCGTCCGCGCGGTGGTTCGCGCATCGCCCCTTAACCGCGGAATTGCGTGTCCTTCCATTGCGTGAACACGTGCTTGACCGAATTCCGCTGATACTTGCCTGTTGATGTAACAGGGAGGGCATCGGTAAACACAACCACCTTCGGTGTTTTGTGGAATGGCAGGTGCTCGCGGCAGAAATCCAACACACTGTCTTCGGTCACATCGGGTCCGGTTGGTATGATGAGCGCACCAACCTCCTCGCCATACATCGTGTGCTCGAAGCCCACGCAAATGCCTGCCTTGACTCCTGGTGCACGTGAGATGACCTCGTCGATCTCCAGTGGAGCGAGGTTTACGCCGCCGCGAATGATCAGTTCTTTCAAACGTCCGGTGATGAAGTAATAGTGGCGGCCATCATCACCAAGGACGCGGAAGCCCTCGTCACCTGACCTGAACCATCCGAAGGCAAAGGCCTCGGCATTAGCGCGGTCGTTGTTATCGTATCCGCGCATCACGTTTGCTCCGCGGATTACGATTTCGCCGCGCTCACCATCAGCCACGGGTGTGCCATTCGCATCATGGATGGCCATCTCGTTGCAAGGCACATCCGTACCAATCGATGGGAAGCCAAAGTCGTACATCCAGTGACGGTACTCAGCCTCGATGAGATCCACCGGCAAGAACGACGAGTAACATGTTGTCTCGGAGAGACCGTAGCCATGAATGATGCGAGTGCCATACGTCGACGTGAAGCGCTCGGCTAACTCGCAGGTGAGAGGGCCAGCACCGCAGATGATGTGGCGCAGGCTCGTCGCAGCAGCGCGCTGCTCCACAACGTTTGCCTCGAGCAACAGTGCGAGTAGCGTGGGCACAACACTTACGATGTGTACGTTCTCGGCAGCAATCGACGTAAAGAATCTCGACGGAGAGAACTTGCGGTGCAGAACAACCGACGCACCAGCTATAAACGGCGTAGCATGCGTTACGATCGAGCCATTGACGTGGTGCACCGGAAGAACGCACATCATCCGCGTTGCCGTGTCGATGCCATGCCAGGCATTGATCATCTCTCCATCGACGAACAAATTCTGTTGGATGAGCACCACACCTTTTGGTTTCCCAGTCGTTCCGCTCGTGTAAACGATCATGCAATCGTCCCATCGCATGTCACACGCATCGTCTGGCCAGGGGGCTGGCTCACAGCTTCGAATCGCTTCGTAGAAGGATGGATCCGCTTGATCGGTGTCCATAACGATGACGGATGTGCCGCCAGAAGATGTGATGCGATCGAGGTAGTCGGTGCGACACAGCACAGCCGTCGGAGCGCACTGCTCAAGAATGTAGCTGATGCGCTGATCGTCCTCGGTCATGTTCAGTGGCACAGCACATGCACCCAAGTACCAGCATGCAAAGTAGGCGAGGATGGTGTCCGGGTGATTGTGACTCGCGATTGCTACACGATGTCCACGTTCAACACCATGCTTGGTAAGCAGCGCAGCTAAGCGCCGTGAAACGTCAATGAACACACTATACGACCAAGACGTCCGGGTGCCTTTTTCGTCGTAGTAGATCAGCCAAGGCTGTTCGAGACACGTTGCGTCGCGGTGACGCATGAGTGCTCCCCAGCTCAGGAAGGACTGAGGAACGGTATCAGGGGCTTGACCGTGAGCGAATCGGCCTGCATGGAGATGATGCATCATGCACACAAATTACAACCGCGCATGAGACCACTCCAGCGCATCGTAGATTGCACCCATGATTGACCTTCGAAGTGATACGCTCACGGTCCCCGACGAGGGGATGCGTGCAGCCATGGCAGCAGCCCGCGTTGGGGATGATGTGTATTCAGAAGACCCAACGGTGGAGGAGCTGCAGACACGTGTCGCCACGATGTTCGGAAAAGAAGCCGCGCTGTTTGTGCCGAGTGGCACCATGGGCAACCAGATATGTCTTGCGTTGCACGCCTCAACAGGCGAAGAGGTGATTGCTGAGCACGACGCACACATCTTCCACTACGAGAATGCCGCTGCGAGTGTTGTTGCTCGCGCGCAGATTCACCGGATCCGCTCGGTTGCCGGCGAAATGGACCTCGACGAGGTACGCGATGCGATACGTCCATCTGCTTATTACTACCCGCGCACTGCCGTTGTTGCCGTCGAGAATACGCACAACCGTCATGGCGGAACCGTAGTCTCGACGTCGTACCTGTATGAGCTTCGAGCGCTTGCGCAGGAGCATGGATTACCGATGCACTGCGACGGAGCACGACTGTGGAATGCGATGGTGGCTACGGGCACGGATGCACGTACGTACGGCGACATCTTCGATACGCTGAGTGTGTGTCTGAGTAAGGGGCTCGGCGCGCCCGTCGGTTCGTTGATCCTTGGAAGTCGCGATGCGATTGAGCGCGCGCGACGCTGGAGAAAGATGCTCGGTGGGGGAATGCGGCAAACTGGCATCCTTGCGGCTGCTGGACTCTATGCATTGGATACGATCCTGCCGAACCTTGGTGATGATCATCGCCGGGCGCAAACGTTTGCACGTGGCCTGGCAGGGATCGATGGTATTACGATTGACCTCGCGCGCGTGCAATCGAATATTGTTGCGTTCTCTGTGCCGGGTTGGCAGGATGCAGCGTTCGTGCAAGCATGTCATCAGCATGGCCTGCGGATTGCCCCGATACGTGCTGGTGTGATGCGCGCAGTGATGTACCACCAAGTCGATGATCACGCAGTCGAGCATGCGCTATCCGTCATCCGACGTGTGCTCGAAAACAGCTAAACCACCCGTATGTTTGTGCTACACTCATCGCGCAACTGTTATGCCTACATCGGACAAAGAAGAAGCAATCATTGATCATGGTCCTGTGACAATTGATGGTCACGGCACCTATCACCACCGGCTCCACAGTCGTGTGCGTTCCTATGATGTTGATCGCCAGAGCATTGTGCACAATGCTGTGTATCTCTACTGGCTCGAGGCTGCGCGTATCGAGTACTTCCGTGACATCGGTGTACCGATTGATCGAGATTCATTCGTGACGAAGCACCGGTTCGTTGTAGCGCAGACGTCGATTGAGTATCATTTTGCCGCGCAGTTCGATGATCCGTACACTGTATTCACACGTGTGCCGTTCGTTAAGAACTCCTCGTTCGGTTTTGATCACGTGATCCGCCACGAGAACGGAACGATTCTCGCCGTCGCAAGCAGTGTGCTTGTGCATCTCAATCCTGCGAAGAACAAGCCCGAGCGGATTCCAGATTCGTACCGCTCGCTTATTCGTGCGTTCGAGGGTGAGCACGTCGGCTAATTGTGCCTAGTATTCGAGTGTTATCAGTGCTCGATACGACGCATATCGTGGAAGGGCTGGGTCGCCAACAAGAATCTGAAGCGAAGCTTTGATAAGTCGCTCCGTCGGCACGTCGTAATACGCGATGCGCAATTGGCGGTTGTCAGTATCTGTAGACCACTTGAACGGCTCCCACGTACCTTGCTGGTTCATGTATTCACCAGCCAGCCATGTGAGTGGTGATGTACACATCGTGAATTGTCCATCACAGAGGACGTCCGTGCTTGAGAAGGCAAACGCTCGCACAAATGGTGTGAACTGTGGGCTTGCCTGAATCGTGTCGGGAAGGTGAAACTCGAGTGTAGGAATTGTAATACGGTATGGCATAGAGCCGCGCTCAATCCAGATGTGATTCAGCAATGTTGTGTCGGTAACAATCGCCTCGTAGGCGCTATCGCCGTAGTAGTAATACAACGACAGCCGTGTGGGGTGCGTGCCACCATCTGGGTAGTGCTTCGTTCGATCGACATCGAGGTCGAGCGGCGAGCTGCACGAATAGAGCAGCAGCACTGAGCTAACGACGATGAAAAGAGCTGCGCGCATGTTATCTCCATCCTCCCATATCAATCGAGAGACCATAGGATAGGCCGAGCTTTGTCGAGCTAAACCAGGCACCCTGGAAGCTATACATCAGTGCTGCACCATCGAGTCCTACAGTAAATCGAACTGGTCCGATCGGCTGATATGCCAATCCTACCGTACCGCGAGCAATCGGCCCTTGGGCAAACACCGTTCCGACAGAGGCGTTTCCAAATGGACGCAGGCCGGGCAGCAATTCAAGTGAGCTTGGTTCGAAGATATACGTCGCACCCAGCCAGAACAGCACAGGTGTTTGGACCCACTCCGCCGTGCGGTATCCATCGAAGCCCGTGAATGTCTGACGGAACGATTCTGAACCCATCTCAACGCCCACGCGATGATCACTCGACATCGGAATTGTCAACGAGAACGCCGTGTTCGGAAGGATGGCGGTTTGAACGCTTGACGGTGCAGCCTCGCTTGATGGGACGCCACTTGCAAGTGAGCGGAAACCAAGTCGCACCTGCATTGGTGGTTGTGGCTGAGCGATCGTCGACATTGTATGCAGTTGCTGCGACGCAGACACATCTGTTCGTGCCAATGCGCTGAGTGGTTGCACAGGTGCGATCGTCGGCTGCGACTGGTCGTCTGTAGACCGGTCGTCTATCGTTGTCACGTCTGTTTGTGTAGTGGATGTTGGGATTTCCGATTGCATGTCAGCGACCTGCTGCACAGGTGCCACTGGGATGCGACGCGTGACGACGACAGTATCGATAACGACAATGCGCTCAGGTGCTGGTGCGCTTGCGGCTGGAATCGGAGATCCAGAGACGCCAGCAATGCCATTGACCGGTTGCTGCGACGACTGCTGCGGCGATGTCATCAAGAGGGCCATCAATGCTGCACCTACGGCGGCTCCTCCAATGCTGCTGAAGATCGAGGGCCAGAGTGCACTCGACGTTGATGCAGCTGCACTACCTGCTGTGGATGCACCTGCCGCCGCCGCGAGCGGGAGCGGTGCAAGCCCCATATCCGATTGAGGTGGTGGGAAGACAGCGTCGCGATGAACGGCATTGCGGATCGCGAGAAGATCCTTCATCTCCGTGCGGAGTTCTGGCTGAGCAGCGAGTTCATCGAACAGTGGTTGTTCCTGGTGCGGGTCGAGTTCGCCATCGAGGAAGGCATAAAGCGCCTCATCTGGCTGGAGTGGAGTAAGCGGAAACTCGTTCATAGGCATTGATTGGTAACCTTGGTGCTAGGCTTTAGAGTGCAGATCGGCGAGGTATGGAGCGAGGATGTCGCGAAGCTTCTTCTTCGCGCGGAAGATGCGAACCTTCACAACATCGAGTGACTCTCCAATGACGTCAGCAATCTCGTTGTACGACAAACCGTTGTATTCGCGCAGCACGAATGCTTCGCGATAATCTTCTGGTAAAAGCTCCAGTGATGCTTGAATGAGCTGCAATAACTCGCGCTGCTCATAGGGCACATCTCTGGATGCAAGATGAAAATCCTCGACCTCGACGAATTGCCGCTTGGATCTCGCCCTGTGGGAAAGGCAGAGGTTGCGCGCAATAGTCATCAGATAGGCAGGGAAGTTTTCAATGGCACGCTGCTGTCGGCCTGACTCAAGCAACTTGACAAAGGTCTCCTGAAGGAGGTCCTCTGCTGTGGTCGATTCGCCAATAATCTTCCGACAGTAGGTGTAGATACGTTGGCTGTAGCGACGATAGAGGATCGACAACGCAGCCTGAGCCGCCGCATCATCATGCGACAGCCTAGCATACAGCTCAAGGTCTGGCGTCTCATCTGCCAGAGCCCGTCGCTGGTGTTGTGTGATCCCCGTTGCCATTACACCCCTCGAACTACAGAAGTACTGACGTTCAACCTGCCAGTCAGTTACAGGGAAGCCACGAATTGATGGTAATTTTATCTATGGCTTCACTCGAACGACGTGCTGCGGCGCGTTTCATGGTACGCGCCGATGCGCAACATTGGAATTTGTCTGACTACCGAGACGACCTGTATCGACTTGTCGATCGAGGGGTAGGGGGGATTGGCGTGTTCCTAGGAGGTCTCGAGGAGACGGCCTCCATGATCGAGGATCTTCAGCGAAGGGGCGGACGTCGCCTCGTCATTGCCGGAGACTATGAATTCGGTCTGCCCATGCGCCTTACGGGCGGTGTGGCCTTCCCCCGAGCGATGGCGCTCGGGAATACCCTGCCCGGCATTACCGAGCACGTTGCCCGGTGCATCGCCGACGAAGCACGTGCCTTGGGCGTCCACTGGAACTGGGCTCCGGTGGCTGATATCAATGCCAATCCCAATAATCCGATCGTCAACACCCGGAGTTTCGGTGAAACACCAGATGTTGTGGCGAACCATGCCACGGCCTTTGTCCGCGGCACGCAAAGCGTCGGCGTCGTTGCCTGCGCAAAGCATGCACCTGGTCATGGCGACACGCATGTAGACTCGCATATCGACCTTCCGGTGATTGAGCTTGATCGTGATGTGGCTGAAGCGCGTGAGTTCGTGCCATTCCGTGCGTGCATCGATGCAGGTGTTCGGTCAATCATGATGGGGCACATCGTGGTGCCGTTCCTCGATCCAGACCTGCCGTCCTCGCTCAGTCGACGCGTTGTGACCGATCTCGTGCGACGCGCATGGGGGTATGACGGACTCATCACGACGGATGCGCTTGATATGGGCGCAGTGCGCTCCCGCTGGTCAAGCGGAGAAGCTGCACTTCTTGCGCTCAAGGCTGGAGTCGATGTAGTGCTGATGCCAGAAGATCCACATGCCGCCATCGACGCTGTGATGGAGGCCATCGAGCGCGGTGAGCTCGACGAGGCCGAGCTTGAGGCTTCGGACGCTCGATGGGAAGAAACTCGCGCATTTGTCGGACTGCGGTCGACACGTGGTACAAGTTATAGCTCGCGCGAACCGATCGTGGTCGATCAGGCTACGCACGCCATGATTGCACTTCAGGCCGCCGATGGCGCAATGCGCCTCATAGGCGACACGAGTTTGCTGCCAATTACACAGCATCCGCATGTGGCGGCATTCGCGATTCTCGATGAGTCAGACGCTGATACCGCAACAACATGGTTCCAGTCATTAGCCAAGGCAACCGAGCTGAATATCGACATGGGGTTTGTCGACGGCACGATCGAGGAATCAGATCTTCAATCGTTGGTCGATGGAATCAGCGAGGCAACGGTAGTCGTGTTCGCGTTTTTCGGGAAGGCTGTAGCCTTTAAGGGCAAACTACCCGGATTCGATCGCATCCCGTATGTGATGGATCGCCTGGCCAATGGCCGACCGCGTGTGGTTGTTGCCTGTGGCAGCCCGTATGGAATCGACGCACTGCCGTCGAACCTGACCCTGTACACGTATTCGGATACGCTCCCGTCGATAGCCGCAAGTGTGATGCGACTGATCGGACGCTCAGTCCATCAGAATTAGCGTATTTTGGTCGAGAATTTGTGCAACCGCACCAACGACGGTCCGCAAAGGCCCGCGGTTACTGTGTTTTTGCACGAAGCGAATTACGACCTCCAACCAGGAAATTACGTGCAGCGTGTTCTCGTCACCGGTGGCGCCGGTTTCATAGGTAGCAATCTCGTCCGGATGATGGTCGAGAGTGGACGCTACGATGTGATCGTGTTTGACGCGCTGACCTATGCTGGCAATCTTGAGAACTTGTCGGATGTACTCGCGTCTGGACGTTGTGTCTTCGAGCACGGGTCCATTTGCGACGCGAACCGTGTGCGTGATGTGTTGGCTCGCTACCAGCCGTCGTCGATCCTGCATCTGGCTGCCGAGTCGCATGTGGATCGCTCAATTGCCTCGGCCTCGCCATTTATCGAAACCAACGTGATGGGGACGCTGGTGTTGCTCGAGGCCGCACGTGCATATCCTTCGATACGGTTTGTCCATGTGTCTACCGACGAAGTATATGGTACGCTTGGACCGAACGATGCGCCGTTCACAGAACATACACCGCTCGATCCAACCTCACCGTACGCTGCGTCGAAGGCTGCGAGCGATCTCCTCGTTCAGTCATTTGTTCGCACACACGGCGTCGACGCTGTAATTACAAGGTGCTCGAACAATTATGGTCCATTCCAGTTCCCAGAAAAGTTCATTCCACTGATGACGTTGAATGCACTTGAAGGACGCTCGTTACCGATCTACGGCGACGGACAGCAAGTGCGGGACTGGTTGCATGTGGACGATCATTGCAGAGGAATTCTCGCAGCACTTGACCGGGGTATCACTGGTGAAGTGTACAACTTTGGCGGCTCAAGCGAACGGACCAACGAAGCGATGGTCACAGCTATCCTGGCACAGACCGGAGCCAGTGCAGATTTGAAGACCTATGTGACAGACCGAAAAGCGCATGACCGACGCTACGCCATCAATGCAGGAAAGGCACATCGCGAGCTCGGATGGGCGCCGATGGTAGGATTTGAGCAAGGGCTGCATGATACCATTGCATGGTACATCGAGCACCGCCGATGGAGCGACAATGTGCGCAGCGGTGCATACCGCACGTATTACGAAACGCATTACAACACCACACTGTAAGAAACGAGGATTACCAGCATGGCGCTACGTCGCGTCGGACGCCCGCGAGCTAATGTTAGCTCATCAGAAAAGGCACTTATGACCAAGATCTTGGACGGCCGCATGGTGGTGGGCGTCGTGGGACTGGGCTACGTTGGACTGCCTCTTGCGCTCGAGTTTGCAAAGAGCGGGATTCGTACCATCGGTGTTGACGTGAGTCCTGAGAAGATCTCATCGCTCAACGCAGGGAAGAACTACATCCAGGACCTCGACGATGCAGAGATTCGACACGTAGTCAAGTCTACGAAGAAGCTCTCTGCATCGCGTGATTTCAGCGTGCTTGCCGAATGCGATGTGATCTACGTCTGCGTGCCGACGCCATTCACGGTGAACAAGGATCCTGATATTTCGCACATCGTGCATGCAACGGAGGAGATCGCTCGTTCCCTACGAAAGGGGCAGCTTGTGATCCTCAAGAGCACGACATTCCCAGGTACGACCGAGAAGTATGTAAAGCCAATCCTCGATGCCACGAAGCTGGTATGTGGACGTGACTACTTCCTTGCGTTTTCACCAGAGCGAATTGATCCAGGGAATAAGACCTGGACGACGCACAACACGCCTGTGGTTGTCGGCGGTGTTACATCTGCATGTACAGACTTGGCTATTGCCGTTAACCGCCGAATCATCGGCGAAGTGGTGCCGGTAAGCTCGCCATCGGTAGCCGAGATGGAGAAGCTCCTTGAGAATATCTTCCGGAGTGTCAACATTGCGCTTGTTAACGAACTTGCCCAGCTCTGTGATCGCATTGGCGTGAACATTTGGGAAGTCGTCGATGCTGCAAAGACGAAGCCTTTCGGATTTATGCCATTCTATCCCGGGCCGGGCATCGGCGGACACTGTATTCTGATCGATCCATACTATCTGTCATGGGCAGCACGCGAAGTTGACTTCGTCACAAACTTCATTACGCTCGCTGCGGAAGTCAATGAATCGATGCCGTTCTACGTGCGTGCGATGATTGAACGTGAGATTGCGCGCCAGCCGGTGACGATGAAGACAGCAAAGGTGCTGCTGCTTGGTATGGCATTCAAGAAAGACGTTGACGATCTGCGACACTCGCCAGCACTTAAGGTGGCAGAGTTGTTGCATGAAGGTGGGATCGAGAACATTAGCTACTTCGATCCATACATTCCATCGGTCAATGTGCACGGAACGACACTGACG
This sequence comes from uncultured Melioribacter sp., assembly GCA_964432155.1. Lineage (GTDB taxonomy): Bacteria > Bacteroidota > Ignavibacteria > Kapaibacteriales > Kapaibacteriaceae > UBA10438. The sequence goes on along the minus strand of CAYSMF010000004.1, from coordinate 25,942 downwards.
TCGAAGAAGACTCTTACGCCGGCGTATATCAAGCGTCATGATGTCGTGGTGATCACAACTGACCACAGCTCGTTTGATGTCGAAATGATCGTCGCCAATGCAACGGTGGTGATTGACACACGCAACGCAACCAAGAACGTTCGTGGTCCGAAGAAAAACGTCGTGCTCCTGGGAGACGGAAAGTGAAGCGCATTATCTCCGTTGTTGGAGCGCGACCCAACTTCATGAAGGTCGCACCAATTCATCGTGCCTTTGCTGCGTATGCAGACACGTGGTCCCATAGCATCGTCCACACCGGTCAGCACTATGATGCTGCGATGTCAGATGCGTTCTTCTCGGATCTTGATATGCCGCACCCAGCGTATTTCCTGGGTGTTGGAAGTGGCTCGCATGCAGAACAGACGGCGCGTGTGATGACCGGTTTCGAGCAGGTGTGCAACGAGGCCAAGCCGGACTATGTGATCGTGGTTGGAGACGTGAATAGCACGATTGCGTGCGCTCTTGTGAGCGTCAAGATGGGCATTCGCACCGCCCATGTCGAGGCTGGTTTGCGATCAGGTGATCGCGCGATGCCTGAAGAGATCAATCGACTTGCCACCGATGCCATTGTTGACGACCTATTTGTTACAGAAGAGAGCGGACGTCAGCATCTGCTTCGTGAAGGCGTTGATCCTCAGCGCATTCATTTCGTCGGCAACACGATGATTGACTCGCTGCATTATGCGTTGCCGAAAACTGAAACGAGCACCATTCATGCACGTCTCGGCGTAACAGCCGGCGGGTACGTCCTCGTGACGATGCACCGGCCGAGCAATGTTGATTCGCCTGAGCAGCTGCGCATGCTCATGGATGTGGTTGCGCACGTCTCAAGCGACTTGCCTGTTGTGTTTCCTGTTCACCCGCGCACACGGAAGAAGATCGCCGAGTTTGGCATCACTATTCCGGCCTCGGTGATCTTGCTCGACCCAGTTGGCTACGTGGAATTTCTGTCCTTGATGAAGGCGGCGGCTCTCGTGTTGACAGATTCAGGTGGTATCCAAGAGGAGACAACGGCGCTTGGCGTGCCCTGCGTGACGTCCAGAACAACGACAGAGCGTCCGATCACGGTTGAGTGCGGCACGAACATCCTTGTTGAGCCCACACGCGAGTCGATCCTGGATGCCGTGGCGCGCGTTCTCCGCGGAGACGGCCCCAAGGGGTCGATTCCGCCCCTCTGGGACGGAAAGGCTGCCGAGCGTATCGCGGCCATCATCACCGGACACTATTCGTAACTTTGGCCCGTCGGCCAACCCTTCGTCATTCTTGTGAGTTTGGATGTCTCGTTCACAGCGTTTTGCTCGACTGATCGCGATTGTCATATGTGCTCTGGCACCCGTGGTGCTGATGGCACAGGGGAGTGGGGGCGGACTCGATCTTGATCGACTGTCCTCAACAGCAAAGACGCAGGGGAGTTTGTCGTCGCTCCTTACTGCAGAGCAGTTCCCGACCGATGATGTGGTTGATCCATCCGTGTTTGTTCTCGGACCCGGTGATATCCTCGCATATCAAACCACGGGCATCGACTTCATGGAGAAGATGACGGTTGTCACACCCGAAAACACCATCATGCTCGAGCGTATCGGCGTGATCAATGTAGCCGGCAAGACGCTCCAGCAGCTTCGCGATACGCTCACAGCGATCATGAAGCAGCGTTCGGCGTCGGTTGACATCTTCCTCACGCTACGCCGTGCGCGCCTGGTGTACGTGACCCTCAAGGGTAACGTGACATATCCTGGCACATACGCCGTTCCAGCATCGATGCGTGTGTCTACATTCCTGACCGTGATGCGTCAGCCATGGCTTCTCAGTAAGGATGGGGGACTGTCAGAACTCGCCAAGGGTTCAGGAATGAATGTCGTGCCAACAAAGGCACAAGAGCTTACTCGTCTCACGGTCACAACACTTGGTCCATTCGCATCACGGAATATCGCCGTTCGCCATCGCCGTGGAGCACAGATCGCTGATCTCCCACTCTCACGCGTCAATGGGTTCTCGCATTTGGATCCCCACGTTCGTGAGGGCGACGAAATCGAGGTACCATACGAGGATCGTACGGTCGCCACGGTGTCGATCTCTGGTGCTGTTGTTTCGCCAACAACCCTTGCCTACAAGCAGGGTGACCGCGTCTCGTTATTGCTGGCAGCTGCCGGCGGACCGACGTCTGATGCTGACCTCTCACGTGTCTACGTGATTCACTCGACAGGTGGTGGCAAGCAACGTATTGCTGTTACGCCAACGTTTGACGTTGATGGTCAAGACGTTGAGCTTCAACCGGGCAGTACGATCATCGTTGAGCGTCGCGTAGAAACTGGCGCACCTGCATCGCAGGGCGTCGTTCAGGTTTATGGTGAAGTGGCCTCGCCTGGCGCTGTCGTGATTGTGCCAGGATCGACACGACTCAGTGAGGTGATCGCAAGTTCAGGAGGCGTGCTTCCGCAAGCATCCATGGAGTTGTCGTACATCGTGCGTCCAGAGCGGGGTGCTATCACGCCCCTTCAACAGCGTGACGATGCCTACCGCACGTTTCAATACTCGGATCTCAAGCTCGAGGACACAACTCGCTATCATATCGATCAGAAGTACCGTTTGCCGTATGTCTCGTGCGATATGTCGCGTGCATTGCGCGACGCATCATCACCAGACAACATCGTGATGCAGTCTGGTGATATCATTGTTGTGCAGCCAACACCGGATCGTGTGTACGTGTACGGACAGGTCTCACGTCCGGGCTACGTTCCATACGAACCAAACAAGCGTCTCAATTGGTATGTCGAACGTGCCGGAGGATACGCAACTGGTGCGCGCGACGATCGTGCTCGCATTATCAAGGGTAAATCAAAGGTCTGGGTTGAAGACGACGACAACGTGTTCGTCGAACCAGGCGACGAAGTATACGTGCCGCGTCCTCCAGATATTCCTGTGGGCACAGAGTTGCAGACGTATGCCATCGTCGCGAGTATCGCCTCGAGCGTGGTTGCGCTCACGGCAACACTGATTGCCATCCTGCGATAGGGCAGAAACCGTGTCATCACTTCAGGGCAATGTCGCGCGACGTGTTGTGTCTGGCAGCCTCTGGATGATCGGCTCGCAGGCACTCGTTCTTGGCTTGATGTTCCTCGCTCAACGCGAAATCCTCTCGACGTTAAGTAAGGAAGACAACGGCGTGTTGTTCTTTCAGCGTCGTGTTGTCGATTTTCTAATGGTTGTTCTCGTCGACCTCGGCATGAATGGTGTGCTGATACGGCGCGTCGTCCAAGAGCACCATCGCGCATCAGAGATTCTCTCCTCCGCGCTAGTCGTGCGCCTTGTTATGGCCGCATTCGCAACGCTGCTGGGCATTGCTACCGCCGTCTACAGCGGCTACCCACCAATCGATGCCGCGGTGTGGGCTGTGTACGTGTTTATCTCTGCACGTACAACATTGGGGAGATATGTTCTTGAAGTACCGTCGCGCACATCTGGCGGATTCAACCGTGTAAGCGCTCTCGGCGTGCTTGATGCGGTGCTCTTTACGATTGGGATCTGGTTGGTCCGCGATCATCTCACACCTTCGGTGGTAATCCTCACGTATGCAATGTCAGCGGTGCCAGGATTTGTGCTCATGTCAGCCGCACGTTCAGGAGTTACGATCGGTATTCGTCACAGTTCAGTTGCCGAGATGCGTCATCTGGTGCGTGAATCATTACCCATTGTTCTGTCGGTCGGTCTCATCGCCGTGCATACAACGCTGGATACGCTCCTGGTCGAGGCCTATGGCACGGCGCGCGACGTGGGTATCCTCGGTGCTGTGAACGCTGCGATCGGTCCGTTCTTGGTCGTTGTGCCGCAGGCAGTCTCGCTTGTGTTCATGCCAGAGGTTGCACGTCGGATCAACGAGCCTCAGCGTCGAGATGCATCGATCGTTGCCATGCTTCGCGTGCTCGTCGTGCTTGCCACCTGTTTTGCGGCTGCAGCAATCCCACTGCTGCCACTCTTTGTGCAGCTTGTGAGCGCTGGAAGGTATTCGCCCGACATTGCTGCGTTTGAGTGGTTCTTATGGTCGGCCCCGATGGCTGCCGTGGTGGTCTTTGTGCAAGAAGTTGCGATTACGCTCGGTCATCAACGACGTAATGTTGCTATTGCCAGCGTGCTCGTGATTGCCACAGCACTCTTCGGATTTGTGTGGATCCCACAATTACTCTCGGTAGGGGCTGTGATTGGACGCTTCTGTACCATGGCCGTGGGAGCGCTCTACTGCATGTGGCTCCTATACCGCTTCATGGCGAAACCCGTAGATTTGTGGGTTGTAGTCAGAGTTGTGATCCTCGTAGGGGGCTCAATCGGCATCTCCGTGTTCCTGCGGGGATTGGGGATAGAGCCGTTAATGGTCGCTGCTGCTGCCTTCATCTCGACGGCAAGCGTAGCCCTGCTAACGGGCCTCGTAAGTGCAGACGATGTACGCCACGTGCGTTCGCGTCTACGCTCTGATGCACCGTCTCAGTGATTTTACAACGAATCCCACACTATGTCATCGACGCAACACCATACATCAACCGCAATGGGCGCAGTCGCCGAGGTAGCTCCGCGACGATCCTTTGGCACGATGTGGCGTCCGTCGATGATGCAGCTCACGGTTGACATCCTCGCATTTACCGTCAGCTTTGCGGTGTATCAGGTTGTGCGACATGTAATGCTGACAGACCTGCGCATCTTTTCGCTTGCCGACCATGCCGTGATTGCAGCACTCTCGTGCGCATTCTGGTGCCTGGCCTTCTGGATGGGTGGACTCTACCGCGACTACTACATTCGATCGCCGTTCGAAGAGTTCTTCGCGTTGTTTCGCGTAACCTTCCTGGGATCGGTAACGATCTTTCTGCTGATCTTCTTCGGTAGCTCCGAAGACTTCCGCAATAATCCACGATTCGTATTCGGTGTGTACTGGCTGGTACTCTTTGGTCTGGCCGCCATCGGACGGATTGTCGCTCGACAGCTTCAACGCAGGTTCCGTGAACATGGTATCATCACAATTCCGACTGTACTGATTGGCTCGCGTGAGCGGCTTGCAGAGTTGCTTATCGATCTTCGCGATGAGCCGGCATGGGGCTATGATGTGCTCGGCGTGGTTGAAGTGGGAGCTTTCGATGGACCTCAAGCGTCGCTCGGTGTTGCGCGTCTTGGTGGCGTCGATGAAGTGCCATCAGTTCTGCGCGCTTTGCGTCCGCGTGAAGTGCTCGTAACGATGGATCACACCGATCATGATGCGTTGCTGAAGGTTACTGCTCAAGCTGCCGATGAAGGAGCACTTGTTCGCATCGTTCCTGATCTCTACGAGATCTTCTCCGGTCAGGCACGCACGCAGCAGATCTATGGGTCGCCCCTTATCGAAGTAAGTCCCGAGTTAATGCAGCCATGGGAAGAAGTTGCAAAGCGCACGATGGATATCGTCGTGAGCCTGTTGATTCTTGTTGTTGGACTGCCGGTGTGGATTCTTACCGCCATTGCGGTGAAGGTGACTTCGAAGGGGCCGATGTTCTTCGTGCAAGAGCGGGTAGGGAAGAATGGTTCTGTGTTCCGCATGGCGAAGTTCCGCTCGATGTATACGGACGATCGTCGGGGTCCGACATGGACAGAAGAAAACGATCCACGCGTGACGCCTGTCGGTAGGTTTATTCGCAAGACGCACTTGGACGAGATCCCGCAGCTCTGGAACGTGCTCAAGGGGGAAATGTCGCTTGTTGGCCCACGTCCCGAGCAGCCCCATTACGTTGAGAAGTTCACGCAAATGCTTCCGTATTATCGTCGGCGCCACAAGGTGCGTCCTGGCGTTACGGGCTGGTGGCAGGTGAAGGTTAAGTCAAACCCGGAATCACTCGAAGAGATCAAGAACCGACTTCGCTACGACTTCTTCTACATCGAGAATATGTCGTTTAAGCTGGATCTTGAAATCATGGTTCGCACAGTTTTCGTGATGTTACGAGGGCATGGAAGAGCGTGAGAAGTATTGTCTGCATCCCAACGTACAACGAGCGCGATAACATCCTTCGTATGATCGATGCTGTTCACGCCGTCGTCCCCGATACACACGTGCTGGTGATTGATGATGGTTCACCAGATGGTACATCACAACTAGTCGCAGATCGGCAAACGACCGATGAACGCGTACATCTCATCACGCGATCGGGCAAGTTGGGACTGGGTACGGCATACTGTGCCGGCTTCACCTACGCACTCGCTCAGGGGTTCGACGTCATTCTGCAAATGGATGCGGATTTCTCGCACGACCCAAAGGACTTGCTGCGTTTGCTCGATGAGATCGCGACATACGATCTCGTGATTGGGTCGCGCTACATTCAGGGCGTAAACGTGATCAATTGGCCGATGAGCCGATTGCTGCTGAGTTGGTTCGCAAACCTCTACACACGCATCATCACAGGGATGCCCGTAGCTGATGCTACAGGTGGCTTCAAGTGCTTCCGCAGTGATGTTCTTCGGAAGATCGACCTGACGAAGATCCGCTCGAATGGATACGCATTCCAGATTGAAATGAACTACAAGGCGTGGCGCTCTGGTGCACGCGTGCATGAGATCCCGATCATTTTCATGGATCGTGTGCACGGTGTATCGAAGATGAGCAAGAACATTGTCTATGAAGCAGCGTTCCTTGTGTGGAAGCTGAAACTGACGACGATCTTCACCTTTGGTCGCTCGTGACATTGACGCCCGACATATCCGTCATCATTGTGAACTACAACGTGAAGGATTATCTCCTTCAGTGCTTGCGTTCGCTTGCTGCTTCGGTTGGTGGGGTGCAGACGGAGATTATTGTCGTCGACAACAATTCGCATGACGGATCGGTTACGGAACTCGAGCTATTGTTTCCGTCGGTCCGCTGGATCGCACTCGACGAGAACATAGGGTTCGGTCGTGCCAACAACGTCGGACTCGAGCATGCTACTGGTCGGTACATCCTGTACTTGAACCCAGACACCATCGTTGGTTCCGATACGCTGGCCGTGATGTGCCGCTACCTCGACGAGCATTCCAACACTGGCATCGCCGGATGTAAGGTGCTCAATCCCGATGGATCATTCCAGGTGGCGTGCAGACGTGGGCTTCCGACACCATGGGTATCGTTCTGTAAGCTCTTCGGTCTTCAACGGATCTTTCCGTCGTCGAAGCTGTTTGCAGGGTATAATCTGACGTATCTCCCGATCGATGCCACGTATCCTGTCGATGCTCTGATCGGCGCGTTTATGATTGGTCGTGCAGATCTGCTGCGAAGTCTTGGCGGGTTCGACCCAGCGTTCTTCATGTACGGCGAGGACATCGATCTGTGCTATCGTGTGCAAAAGGCGGGCTTCGACGTCACCTACGTGCACACGACGAGTATCGTACACTACAAGGGCGAGAGCACCAAGCGCAGTTCGATCAACGAAGTCCGCGTGTTCTACGACGCGATGGAGATCTTCGCGCGGAAACACTTCGGTGGCTCGCGCATCTTTCTGGCCTTCCTTCGCATGGGTATCGCACTACGCGCACTCGTAGCTCGAGCGCTGCGGAAGCGGCGTGAGATCGGCACTTGGCTGTTTGACATGATCGCACTCAATCTTGCATTGCTTGCGGCAACGTCAGTGCGCTTCGAAGGTCCATTCGGATTCCCCGCATATGCCTATCCGCTTGTGCAGATTGTTGTGACGTTCGTTGCAACATTCTCGCTTGTCGCAGTAGGTGAGTACGTCGAGTATCGGCCGACTGTTCGCAGAAGCATCGTTGGACTGCTCGTAACGTTTTTTGTCTTGTCGTCGCTGACGTACTTCTTCAAAGAGTACGCGTTCAGTCGCGGCGTTCTGCTGATGACGATCGGATTCACAGCGGTTGCAACAACGCTGATTCGCGGTGTCGCTGCATTGCGTGATGGTTCGCGGGCGGTTTCCACACGACGCGTATTGCTGGTAGGGTGCACGCCACATGCCGAGCGTATTGCACGCGAGCTGGAGACAGCCGAGCATCGCCACACAGAGCTCGTCGGAATCGTCGCAACAACGTCATTCACAACAGAGTCCTTTGCCGGCATGCGCATCGTTGGTGATGCTACGTACCTAGCACGCATTCTCGATGCCACTGGTGCGCAAGAGGTAATCCTGACCGATCCATCGGTGTCCAAGGAGCGCATCATGGAGCTCATGATCGCCTGTGCAGGGTACCGAGCTCGGTTTCACCTGGCTACAGACTACGATGACGTGATAACGGCACGTATCATCAACGACGTCGCTGGCGTCGAGCCAACGGTATCGTTGCCACCGCTGCTGCGGTTCCGCAATCGTGTCGCTAAGCGTATGCTCGATCTTGTTCTCTCGGTTCTCGTTTTGACGCTCTGTCTGCCGGGCCTAATTTTGCCAGGTGTGCGCCGCATGGTCGCCAGCTGGTACGATGTCCTACGCGGTCGAAAGAGCGTCGTCGGACTCTTCCCGGATGGCAAAGCACGGTCGACAGGTCGTGTTGGCTTGACGGGCTTGGCACACATCAGTTCGCCGGGGCGTTTGTCGACAGCGGCTGTTACACAACTCAACGACTACTATATCGAGTCCTACACGTTAGCACTCGATATCGAAATCATCCTGAAACACCTATTACGGCGTCTACGTGGCAACAACATCAGCTCTTGAATTCGAAAAGCCAATCGTCGAGCTCGAGAAGAAGATCGAGGAGATGAAGGCGCTTACCGATACGCTTGATATTCAGCCGCAGATCGACGAGCTCGAGTCGCAGGTTGACAAGCTTCGTAGTGACATTTACCGCAATCTTACGCGCTGGCAGCGCGTACAAATCGCTCGTCATCCCGACCGTCCGTATACGCTTGATTATATCATGCACTGCTTCGAAGATTTCGTTGAGCTGCATGGTGATCGCACGTACCGTGATGATCCAGCAATCGTTGGTGGCCTCGCAACTCTCAATGGACGCCACGTTGTGGTGATCGGACATCAAAAGGGACGTGATACAAAGTCGAACCTGCACCGCAACTTCGGCATGCCGAATCCGGACGGGTACCGTAAGGCGTATCGTTTGCTCCAGATGGCAGAGAAGTTCAGCCTCCCAGTGATCTGCTTCCTTGATACCCCGGGTGCATTTCCAGGTCTTGAAGCAGAAGAACGTGGTCAGGCAGAGGCAATTGCGCGTAACCTCCTACTCATGTCGCAACTCAAGACCCCGATCGTGATCATGATCATCGGTGAAGGGGCGTCTGGTGGCGCACTCGGAATCGGTATTGGTAACCGCATTCTCATGCTCGAAAATGCATGGTACTCCGTGATTGCGCCTGAGAGCTGCTCATCGATTCTTTGGCGCTCGTGGGATTACAAGGAGCAGGCGGCGGAAGCGCTGCGTCTTGGTGCCACCGACCTCATTGATGTAAAGGTGATCGACCGCATTGTACCTGAGCCGGTAGGTGGCGCACATCGTGATCCGAACACCATGTTCGCCACGGTTGTATCCGTTCTCGAAGAAGAACTCAGCGCACTCGAGACCATGCCCGTTGATCAGCTGGTGAAGGAGCGTCGTGAGAAGTTCTACCAGATGGGTGTGTGGACCGAATAACGGTCGACCGACACACGATTACTTTGGATTGTTGGCAAACTGCAGTGCATGCAGCTTTGCATACACACCGCCGCGTTGCAGCAACTCCTGGTGAGTGCCAATCTCGGCGATCTCACCGTGATGCAGAACAACGATCGCGTCTGCACGCTGAATTGTTGAGAGTCGGTGTGCCACAACGATCGACGTACGTCCTTGGAGCAACGTCGAGATCGATCGCTCGATAATCTGTTCCGTTTCCGTGTCGATGTTTGACGTTGCCTCGTCGAGAATCAGGATGTCAGGGTCGGTGACCAACGCCCGACTGAACGAGATGAGCTGCTTCTGTCCAACGCTGAGTACGGCTCCGCGTTCACGCACATTTGTGTCGTAGCCCTGTGGTAGACGTCGAATGAACGCATCGGCGCCAAGCGCTACGGCTGCTTGCTCGATCTGCTCACGAGTTATGCCCTCGCGATCAAGCGAAATGTTGTCGGCAACTGATCGTGAAAACAAGAAGACGTCTTGCAACACAATCGCGATGCGTCGGCGCAGATCGTCTTGACGAATAGAGCGAATGCTCTTGCCATCAATGAGCACTTCGCCGCTTTGATACTCGTAGAAGCGACTCAGGACGTTGATAATCGAGCTCTTGCCTGAACCCGTGGCTCCGACGAGCGCAATTGTTTGCCCCTTTCGTACCGAAAACGATACGTCGCGTAGAACGGGAATCGTCCCGTCGTAACTAAAGCGAACATTGCGAAACTCAATCCCTTGTTCAAGACGCTCAAACGGTTGTGCGTCGGGCGCATCATCGACACGAACGGTCGTGTCGAGCAGATTGAAAATGCGTTCAGAGGCGACGATGCTCGACTGGAGCGTGTTGTACTTTTCTGTGAGGTCCCGCACTGGACGGAAAAACATTTCCGTGAACTGACTAAATGCGATCAACATCCCGATCGTCATGACGCCCGATGCGATGTTGCCAGCGGCATACCACACGATAATCGAGAGTGAAACCGCGCTGAGAAACTCCACCACGGGAAAGAACGTGGCGTAGTACATGATAGACTGATCTTGGAGTCGTCGATGCTCCGCATTGATCTCGCCGAATTGTGTCTGCATGCGACGCTCCTGGCGGAACAGCTGCACAATTGAGATGCCTGTGACGAACTCGTTGACGAATGCATTCATCAACGCGACTTGTCGACGAATCTTGTCGTACACCTTGCGGACCTTCGCGCGGAAGATGAACGAGGCGACGAGAAGGAATGGCAGTACTGTTATCGTGAGTAACGTCAATTCATGAGACGTGTTCCACATGAACGTCAGGATCCATACGATCACCATGACGTCGGAAATCATGAGCACAACCCCGGACGAGAAGAGCTCGTTGAGCACCTCAACGTCGTTCGTGACGCGCGTTACGATCCGTCCCACTGGCGTTGTGTCGTAGTATCGCAGTGAGAGGCCTTCGGCATGACGGTACAGTGTGTTGCGAATGTCCAACAACACGCGTTGGCCGATCCATGTCATCAGCAGCGATAGACTGTACTGGAGGATTCCCTGGAGGAACAAGAGGCCGAGAATGAGCCCCGTGAACATGAGAAGACCGGGGAAGTCGCCCTTGACAATATGGTCGTCCACAGCAATTCGTGTGAGGAAGGGGCGCAGTGGACCAAGCGCGGAAGCCGAGAGCGTGAGGAGGATGGCTCCAACAAGATGGAGACGGTACGGCTTAAGGAAGACGAGGAGTCGCCGGAGAAGGCTGTAGTCGATCGTTTTCTTCGTTGTGGGTTCGTTCTGCACGCACAAAGTTACCGTTTTCCATGCCTCCGAACACGATGCTCCTCTCGTTGTAACTGGTAACTTTGCACATGATACGTATCACCCCATACGGCGCAGCAGGAGAGGTAACGGGCTCGGCCTACCTGTTTGAAACAGATACAGCGGCGCTGCTTGTCGATTTTGGAATGTTCCAAGGCGATAAGGACGACGACGCCCGCAATATTGTTCCTGGCCGCATTCATCGCGCTACGATTGATGCCGTCGTGCTCACGCACGGACACCTCGATCACTCCGGACGTCTGCCTGTGCTTATTCGCGATGGGTACCGCGGTCCGATCTATTGCACCGACGCAACACGCGACATCACGGAGATCATTCTCAATGATGCCGCGCACATCCAAGAGTCAGACTTCGAGCGAAAACAACGTCGCGCGCAGCGTGGCGGCAGAAAGCTTGGTCGCTACGATGAACCTCTGTTTGATCACGAGGACGTTGAACGTACCCTGAGTCAAATGGTTGTGTCTGCATACGATACACCAATCCCCGTTGCCAAGGGCGTCGATGTGATCTTTCACGAGGCTGGGCACCTGCTCGGATCGGCAAGTGTTGAGTTTCGCGTTCAGGATGGGGATCGTGAGCGTATCGTCGTCTTCTCCGGCGACCTAGGTCCGTTGCACCTGCCATATCTGCGCGATCCCGAGCCCCCTCGCAAAGCAGACGTGATAGTGATGGAGTCGACGTATGGTGATCGCGACCACCGATCGCTCCAGGATACGCTCGAGGAGTTCCAGCAGATTATCGTTGATGCGGTTGAGAAGAAGGGCAAGATCTTCATCCCGTCGTTTGCTATCGGACGTGCCCAGCAGATGATGTATCACATTGCGGAGTTGGTACGCAGCAAGCGTATTCCACCGATTCCCATCTTTCTCGATAGTCCAATGGCCATCAAGGCGGATGCAGTGTACCGCAAACACACTGAGCTTTACGACACTGAAAGTGCGCACTTAGTCGATAATGGACAGCTGCGTCATGATCTTCGTAGCGTGCGAGTTTGTGTTACGGCAGAAGAATCAAAAGCTATCAATGACGAACATGGTCCGTTCATTGTGATCGCAGGTTCTGGTATGTGCACGGCCGGACGGATTATGCACCACATTCGTAATTCGATCAGCGATCCGAAGTGTCACTTCGTGATTGTTGGCTACCAAGCTCGCGGCTCGCTCGGTCGGAAACTCGTCGATGGGGTCGCCGGTGTGAAGATCATGGGCGAGTATCATGATGTGCGTGCTCGCATTCATACACTCGGCGGATTCAGTGCACATGCTGGTCAGACGGAGCTTGTTGAATGGTGCAGTGCTGTCGCCCAGTCTGGCGTGTCGTCGATACTGCTCACGCATGGTGAAGACGAGGCACGAAAAGAACTTCGGAAACAACTAGAACGACGACTCGGTGTGTTGGCGTACATGCCAACCTATTCAGAACATTGCGAGGTATAAGACGCATGCGCATTGAGCACGACTTCCTAGGAGAGCGTGAGATCCCGGATAGCGCCTACTATGGTGTGCAGACACTCCGTGGTAAGGAGAACTTCCACATTACGGGTATACCGATCAGTCATGCATCATCGTTCATCACGTCGTTTGGATACGTGAAGAAAGCTGCTGCGCTGGCAAACAGAGATCTCGATGTGCTCGAGCCTGCCATTGCTGACGCGATCTGCGCAGCATGCGATCGCATTATCGCTGGCGAACTTCACGATCAGTTTATCGTTGATGTCATTCAAGGTGGTGCTGGCACGTCAACGAACATGAATGCCAATGAGGTAATCGCCAATAAGGCGCTCGAACTTCTTGGGCATCCAAAGGGCACGTACGATATCGTGCACCCGAACAACCACGTGAACTGCTCACAGAGCACCAATGATGCTTATCCAACGGCGTTTCGCCTGAGTCTGTACATCGAGATCGGACAACTCATTGAGCAACTGGGCCTGTTGCGCGACGCGTTCGCTCGCAAGGGTGTAGAGTTTGCTGACGTTCTCAAGATGGGGCGCACACAACTTCAGGATGCGGTGCCGATGACGCTTGGACAGGAGTTCGAGTCGTTTGCTGTGAACATTGGCGAAGACATTCGTCGGCTGGAAGAAGCGCGTATGCTTGTCACCGAGGTAAACCTTGGTGCGACAGCTATCGGTACAAGTATCAATGCGCCGGAGGGATATCCGGCACTGTCTGTGCAGTACTTGCGTGAGGTGTCTGGTATTCCCGTAACGCTGTCGCAAAACTTGATCGAGGCAACGTGGGACAACGGAGCATACGTGCAGGTAAGCGGTGTGCTCAAGCGCGTTGCTGTGAAGCTCTCAAAGATCTGCAACGATCTGCGCTTGCTCTCATCCGGTCCGCGCTGCGGATTCAACGAGATTAATCTCCCACGCCTCCAGCCAGGCTCGAGCATCATGCCGGGTAAGGTTAACCCAGTAATTCCTGAGGTTGTCAATCAGGTGTGCTATCTCGTCATCGGGAATGATGTAACGGTGACGTTTGCCGCTGAAGCTGGACAGCTCCAGCTCAATGTGATGGAGCCAGTGCTTGCATACTGTCTGTTCCAGTCAATTGAAGTGCTCACACGTGCATGTGCAACACTTCGCGAGCGCTGCGTCGACGGTATTACTGCCAATGCTGAGCATACACATGCAATGGTGATGAACTCCGTTGGGATCGTCACGGCACTCAATCCGATTCTCGGATACGAGCAGAGTGCAGTTATTGCGAAGGAAGCCTTCGAGACTGGTGGTTCGGTGATCGACATCGTTCGCTCGAAGGGCTTACTCTCGGAAGAAAAGCTTGCCGAGATCTTCTCACTCGAAAATTTGATGCATCCACGGTTTATTCGCTAATCAGCGTCGACTGTGACAGTTACATGGAGCTTGTATGATGATTCGTTCTGCACTACTTGCATGCATCGGTGCAACAGCGTTGCTCGTTGGATGCGAGACGAAGGTCCAGGGGCCGCCCCCTGCCATACCTGTGAGTGTGATCACGCTTGAGGCGCGCGATGTGCCGGTGTACTCCGAGTGGGTAGGCCAGACGCACGGTGGGGAAGAGGTTGAAATTCGCTCGCGTGTCGAGGGCTACGTCGATCGCGTTGTATACAAGGAAGGAACGTACGTTCGTCGCGGTCAGGTGATGTATATCATTGACCCGCTGCAGTATGCGGCCAACGTGAATGTTGCTAAGGGGCAATTGGCGGAAGCCGAGGCGAACCTTGCGCGTGCCGAACAGGACGTTGCGCGATATACTCCGCTTGTGGAGCAGAACGCGATTTCGCGCCAGGAATACGAAACAGCTGTTCAGATGGCGAAGGCCAGTCGGGCATCGGTGCAAGCAATGCGAGGTAGTGTTCAGAAGGCACAGGTTGAGCTTGGCTATTGCACTGTAACGTCGCCAATCGATGGACTTGCAGGCTCAACGACGGTGCAAGTCGGTGATCTCATCGGCCGTATGCCTGGTGCACCAATGACAACGGTGTCGAAGCTTGATCCGATCAGTGTAAAGTTCAGCATGTCGGAAGTCGAATGGCTCAGTGTAACCAAGCGACGCCGTCAACTTGACTCGGCGGCGCGAAAGCGTCCGATTCCATTGCAGCTCATCCTTGCCGACAAGTCGGTGCATCCGTATCTCGGTGAAGCATCGGTAATTGATAACGCCATCGACCCACAGACGGGGACGATCATGATTCAGGCAATGTTCCCGAATCCAGAGGGGATTGTTCGTCCAGGACAGTTTGCTCGTGTTCGTGCAGCACTTGATCAAGCTCGTGCTGCAATTGTCATCCCGCAGCGTGCCGTATCCGAGCTGCAGGGCACCCAGTACGTTGCCGTCGTTGATACGAAATCAAACACCGTCTCTATGCGTCCAATCGTTGTCTTGCATCGCGTCGGTGCGGCATATGTCGTCGAAGCTGGCCTTACGGCAGGCGAGACCATTGTGTACGAGGGGTTGCAAAAGGTTCGTGACGGTGCTGTGGTAGCTCCGAAGCGTGTCGCGGTATCGATCGACAGTCTTCTCACACGTCCGTAAGGGTCGCACGATGTTTTCAGCATTCTTTGTGCGACGTCCGATCGTGGCAATCGTGATTTCGATTGTTACGGTACTTGTAGGACTTGTCGCGTTGATGGGGTTGCCCATTGAACAGTACCCTCGACTCTCGCCACCAATGGTGCGCGTAACGGGTGTGTACCCAGGTGCTGGCGCAGAGGCTGTCGAGCAGTCTGTTGCTACGCCAATTGAACAGCAAATCAACGGCGTCGACAACATGATTTACATGATGTCACGCAACACATCGGACGGCACGGCATCGATTGACGTAACCTTTGATGTTGGTACGGATCTCAACAATGCGAACGTACTCACACAGAACCGCGTAGCACGTGCAAATTCTCGTCTGCCGCAGGACGTTCTGCAGCAAGGTGTGATTGTTCAAAAGATCAATCCATCACTCTTGATGATGGTGAGTGTAGCCTCGCCGGGTGGAACCTATGACGCTGAGTTCCTGAACAACTATGCAATGATCAACGTCCGTGATCAGTTGCTCCGCGTGCCGGGCGTGTCGCAGGTTGAACTTCTCGGTGGCTCTGAGTACGCCATGCGTATTTGGATTAAGCCAGATCGACTCGCTGCGCTCGGACTCACGAGCACGGACGTCTGGTCTGCCGTGCGCGATCAAAACGTGCAAGCGCCTGCGGGTAAGATCGGCGCCGCACCATCAGCGCCAGGACAGGAGAACACCTACACAGTAAGTGCGCCGGGGCGCCTGACGACTCCTGAAGAGTTCGGTGACATTATCATCAAGGAGACTGCGGACGGACGTATTGTTCGTGTGCGTGATGTGGCTCGCGTTGAACTTGGTTCAGAGAACTACAAAGCGTTCGGTCGACTCAACGGTAAGCCTTCGGCTATGCTTGCGATCTATCTCTTGCCGGGCGCAAATCAGCTGGAGTCGTCAAAGGGTATTTACGAAACCCTCGAGAAGATGAAGACCATCTTCCCGTCGGACGTTGTTGCGGAGGTAGGGTACGATACCACGCCTGCCGTCGAAGCGTCGATTGAGGAGATCGTTCAGACATTGTTCGAAGCTGTCTTGCTCGTGATCATCGTCGTGTTCATCTTCCTACAGAACGGACGTGCAACGCTGATTCCACTGTTGACGGTGCCGGTGAGTTTGATCGGTACGTTCGCCATCTTCCCGCTGGTCGGTTTTACGATCAACACAGTGTCGCTGTTTGGACTCGTGCTGGCTATCGGCATTGTGGTTGACGACGCGATTGTGGTGGTTGAAGCGGTGATGCACCATATCGAGCATGGGATGAGTCCGCGCGAGGCTACCCTGAAGGCGATGAGTGAGGTATCGGGTCCAGTTATTGCCATTGCACTGATTCTGGCAGCTGTGTTTGTTCCGGTTGCCTTCCTTGGTGGCATCACTGGTATGATCTACCAGCAGTTTGCGATGACGATTGCGTTCTCTGTTGTTCTGTCCGCGTTCAACGCGCTTACGCTGAGTCCTGCTCTTGCAGCGATGCTCCTCAAGCCAACGGATATCAACGGCAAAGGTCCGCTCAACGCATTCTATCGATGGTTCAACCGCGTGTTCGGTCGTGCGACCACTGGGTATGTTGGTGTGGCGCGATCCGTCGTGCGTAAGTCGGTGCTCTCGGTCGTTGGTGTTGGCGCTTTTGCTGTGTTGTCGCTCATTACCGTTGGACAGATTCCGTCGGGGTTTGTTCCAGATGAAGATCAGGGCATCTTCCTTGCCAATGTGATGTTGCCGAATGCGGCATCGCTCGAGCGTACTGACCTGGTATGTAAGAAGATCGAAGCAATTCTTGCCCAGCATCCAGAGATTGAATCATTCAATACGGTAGGCGGGTTGTCCTTCCTCACCAATGCGTACACGTCGAACGTTGCGTCATTCTTGATTCGCCTCAAGCCATGGGAAGAGCGCAAAGATCCGAGTGAGCATGCAAAAGCAATCATGAAGAAGCTCAACCAGCAATTCATGGCGATTCCCGAGGCTATCTCATTCTGCTTTGCTCCGCCGACGATTCCTGGCTTTGGTGCAGCAGGGGGCTTCTCTGCCTATCTGCAAGACCGCTCAGGCACGATGAGTGTTGGTGATCTGCAGGAACAGACAGCGAAGTTCATGGCTGCGGCATCGCAACGACCTGAACTCACAAACCTCTTCACGCAGTTCGACGCTGGTGTGCCGCAAATCGGAGTGCAGCTCGACCGTGAGAAGGCTCGTAAACTCGGAGTAACGATTCAAGACGTATTCACAACAATGCAGGCTGCATTGGGCGGTGCGTACGTGAACGACTTCAACCGTTTCGGACGCTTGTATCGTGTGTACATGCAGTCGGAACCCGAATACCGGCAGTCTCCCGATGATATTGGTGCATTCTATGTTCGCAGTGGCACGACGGGAGAAATGATCCCGCTGTCGACGCTCGTAACAGCTAATGACACCACAGGTGCAGAGGTCACGTATCGATTCAACCTCTTCCGCAGTGTTGCTATCAGCGGTAATGCAGCAGCGGGTTTTAGTTCGGGTCAGGCACTTTCAGCACTCGAAGATGTAGCCAAGGATGTCCTGCCGCAAACTATGAGTTTGGCCTTCTCTGGTCTGTCCTACGAAGAGAAGCGTGCGCCGAGTCCGCTCCCAACGTTTGTCCTGGCCGTTGTGTTGGTGTTCTTGCTCCTCGCATCACAATACGACTCGTGGCGTTTGCCTTGGTCGGTGTTGCTTGGAACCCCAATTGCCGCCTTTGGAGCGTTTATGGGAGTGTGGATGATGGGCATCGACAACAACGTCTACACGCAGATTGGTCTCATCCTGCTCATTGGTCTGGCTGCCAAGAACTCGATCCTCATTGTTGAGTTCGCGAAGGAAAAACAGGACAAGGAGGGGCTGTCACCGGAGGATGCTGCGCTCGAATCTGCACGTCTACGATTCCGTCCGATTCTCATGACAGCCTTCGCATTTATTCTTGGCGTGGTTCCGTTGATGACCGCTTCTGGTTCAGGGGCTGGCTCTCGCGTTGCGATGGGTACCACAGTGTTCTACGGGATGCTTGTTGCGACTGCATTCGGTGTGATCATCGTGCCTGGGCTCTTCGCATTCATTGAAGGCTTTGCCTATCGCAAGCGAATGCGTCAAGGGGCGATGATGCTTCTGCTACTCTGTCTGGGTCTTGGTGTGCAGGGCTGCAAAGTTGGACCCGACTATGTACGGCCATCGCTTCCGACTTCTGATACGTGGCGTGAGCGGGCACGTACCGACACATCGTTTGCAATCGAGCCGCATTGGCGCGTGTACGACGATCAAGTTCTCGCTAGCTACGTTTCATTAGCACTTGATAGCAACTACGATGTCCAGGCTACGCTAGCGCGTATCGAAGCAGCACGTGCAAATGTGACAATTGCTAACAGTGAGCTCTTCCCGCAACTTGGGATAGGGGGCTCAGCAACTGGAATTCGAAACTCTGCGAATCGCGTTGCTGTGCTCAATCCTGGTGCCGCACTCGGTCCAACTGGCATCTTCGGCATCATGGGAACGCTCTCATGGGAGCTCGACATCTTTGGTCGTATCCGCCGCGGTGCAGAGGCACAGACTGCGCAATTGCGAGCCTCTGAAGCGTCGTACCGTGCGTCGCAGCTGATGATCTCCGCCGCGGTCGCTGAAGCATACATCACGTTGCGCAAGTTTGATGCACTGCGTCAAATTATCGACAGTAACCTTGCTACACGGCGCGAGTATGAGCGACTTGCACGCACACTCTTCGAGGGTGGCAAGACATCAGAGCTTGACTGGCGTCAGGCCGAGGGTGAGTTGCGCCGAGTCGAGGCAGATGTGCCTGTCATCAATACTGCGATCGCGCAGACAGAAAATGCTCTCAACGTCTTGCTGGCACGTCCAATCGGTACGGAGATTCTACGCGGGACAACGCTCACACAACAGCGTGTGCCAGCTGATGTTGCTGTTGGTCAGCCGAGCGAGCTCTTACAGCGACGTCCAGATGTGATCATCGCAGAACAGCAGGTGATTGCTGCTAATGCTCTGGTTGGACGTGCGATCGCACAGCAATACCCACGACTGTCGCTTTCGGTTGGTGGTGGAGTTGAAGCGCTGTCGGGGCAGCCCCTTATCGATGCCAACTCGCTCATGTGGAATGCCGTCGGTAATCTCGTACAGCCGATCTTCCAGGGTGGTCGCTTGGCTGCACAGGTTGATGCTGCTGATGCAACTACGCGCGCAGCCGTGGCAGATTATCAGCGCACAGTGGTAGTTGCGTTCCGTGAGGTCAACGATGCCATGGTCGATCTGCGGAATCGACGCATTGAGGTAGCATCTGCATCAGGCGTTGTCACGTCGAATAGGGAAGTCTTGCGTCTATCGGAGCTGCGATATCGATATGGAGCAGCACCATACTTGCAGGTACTTGATGCACAGCGCTCTCTTCTTGAAGCGCAGCGACGTGAGCTGGATGCCAAAACCAATCTCTACTTCGCGTACATCGCGTTGTATCGCGCACTCGGAGGAGGGTGGCGGTAAACTTACCGCCACACCACGATTGGCCCCTTCGGATGTCCGTCGACGACAACCATGTACCACCCGTTTGGCAGTGATCGTATCTCCGCCAGCAAGCGATGACCTGAAGCAGGATCAGTTATGATCCCTTGAAGGAGTGTTTGTCCAATCGCATCAATAACGATGTATGGTTTGTTGCTGTACTCCAGCATCGTCGTTATGTCATCAACATCATCGTCGACCGACGTACCGGGTTCGACGTAAAGCGTTGCGCTTTGGCCAATTGACTCGCAGTAGTCTGTCGCTACAGCACACCGGAATTTTTGACGGTTCTGTGCTGTCGTGACATTTGAGATCCACAGCGTAGTTGTGGTTGCGCCAATGTATTGTCCGGCGTCAACCACGTCCTCCCAACCTACGCCGAGGCTTGTTTGCCATTGGTACGCATACGAAAGCCCTCGTGTGGGAGTGTGACGTACGGAAAATCGCACAAGGCTGCCGGGTGCGACCATCGTGTCGCGAGGGGGCACTGACAGCGTGTCGCACGTCACACGTGCCAAGCCCTCGAAGCTGATCCTTAGAGCCGAACACGCTGTCTCAATGTGGAGAGTGTCGCGTTGAGGCAAAGTACCAACATCTTGCAGTCGTGGACGATAGATCACGTCAAGAGTGATCATACCTCCAGCTTGTAATGTCACCGGCAATGAGATTGGTGCGAGACGGAAGGCTGTTCCGTTCGCTAATCGTGTCGACATTACTGTGACAGGCGCGGTAGTGCGATTCGTAATCGTTACAGACTGTACGGCGGAGTCGCCAAGTTCAACAGTCCCGAGATCGATAGCGGTACGACTCGAACGCAGAGGCGCTGCGATATAGATTGCCGAATCAGTAACGCTGTTTCCAGCCCAATCGCGCACGGTAAACGTTGCGCGCGCATCACTCAATGGGTTGATAACGCTCAATCTGAATGATACCTGCTTCAGCGTGCTGTCGCGTGGAAACGGAGTGGGTGATAGAATGATGAGGCGATAGTTGGAGTCGGCTTTCGACGAACTCAAAACAACACTCGCGATACCTGTGTCAACTTGATCTGTTGTAAGGGGCTGCGAACGTGGTGGATTCGGACTGTTGCGCAGCTCGGTGGCTGTTACAGAGTACGTTCCACAGTCACGAACGATGCGAAGCTCCGGTTCAAGTGTATCGCGTGGCGTTGACGACGACGTGTAGTTGCAAAACACATCATTGATTTCATCAACGAGTGGGGTAGATGCGATCACGCCAGATCCCGGAGCGGTTTCGAGGTAATCGCCAGTAATCTCCCAGATGATTGCACCACGGAGCCCCTTGTCAATGGCAAAACGACTCTTTGCGCGTATGGACTCTACATTGTCGTACGATACAAACGTGTTGAGTCCAGGCTTGCCTACGAGGTATGGCACCTTTGCCGTGCTATCCCAGTGCTCGGTAAAGTTGGGGAGTGATGCAAGTACGTTGTAGTAGAGAGGTGTGCCTTCATCGGCGGCAAACGTTACGAGGTCTGCTTGTCCGCGGGACGCTACATGCAGTCCAGGAGCACCAACCGTGGTGGCCGACCTGCCATAGAACGCCATGCCCACAGTGATCTTTACGGGATCAACACCGTACGTCCCCAGGAGCGTCGATATCGTCGACTCGACGTTGAACGCTTCTGCGCCAACAGCTGGACGCTTCAGTGGGGCATTGTGGTTCGTTGTTGCATCCCATGTACCGAAGTAGTCGTATGTCATTACGTTGATGATGTCGACAACCGCAGCGATGCTATCCCACTCGATGTCATCCATACGTTCCGGTGCGCATCCCACGGCGGTTGTGAGAAGCATTGTAGCATTCTTCGACGCACCGTACGTTGCCAGTGCGGTACGGATTGACTGCATCATCAGTGTGAAGTTGCGCTTATCGGCTGCTGCTCCATTGTGTGGTGCATAGCCGGGGAACTCCCAGTTGATGTCGATTCCGTCAAACCCGTAGGTGCGCACGAGATCGACGCAGGATGCGGCGAACTTCTCTCTCGTGAGCGAATCACTCGCGATGGTCGGAAAGGTGCTCGATAGACTCCACCCGCCAATCGAGGCGAGTACCTTTACGTTGTGTGCGTGAGCGTGATAGATGATCGACGTCTCTGGTTTACGACGTCCACCATTCGACCAATCTTGTTCTCCCAGCAGCAGATTATCGTCGGCCCACTGGTCATGCGACGTGATGGTACCGTTCGCATTGGGCACGAAGAAACAATAGTTGAGCACTGTGTACTTATCGTACGCAATGGTTTGAGGACGAACCGCCTTGTTGCGATCGTACCACTGCCAGTTCGGGTAGTACCCGACGATTTCCTTGCAGGGTTGGGCGGAGAACTCCGAAATCTGCAGAACACCGAACAGCAACGGTATGAGCATCGAGCGAAACTGTATGGCTCGGATGCGGATAAGGAACTCGCGCATGGTACGCCCCCTTCGACAAAGCGTGATGTTGTACGTATAACATACGAAATCGACGTTGTGCCAGCACTAACGTCAGAGAGCGCCAAGGGCACAAGATGATTGTTCGAAGCAATGACCAGTAGTGATGTCTGGACTACGTAGTTTTGCGTATCCACGTACAAAGCACTAAAGGATGCCTTCATGAAGGGTGTGTATCTCAGTCTAGTTATTGTCACCTGTATCCTCATGGGCTGCAGCACAGAAAGCTCTATGGTGCCGCGAGAGCCGAGCCTTGCGACGGTGAACATTGGCCAGCAAGTATGGATGACACGGAACCTCAACGTGTCCACATTCCGGAACGGAGATTCGATTCCCGAGGCTGAATCGACAGAAGAGTGGATAGCGGCTGGACTCGCATCTCAGCCGGCTTGGTGCTACTACGATCACGACCCAGCGAACGGACCAGCATATGGCAAGTTGTATAACTGGTATGCCGTCAATGATCCGCGAGGACTTGCACCCAACGGCTACCATGTGCCCTCCGCAGCCGAGTGGAAGGTGTTGATTGATCAGGTTGGTGGGTACCGAAATGCTGGTGCTGCGCTGCGGTCATCCACAGGATGGAATACGGGCAATGGTTCCAATAGCATTGGTTTTTGGGCGATGCCTGCTGGTACGCGCGATGAAGATGACTTCAGTCACAAGGGTTCGTTCAGTGTCTGGTGGACAGCATCGGAGCACGATTCCGTACGGGCACCGATGATTCTCATTAGTGCTGAAGATGCCTCAACGAGCACCTACAACAAGTTCAAAGGGAACGGGTACTCGGTGCGATGCGTCCAAGACTGACAGTAGCGCTGTACCCTGCAGCGGATGATGCGCAGATGTTCTCTCATACCACCACGACTACGGAGCTTGTGTTCATGAAGGTTTCTCGTTTGCTATTGCTAGTGGCTCTGCCGATGTTGATGATGAGCTGCACTAATTCTGTGACTACAGATACACCAGCCGGACCTACGCAGGTTGAGGTGAAGATTGGTGATCAGGTTTGGATGACGCGAAATCTTGACGTCGGTGTATTTCGAAATGGAGATCCTATCCGCCACGCGGCGACGGATGCCGAATGGGATTCGGCAACGCACCGCGGCGAACCAGTGTGGTGTTACTACAACAACGATGCATCGAACAGTGCATCATATGGACGACTCTACAACTGGTATGCTGTTGTTGATCCGCGTGGTCTCGCGCCAACTGGATACCATGTGCCGTCGGATCAAGAGTGGCAAGTGCTCGTTGTCGCTCTCGGAGGTGATGAGGATGCAGGAGGAAGCTTGAAGAGCTCGTATGGTTGGAGTAGCAACGGAAACGGCACGAACAGCAGTGGGTTCTTTGCCATGCCGGGGGGGAGTCGCCGCTACGATGGAAACTTTAGCTACTTCGGCTCATTCGGTAACTGGTGGAGTACGACAGCCGACGACTCGACACACGCATGGGCTCGGAACATGGCGAGCGCCGATAACGACGTCAACCGTTATAGTCTGCATAAGACCAAGGGGCTTTCGGTTCGCTGCGTGAAGGACTAAGCTCAAGCGACAATACGAACATCACGTCGCTGGATGTTGCTTGGTCGCTCTGTTTCCCGAATACCTGGCGGGCATAGTGCCGCCGATGCAAGCGGCATATCTGTTGCAATTCCATCTCTTCACCACGTAACACAGTCCAAGGTTCTTGAGTCTAGGGGGCTGGAATCTTACAACATCTCTGGAGAGCTTGGTGAAGACTGTACGATTGGCGCTGGATTGGACCCCCAATGTGAACCATCTTGGCTTTTTTGTAGCCCGTGAACTGGGCATGTATGAGAGGCGCGGGATTGCAATTGAGATCATTGATCCACGGTCGGACAACTACACGGTCACCCCGGGGAAGCGTTTGGAGCTTGGGGAAGCTGATCTTGCCATCGCGCCATTTGAAACCGTCATTAGCCTGAATAACAAGACACGTCGAGTAGACGCAGTTGCTGTGTATGCAATCCTACAAACGGACCTCAGCAGCATAGCAACGCTTGCAACATCTCCCGTTGCGTCACCCCGAGACCTTGATGGGCGGACGTATGCGTCCTACAAGGCACGATACGAAGACCATATCGTTCGCGCAATGGTTGTGATTGATGGTGGAGTAGGGGATCTGCGCATCTCCTACCCTGAGAAGCTAGGCATCTGGAATACGCTGTTGCGCGGAGATGCTGATGCAACATGGATCTTCGACAACTGGGAGGGTGTCGAAGCATCAACCAACAACATTGCTCTCACCAGATTCGCAATGAGCGATTACGGCATCCCATACGGGTACTCACCGGTGGTGCTTACTCGACAACACACGATCGAGCAGAATCGAGATGCACTTGTTCAGTTCCTCGACGCTACACGCGAGGGCTTTCTCCACGTGCAACAACATGTTGATGATGCTCAGCGAATCCTGGCAGCAAGCATCACACGGGAAGAACGGGATCGAATTGACCTCGTGCAGTCTATCATGATGACAGCGCCACATTTTGGATCGGCATCAACGTGTGGTGTTATGGAACCACAGCGTGTGGACGATTTCCTGCGCTGGCTTGTTGATGCAGGACTCGAATCATCTGCGATTCTCGACCAGCAACTCTTTACAAATGAGCTCCTCTCGTGTCCGTAGATCGCAAGGTGCTGCATAGCCAAGCAGCTGAATGTGCAACAACTCTCCGATCCAGTGTAGGCTCTGAGGTTGCGTATTCAGAGAATTCACAGAAATCTTGGTATATCGTAGAACCATTGTCGAGCGCACATCACAGGTGTAGCGGGATGGTATTGTAGTACTCGAACCGTGAATGACATAAGGACCATGCGTACAACAGCACAGAACATCACAACAGAGGAAGATCTGCAAACCTTCGTTGATTGCTACGAGAGGATTTACGGAAAGGCCATTCTCACGCTTGACTTCGTCAAGGAATGCGAAGATGTCTATCTCTTCCGCGACGAGCACGGCTCGCCAATTGGTGGATATACCATCAATACAAAGCAGGCATATCGGACACTGAGTTTCATTCCAGAGGAATTAGCTGCCCACTTCCGCAAGGTGGCAAGCGGAGTTCAGACGTATGAACTCGGTACGATTTGGGTTGCAGAAGACTGGCGCAATCGACGTGAGAAGCTCGAACTGACACTCCATATTCTGGGCAATATGATCGCACGTCGCGACACGGTCATGGTCGGATGCACAGGAGGAGAGGGGCAATACAAGTTGTATGCTCGCTACGGTGTCAAGTTGGCCTACTATGGACCAATGAAGCCCCCAGAGGGCGATTATGTGCAAGGCTGGATCTTCTATGTCGACGATCTTAGCGCCACGAAGATTCCAGAGATGTACGAAGCACTCAAGCAACGGCTTATGTAAAAAAAACACCCCGCAACGCATAGCGAAGCGGGGTATCAGTGATCCCGTTGGGACTCGAACCCAAGGCCCTTTGATTAAAAGTCAAATGCTCT
>CAYSMF010000003.1:176443-190591 GCA_964432155.1 uncultured Melioribacter sp. | reverse complement strand
TTGTTGTTCGTTGCAGCAAGCGTTCCCGTATAGCTATACTCGGTGTAGGCCAAGTCGCCATCCAAGTCAAGCGTCGCATCTGGTGTGTCGTCTCCAATACCTACGCTACCACCCGTAAAGGTAGCGGCATAGTTACTGGTTCCTCCAGCCACATTGACAGACAATCCAATGTTTGATCC
Organism: uncultured Melioribacter sp.; assembly: GCA_964432155.1. GTDB lineage: Bacteria > Bacteroidota > Ignavibacteria > Kapaibacteriales > Kapaibacteriaceae > UBA10438. Next base: position 190,412 of record CAYSMF010000003.1, on the reverse strand, counting down.
GGTCCACGAACCTGTCGACGAAATCAGCAGTCCGCGCTTTGTGAATGTCGACGTCGATGTCGATGTATTGATGAGCGACATCGTTGTGTCGTTTGCCGTTTGTGCTCCCGACTCCGACAGCGCCAAAAGTTCACTCGACTTCGATGCGTTGACGAGTGTGAGTGTTCGCAGCGTTGTATCCCACGAAACATCCGAAGATGACGAGAGCTCAGTTGCCGATTTAAAGAACGCAACCTGTGTTGGCGTGCCGCTGAACGTGGCAGACACCGTAAGCCAATCAAGTGTTGCTTCCGATCCCGAGATCGAGGCAATGCGCGGCACCTGACCTACAGCTCCAAGCGTCGACGGCAATACGTAGGAGGTATTGGTGGTCATCGCGCCCGCGCGGAGCGACACCGTATTGTCGGCTGGATACACCGCCGACGTGCTAGGCTCCATAAACGTGATGCGCGACGCGCTATTGGTCGAGTTCGTTAGAACAAGGTCGGCATTGTGCACAACCGCTGCACTTGCATCATCAACCTGATACAGTGATTTCGTTCCACTCCAGACAAGGGTGTTCGAACTCTTCACCGTGATACCGCCACCTCCGAGGATAATGCTATTCGATGTCGGGAATCCCGCTTGCCCTATACGATTGTCATTCCCAGACAGAATGGTACTTGATAGACTCGCGACGATTGCATTAGAGTTGCCATTGATGATCACCGATGTATCACTTGATCCATCAATACTATTGCTATCACCAGTGATGATCGCCGATAGCATGCCATCAGCCAAATTGTAATTACCCGTAGCGACGAGTGCGTAATCGTTTGTGGCTCGATTCCTGTATCCCGACACAACGAGCGCGTAAACATCCGACGTGAGATTATTGCGTCCTCCAAGTATCGTCGCATGCCGCGCGGTAGCACGGTTCGAATCTCCACCAATAGCTAGCGACAACTGGCCGGATGATGTATTACTTCGTCCAGAGAGAATCGCTGCGTACTGACCGGACGCTGTCTGTGAAGCAAGTTCGCGACTTGCTTGTCCGTCGAATGCACCGAGGCCCGGCGACCCTTGAGGTCCGGACATAAATGGCGTTCGACGACGAATGTTAAACGATCCCTGTTGCTGCTCTTCGAAGATGACAGGAACATCGATTGATGGAGCAATAGTCCACTTGAGATACGCTGTTGTGCCGAGCAAGCTCTCTACCTGCAGAACAGCATTAATCGCTGGCGCAGGTGTTGACGGCAGCAACATGGAGTAGTCCTGGGTCTGCGTCGTAGAGTCCTGCGGTGCAATAAGGATCGTATTCTTCCGCGTGCCGGCTGCAGAGCCGCCATCGTTCAGGATCAGCGTACGTCCGCGGAGATCCCCGCTCTGTTGCGCAGCGATCGGTTGATGAATAGCGAGAAACAGAAGTAGTGCAAGTATGCGCATCGTGGTATTCATCAGTTCGTCATCCTTGATGCTTTGACATACGATCCTTGGAGTATTCGTATAGTGCCACTCGATGTGACGCCACCACGGAGCTGAAGTGTAGACGTCGAGGCACTAACAACAACGATTCCCTTAACAAGCACGGCATTGTCACGTGTTGCATCCGATGAGCTCACAGGCAGATCAATCACCGCGCCTGTAGTCGTTGTCACCCAATTCGGAGACAGCCCTATGCCATCTGCACCAACCACAGTCCACCGAATCAATGTCGGCGCTGGAGTAACGGCAACGGAGAGTTTAAGACTCGCATCCGTTGAGGTACCGTCATATGCGATAAGCGCCTCGAATTCGTAGACCTTCGATGCAACAAGTCCCGCCGCACCAAGGAGCGTCAAATCCGTCATCGTAGTTGACGCAAGCGACTGATCGGCCGTCGTGTACGAGAACAGAGCAGCGGGTGCTGCAGCCTCTGGAGTCCACTCTAGTGTGGCAGATGTTGCTGTTGGAGCAGGAGAAGATGCGATCCTCAACACAGCACCAGGTACGAGTGGGATCGTTGACGGCAGCGTATAGGTGCGCGTTGCGGCGAGGCCAAGTGGTGCAAGGAACTCGACGGCATTTGCATTGTCGCTCATGAGGCGCAGCAACCTCGTCCGAACAGGCAATTGGGCGTGCACGTCCACAACCACGGTGAGTCCGAGGCAGAGCACAGCCACGCATGCACTCAGCACACGGCGTAGCGATCGAATATGGGAGCTATGACGTCGCACGGTCCTACGCGCTGCCGTTTGAACACCGGCAGCGGTACGCCTCTAGCAACTTGGAAGTATCTCCGTTACGGCACAGGAATAAACATGTACGAGATGCGCTCACTCGCAAGGAACGGACCCGATGATGTCACCGTATACGTTGTACCAGTAAAGCCTGTCACAGAGATAATGTTGCCGCTTGGCGAACCGCTGATGTCGTAAGATGTAATCACGATCACATCGTTCGCATCTGGTGTAGCCGTGAGGGTGATTGTCGCTGTGAAACCAGCATCCGTTGGATCGACAACACCGCGCTCAAACCCTGCGAGCGGGTTCGCTGTCCATGTTGCTGAACCACCAGCGGCGTTAGAAACCAAAAGCTGTCCGGCTGCTGTTGGCTCATTCGTTGACGCTGGAAGGAAGAATGTTCCGCCACCAGTGATTGCAGAAATCGTGTAGGTATGATTTGCTGCAATTGCTTCTGGTGCAATCGTCAACGTCTGCGTACCGTTTGTGAAAACGACTTCAGCTGTTTCACCAGACTGCCCCATCGTGAGCGTATTCGTTGCATCATCCCACTGGAATCCAATCTCACCGGTAAGTGTGTTGGCGTCGTTCCAGTATGCCACGTAGTTGTCGGCTGGCGTTGTACCACCGTTGTCGACCAGTTCACCATTGACAGCATACCACGAAAGGTCGGAGTTCCCTGCCGTACCAGAACTAGTGCGCAGGAAATACTGTGTTGTACCTGCTGGCGCTGGCCACGTCGCATTCGCGCCCGGCCATGTCACCGAGTATGATGTCGTCGTGGCCGTTGCAAGCTGTGTCATGGTTCCGCTTGTTGAACCAAGCAATTGCAACTGTCGCGTACGGACAGGGAGCTGCGCTTGCGCATCGACAGCACAAGCAAGGATGACTACGAGTGTAGTCAGCGAAATGAGGATACGAGTGTTCATTGTACCACTCCAAATGAAATGAGGGAAAGAGAGATTGTTCATCATGGATTCTTCACAAGCCAATTCAGTGATTCATTCGGGTTGAGCCCGCCGGGGAAATTGACGGTAAAGGACGTTGGCGTTCGGGATCCCGACACAATCACCGGCGTGACAGACACGCTGATCGACGCCTCGGGTGTGATCGTGATCGAGGCATCCTGCGACAACGTAAAGCCGGCAGGTAGTGCAACCACAACTGTGAACTGTGGATCAGACGTGGTGTTGGTGTAGCGACCTGATACAATACCAAGTTTGGCTAGGAGGTCCGATGCATCTCGTTTCGACAATGCACCAGCTGCATCAGCCATCACAATGCCGTCGTTCGTCGCCAAAGCAGGACGCTGCGGTATACCAGCCAGAGACTGCATAGCGATCGTGCCCGTTGTCGGCGCAATCGTCATGCGCACGATGCCATTCGTTCCGAAGCGCACCGTTGAGCTATCACGGGAACCCATGTAGGACGTCGCCTGGAGTGAGTCGTTGCCCGTGAGCGACCAATAGAGCTTATCAGCATTACCACCCGGCGCTTGCGTCCACATCAGAGTCACCCATACAGGAGCTGTTGGAGTGCCGATGTTGTACTGATACGCACTAACCGTTGTGTTGTAGATCAACAATGATGTAGCAGGCAACGCAATCGCGTCTCGTTGAGCTGTGCTCATGCGGGGCGCAAGTAGACCCTTCTGCGTACTCGTGAGGTCAAGCAATGCAGATGGATCGGGCGTTGCAGTGCCGATACCAACGTTCCGCGTTTGCGCAGACACGCGTGCCACTCCGATAAGTAGAAGGAGCACCAACACACTGCAACGAAGCCCCCAACTGATCCCGATGTCAGGTCGAATCACATTACCCCAGAATTCTTGTCATGAGGCGTAATCTTCATGTCATTTTTAGTCACGAAAATGTAGACTCCGCCAACGGCTAAAATACGTCGCACGCTGCCATATTCGGATTCCTGGCTTGGTCTTTCTCGTTGCAAATCAATGAGTTGCGGTTACGTACTTTTGTGGAATTACACCATCGACAGGACATAGTACGTGGCACGTGCGGGGTACATCATCGTAGGTCTTGGCAACCCAGGCTCGGAGTACGCGGCAACGCGACACAACATCGGGTTCATGGTCGTTGATGCATTGGTTGCAGCGCAGAAAGGGACATGGAAGCATGGGAAGCTTGCCGATACGTGTGAGCTTACACTTTCAGCAACGCGCGTTCTGGTTGTTAAGCCGTTGACCTACATGAACTTATCGGGCAAGGCAGCCTCGCATTTTTCGAACGAGCTCTCGGTACCCGCGTCGCGCATCATTGCAATTACCGACGAATACAACTTCCCTACGGGTCGCATCCACCTCAAGCGTGGAGGGAGCGACGGCGGACACAATGGCATCGCCTCGATGATCCAGGAACTGCGCTCGCCCGAATTCTGGCGGATGCGCTGTGGCATCGATCGCAAGTTCGGACCAGGTCAATTGGTGGAGTATGTGCTAGCCCCCTTCCCTGAGGACGAGCGAGATACGGTAGAGCTGATGATTCGATCGGCCGTGACCGGACTTGAAACATGCATCCGGCAGGGACCGGAGATCGCGATGAATCGGATTAATCGCGCTTGATCACGATCAGCGTTTTGTCGTCGGAGTACGGCGCGCCCACAGAGTACTTCTGCACATCTTCAACGATGGCGAGCGCGATTTGCTGCGATGTACTTGTCGCGTTACAACGAATCACATCACACAAGCGATCCTCACCGTAGAGCGTGCCTGTGCGATCCTGTGCTTCAGTGATCCCATCGGTAAACATCACGAGGATATCGCCGTGCGCCATGTTGATGTTCTCAACACGGAATTGCTGTTCAGCGATAATGCCCAGAATGCCACCAGTAGGATGAAGTTCCTCAAAGGTTCCTGTTGCCGCACGGTAATGAAGGGGCGGACAGTGTCCTGCATTCGCATACAGCACGAGTCCGTTCTCGGAGTGCGTGAACTCGCAATAGAACAACGACACGAACCGCTCGTGCGGGAAGGTGTCGTACATCAGCGTGTTCAATCGTGAGATGAGCGACGACATCTTCGTCTCAAAGCTCACGGCCATGCGCATGGCGCCACTCACGAACAGAGCTTGGACAGCTGCTGGGAGCCCCTTACTTGCAGCGTCGCTTATCACAACGCCGAGTCGGTCGTGATCTGACGTTGTGAGGTAGTCGAAGTAGTCACCACCTACAACACTCTCGGGAAGCGAGAGTCCGTAGAGATCGAAATCACGGAAGCGCCGCGAATGATCGGGAACAAGTCCCTGCTGGATCTGCCATGCTTGGTCGAGATCCTTCTGCATGCGACGCTCGCGTTGAGCTGCCTGCATGTTGCGAAGCGCTGTTGTTGCAGCGGCGCCTGCAACCATCAAGGTTTCCTTGAGATCCTCGGTAATCGCATGCGCCGTAAATGCGAGCGCATAGCGGTAGACACTGAGCCCATCAACCGTCAGCACATCACCGACTCCGGTGAGCGCGTACTCACGCACAGCATCTGCATCAGACTCGACCTCTGTGTAGGTGTTCAGCGTTGCGAGCTGAGCAAACGGCGATTCAGCTTCACGCACATCGCGCGTTGTTCCGATTGTGAGCGCACTACCTTCTCCATACTTATAGCGTAGGATGTACGACGCTGTCGCTTCATCAAATTCCCACACACGTCCGCCATTCATCACGAAGCGATCATTGTCGACGATATCACGCACAAGTGCAGAGAGCAAGTCGATATGGCGCTCATACGAGAGCGACAGAATTCGATCGACAATCTTATAGGTCGTACGCTGTGTTCTGCCAGTACTCATGATATTGCTCGCATATACCCATCACTCTGAACGACTCGCTGCACTGCTTCAGCACGCTTGATCATCGGAAGCAGTTCTTGAAGGTGGCCATGAAGAAGCTCAAGACGTGCTTGCTCTGACGGAGCTTCGAGAAGCTCCTGTTTTTGCTCGAGGGAGAGTCCACTTTTCGGCGCCATCTCGAAGGACGGACGCGGTCCGAGCTCTCCATGTGCGATGGTCGGCCCAGACTGACCATAGACGAGCGCAACGATCGTGTTATACGTTTCAAGACACGACCGCAGCAATGCTGGATCGGCTGGATGTTCTTCATCATGCAGGATCTCAACCTCGCCGACCGCGAACGGATGCTCGTTGTTCTTCAACTCGAGCAGACGGAAGCGTTCGACTCCTTCGACGATGACGTCGATGCGTCCATCAGGATAGCGCTGCGTAACGTCGACAATGCGAACAGAACATCCAACAGGATGCATGTGTCCGTCTTCAATGAGGTTGATACCAAAGTTCAAGCCCCGCTCAAGGCACTCGTGCATGAGTGCCTTATAGCGAGGCTCGAAAATGTGCAATGGAATCCGGGTGTGTGGGAACACCACGAGATTCAATGGGAACAATCCAATGGTCACTTTGCGAACTTCTTGTAGCGGTCGTTGATGCGACCCCAATGCAGGTTGTTCAAGAATGCATCAATGTACTTTGCACGACCAGGTCCATCCTTGTGGTAGTATGCGTGCTCAAACACGTCACACGACACAAGTGGAATACCACCCCAGATAGCGCCATAGTGGTGCTCGTCAACAAGAACATTGAGGAGGCGACCTGAGTACAGTGTGTCAAGACACAACACACCCCAGCCCGAGAGCTTCGCAGCTGTTGCCGTTGCCTTGAAGTCTGCCTTCCAGGCGTCGAACGAACCGAACTCGCGCTCGATTGCTGCAACCACTTCAGGACCCTTCGATGGATCGCCATCACCACCAAGAACATCCCAGTACACGTCATGCAGAACCGTACCGCCGTGGTTCCATGTCTGGCGACGCTTGAGTTCTCCGAAGTCGCTCCAGTTGCCGTTTGCTGCCGACTTATCGGCATTCGGCAGAGCAGCCTCGATCTTGTTCAAGAACGTAACGTAGCCCTTGTGGTGCGTGTTGTAGTGCCAGTCTGATGTTTCAGGTGAAATCACATCCTTCAACAATTCCTTTGCCTCGTCATCGCTGTACGGACGAGCGTTGAATTTCCATTCGTATGCCATGATGTTTTCTCGCTGGTAAGTGTGAAGATTCGTCGGTATTACACGCCGAAGCTGCTACCGCAGCCGCATGTCTTTGTTGCATTCGGGTTGTTGAAGGTGAAACCCTTCCCCATCAATCCATCGCTGAAATCAAGCGTCATGCCCATCAGGTAGAACATGCTCTTGGCATCGATGAACACACGAACGCCGTCGGCATCGAGCACGAGATCGTTTTCCTTTGCCGCCGCATCAAATCCGAGTGTATACGACATGCCAGAGCAGCCGCCACCCTTGACGCCGAGGCGCAAACCGTAGTCGTCTGCGATGCTGTTCGCTGCTTTGATCTTCTTGACCTCCGCAACCGCCTTTGTGGTGATGAGAATGTTGTCGCTCTCATCTGTTCCGATAACGCCTGTGGGAATCGACACAACATCGTTCCCGAGAATTGCGACGCTCATGATACCTCCAATTGAACGTAATGACGTGGTGACGCGAGCTCTGCCAACGACATCGAACGAAATGTAGCGTTGATGCGCTCTTGCAGAATCGCGAGTGGTGCTTTGATTGTGCAGTGCTCATGCGCTGAACAATCATGATCTTCTGTATCCTGACAATCAACAAGTGCTGCAGACGATCCTTCAATGGCCGTGATCACTTGCTCAATCGAAACCGTGGACGGGTCTTGCGCCAACACATATCCGCCATGCACACCTGCGAATGATCGTACAACACCAGCACGAACAAGCTGCTGCAGCACCTTCGCCAGCAATGCCTGCGAGATAGCATAGCGCTCTGCGACGTCCTTTGCCGACACGACAGTCTCCGGACGTCTCACCATGTCCTGCATGGCCAGTAGTCCGTATTCAACGCGTTTGGAAAGTCGTAACATCAGCAGACTCGCATCAGGAATGTTGCGTGTTATTGGTCGTAGTCAGCAATCACACCATCCGACGTTGGGTGCGCTTGACACGTAAGGATGTAGCCGTCATCGATCTCATCATCAGAGAGCGCTTCGCGCTCATCCATGATAGCCGTTCCTTGCAGCAGCTTTGCACGGCATGTGCAGCATGCACCAATCTGACACGCATACGGCGGGTCGAGATTCGCACGCTGGGCTGCCGAAAGAATGGTTTCATCAGGCTCGACGTCGAACTCGTGCTCCTGCCCATAAAGACGGATACGGACCCGACGTGTAACCAGCTCGTTGCTCGATGCCGACGATTGTTCTTGGCTCATAGATGAAGTTGACAACGTGAAATACTCGCGGTGAATACGCTCGTCTGCAAGACCACGGGAACGCAACTCCGCGATCGCAAGATCCATCATTGGCTCTGGCCCACAGACGAAGGCATCGACGACGTCGAACGACGGCACCCATGCCGGAATCAGCTCCGAAAATACTGAAGAGCTCAACTGCCCCAGCACAAACGTCCGTCCACTCGTGGCCGGTTCCTCCAGAACATGAACCAACCGAAACCGCTCTGGATACTGCGCAGCCAGCTGCTGAAGCGTGTGATCAAATATGATCGAGGCCTCATTTCGATTGGCATAGAACAGGGTCACGATGCTTTGCGGCTCTACATGCAGCACGCTCTTGACGATGGAGAGGATCGGCGTAATACCGCTTCCACCGGCGATCATCAGGTAGTGACGTGCATTACCGGGACGCAGCTCCTTGGTGAAGTTCCCCATTGGAGGATACACCTCGAGTTGCTGTCCTGGCTGTACGTGATCCTTAAGCCATGCCGAGACGACGCCAGTGCTGACCTTCTTCACGGCAATGGTAAGGGGCTCATCCAGCGCCGGACTCGAGCAGAGCGAGTAGTTCCGGCGATGGCTCACACCGTCGATGTCGATCTTGAGTGTGAGGTACTGTCCTGCCTTGTAGTTGAACAGTGGCGCAATCGCCTCGGGTACCGACAATGAGATTGCAACGGTATCCGCCGTGTCGTGCACGACCTTGTCGATGGTGAGCGTGTGAAACTGTACAGACATAGAACTCAAAACATGCCAATGGAAAAGAGTGCGGCTTCGGTCATCATCGAACGATCCCATGGCGGATCGAATGTAATCCGAACCTCACACGACGTGACGCCGTCGACTGCTGCCACTGTGTTCTTGACTTCATTCGGGAGCGACTGGGCAGACGGACAGTTTGGCGTTGTCAGTGTCATGACAACTTCTACCGCATTCCCATCGTGAACGATGACTTCGTAAATGAGACCAAGCTCATAGATGTCAATCGGAATCTCGGGATCGTAAATCGTGTGAATCGCCTCAATGACGCGATCACGCAATGATGGGAGTTGTTCACTCATGACGTGGCGTTCCTCATGCTATAGGCCAGCGCGTAAAGACGAAGTTGCTTCAGCATACTTGCCAGACCATTTGATCGATTTTGTGAGAGGTGCTGATCGAGTCCAAGCTCAGCTCGCAAATCGTCACTCGATGCAACGATTTCTTGTGGCGTCCGGTTGTTGTATACCGAGATCACAAGAGCAACAAGCCCCTTGACAATCACAGCATCGCTGTCGGCATCGAACCGGATGACACCATCCTCGAGCGTAGGATGCAGCCACACGCGCGACTGGCAACCTTTGACGAGAAACGTATCGTTGCGGTACTCTTCAGGGTAGGATGCGAGCTTCTTCCCCATCGCGATGATATGACCATACCGATCCTCCCAGTCGGGAAACTGAGCAAGATCTTGTCGAAGTGATGCGATGGTCTCGGTAATGGTCATTTACGCAGCCAGAATGCGAAGTGCTTTCGCAAGTGATTGTTCAAATGCTACAACATCAGCCTCTGATGTATACGCAGCTACCGACACGCGTGCGGCAGAGCTTACACCAAGGCGACGCAGCAACGGCATCGTACAGTGATGTCCCGTGCGGATTGCGACGCCTTGTTCGTCGAGCAGCACGCCGATATCCTGCGCGTGTACACCATCGACAACAAAGGACACGATCCCTGTTCGGGATGCAGACGTTCCAGCCAGAAGACGTGCTGATGGATGTGCTGCGATGGCCACTTCGAGTCGCTTCGTAAGAGCATGTTCATGGGCAGCGAGCTGCTCACGATCCAACCCCTGCAGCCACGTAATTGCCGCCGCGAGTCCCACCGCACCCTCCATATTGGGTGTGCCGGCTTCAAAGCGCAATGGAGGCAGTTGGTAGGTGCTACGCTCCCACTGCACATCGTCGATCATTGCGCCACCACCCTGATACGGAGGCATCGTCTCGAGCACCTCCGCACGACCGCACATCACACCAATTCCTGTCGGCCCGTACAGCTTATGTCCGGACCAAACGAGAAAATCACAGCCTAGGTCGCGCATATCGATGGCGTGGTGTACCACCGACTGCGCTGCATCAACAATCGAATACGCACCAACGTTGCGAGCAAGTGCACACACTTCGCGCACCGGCTGCGTTGTACCTAGCGTATTTGAAACGTGCACAACCGACACAATAGCTGTTGTTTCATCAATCAACTGTTCTGCATGCTCGAGCGATAACACGCCATGATCATCAATCGTGATCACGCGAAGCGTTGCTCCCGTGCGTTCACAGAGCAGTTGCCAGGGAACGATATTGGCATGATGCTCGAGTTCGGATACGACAATCGACTTGTTTGCCAGTGACGATCCAAGCAGTTGTCCAAGCGAGGACGCAATCAGGTTGAGACTCTCTGTTGTACCTCGCGTAAAGACAACCTCCGACGCATCGCAACGCAGGAACCCCGCCACCGTTGCGCGTGCATGCTCGTACCGCTCCGTCGCCTCTGTTCCGAGGACATGTCCGCCGCGATGCACGTTTGCATTCGAGGTACGGTAGAAGTTCATCATCGTGTCAAGCACAACATCGGGCTTCTGGGATGTGGCGGCACTATCGAGATACACGAGTGGCTTGCTACCATGCACCGTGCGCGACAGAATCGGGAACTCTGCGCGAAGCGACGCGTGACGCTGAGCATCCATGATGGTTGCGACGCTACTCACTGAGCAAACGGCTCCGCACCAAGTTTATCGGCAATGCGCTCTTCAAGATGCTGACGAAGCGATGGCAGTTCGATCCGCTCAATAACTTCGGCTACGAATGCGTAGGTCATCAATGCACGAGCTTTTGCTGCATCAATACCACGAGACTGAAGGTAGAACACAGCATCCTCGTCAAGCTGACCAGTTGTCGCACCGTGCGAGCATTTCACGTCGTCAGCCCAGATTTCTAACTGTGGCTTCGAGTTCATCTGCGCACGCTCACTCAGCAGGATCGCATGACTCGACTGATACGCCGTTGTCTTCTGTGCTTGTGGTCGAACGTAAATCTTTCCATTGAACACGCCAACTGAGGAATCGTCGTAGATACCCTTGTACAGCTCTTCGCTATGACAGTGCGGAACACTGTGATCCACTGTCGTGTGGTTATCTGCATACTCGTGCTTGCTCAGCACCGAGGCACCGAAAAGGAATCCCTGGCTTGACGGTTCACGCAAGACAACAGAAGCATCATTGCGGACAAATGCACCGCCGAGACAAGCTGTATGGGCTGTAAACGTTGCATCACGATCAACGACCGCGCTCGTGCTTCCGATGTGACGCAACGCCGCCGTGTCGTCCACAACCTTGTGGTATCGGACGTGTGCATTGGCAGCTACAGAGACCTCTGTCACCGTTACATCCAACGCGATCATCTCACCCAAGGTATGGTGTGATTCAATCACATCGAAGCTCGATCCAGTCGCTGCGGTAATCACCACACGCGGTGTTGCAAGACGATGCGATGAGCGGACATCTGTGATGCACGCGATATGAATCGGCCGAACAAGCTGCGTTCCCGGTGCGACTGTGATGATTACACCGTGATTGGCAAGGGCAAGATTCGCCGCTACAAATGGATTCGATGCGAGTTCAGCATGTGCACAAGCAACATTGGCGAGTTCCGGATGCTCGGCAATTGTTTCATCTGTCAATGGCGCAATACGCAACCCATCAACGTGCTCAGAAATGTTCGAGTGCGACAGATCAAGGCGACCGTTCACAAACACAATACGCCAGCCGCTCTCAAGCGCTGATGCGATTGTACCGATTGCGTGGTCGCGATCCGATGGCGAGAGCGTTGCATCGACATCGACGTCTGTTGCAAACTCACTGCCGATGAATGGCAGCACGTTTGTGTACTTCCACTCTTCGTGTCGGATTGTCGGGACACCCTGCTCGACGAATGCGTTGAGTGCGGCGATGCGTTGCTGGTGAAGCGGCGCAGACGCACTGCCATTTACACGACGTGCAACTTGCTCGTGCGCATGGAGGACAAGCTTTTGAAAGGCCTCGCGCGCCATTTATGCCTCCACCGCTGCTTCTTGCTTGATCCAGTCGTAACCGCGCTTTTCGAGTTCGAGCGCAAGCGACTTATCGCCCGAACGAACAATACGTCCGTTCCACAACACGTGCACGACATCAGGGACGATGTAGTCAAGCAAGCGTTGGTAGTGCGTGATCACAACAGTGGCGTTATCTGGCGAACGCAGCGCATTGACACCTTGTGCTACAATGCGCAATGCATCGATATCAAGTCCCGAATCGGTCTCGTCAAGCACTGCAAGTTTTGGCTCAAGCATCGCCATTTGGAAGATCTCGTTGCGCTTCTTTTCGCCACCCGAGAACCCCTCGTTCAACGAGCGATTGAGGAACGATGAATCCATTTCAACGAGCTTCATCTTCTCACGCATGAGTGCGAGAAACGCTGCAGGCTCCAGCGGATCGAGTCCGCGATGCTTACGCAGTTCTCCCACTGCCGTCTTAATAAAGTTTGCTGTCGAGACGCCTGGGATTTCAATCGGATACTGAAACGCAAGGAACATACCCTCACGAGCACGCTCTTCTGGCGACATGTCGAGAAGATCCTTACCCATGAACGTTACTGAACCACCAGTGACCGTGTAATCTTCACGACCTGCAAGTACCGACGCGAGCGTCGACTTACCAGAACCGTTCGGACCCATGATTGCGTGCACTTCTCCGGGGTTAACGACAAGGTCGATGCCCTTGAGAATCTGACGTTCTTCGATGCCTGCTGTAAGCTGCTGAATGCTGAGGATTGGTGTCATCCGACGCTACCTTCAAGAGAAATTGCGAGGAGTTTTTGTGCTTCGACGGCGAACTCCATCGGAAGCTGATTGAGAACTTCACGGGCATAGCCATTGACGATCAATGCAACAGCTGCCTCTGTGTCGATCCCACGTTGGTTGCAATAGAACAGGATGTCTTCGCCAATCTTCGACGTGGTTGCTTCATGCTCAACCGTTGCCGTAGCGTTGGCGATTTCGAGATATGGGAACGTGTGCGCACCACAGGCATCACCGATCAGCAGTGAGTCGCATTGTGAGAAGTTGCGCGCCCCTTCGGCCACCTTGAGCACCTTGACCAGTCCACGATAGCTATTCTGGGATGTTCCCGCAGAGATGCCCTTCGAGACAATGCGGCTGCGTGTGTGCTTGCCTACGTGGAGCATCTTCGTGCCTGTATCCGCCTGCTGCATGTTGTTTGTGACAGCGACGGAGTAAAACTCACCGATGCTGTAATCGCCCTTGAGCACAACACTCGGATACTTCCACGTGATCGCGGAACCGGTTTCTACTTGCGTCCACGAGATCTTGCTGTGTGCACCTTCGCACACACCACGCTTTGTGACGAAGTTGTAAATGCCGCCATTGCCATCCTTGTCGCCTGGGAACCAGTTCTGTACGGT
>CAYSMF010000003.1:0-176343 GCA_964432155.1 uncultured Melioribacter sp. | reverse complement strand
AGTTGTAAATGCCGCCATTGCCATCCTTGTCGCCTGGGAACCAGTTCTGTACGGTAGAGTACTTGATCTCAGCACGCTCGTGCGCAACCAGTTCAACCACTGCCGCGTGCAACTGATTCTCGTCACGCTGCGGCGCAGTGCACCCTTCGAGGTAGCTCACATAGCTACTCTCGTCGGCGATGATGAGCGTACGTTCGAACTGTCCAGTATTCTTCGCGTTGATGCGGAAGTATGTGCTCAACTCGATTGGACAGCGCACACCCTTCGGGATGTACACAAACGATCCATCGCTAAACACAGCGGAATTCAGCGCGGCGTAGAAGTTGTCGCTTGGTGGTACGACACTTCCGATATACTTACGGACCAACTCTGGATGCTCGCGCAGTGCCTCGCTGATCGGACAAAAGATGATGCCGAGTTCCTTGAGCTTGTCCTGGAAGGTCGTCTTGACACTGACACTATCGAGCACGACGTCGACGGCTACGCCCGCGAGGACCTTCTGCTCCTCGAGCGGTATGCCCAGCTTTTCGAACGTGGCCAGAAGCTCTGGATCAACTTCGTCGAGCGAAGCCGGACCCTCCTTCTTCTTCGGAGCCGCCCAATAAATGATGTCTTGAAAATCAATGCGCGGGTACGACACATTGGGCCAGCGAGGCTCCTGCATCGTTTGCCACTGCCGGAAGGCCTTCAGACGCCATTCGAGCATCCACTCAGGCTCTTCTTTTTTTGCAGAAATGAACCGCACGACGTCCTCACTGAGGCCCTTCGGCAGCAATTCCTGCTCAATATCCGTTGTGAAGCCATACTTGTAGTCGCTTCCAACAACGTCGTCAAGGATGGATTGGTCTGAATTCATGGGGCAAATATACGACTATTTTAGTCCTGATTTAAGCAAGTCCCGGTGACTCGCTAAGGCCGCAAGAACGGAAAACGCCGTCGCTGGGTTCCCGTAGGAACGCAACGACGGCGTAATGTTCATGCAATTGTTACGGCCCGCAAGGGGCTACGGCTACTTCCCTACCGTGAAGCGGACGTGACCGATGCGATCACCAGCGCGGAATTGAGCAAGGTACACGCCCTTGGCGAGTTGGTCGGTAGCGATTGCGACACGACGAGCATCCTCAACGCGTCCGAGTGCCAGCGACATCATCGTGCGTCCTTGCAGGTCGAGAACAGTTACTGTGTAGTCTTCGCCTTCACCAACCACATCGAAGGCCACCTGTTCCGTTGCTGGTGTTGGACCAATCAGGCGCAACCATGCCACGTCGGATGAACGGTCTTCGTCGACGCTTGTGGTAGGCGTCACAACGACAACGGCTGGCTCGGAGTTTACTGAACCACAACCACCATCGATTGTGCATACATAGCTTCCAGCGTCGCTCAAGGATGCAGCCGCAACGGTGTACTCCGCTGTTGTTGCACCAGAGATTGGTGTGCCGTCCTTCTTCCACTGGTACGTCACTGACGATGCCGATGTGGCAACACGAAGCGTAAATGGCTTCGACTGCTCAACAGTGAGTCCGGCAGGTTGCGTTGTGATTGCTGGCGCGTTTCCTACGCTTACGGTCACAGCTTGTGATACAACGCTTGGTGAGCACGCACCGCTTACGGTACATGCGTACTGTCCAACCGATGATTGATCAACCGACGCAATCGTGTACGTTGCGGCCGTCGCACCTGGGATGTCGACCGAACCCTTGCGCCACTGATACTTCAGCGTAGCACCCGATGCTTCCACAGAAAGCGTTGCAGGCTTGCCTGCACATGCGCTTGTGCTCACTGGCTGCTTTGTGATTGCTGGTGGATTGGAGATCGTAAGGGGCGTGAGCAGCTTGCTTACATGTCCGCGATACGAACACACGCGAACAACGTAACGACCTGTCGGAAGTGATGTGACCTTCCACTGCAGATTACGTCCAACCACGCGTTGCTTCAGGTCAGTCCAGTTTTCCGTGCCTTCTGGTGCGATTTGCACGTAGAAGTTTGTTGAGTCAGCAAAGCCGAGTGTCGACCACGAGATTGTGCGATTGGAACCGACACACCATGTATCGCCGCCTGCAGGTGATGTAAGCTCAAGAACACCAAAGGCGTGCTTTGCCACGTACATGTCCGAACCGGACGCATGCTGCGCTGCAGCCGAGTCGTGCGCACGGAGCGAGGTCGATGTAGTTGCGACGGCATAGTACAAATCACCAACGTGGTCAACAGCAACACTGCGGACAGTATCATCGCCATCGCCGTTGATGAGCGTTGCGAACTTGTTTGTCGATGTGTTGATCAGCGCGATAAATCCATCTGCCGCACCACCACGGTCCGAAACCGCACCATCACCCGTGACCGGGAAATCCATCGATGTTGTGCTACCATAGATCACGGCCGTACCAGTACCCATGTACTGCGTGGCTCCCATGATCTCTTCGCGGGCACTGCCTCCGTAGTAGGTCGCGCTGTTGAGTTCGCGTCCGTCATCACTGAGCACTGCCATGAAAATGTCTTGATCACCAATGCGCTGAGTAAACAGCGTACCGACCGTTGGGAGGTTCTTGGATGTTGTCACACCTACTACGGTAGCGCGACCGAGTTCGTCGACAAAGATGCCGCGGCCTGCATCTTCAGCATCGCCACCGAAGAATGTTGAATACGTGCCGTCGTCCGACTTTGCAAGGGCAAGTTCGTTGTTCACCTTCACAACAAACGCATCGGTGTTGCCACCGTTGAATGTGCGATCGTATGGTACACGACCAGATGAGAATCGGTCGGATGTCGGTGCTGTTTCAAAGTTGGCAGAGGTTGTAACGCCCGTCAAGTAGACCGAGCTTGACTTGTCAACAGCCATGTCGTTAAAATATTCGATGCCTTCACGACCAAAGAAGCGCGACTGCTGAACCGATCCGTTAGCAGAAAACGATGCGATGAAGCCGTCGATCTGACCCATGTTAGCACCACCGCCTGGCTCATCACGAGTTGATGGCGGACGACCCCAGCCACCTGGGATGTTGATGCGAATCGTTACTGGAAATGTCACTGGGAAGTTCGTCGTAGAGTTTGTGCCACCAGCTAGGTAGATCAAACCGTTTCCATCGACAGCAATTGCATACCCCATGTCGTCCTTGTTTCCACCGTGGTAGAAACAGACTCCGAGCTTACTCAGTGTCGAGTCGAGCTTTGCAACGAAGGCGTCCTGTCCAGCCTTATAGATCTTTCCGGACACACCAGACGTCGTTGGCAGGTCGCCAGAATTCGTCTCACCGCAGACGTATACGTTGTTCTGCTTATCAATTGCGACGTCGTGGATACGATCGTCGCTGCCGCCACCAATGAAGGTGTATGAAAGGACCTTTTGAAGCTTCCAATCGTAGCGAGCAACAAAGCCGTCTGATGTTCCCTTCAGCGCAGTTGAGTAGCCCCCTGTCGTCCCTTGCGGAAACTCCAGCTGCGAGGTTGTTCCGGCGACAATGACATTCGAGTTCGACAACCGAACGACAGACTTGATCTCATCCTTTTGCGGTCCACCGAGATATGTGCCGAACACGGTCGACGTCACAACCGTGACATCCATGAGTTCGTTGCGTGTGCCGATGCGCTCAATCGAAACGCGACCAATGTCTGCTCCTGGTGCTGCGATCATATTGCGAACAACACGACCATCGGCATTACGCGAGAACGCAAAGCTCACACCCGGCACAATGTCTCCGAGGAGGATATGCGAGTACACAGGAGCTGTAACCTGCTGCCCACCTCCACGGAAAAAGCTTACCGTGGCAATTGGCTCACTCATCGAAACACGTGCTGGTCGAGCCTGGCCTACGACAACCTGACGTTCGATGTCGCCAATGCGACGATCGTTTAGCTTGTCTAGAGCATAGGCATCGACGACAACACCGGTGCGGGTGATCCACACATCAGCGCCGTTTTGCCGTGCGCAAAACAGCACCTCAACAGGCCACTGTCCAACGTTGGCAATAAAGCCATCAACAGTTGCAGAAGGCACGCCGACAGAGGCACCTGATACAACGGGCATGAGTGCCGACGCAATGAGTGCGAGGCAAAAGAGTCGAAGAACGTTTGTCATACGATACTCGGGCATGGATGGATGCGTGGGTAACAGATCAATAACATCATTCTTTGCCAAGGGTTACGAGTAAATACGTATAAAAAAAAGAAGGCCAGCACCACGGGTTTGATCCCCCATGGTGCTGGCGCTATACTGTCAGATTCTAACCAGTTCTATATCATCGACTTACAACGATCCCGGTTCGGAGCGTTGTCTGGACAGACGTAAGCTCGAGTGTATACGATCCGCTCGGCAGGTTGCTCAGCGGGATCTGTGCGTCTACGGTGCCGGCTGGCAGGAATCCAAGCTGGACGGCGGCCACGCGATTTCCACGCACATCATGGATCACTGCGGTCCAATCGGCAGGCTGGGCCGAGCTCAAACGAACAGCTACACGGTCAGTTGCAGGAAGTGGACCCAGCACCACAATGCCGTTCGCTGCAAGTTCCTCTTCGACTGATGTCGATGGAGTCACCGTCACGGCCACAGGGTTCGTCGTTACAACACCGCAGCCACCCGTCACCACACAAACGTACGAGCCTTCGTCAGCCTTCGCTGATGACGACACGGCAAACTCGGCCGACGTAGCACCCGCAATGTCTTGTCCGTTACGCTTCCATTGGTACGAGAGCGTTGATCCCGTTGCGACGACATTCAAGCGGAAGCTTTTACCCTCTTCAACAGTCACAGCCGAAGGCTGCGTTGTGATGGCCGTAGGCGTGCCGACCGCGACCGTTGCTTGGCGCGATGTCGCTGCTGGCGAACATGCGCCAGTTACCACAACATCGTATCGGCCTGCACTTGATGCATTGACTTCAGCAATTCGGAATGTAGCTGTGGTAGCTCCCGGAATCGACGTACCATTCTTTCGCCACTGATACTTCAGTCCATTTCCAGCAGCAGCAACGCGTAGTTCTACCGCGCCTGAGCATGCCGATGTGTCTTTTGGTTGCTCGGTAATCGATGGACCAGCGTTCAACGTGAAGTTTGCACTCGACGCGACGTGTCCGCGGTAGGTCTGCACACGAACACGATACCCTGGTCCTGGTGTGAGCTTTGCGTCTGGCTTCCAGATGAACGAACGAACAGCAAGATCCTTTGCAATGACCGTCCACGATGTTCCTGCATCGGTAGACATCTCCACGAAGTACTTTTCGTTCGTGTTCATTTCTTCACCCGACCACGTAATGGTGTTGTTCGATCCAATACACCAATCTTCACCACCGCTTGGCGAACGCAGCGTCAGCAGACCCGAGGCATACTTCCCAATGTACCCGTCTGAACCACCAGCTGCAGTAATCCATCGGACAGAATCCGTGACGACCATGTCGGTCGAGGCAGTTGCGAGACTGAAATACGTATCACCCTGCGCGTCTTGGGCGACGGCAATCACGGAGTCACCAGCCGATCCACCTACGAGTGTCGAGCGCAAGATCGACGAAGTGTTGATGACGGAGATAAATCCATCAGATGGACCGATACGCTCGGTCATGGCACCAAGGCCATTTGTCGGGAAATCATTGGATGTGGTTGTGCCGAAGAGGACGCCCGTCGCCGTAGCGTTGAGATTTGCAACGCCAAGCACGTCATCGTTTCCGGTTCCACCGAAGTAGGTACACGAAACAAGTGAACGGCCATCGTCAGACAGGACAGCCATAAAGATGTCGCGCTGGCCAGCAATCTGCGTCTGGAAACCACCCGTTGTTGGGAGATTTGTCGATGTCGTCGTTCCTACAACGATGGCTCGGCCTGTCTGATCAACGAAGATGCCCATACCGGCATCATCACCATTACCGCCGAAATACGTCGAGTATGTACCGTCGTCACGCTTCGACAGTGTTCCGTCGGAGAAAAACTTGATCACAAAGGCATCGGTGTTTCCACCATTGAACGTCCGGTCGTACGGAAGACGGTTCGATGAGAATCGACCAGGTGTAGGCGCTGTTTCGAAGTTTGACGACGACGTCACACCAGTCACAAACGGCTCACCTCCAGCATTCACTGTTACCGCTGTGAATGTCTCGTTGCCCTCTCTACCGAAATATGTGCTAAACACAAACGCACCACCATTTGGCGTCAGTCGACACAAGAAGCCATCTTTCTGTCCACCCGGGGTGCGCTGGTGTGCCAGCGTCGTTGGAAAGTCTGCTGTCGAGGTTGTTCCACCGGACACAAAGATGTTCCCACCATTATCGATCGCAACACCGGTAGGCTGATCATCACGGTTACCACCGATGTAGACACCCACCTCAAGCTTGCTCAATGCCTTATCGAGCTTCACGACGAACCCATCAAGTTGCGCTCGGTAGATCTGTCCAGCTGCACCCGACGAGAGTGGAAGGTTCGACGATGTTGTTTCACCGACGAACAACACCGAGCCACTAGCATCGGTTGTGAGGGCTGTCATCTTGTCGTTACCGCTGCCACCGTAGAATGTATACGCAATGACATCCTCAAGATCCGACGACATAAGTGCGACAAACGCATCGATTTCACCAGCAATTGACTTCTGGTAGCGACCGACTGTCTCAGGGAACGTCAACGCATCCGTCGACCCACCAACGACAATACCGTCTGTCGTCACACGAACGCCTACAGTGCGGTCGTATGAAGGTCCGCCTACATACGTTCCATACAC
Source organism: uncultured Melioribacter sp. (assembly GCA_964432155.1). Classification (GTDB taxonomy): domain Bacteria; phylum Bacteroidota; class Ignavibacteria; order Kapaibacteriales; family Kapaibacteriaceae; genus UBA10438. The sequence goes on along the minus strand of CAYSMF010000003.1, from coordinate 169,651 downwards.
GATTGGATCGATGCGCAAATGCTTCGAACCATCGTAGCCATCAACATGAACGCCGAATCCATCGCGATGCTGAACGAATCGAGCGGCAGCCGGGCTGTTCACACCACCGATGAAGTATGCGAAAAGGTCCGACATTGCAATTGAGCCAAGGCTTGTACGCAGACTTACCGACGTTGGTGCAAGATCAACACCATCAGCGCCATCAACCTTGACACTCAATGCTGTCACATCCGCACCTGGTCGCACATCGAGATCGTAGCGCACATGACCGTTTTCGAGGTAGTAAAGCGCATCAATGCCACGATAGATATTGCGCACTCGTACGCGGTCGTACACAGGTACATTCGTGCGCCACATCGACGGGTTGTTCCCAACCAGCATGTTCACGCGCGTTGCCGTAGCACGCTCTGAGTGCGCTTCGCCACCACGTGAACCATTCCACGTCACTTCAACTGCATGCCCCTTTCGCTGCTGAGCATTGAGATCAACAGCATGGTGGTCCATCACAATACCTGTGCGCGTAATCCAGACGTTGAGGTTCTGCTCACGGTGGAGGTACAGCACATGCGATGGCCACTGACCAACATTTGGAATGAACCCATGCAAATCTGGTCGCATTGCAGGTGTTGCTTGAGATGCAACAGCCGAGACTCCCGCAAGGAGCGCTGCTGCGACGAGAGCTACAATACAAAGGTGGCGAAACGAGGTCATCAACGATCTCCAGTGTTGTAACAGGGTGCTTGTGACGGCAGGCACGAAAATACTCGCAACAAAGACAGTATGAGAACGATTCTGTTACGGTAGTTTTGTGAGCCAAACTCAACACGCACTGCATTGATGAGGTTCACATGCGATTAGCCGTCAACATCGATCACGTAGCTACTCTCCGCGAGGCCCGTGGCGGAATCGAGCCCGACCCAGTCCATGCCGCCGTCTTGGCAGAGCTTGCCGGCGCCTCAGGAATCGTATGTCACCTGCGCGAGGACCGTCGCCATGTGAATGATCGCGATGTGCGCGTGCTTCGTGATGTGGTCACAACAAAGCTCGATCTCGAAATGGCAGCCACACCGGAGATCATTGGGATTGCGCTCGATGTTGTGCCTGACCTCGTAACACTCGTCCCTGAGCGGCGGGAAGAGCTCACCACAGAAGGGGGCTTGGTGGTCATCGGCAACGAGGACTACCTCGGCGACGTCGTCAAGGCCTTCCACGACAAAGGCATCCTGGTAAGCTTGTTTATCGAGCCCGATCCACAGCACATCGATGCTGCCGTGCAGTGTGGTGCTGACATCATCGAGCTTCACACAGGTACGTATGCCAATGCGCGCAATGCTGCAGCCTTGAACATTCAGTTTGAGCGCATTGCATCCGCGTCGACGTATGCGCACGCAGCCGGACTGGTCGTCACGGCCGGACACGGCCTAGATCTGCGCAACATTGGTCCAATCACAACAATCCCAGAAATCGAAGAAGTATCGATCGGACACGCCCTTGTACGACACGGCCTGTTCGTGGGATTCGAACAGGCCGTGCGAGAATACGTTGCTGCTGTAAGTTGATGGAGGCTTAGTCGCGACCGCCAAATGCGCTCGAGACAAAGTCCTTATTCATCTGCGCAATAAACTCTGCGCTGATTCCCTTCGGACATGCTGCTTCACATTCATAGTGATTCGTGCATGCACCAAAGCCCTCGGCATCCATCTGGAGTACCATGTTCATGGCACGTGTTGAACGCTCTGTTTGACCCTGTGGCAACGAACCAAGGTGTCCGACCTTTGCAGCCGTGAACAACATGGCCGATGAATTCGGACATGCAGCAACACAAGCGCCGCAACCGATACATGCCGCAGCATCCATTGCACGGTCTGCATCGAGCTTCGAGATCGGAATCGCATTACCGTCCTGTGCGTTACCCGTATTGACGCTGATGAAGCCGCCCTTTTGGATAATGCGGTCAAAGGCACCACGATCAACGATCAAATCGCGCATTACCGGGAACGCGCGTGCGCGCCATGGCTCGATGTAGATCTCGTCGCCATCCTTGAATGTGCGCATGTGCAACTGACATGCTGTTGTGCGTGCGAGGGGGCCATGTGGACGGCCATTGATGACCATACCGCATGTGCCACAAATGCCTTCGCGGCAGTCGTGATCGAACGCAACTGGAATCTCACCCTTCGCGAGCAAATCTTCGTTTAACACATCAAGCATTTCAAGAAAGCTCATGTGCTCACTCACGTTCTGCACGTCGTAGGTCTTGAGCATTCCCTGTGCATCGGGTCCGGACTGACGCCAGATATGAAGTCGCAGGTTCATTACTTGTAGCTCCGTGTTGCCAGTTTGACATTTTCGAACGAGAGTTCTTCCTTGTGCAGTGTTGGCGTTGCACCTACACCATTGTACTCCCATGCTGCTGCATAGCAGTACTCGTCATCATTACGCTTTGCTTCGCCATCTTCTGTCTGATACTCTTCACGGAAGTGGCCGCCACATGATTCGTTGCGCTGCAGTGCATCGTAGCACATCAGCTCGGCGAACTCGAGGAAGTCTGCCACGCGCAAGCCGAGCTCAAGCGATTGGTTGAGCTCTGTTCCTGTACCCGGAATCTTCACATTCTGCCAGAACTCTTCGCGGAGTTCAGGGATACGCTTGAGCGCTTCCTTGAGACCCTGCTCGTTGCGCGCCATACCGCACTTATCCCACATGATCTTGCCTAGCTCACGGTGGAACGATGTCGGCGAACGCTTGCCGTTCAGGGCAAGGAGTGCTGCAATCTTTTGCTCAGCTTCCTGCACGGCCGAGCGTGCTTCAGGCGAGTCGTTGCTCACACTCTGAAGTCCGCCATTGGCGAAGTAGCCACCAATTGTGTACGGAATCACAAAGTATCCGTCGGCCAGACCCTGCATGAGCGCCGATGCGCCGAGACGGTTTGCACCGTGATCGGAGAAATTGGCTTCGCCAAGCACGAACAATCCTGGCACATTCGACATCAGGTTGTAGTCGACCCACAAGCCACCCATGGTATAGTGGACCGCAGGGTAGATACGCATTGGCACCTTGTACGGATCTTCACCCGTAATGCGCTCGTACATTTCGAAGAGGTTGCCGTAGCGATCAGCAATCGTCTTTTCACCAAGTCGGCGGATGGCATCCGAGAAATCGAGATACACACCAAGTCCGCCTGGACCAACTCCGCGACCGTCATCGCACGCTTCCTTCGCAGCACGTGATGCGATATCACGTGGGGAGAGGTTGCCAAACGATGGGTACTTGCGCTCGAGATAATAATCGCGCTCCGACTCAGGAATCTGATCCGGCGAACGCGTATCGCCCTTCTGCTTTGGAACCCAAATACGTCCGTCGTTACGAAGCGACTCAGACATCAGCGTGAGCTTCGACTGATAATCGCCGCTCTGCGGAATACATGTTGGGTGGATCTGCGTGTAGCATGGGTTGGCAAAGAACGCGCCACGCTTGTGCGCGCGATACGTCGCTGTAACGTTACATGCCTTTGCGTTTGTGCTGAGGTAGAACACGTTGCCGTATCCGCCTGTCGCCAACACAACAGCATCGGCCATGTGCGACTGCACCTTACCCGTCACCATGTCGCGAGTGACAATGCCACGAGCGCGACCATCGACAACGATGAGGTCCATCATCTCTTGCTTGTTATGCAGCTTCACCTTGCCGAGTCCGACTTGGCGAGAGAGCGCTTGATAAGCGCCAATGAGGAGCTGCTGACCCGTTTGTCCCCGCGCGTAGAACGTCCGCGATACCTGAGCGCCACCGAACGAGCGGTTGCTCAGGTAGCCACCATACTCACGTGCGAATGGCACACCTTGGGCGACGCACTGATCGATGATGCTTGTCGACACCTGTGCGAGTCGGTACACGTTGGCTTCGCGAGCGCGGAAGTCACCGCCCTTGACCGTGTCGTAGAACAAACGCCATACGGAGTCACCGTCGTTCTGGTAGTTCTTCGCAGCGTTGATACCGCCCTGCGCGGCAATCGAGTGCGCGCGACGAGCAGAATCGTGATACGTAAACGCCGATACATTGTATCCAAGCTCAGCAAGTGTTGCCGCAGCCGATGCACCAGCAAGACCGGTACCGACCACGATAACGTTGTACTTCCGCTTGTTGGCTGGGTTGACGAGCTTCAGTTCAGCACGGTGCTTGTCCCACTTCTGCTGAACCGGTCCGTCCGGGATGTTACTGTTGAGTGCCATGTGTCGTGTGTCCTTGTTCGATGTTACTTCACCACGCCTGCAAGGATTGCAAGCGGTACAGCCGAAAAGCCGGCGGCGACGATGAACGAAAGCGCTGGTCCGATGAGGCGAACCACGGGAACGATCCGATGATTAGTCACACCCATTGTTTGGAATGCGCTTGCGATTGCGTGATTGAGGTGGAGTCCAACCATCACCATCGAAAGCACGTAGAGCACTGCAATCAATGGTACTTGGAAGCTTGCAACCACCATACGATAGACATCCGGAACGAGCGTCCCGTCAACAAGGGCATACTGCCAGCCCGGTTGTGCAGCATAGTTTTCGGCATGCACAGCACCCCATGTGAAGTGCGCCAGGTGGTACAGGACGTAGCTCAGCAGGAGCAAACCGGAGTACAGCATCGTGCGCGAGGCAACCGTCGACTTGCGTGGCGTAACCTTTGCATACGATTGCGGACGTGCAGCACGGTTACGGCGCGAGAGCGTGATGGCCGACGTCACGTGCAGGACGAACATCGACAGCAGCCCGAGGCGCACAATCCAAATCACCATGCCGTGACCCATCGTGCGCAGGCCGTGTGCGTAGGAATTGATGTCTTCCTTGCCCAGGAACACGAGCAGGTTGCCAGACAAGTGGCCAAGCAGGAAGCCAACGAGCAGGAGCCCCGTAAGCGCCATCAGCCACTTTTGGAATATGTTCGACCGCCAAATTTCGCCGAACGCCTTCATGTACATCCCCATTGTAGTGGTTCAATGACCGGCTAAACATCACCGGGCACGGAAAAAGTGCCCGAATTTACGAAAGGTCAGTCGAACCGACGGGTGCAACACTTCTGGACCTACAACGTACATTGGCCCCATGCTCACAATCACCAATATCAGCAAGCGCTTCGGCACCCATCAGGCGAACAACGACATCACCCTGTCAATCGAGTCTGGACGCATTTTTGGTCTTCTCGGACCAAACGGAGCCGGGAAAACCACACTCATCCGCATGATCACCAACATTATCATGCCAGACGAGGGTGAAATCCGCCTTGACGGCCAGCCGATGGCCTCCCTCCAACAGCATCGCATCGGCTACCTGCCGGAAGAACGCGGTCTCTACAAGAAACTCACCGTTGCCGAGCAACTCACCTACTTTGGCCAGCTCAAGGGGCTTGATGCGCGCGAGGCACTGCATCGCGGATCCGCTTGGCTGCATCGAATGAACGCTGCAGGATGGGAATCTCGCAAGGTGCAGGAATTGTCGAAGGGCATGCAGCAGAAGGTGCAGTTCATCGCCACCATCCTGCATGAGCCGTCGTTGCTCATCCTCGACGAGCCATTTAGCGGACTCGACCCCGTCAACTCGGATGTCCTCATCTCGGTGATCAAGGAGCTCAAGGATCGTGGTACGTCGATCATCCTCTCGACGCATCAAATGGACCAGGTAGAACGACTTTGTGATGACATTGCACTCATCAATGCTGGACGAGTTGTTCTCCAGGGTAACGTCGCGGATGTTCGAGCTCGATATCGTTCAAACCGTATCTATATCGAGTACATCGGCGATCCCACTGCACTCGCCTCTATCCCAGGTGCAAGCATTGTACACGCAACCCAGGGTCGCGCCGAGCTCACACTCAGCGATTCAGCGTCAGCTCGTGACGTACTCACGTTTGTCCATGAGCGCGTCGACATCCTCAAGTTCGAAGTAAGCTCCCCTACGCTGCACGATATCTTCGTTCGCACCGTAACGGGCTCGGATGCTACCACACCGTCGATGCAATAACGACCAACGAATGATAGCCGGCTCGACCACCCGTTGTAGTATTCGCATCGGCTAGCGTTGTTTGATAGCGAAGTGTGAGCACTCCACGGGTGAATAATCCGAGCGTGATCTCGACCATAGCACTTGGTTGCACAATGACGTTGTCGTGCAATTGCCCGATTGTCGTTGTTGCACCTAATCCAATTGCTCCACCTACGCCACCCGTACGTTGGCCGCGTGGTCGCTCAAGAAACGATAGCGCCACGGTTATGGGAATGTGACTCTGCGTAATCGTGAACGAGCCTTCGCGATCTCTTCCAAAGACAGGCATGATGCCGGCTCGTAGCTCGAGTGGACCAATTGATGTGCGCGGAAGATCGTAGATCACGCCACCACCAACACCAAGTCCGGCATAGACGACATTGTCAACACCGGTGAGCGCTGGACCGAAGAAGAGCTCTGGCACAAGGTCTGACGCACGACTATGCAGAACGCCGATACCCATGATTGCCACGATCAGGGGTATTTTTCGGAACCATCCTATGAAGAACCGACCGTTTCGCATTGTCATCCTTGCATCTGCTGCCATCATGATCGCGGCAGTACTGTGCGCGTTGTGCCTTGTACTTCCGGTGAAGCTCGACGTCCCGACCGTTGTGTTTATTGCCCGCGGAACGTCGGTTGCAGGAGCCATCGACAGTGTGCACCATCAAGCCCCCTTGCCTACTCCAGCGATCGCAAAGATCGCATTGCGCGTGATAGCACGCGTTACGCAGCGATCAATCCAACCTGGATGGCATCAGCTCCAGCCAGGCGACGCACAGTGGGATGTTCTCGTTGCGCTCCTAAGTGGTCAACGTCGTCCGCACATGCGTGTAACGATCCCCGAGGGACTCACCTATCGCGAGATTGCTCGCTTACTCCAGCGCAAGGCAGAGATCGACTCTGCACGCTTTGTGCAATGGTGCGAAGATGATTCGGTGCGACGTCGCTTCGCGCCGAACGCTCCAAGCATGGAGGGCTACCTCATGCCTGATACCTACGATATTCTCTGGCGCGATGAAGCGTCGGCGGTTGCATCAATGATGGCACGTCAGGCACAGCGCATGTGGTCGTCGCTTAATTCAGACGCTGATCGACATCGCACACTCACCCTTGCTTCAATCGTTCAGTCCGAAGCTGCTTCGACACCAGAGATGCCACGCATCGCTGGAGTATATGCCAATCGTTTGCAACGAGGGATGCGACTCGAAGCCGATCCAACAGTGCAGTACGGTTTGGGCATGAAGCGTCGCGTGCTATACCGCGACCTCGAGGACCTTAATGCCTACAATACGTACATCCACGCGGGTCTGCCTCCGGGCCCCATCGCAAATCCGGGCAAGGCAGCAGTGCAAGCAGCACTCAATCCAGAACGACACAACTTTGTGTTCTTCGTTGCGCGGGGCGACGGTAGTGGCACGCACCGCTTCAGCACAAATGGCGCAGAGCACATGAGCAATGTGCGCCTCTACCGAAAAGAGCGCGGTCGCTAACTCAGTTATCCTCGACCCACGGCACGCTCGACGCGCCGCGATCGTCGAAGGCTTGCACACGGAACGTAAACGGACGCGATGCATCTCGCTGTGTGACCTCGAAGGTCTCAAGCCATGAAACAGTAGGACGCTCGGATGAAGCAGCTCGCAGGTTCCCTGCGAGACGTTTTACATCTCCTGCATTCCCGTCGAGAATGCGCAGTCGTGGTCGGTTCGCACTGCGATCAGCAGCGTAGAACTGGACAACGATGATTTTCTTTCGCGCGTCTGATCCACGATCAACGCTGCGGATGGTAGGGGGCGGAAAATTCTTCACGAGGATTGGTTGCGGTGCCCCTTCGCGAACGCCATCAACATACCGCTCGAACATGAGGCTACGCCCTGTATCACGCGCTGCAATCCGAACACGGAGCACAGACTCTGTGGTGCTGGCAATTTCGCGTTCACCATCACGGATTACGGCACGGACATTTTCGATCGATGGTAGTCGCGGATCGATCACATACTCAATGCCCGGATAGATCACGTCTGGGGCATTTACCGATGGCATCGCTGTTGCGTTCACAACAAAACTCGTTGTGCGCGTCTGACCATCACGTCGCGTGACACGGACTTCAATCGTACTGCTGCCCGTGCGCGGTGCTTTGCCCGTGAGGAGAATCGTTCGCTGGTCCGTTGTGCGCTGCACATCGCCAATTTGCTCACCTAACACGCGCACCACTGGCAGTCCCACGAGATCGCGCGACGGATCAGCACCACCGATGCTGATGCGATTGCTCCACTGCCGCTGCGATACCGTTGCAATCACATCGCGCGCTGGCTCAACCCAGAACTCGCCAAGAGCGGCTGCACCACCGAGTCGCGACGTATCACGGAGAACCAAGGTATCACGTCCACCAGCGATCGTGATAATTGTTGGCGCTTGTTCATCATCTACCTGCGTCGTCAAGACGAACTGCGTTGAGCCCGTCATTCGGAGACCTGTTGGGATCTCGTCAGCATCGCCGCTGTTTGCGCCACTCGTGCGAACCGGCACACCGCTTCCAGAAATCGTCACGCGATAGGTACGCATGGCCACCTGCTCGCCGGTTGGGTTCCAGCGGAAAACCACAGCGTTTCGCTGCGGTTCATGATCAATCGAAAAGAGCGGCGTTGGAGAGTTACCCGGCTGAACAGTAAGCACCTGACCTGTCTCAACTTCTTCGATACGCGCCGACACTTCCAGATCGGTCACTGTTCCGGTGTAGCGGATAACGTTGAGCGAATCGAGCGACATGATGCGCATGACGCCGGCGCTGTCGCGCTCCACCCTACAGGTGAGTCGCATGCGATCCGGACTAAACTCGAGTCGCGCGTTAACTATTGCCTGCGTATCGACATTGGTGCCTTGCTGATCCATGCGATCAGGCATCAGAAGCACCAGCGCTACAAGGTAGAGCACAAAGTAAATTTCGACTCGACGTCGCTTACGATGCTGTCCACTCATTGCTTGCCAGCGTCCAGAATTGACCGCGACAGAATTCGCTCGAGTTCGATGCGTACGAGTCGTTCCACTTCCTGACGCTCGAGCGTCTGCAGGTGCGTACCAAGCACATCAACTCGTTCGCTGAATTTATCGAGCGCAGCAGTGGTCGAATGCATGGCATTCATCAGCTGTGGGTTTGGCGCTACTGCATTGACGGCTGCTTCGACGCTGTCGCGCATACCGGCAATCATGCCGTCCTGCCGCTCAACAAGGTCATTCAATGTTCCTGCGATCGTCTCAAGCTGCACAGCCATCGCTGCATAGTCACGTCCGATCTCACCGAGTTCACGCAACAGTTCGTCGGTTGCACCGGCGCTGGCCTGGTCGGCTTGCGTCTCGGTGGCCTCGTCGGCCGGCGAAAAGAACATTACCAGGAACAGCACCATCAGCAGAACAGCTTCGAGCACCACACCAGCAACAACGAGCGAGGGGGTGTCGATGACGCGCGTACGATTCAGACCAACAGCAACAAGCAACAAAGCTGCGCCGAAGTACACGAATGCGTTGATGGGTGCATAGAAGTACCGACTGACGATCTCCTGCATCCAGAGGGCTGTGCCCGAGAGCATACCCAGTGGATGCAACACCACAACATCACGTTTGGTGGTGCGAATCAGCTCGCGCTCCTTGGTGCAAATCGACCACATGGATCGCAATGCACTTAGGGCACTCAGTTGACGCTCAAAGCGGAGCTCGAGATAGATATCCCGGAGGATAGCGCGTCCGTTGACGCTCGACAGCGTTTCAATCGTTGTCATGCGTAGACAGGTAGATCAATGGCAAAGGGGCAAATCAACCCTCAATGATACGGAAAGTCCACTGCCGATATGCTTTGTCGAGTCAGAGATTGGCCGTATTCTAGCCACTTAGCCCGTGTCTTGAATTCGGAGTTTCTATGCAGTCTGTGCTCACCACCCTCGTCGCTGCAGCAGTATTTGCACTTGCGACACTTACCTCGTTTGCTGGCGTTTCCCCGTCCCGGAAGGCGCAGTCGACAATGCCACCTGCGTTTGTCGAGAATGTCGGTCAGGCGCGATTCAGCGACGGACGTACTGCAGCGTATGTTGACGCAACAGTAAGTCTGCCCGGCGCGACAGCCTACGTGCATCCAACGGGACTGCACATCGCACTCTCACGCCTGCATGCTGATACTTCACAGCGGCGGTTTGAGCGCAGCTACGACGTCGAAGAATTCCGCGTCGATATGCGACTCATCGGAAGCAACCCTTCGGCACGCCTCGAACGCAGCCAGCCGATACCTGGAACTGTGCGCTACATCCTTGCTGGGATGCCAGTGCAGGGGGCTTCAGCGCGACTCCACTCGACACTTACGTATCGCGATGTATGGCCGGGCATCGACCTGCGCATGTATCTGACGCTCCAAGGTGTGAAGTACGACTTTGTCGTCCACCCTGGTGCTGATCCACGGCGCATCGCCTTCGTCTATGATGGAGGTAACCAGCCGACACTGCACGAGAATGGCGACTTCTCTATTGCCACGCCGCTCGGTACGATCGGAGAGCGCGCACCATACGTTTTCACATCGCCTTCAGACGGTCGACCAGGCACAGTGGTGCCGTCGGCGTTTGCCATCTCTGGACAATCTGTCCGCTTCGATATCGGCGCATACGACAACACAACAACCCTGATCGTCGACCCTCAGCGTGTCTGGGCCACATACTACGGCTTCAACCAGAGCATCGACGAGTTTCGCTCCACGCTCGACCCGCTTGGCAACGTCATTATCGCCGGCTCGACCACAGCGACGAACATGCCGAGCGTACCGGGCGTACTGCAGCGTCGACTCAAGGCGAACACCGATGGTTTTGTTGCCAAGTTCAACGAATTCGGCACATTCCTGTGGCATACATACTACGGTGGCTCACTCAACGACAAGCTGTTTGATGTTACGACCGATGCCAAGGGTGTGATCTGGGCTTGCGGCCAGTCGAATTCCAAAGACCTTCCAAACATGGAGGTCGGATCGAATGCATACCCAGTTGACAGCGTTCAGGGCACCGACGGCGTTGTTCTGTCCCTCGATGCCAACGGCGCATGGTCCGACAGCTGGCAGTATTCGGGTCGCGAGGCCGATGTGCTCACCGGCATCGCTGTAAACGCAACGCGCATTGCAGTTGTTGGATACACACGCAGTCCGTCGTTTGGTGGCAACACCGGCAACGCACCATGGAAGAAGACGCTCGGCACCTTCAACAACACCGACATCTTCATCAGTGTTGTAAAGCCGAAGACAACGCCAGCAAATCGCTGGCAAAACGACTATCTGGTGTTCTACGGAAGCGATGAACTGGAAGTGAGCGGACGCATCGCCTTCGACCCGCAAGGCAATGTCGTCGCAACGGGTCTTACGCAGAACGCAGAGTTCCCGGTAACGGACGGCACGACGTTTAAGGCCATCGAAGATGCCGTGGTTGTCAAGTTCAACCCGACGGCCGGTCGTGTTTGGGCAACGATGTTCGGAACATCGAATCTTGACGAGATCAACGACATCGCAATCGATAGCACCGGTGCTGTAATCGTTGTTGGCCAGACACTCGGCAACGACTTCCCGACCGTCACACCATACAAAGCCGCGCGTACAGGCTTCTCGGATGGCTACATCCGCAAGTACACGCCAGCTGGCGCAGTGGCATGGTCGACCTACTACGGCGGCGACTCGCTTGATGGACTGTACGGCGTGTCTGTTGACAAGAGCAACAACATTTGGGTTGCAGGCTATACGCGCTCGACGAATCCACCTGTGACAAACGACGCCATTCAAAAAACGTTGAACGTTGTCGGTGGAGGATTTGATGGTCTCATTGGCCAGATGAATCCAGGTGGAACAGCCGTGCTCTATGGCTCGTACTATGGTTCCCCATCGCAAGACAATCCACCTGTTCCTCCAGTTGGCGGACCAGCTCCACCGCCAAACACAGACTATGGCAGCGACCTTCTTGTCGATGTTTCGTGTGAGAAGAACGCATACGTCGTGTTCTTGGGTCGTGTGAATTCGTATCGCATGGCCACCACACCTGGGGCGTACCAAGATTCATCAGCACTCGATAAAGACACACTTCGCTTCAATGGCTTTGTGTCGTACTTCAGCAACTGTCGCGACTCGGTGGTCACGATTCAGCCAAACGGACCATCAACGCTCTGTGATGTCGATTCGCGTCAGCTCGTTGGTCCTGCTGGGTTTGCATCATATCTCTGGTCGACTGGTGCTGCCACGCGCAACATTAATGTCACACAAGCCGGCACATACTGGGTTGTGTGTACAACAACCGACGGATGTCGTTACCGCGACACCATCGTGATTGGTTCGAATCCAAAACCGTCCGTGCGTGCTGGGAACGACACAACCGGATGCATCAATACGCTTATTCAGATCGGCGCAACAGGTAGCGGCGGAACACCGCCATACAAGTACAAGTGGCGCCGCATCGGTGCTGGTCTACCTGCGATTGACAACGACACACTTCGCACGCCGAACGTGAACCCATCAGGCAATGCAGACTACGAAGTCACACTGACGGATTCTGCAGGGTGCTCCGCAAAGGATACAATCAAGGTTACGATCGTCAATCCAAAGCCCCTTACCAGCCCTGCACTTGTCGACTTTGGGAACCTTGATGCTTGCACAAGTGCAGGCGAGGCCGACATTACCATCGAGAACCCTGGACCGCAAGAGATTCGTATCACAACATTCACTCCAGACGATCCGCGCATCAGCCTTGTAACATCACTCGCAGCGCCGATTGTTATTGCCCCACTTGACGGCAAGGCACTGCGTGTCCGTATTGCACCGGCCACAGCCGGCACGATCAATGGATCGTTCACGCTTGGCGGTCTCCCATGTAACTGGGTAGCGAAGTATAACTACCGCGTGACGAAGGCTGCTGTGAAGGCCACAGCAATTCCAGGCACGGTGAGCTTCGGAGCCGACGTCAAGTGCAATCAGACGGCAAAGCGCGACTCTACTGTGATTCGTAACAACGGCAACGATGTGATCACACTCTTGCCAGGATCGGCAGTCGCACCATTCTCGATTGTTTCTCCAACGTCGACCGTCACATTGCAGCCGAACCAACAACAAGTAGTTGTGTTCCAGTACGATCCAACAACAACGGGCACTTTCACAGAGGTCGCGAAGTTCCCGTATACAGCAGGCACATGCTCCGACACGCTCCGTGTCAATCTCAATGCGATCTCATCTGATGTCACGGTAAATCTCTCGTGGTCGGATCTCGACATTGGTACACTGACGGGTTGTGAGGTTGAGCGCGACACCACTCTGACAATTGAAAACACCTCTCCTGTTGAAATCACATTCACCTTCCCTCCGGGTGCCTCCGTCATCTTCACGCCTGGTGGCACCATTCGGATTCCAGCAAAGTCCAGCGTAACTGTGACATGCACCGTCCGCCCTCCTTCCGCTGGCAACTTCGATGTAAACGGTACTGCCATTGTGCAACCTTGCAACGTCAGCATTCCGATGCGCGTGCGTGCAGTGAAGAACGGCTTAGCATTTAGCACATCACCACAGATTGAGTTCGGTGAGCTTTCTGGATGCACACCAGCGACATCTGTCACACGCAAGGGCTTTGTCACCTTCGACGGCACAGGAACTGCATCGGTTGTTTCTGTGACAACGTCGCAGACGATCACAACGACGCTCTCGAACAACCAAGCGCTTGCCCCTGGACAGCGCGTGGAGTTCGACGTAACGTGGACGCCAACCGTTGATGGCGTGCTTAGCGATAGCATCGTTATTGTGTTCCAACCATGCGATGTTCGTCAAGTGATTCGCTTGAGTGGTGTCAAGACGACACCATCACTCCGCGCGGAGAATCCAATGATTGCGCTCGGTGCGGTGCCTGGCAACGCGAATGGAACGACGCGCTTCGTGAATGACGGCACCGATACACTTCTCGTATCGGTGGTCTCACTGACGCCGAACGCGTTTATCATGGCATCGCGTCCATCAGGTATTATCGAACTTCTGCCTGGCGCCGTTGTCGAAGTAGACTATCGTGTCAACTGCGGAGGACGTGCTTCGATTGTCGATACGATCGCAGCCACTGTTATCCGTCCATGTGCGTTGAGTGCGACGACATCATTCACGGGCACGTGTGAGACTACGCGTCCTGCTTCGAGCCTTATCGCTATCGACTCGGTGGCCGTCAAGACTGGCGACATCTTCACGGTGCCGATTCGCATCGTTTCATCCGACGGACTGAACGCCAACAACCTGCGCTCGTGGACTGCGAAGGTCACCTACAATCCACTCGTTGTCGTCGGATCGGGGACAAGCACACCGGACTGCTATCAGGCTGGACAACTCACGCCGTGCACGATTGATATCGCAGGCACGCGCGGAGCCGACTCCGTTGGTACGATCTACACATTGAACTTCACCGCCGTTCTTGGTACTGCCGAGATGACGATGCTGACGCTGACAGACTTTACGTGGACGACTGGCCCAACAGCGACCGTCACCACACGCGACGGCAAGGTTGTTCTTACCGATATCTGCAACGCTGGTGGCGACCGCTTCATCCGTCCGGAGCGTGAAGGCTTTGGCATCCAGGTGTTCCCAATACCTGCTTCGACTGATCTCACGATCGCTGTCCGTGGCGCTGGTACAGCTCCGGTATCATGGACGCTGTCGAATTACGTTGGAGCCGAAGTCGCCTCGGGTACGATCACGCCCGATGCCTCTGGAATCGGTCAAACCGTCGTCAACGTCCGCACGCTGGGTTCAGGTCTGTATCTCCTCACCACACAAGCGCTGGGTTCTACGTTCAAGAACTCCGTCGTCATTCAACGCTGATCATAAGGACCACATCGCATGAAGATCTCACGTATTGCCCTCGCCCTCGCGTTGTTCTGTGGTTCATTTAGTGCCGCTGTTGCGCAGGAGACAATGACTCAACCTCGTCCAGAACCGACGAAGGCGCCTGAGCCGCCTCC
Organism: uncultured Melioribacter sp.; assembly: GCA_964432155.1. Classification (GTDB taxonomy): domain Bacteria; phylum Bacteroidota; class Ignavibacteria; order Kapaibacteriales; family Kapaibacteriaceae; genus UBA10438. Next base: position 154,631 of record CAYSMF010000003.1, on the reverse strand, counting down.
AGCAATGGTTGAAGAACGTCAGTTTTCGGTCGGCCTCACCGGTGCCTATGGCATCATGCTAAATGGTACGCCCGGCTTTACCCTGCCAACTGTTCCAACGTGTTGTGCCTCGTATGCGTCAACATCTGGCAGTGGCATCCTGCTCGGCGGAGTTCTCGAACTGCCGTTGTCATCCTCGCTTGAACTCTCAACCCGCGTGCTGTTTCAATCAGCATCAACCACGTTCACCACAGACGAGCCAACGACGGTTCGCGTTGGTAACACGACAGAGTCGACAACCCTTCGCCACACACTCGAGACCTCGCAGGGTTTTGTGTTTGTTGAACCCGTTGCAGCCTATCGTGTTGGTGGTGGACTTCAGATCCTGGCCGGTTTGCGCGTTGGCACAGTACTCTCGGCGACGTATTCGCAAGACGAGCGACTGACAGATCCAACCAAGCCAGTTCGCTTTGAGGATGGAACAACTGTCCGCAATGCTACCAGCGGCGATCTACCCAATACGAGCGCGTTCCAGGTGGGCGCCGTGATTGGTCTGCGCTACATGCTGCCGATGAACGCATCGAAGACGCTGCACCTGGTCCCGGAAATCAGCTATGCTCCGATGTTCACCAACCTGGTGTCCGACGCGTCCTGGAGCGTTTCGCCGCTCCGTATTGGCGCATCCATTCTCTTCAGCGTGACCAAGAAGGTTGAGGAAAAGTCGCCACTGCGCCCCGGCAAGCCGTAACTTTGTCGGCTATGTCCGACCTCACTTCCGAAATCAACCGTCGGCGAACGGTGGCAATTATCAGCCACCCGGATGCCGGCAAGACAACACTCACGGAAAAGCTCCTGCTGTATTCTGGTGCCATTCACCAAGCAGGAGCTGTGACCGGTGGTAAACACCAGTCGACAACGTCCGACTGGATGGAGATTGAACAGCAGCGTGGCATCTCGGTTTCATCGAGTGCCATGCGCGTGGACTACAACGGTCTACTGCTCAACATTCTCGACACACCAGGTCACCAGGATTTCTCGGAAGACACGTATCGAACACTGATGGCTGTTGATTCAGCCATCATGCTTCTCGACGCTGGTCGTGGTGTACAGGAACAGACGCTGAAGCTCTTCAAGGTCTGTCGCGATCGCGGCATACCCATCATCACGCTCATGAACAAGATGGATCGCCCGTCACGCGATCCACTCGAACTTCTCGATGAAGTCGAGCAAACACTCGGCATCACTGCGATTCCACGGACGTGGCCGATTGGAAACGGTCCGGACTTCCGTGGAATCTTCGACCGCACAGACCAAACGTTGTATGCCTTCGAGCGCACGGTTGGCAATCGCTATAAAGCTCCAGTGTCGATTGGCGACATTCGAGGTGCTGAGTTGCGCTCCGCCATCGGTGAAGCTGCGCACGATAAACTCCTCGAAGACCTCGAGTTTGTTGACCATGTGATCCCAACGTTCGATCGCGAAGCATACCTCAACGAGCAATGCACACCGGTGTACTGGGGTTCGGCAATTACCAACTTCGGTATCGAGCACTTCCTTCAGGCGATTCTCGAACTCGCACCAACACCACAGCCGTTTAAGATGTCAACCGGCATGATCGAACCATCGAGCGACGAGTTCGTTGGGTTTGTGTACAAGGTGCAAGCGAACATGAACAAGGCGCATCGCGATCGCATCTCGTTCCTACGCATCGTCAGCGGGACGTTTGAGCGCGGCATGTCGGCACATCACCCACGATCGGGTCGAGAGACAAAGTTGACGTATCCGTTTGAGATCTTCGGACGTGAACGTAAGATCATCGACGTGGCATATCCAGGCGATGTGATTGGTCTTACCAATCCTGGTCTGTTCCAGGTTGGCGATACGATCACAGAGCGGTCAAACGCCACGATCCCCTCCTTCCCGCGCTTTGCACCCGAGATCTTCGCGAAGGTATGGCCTGCAATGGGCTCGTTCTCAAAGTCCTTCCGTAAGGGCATCGATCAGCTTCGCGAAGAAGGCGTCATCCAGATCTTCACTGAGGCGGATGGGAGCCCCGTTCCCCTTGTCGGTGTTGTCGGTGAACTCCAGATGGAGCTCTTTGCGTGGCGGATGGAAAACGAATACAACGAGCAGGTTCGTCTCGAGCGCCTGCCATACACCCGAACACGTTGGATCATCGGAGATGTGCGTCCGTCGACGAATGCCCCTGTGGTACACGACGACCAAGGTCGTGCAGCGGTCCTCTTCAAGAGCGACTGGGAGATCGACTATGTGGTGCAACGCTCAGAGGGACTGCAGCTGTCGGAAAAGCCACCGGCTGATGCATAGATTGTAGCGCTTCGGTAACCCCCACCTGCAAGGAACAGGGCATGGTGCAACTTCGGAGAGCGATAGTAGTGATCGCATCCACCATTCTGATGGTGGTAGCTCTTCGCGCGCAGACCCCGATAGGTGGAATCGTGAATTCCTACGCACGCGTCACTGCCGTGCAAACCGTTGACTGTCGTTCGTACATCACGCTCGATACAACCGAGGGCTTTGGCACTGGCGACCGCATCCTAGTGATGCAAATGAAGGGTCCGGTCATCAGTGGCACGTATGCCACGCAAGCAGTCGGGCTTACCGAGTACGCCGTCATCGATACGATTATCGGCACTGTAATCACGACCGTTCACCCACTGATTCATCGATATGATGTCTCCGGTGCGGTGCAATGCGTACGCGTCCCTGTGTACGACGAAGCCGTTGCCACAATGAACGTGATGGGCAAGCCCTGGGATGGTCGCACTGGTGGCGTGATCGCATTTGATGTACGCACGTCTCTCATGCTGCAAGCCGACATCGTTGCCGATGGAATTGGATTTCGTGGGGGGCGCACATGGAATGGATCTGTTGCGTGCTCGACGCTCGTTGCTGATGGTGTTGTGAACTCTCCAGCAGCTGCGATGAAGGGTGAAACATATGTCGACCCAATCTCCACCCAGATATCTGGTCGTGCACCACTCTTCACAGGTGGTGGCGGTGGATGTGATCACAACGCTGGAGGTGGTGGCGGTGGCAATGGCGGTGTTGGTGGTATGGGCGGTGCCCAATACGAGGGGTGTGGGAGGTATTTCGAAAATGGTGGACTGGGCGGCTTGTCTGTGCAGCCAATCATTAACGGGTATCCTCGACTCCTCCTCGGCGGCGGCGGTGGTGCTGGACACACGAATAATAACGTTGGCACAGCAGGTGGTAACGGCGGTGGGATTGTCATCATCCGCTGTCCGTCTATCACCGGTATGGCCCGCCGAATTAGCGCTTCTGGAACAACAGCAGCAGATGCAGGCAACGACGGCGCCGGCGGTGGTGGAGCAGGTGGCACCGTCTACCTCTCGACAACGCAGATCCAGCGCGGTCTTACCGTCTTGGCCAGCGGCGGTGCTGGTGGCAACGTGCGCACTGGCGCAATTCACGGCAACGGTGCTGGTGGCGCTGGTGGTGTATTCCTCTTCTCTGGTGCAGGTATCGGTGGTGGTCTGTCCTATGCGGTTCCAGGAGGTGCCTGTGGACTGAACGTACAACGCACAGTTGAAGCCGAGAAGATCAATCGCGCAACACCAGGCAGTGCCGGACAAACTGCGCTCAATGTTGTGATTCCCGAGAACATTGGTCAGCTTCCGAACATCAGCGTGACAGCACCACGCGATACAATTGTGTGTCCTGGGTCGCCCCTTTCACTGCGAGCTCTTGCGCAGGGGGCGTACAATCGCGTACAATGGATACGCGAGGATGGACGTGTTGTGAACTCGACACTGGACTACGGATTTGTTGCTACCACGTCGCAACGGTACATCATCCGTGTTACCGATGAACGAGGATGTGTGCGTGAAGACACGTGTATGATCACTGTTGATCGTGGCTGGAGTTTGGAGTTCCCAGCAATCGACAGAACAGCGCCGGGTTGCTCGCAGCGTATCGAAGATGCACTCTGGCTGACGAACAACTCGGCAAAGCCGGCGACGGTGCGAGCTGTGCGTTCACGTTCGGCGGGTGCCGTGATCACCATTGCACTGCCAGTTGATATTGGTCCGGGTGAAAAGCTCCGCATCCCGGTAGCTATCGATCTGCCAACAACGCTTTCGTCGCTGAGCTTCAACGTTGAAGCCGACATTACGCCGTGCGACACAACGCTCGTTACCTCGTTCACTGTTACTCGAGGTGAGGCATCATTTGGCGTTTCTCCGTCACGCATCACCCTGCAGCCAGTCCTTGCGTGTCGATCGGTAGAGATCGATACAACGATTGACCTGACGTTCCCGACGGGAGGCTTGCGCATCGTCGAGGTGATTGCCGAGGGTGATGTGCAATGTCTGACCACGACTCCATTCACGCCACGCGATTCAACACCAACAACTGTCTCCATCCGCTGGCGTCCAACTGCACCGCGCGGAAGCGGTCGACTGGGCTTTGTTGGTCGTATTGATGCCTGCATCGATACGATGTGGGTTGACATCGACGGCGACGTGTTGCATCCACGCGTGCAAGCGACTACGTCCCTGATTGCACCAGAGATTGTCCTGTGCCGTGATTCGTCAGCGCTCGTGTTTGCTGAACTCATCTGCGACGACACAACCGCTTGGACGATTGATAGCGTATGGACTGGTGGTCCGGTTGCGTGCGATGTACTTCCTGGTACCACATTCCGCGATCGTCGCAGCATTGAATGTCGCGTTGATCCCACTGCCGTAGGCGTCTACACTGCAACGGTGCAGATGCGACTCATGCCATGTGATACTGTTGTAACAATCTCTATCACGGGTGTTGCCACAGATCTATCGCTGGATGCGACCGACTCACTCATCTACACCGAGTCGGTAATCGGACGCCGCCAAACGTTGCAGGCAACGTATCGCAATGCAGGAAGTGCTCCTCTGCGAGTGGCAGCAGTTTATACACCACAAGCCCCGTTCCGCATCAGCAGCACACAACCACAAGTCCCGACAATGCTTCAGCCAGGTGAGGCGCTTATCGTGAATGTCGAAGTAACACAACGCGTCGGTACGTTCATCGATAGCATCACGGTTCTGATTGACTCACCGTGTGTGCGAACGGCGACAACAATCCTTTCCACGACGGCATCGACACAGACACACCTCGTGATGCCCGACTTGCGCGGTGCCGTTGATGTGGTCACGTTGATGCCGATACTCGTCAGGACTCCGCCCTCAATCGATACATCGATTGCAACATCCTACTCGGTACAGATTCGGTGTTCGGCACAGGAATGTGCCGTGCGTGCGGGTAGCGATGCGTCAACCACCTGGACCACCACGCTGCAGGGCGATGACCTGATTGTGCGTATTCGTGGCACGTGGAATCGTAGCGATACACTTGCGCGTATACCCATAACACCACTGCTCTCGCGTGTTGACTCTGTACCTGTTCGCTTTGTGCAGAGCCCGGGTATGGTGTGGGATGCGTTCGAATCGCCAGTGAGTTACGATAACGGTTCCATCATCATCGATGATGTCTGTGCTACGCGCCGTAAGCGATTGGTTACATTCAATGCGATACCAGCCGTTACGATTGCACCCCAGCCTGCACGCGAGCACTTCGTTGTTGCACTGTCTGATACGGATGAGCATGATCTGGTTGTCACAGCAACAGATCTGCTGGGTCGCAGTACCACGTGTGGTTCAGCACGGATGCGCAGCAGTATGCGCTGCGCTACGTCGGATCTTGCCGAAGGAGTGTATGCACTCACGATCTCAGTCGACGGCATTCTCTCTGCGCACACGCTCGTTGTAATGCGCTGATCGCGTCGCTCCCCGGATTAGTCGTTCAGCACGCCGAACTTCCCGATGGAATAGTCATGCAGTGCTTCATGGAGCTCCTGCTCTGTATTCATGACGAACGGACCGTACATCGCGACTGGTTCGCGAAGGGGCTCGCCGGCAAGCAGCAACAGCGAGCCATCGGTTAATGGCTCAATGTCGATCGTGTCGCCCTGAGGATCGAAGACTACGAGTGAGTGACGCTCTACAACATGCTCACCGTTGATACGGAGCTGTCCGTTTAGCACGTAGATCGCGAACTGTTCGTAGGCAGGCGCAACAACAGATGCCGCAGGTGCCGCACGGAAGTGTCCCATCGCGGTAAGCACTGGTGATTGGGTAGCGGCAGGCCCATGATGATCGAGGTACGATCCAGATACCAATTCAAGATCAAGCGCTCCATCAAGCACCGTAAGCTTGGTCATCTGCTCTCGACGAAGCTCTTGGTAGACTGGCGTCATCATCTTCTTCGATGCTGGGAGATTAACCCAGAGCTGAATCAACTCGAGTTCGCCCCCTGCCTGTTGAAGCTCGGCAGTTGGACCCTCGCTATGTATGATGCCACTACCACTGGTGATCCACTGTACTTCACCGGCTTGAATCGTTCCCTCGTTGCCAAGCGAGTCGCGGTGCAGCACGCTCCCCTTGTAGACGAAGGTCACCGGCTCGAATCCGCGATGTGGGTGTGGATCAATACGATGCACCGCCCCACCCGCTTCAAATGTCTGCGGTCCTGCGTGATGGAGCAGGATGAATGGGTCGACATTCCGCAAGGCATGCACGGGCAATGGTTGGGCCACACGAAGTGGACCGACACCTGTCATGAGCGAATGCGTGATGATGCGAATGGGGCGTTGCATACAGAACCTTGTTAGGCGTTCTTTTGAAGCTGAATGTTGAGGGCAAGCTTTACGGTGTCGGAGACAACGACGCCGCCGGCTTCCGTGACTGCACCCCATGTCAGACCAAAGTCTTGACGGTTGAGTTGACCTGTAATTTCGAAACCGGCCTTTGTGTTGCCGTAGAAGTCAACCATCTGACCACCGTATTCAACGTCCAGTGTCACTGGTCGCGTAACGTCGCGGATTGTCAGGTCGCCCGAAATCTGGCGCTTCCCGCCATTCGTTGCGATGCCCTTGCCAACAAACGTCATCACCGGGAATTTCTCTGCGCTGAAGAAATCGTCGCTCTTCAAGTGATTGTCGCGCATCTCGTTCTTTGTGTTGATGCTTGCAATGTCAGCCTCAAAGCGCACAGATGCATCGCTGAAATCATCTGCTGTGCTCTCGACATCAACGCGATACGAGCCGAAATCGCCCGTCACCGTGTTGATCATCAGGTGCTTTACCTTGAACTGAACTTCTGAGTGGGCTGGATCGACACTCCATGTAGCCATGGTATTCTCCTTCGAGTGATTGAATGTGTTTGATAGTAGAACGTGCAACTTATGTGTTACAACACACAATTCCAAATCACCCCGGTCGCCTTCGTTTAGCTTACGATCACCACGCCGCTACTTGTGCCAATACGATCGGCGCCAGCCTCGATCATAGCGAGCGCCGTTGCCCGGTCGCGAATACCGCCGCTTGCCTTCACACTTACGGCTGGACCGACGAGTTCGCGGAGCAAACGCACATCTTCGAGTGTTGCCCCTCCTGTCGAGAAGCCCGTCGATGTCTTGATGAAGTCTGCACCGGCTTGCGTCACGATTGAGCACATGCGACGCTTTTCTTCGTGCGTCAGCAGGCATGTTTCGATAATCACCTTCACGATCGCGCCGTGATCGTGACTCACCTGCGTCACTGTTCGAATGTCCTCGAGTACTGCATCATGCATGCCACTCTTTAGTGCCGTGATCGATGCCACCATGTCGATCTCACGAGCACCATTATTGATCGCAGTCACTGTCTCTGCGACTTTAGCAGAGGTTACAGTGGCTCCCAGAGGAAAACCGACTACCGTGCAAACTGCTACGCCCGTACCCTCGAGTAACGTTGCAGCTCGTGCGACATGCCACGGCAGAATGCAGACACTTGCGAAGTGATATTGTGCTGCCTCTGCGCAGAGCACATCAACATTCTGTGCGGTTGAGTCTGGTTTGAGTACGGTGTGGTCGATGGTCGATGCGATATCAATCATGCCGGTGAATCCTCGATTTATTGGAGATCAATATCACGTCCGAGAACATCAGGAGCGCGATACTGGTGGGAGCTGAAGGCAGAGAATGCCTGACGAACATTAAAGATGAGTCCGGCAATTTTGCCAGTGTCCATGTTGTATGCGAGGTCGAAACGGAACACAGCATCGTCGCCTGCAGCCTTGAGATTATGGATGCGTAGACCAAGTCCGACGGCATGGTGGAAGCGCGTTGATGATAGTGGATCACCTTGCGCCCAGACGGTACCGTTATCATAAAACGCTACGGCACTCCAACCGAGTATCCACGTTTTCCAGCCGGGGAACCATCGCAGTTCCGAGTTTGTGAAGATGCGATTCTCACCACTGATACCATTGGCCACATAGCCACGCAGACCGGTTTCAAAGTCGAGCACAAGCTGACGGAAGGCTGTCCAATTCCAACTTGTCTGCGAGCGTATTCGCGCTGTTGCAACAAAGTGCTCGGAGAACTTCAAATGTCCGAGACCATTGATTTCGAGATAGGTATACCGTGCACGTCGATCTCCGAAGCCTGTACCGGCTTGGATGCGACCATGAAGGTAGAGCGACGATGATACATAGCGTGATTGTTCTGCCTGTCCGCCCAGGTACCAGAAGGTCTGTCCGCCATTGCCAAGAGAGAACACACGTCCAATGATTGCTGAGCCCCATGCCCCTTCAGGTACATCTTCGGTTTCATATCCGTCGAGGAAGCGACTGCGATGATACTTCTGTGTAATCGACGAGAAAGACACGAGAACATGACCCGTGTTATCAAATGCTTGTCGTGACGAAGGAACCACGCGCTGCACATCGGAGAGGCGAATACTGACGCTTGTGAACAAGCGATCCCGCTCACCTGAGGCCTGCGACAACCAACCAACAATTTCGCGATCGTGAAACGGCAACAATGTGCGTTGCGCAGGATCAGATCGGTAGTCGAAGTCACTACCGAATGCATTCCACACGCCAAGACTGAATGCCCAAGGTGTCGACATCGTTCGGAATGGTTGCGTGACTTGCAGCATTTGATCTGTGCGCACGGCGTTTGCTCGAAGCGCTGCAATCAAATTCACATCGGATCCAAACAAACGTCGCTGCGTGAGCTGCGCCATTCCCTCCCAGCCGATGGCGTTCTCTGTGCGGTACAGTCCGTAGATCATCGCCTGGGTTCCGTTACCGAAGAGATTGATCTCTTCGAGCTTGGCACCAATGTTGGTAATCCCACCACCAGTACCAAGCAATGCTGCAGGACGCAGCGAGAGTCGATCCTGCGTGAACACAATCACGTCGACACTGTCCGCGCCAACATCACGAGTCGTTATCGACACAGATGCAAAAACGCCGATGCGGCGAAGATTACGTTCTGTTTCCTGAAGCACGGTTGTGTCGAGATCATCACCAGCTGCGAAGAGCAGCTCATCCTCAATCACATCAAACTGTGTTGTTGTGTGGAGTGCATTGACAAAGGACCCGGCAAAGAACCACTCGTTTGTCGAGGGGTCAAAGATGTCGCGGCGATCGATGTATACACGCCGAATGATTCGTGGGTCTTCCGATGCAGACAGAAGTGTTGGGAGCAGCAGATGAATGGCAAGCAGAACAGCAAGGACGCGCTTCACAATGAGGCGCCTCCATGATTGTTCGACTGCAGAGTCTGCAAGATGGCGTATACCTCCGTCGTTGACGTACAGGTAAGAACTTGCTTGACAGCCTCTGCACATGCAACACTATCAGCCATACGAATCCGATGTTTGAGTTCTAATGCCAGTGACGGCGCAACGCTGAGTTCACGGATACCAAGTCCAAGAAGGAGCTCCGTTGCAGCTGCATGACCTGCAAGTTCGCCACAGATGCTCACCGGGATACCAGCATTCTGCGCCGCACGAACAGTGACAGCGATCAACTGCACCACAGCTGGATGCATTGCATCGAAGATATCGGCAACCAACTCATTTGTGCGATCGGTTGCAAGCGTGTACTGCGCTAGGTCATTCGTTCCGAGCGACATGAAGTCAACCCGTTCGGCGAACGTTCCCGCAAGAAGTGCTGCTGCTGGTGTTTCAATCATCACGCCTATCGGGATGTGAGCATTCATTGGCACACCACGACGGGAGAGAGAAGATATTGTTCGATCAATAATGCGGCGTGCCATCTCCAATTCTTCAACAGATGAGATCATTGGCAACATGCACCGCACGTTACCATGAACGGCCGCGCGAAGGATAGCCTCAATCTGCTGTTCGAAGATGTCTGGACGATAGAGAAGGAATCGAATGCCGCGCAATCCAAGAGCTGGATTCTCCTCATGATGCGGAATGCCCTCGCGGTACTTATCGCTACCGACGTCAAATGCACGGAAGGTCACGACCGCATCGCCTGCTTGCTCCACAATCTTTGTGTACCAAGCGTACTGTTCATCCGCCGTTGGATACCGTCCGAACGAAACGAGCATCGTCTCGGTGCGCACCAGTCCGGCACCGTCGCATCCAATTGCACGCGCAGTCTGCATGTCGGCCGCAGAATCAATATTCGCTCGAAGGACCACATGCTCGCCATCGTGCGTTACGGGTGGAGCCTCGACTAATGCCAGACGTTCGGCGCGTTCATGTGAGCGCTCCGATGCACGCGCCCTGTATGATTGCAGTGTCGCATCATCGGGACGAACCACCACGAGCCCCGTGTATCCGTCAACGATAATCTCATCGCCGTCGTGAATCACCTCGGTGGCATTACGAATGCCGATCACTGCGGGCAGTTCAAAGTCGCGCGCAAGAATGCATGCATGCGACGTAACGCCACCGACTTCTGTCACCACACCGAGCGTTGCCATGCGCTTGAAAAAGAGCATCTCGTGTGGAGTAATCGAGCCAGCCACAACAATGCTGTCGGGACGTAGCTCATGCGTCAACGTCCGATTGCGGAGTGCCGCAACAATGCGTTCTACCACATGCTCGAAATCCTGCACACGTTCACGAAGCAATTGATCGCGTGCGCTGTAGAGAAACGTCTTGTGAACATCGAATTCATCGACAACGGCGGCCTCTGCCGATGCACCTTGCTGAATTCGTTGCACGATTGCTTGAATGATCACAGGATCACTGGCAATAAGGAGATACGACTCAAGGATTGATGCAACTGTTGCAGACTCCGTCGTAGCCGTTGTAATCGCCTGCCGGAGTTCATCTGTTGTGACCTGATGAGCAGCGTGGAACCGTTCTACTTCTTGCGCTACATCTGCCGGTGCGATCACCTCACGATCAACCGTTGGACTCTCTGTCGTGATGGTGTATGCTCGGCCAATGGCAATGCCAGGCGATGCAGCTATCCCTTTGAGGATCACGGTACTCAGAGTTGTTCTCCAAAACCTGATGCAAAGAGTTCTGCAATCGCAGCATGTGCCTCGTTCTCGTCGGCACCATCTACGATGATTCCAAGTTCACATCCCTGCTCAGCGGCCAACGTCATCACGCCGATGATACTCTTCGCGTTGATATTAAATCCATCGCGAACCAGGTAAATATCGCTGGAGAACTGCGAGGCGACCTTCACGACCATAGCGGCCGGACGGGTATGAAGTCCTGCTCGATTTCGCACGACAACCGTCGACTCGATCATATGTTTTCCTCCGATGCTGATGCGGCCTTGCGCAGGCGATTCGCGAGCGCTTCCCGTCCCTGCACAGCACTGTCACAAAGTACGAGAATGGCCCCGAGTTGCAAATCGTCGGCTCTGCGGAATTCCGCATAGAGCGACGACTCTGAGAGTGTGCCCGGCACGACCTGTAACGGCAGGTCATGAATTGCTCGCTCTGACAGCACCATCACCTGCATATCCGATGCTGCAGCGCGCTGCCGGATCTCTTCTTCGCTTCCACATAACACCACTGGACACGATGGAGCGTAGTGGCGATACCGCGTACCAGGTGACGATCGAAGATCGTCGCTGCGGATTGCAATCCCGACGGCGACCCCCAACTCGCGCGAGAGATCCTCACGCGTGACGGCGCCGGGCCGCAGAATTGTACATGTTGTATCCGACAATCGAAGTACCGTGCTCTCGAGACCCACAGCACATGGCCCACCGTCGAGCACATCGAGATCTTCGCCGAGGTCGTCGATCACATGTTGTGCCGTCGTCGGACTCGGGCGTCCGGATCGATTAGCGCTTGGCGCAGCAAGTGGCGTAGCAGCGGCCGAAATGAGCGCCAACGCCACGGGATGCTGTGGCATCCGCACGGCAACTGTTGCTAGACCTGCTGTTACGTGACGAGAGACCGTGCCGGCGGCAGGCAGCACGCAGGTTACCGGACCCGGCCAAAATGCTGCTGCAACCCGACGGAGTGCCACGTGGTATTCGGGAACGGTGAGCGCACAGGCATCGTCGACCGAAGCAACATGCACGATCAGCGGATTGTCGGCTGGACGCCCCTTGAGCGAAAAAATGCGCTCGAGCGCGTCCTCTCGCGTGATTGAAGCCGCCAGTCCGTACACTGTCTCTGTCGGCATGCCCACAACGCCTCCGTCGCGGAGAACCTTCGCACAGAGTTCAATGTTCTCATCTGTCGGCTGAAGAATCATACGGCAAAATACTGGCTATACGCTCTCCAGCCTCGCTTCAGGGGGCGAACCTGAAACTTTCAGCCCGCTTTTGTATTCTTACAAGTTCGAATCATGAAATCTATGCCCTGTTCACCTGGAGAAGTTCCTATGCGTCTTCGCATCCTCATTGTTGCAGCAGCCTTTGTCACTGCATGGTCATCAGCATCGGCACAACTGTCGTTGTTCACCTTCCTGAACAACAGTCCAGACCCAGCGTTTGCGACGGCCGACCTGTACGTTACGCAGGCTGGAATTGTCAACAAGGTTGAAGACATCCCATTTCAGGGGGCAAACAATCTCAATTCTATCGCCGTGTTCGGCGATCTCGACGTCACGTTTGCCGTTGCTCCTGGCAACAGCATCAGTGCCAGCGAGGCGAAGGTTGAGTTCACGTTTGTTCCTGGTGCGGACAAGGGCTACATGGTAATGGTGCACGGCGTGTCGAACACGACCGGCTACGTGGCTAACCCCGACAGCAAGCCAATCACGCTCAAGATCACAAGCTTCGAAGTGGTGCCGTATACAGCCGATCCGAATAAGACGGGTGTGTACTTCGTGCACGGCGTGTCGGATATGGAGACGGGCGACTTCTGGTTCCGCGGTGGATCGAAGGTTGCTGCAGCTGGTATGGGTTACACGGCAAATGCAACGGCCGTTGCAGCAACGGATCGCAAGGCCGTAACTGTAGACTTTACGAAGGCCGGCGACAAGACAAAGGCTCTCGCTTCATTCTCGGTTGACTTTGGCGTACTGGCCAGCTCGGTTGTCGTGTGTGTCACAAGCGGTTTCAAGACACCATCAGAGAACGGCAGTGGCAAGGACACGATGGCTCTGCTGTCGGTCCTTGAAGATGGTCGCGTTGTGCGTTCACCACTGCTTGCAGGCTCACAAACGAGCCGCGTTCAGATCGTTCACAACTCTGCAGATCCAACAGCTGCCATCGTCGACCTCTATGTCAACGGAACAAAGGCATTCGACAACGTCGGGTTCCGCAAGGCAACAGGCTTCACCAATGTTCCTGCAAACACGCCAATCGTTCTCGGTATCGCTCCGGCGACATCAACTGGCTACAAGGACACGCTTGGTACGATCACGCTCGACCCTCTTCGTCCAGGTCGCTCATACTCACTGATCGCCACTGGCGTCCTCGATTCCACGAAGTTCCGCCGCAATCCAAACGGAAAAGCTATCAACTTCCAGGTAGCGGTGCTCGAGGGGGCGCTTGAAGCATCTCCTGAGACTGGCAAGACAGCAGTCCGCACGGCACACTACGCAACAGATGCACCTCGCGTGACGATTGCAAGCTCATCAACTACGTATGCATCAAACGTGACGTACGGCGATGCCGCAGCAACGTACACACTCGTTACTCCAGCAATTGACACACTCTGGGTGAGCGGTGAAGACGGCAAGCGCATCCGCGGATACGTTTGCGACCTGCGCGGACAGAACGAGGCATTTCTCGCGCTTGCGTCGGGCTTCCTTGTTCCAGATTCCAATCAGACAGGCCCTGCGTTCAAGATCATTCTCATCGAACCGAATGGTACGGTGAACGCATCGCTGCAAGAAGTTGAGCCGGGTACAACATCCGTTGAAGAGCTTCTTGACGCGTCAGCTGCCTGGACTCTCGGACCTGTGCCTGCCCGTGAGCGCCTCAACATTTCGATCCCGGCTGCCGGCACACTGGCACACTCATACCAGCTGGTCGCCCTCACTGGCGAAGTTGTTGCTCGTGGCGAATTCACTACCGACGGATCAGGTGCTCGCGCCTCGATCAACGTAAGTGGTTTGCCATCAGGCACATACACGCTCCGTGCGATCGACGCTGCTGCAACACCAATCGGCCTTCGTCCGATTGTCATTCAGCGATGATTCGTATCTTTGTGGTTCTCTTTAAGAACCACAATGTTTGAATCCCTAAGCGATAAACTCGAGTACGCCCTCAAGGCCATCCGTGGGCAGAACAAGCTCACTGAGGACAACGTCAATGAAGCATTGACGGAGGTTCGTCGTGCACTTCTTGATGCTGACGTCAACTTTGGCGTCACCAAGAAGTTCATTGACGACGTCAAGGAGAAATCACTCGGTCTCGAGGTCAAAGGCAACGTCCTACCTGGACAGCTGATGATCAAGCTCATCCATGATGAGCTGGTAGCCCTCATGGGCTCGTCGAAGAGTGACCTCACGATGGCACCGCAAGCACCGACAATCGTCATGGTTGCGGGCCTTCAGGGTTCCGGTAAAACAACGTTTTGCGGCAAGCTTGCCTTTAGTCTGAAAAAGAAGGGCAAGCAGCCTCTCCTCGTAGCGTGCGATATCTACCGTCCAGCGGCTGTTGATCAGCTCAAGACGCTCGGCGCATCGATGTCCCTCCCTGTGTTCTCAAAGGAAGGCGCGAAGCCTGCCGAAATCGCAGCAGAGGCCCTGCAGTACGCCAAGAAGTACGGACGCGACATTGTCATCGTCGACACGGCCGGTCGCTTGACGATCGACGAAGAGATGATGCAGGAAGTTGCCGACCTCAAGGCATTGCTCTCACCACACGAGGTACTCTTCGTGTGCGACGCAATGACTGGTCAGGACGCCGTAAACACGGCACAGGCCTTCCACGAGCGTCTTGAACTCACAGGTGTTGTTCTCACGAAGCTCGACGGCGACACACGCGGCGGTGCAGCACTCTCGCTGCGCGCTGTTGTTGGCAAGCCGATCAAGTATGTCGGTGTTGGCGAAAAGATCGATGCCCTGGAGCCGTTCTACCCTGAACGTATTGCTTCACGCATTCTTGGCATGGGCGACATCGTGACACTCGTTGAGAAGGCGCAAGCGCAGATCGACGAGAAGGAAGCTGAACGCCTCGAAGAAAAGCTCAAGAAGAACCAGTTCACGTTCGAGGACTTCCTCGATCAGATGAAGCTCATCAAGAAGATGGGCAACCTCCGTGACCTGCTCGGAATGATCCCAGGTGTAGACCGTGCATTGCGCGACGTTCAGATTGACGATCGTGCCTTCGGACGTGTCGAGGCCATCATCCTGTCGATGACAAAGGAAGAGCGTGGCAATCCACGCCTTCTCAATGGCAGCCGTCGCAAGCGTATCGCAACGGGTAGCGGCACATCGATTCAGGACGTCAACCGTTTGATTAAGCAATTTGAAGACATGCAAAAGATGATGCGGAATATGACCAAGGGTAAGATGGCACAGATGATGGGTAACCGTCAGTTGCCGCAATCGCCTTTTGGTACACGCCGCTGATTCACCTATTTCTCACCCTTTGTTTCCTAAGGAGACATCATGGTTAAACTCCGCTTGCGTCGCCGCGGTCGTAAGAAGGCTCCATTCTACGACATCGTAGCGATCGACGGACGCGCTCGTCGTGACGGCGCTTCGATTGAACGCGTTGGGTACATCGACCCAATGACAACACCTAAGAACGTCGTTCTCGACGTATCACGTGCCCTCTATTGGCTTGGCGTTGGTGCGCAGCCAACAGACATCGTGCATCAGATCCTCAGCCGCGAAGGCGTTCTCCTTCGCCGCCACCTTGCCTTCAAGGGTAAGTCGGAAGCCGAGATCGATGCAGCGGTAGCACAACACAAGGCAACAGCTCTTGCACGCTACGAGCGTCTCAAGAAGCGTCGTGCAGACCGCGACAAGGCACGTGCTGAGGCAGCAAAGGCTCCAGTCGTTGTTGACGAGCCAGCACCTGCTGTCGAGGAAGCTCCAGCGCCTGCAGAAGAAGCAGCACCAGAGGTAACACCTGATGCAGCTCCAGAAGCAGCAGCAGAGTAACACTCACCTGACATATGCGTTTTCAACGCGCGCACTCGGCTTCCGGGTGCGCGCGTTTTCGTTGAGGGCTCTACACATGGTCCTCCGTAACTTCGCAGATGCTCCACCACACCATTGCAGATCGATACGTGCGCCAGCGCACCACCTACGGTCGTCTCCTTCGCCTGTGCTTTGCCCTCGCGGGTATGTTCTGGATCGTCATCTACCTCCAGCCAATCGATACCCATACAGAGCTGCGGTCAGGTCAGTCAGTTATTTACTTTATCCTCATGACCGTCTGGGGATTGGACTACATGCGTGAGCAACGCCGCCTGTCGGTGATCATCGCAGCAGCCAATCAACGAGGGATCCCACCACAAGAGGTAGAGTTTGCAGCTGTTGCTGATCGAGCATCGTTGTTTTCAATGCTCACGCCATCACGCGGGCTTGCAGGGATCATCTTCCCTATCGTGTTCACAGCAGGCCTGGCATCAGCCTATGTCCTCGTGATCATGCAGTACTTCATGGCATTTCGCGGCTTGTAAGTCGCAGAGACTATGCTATCTCGCGATGTAATGACTCAGGCTCTTCGACAGCTATTGCGACGCGATACGCCGCAGTATGCGTCGTTCGTCTCATTGCTCGCGTGCATCGTCCTTGCGCTCACGACCATCGGCATCGGCGTTATCGAAGACTCGCTGATCGTAACGACGAATGGTTACCTGGCATTGATTGACATAAGCACGTCGCTGTTGTTCCTCGCCGCTGTGCAACAGTCGATGCGCCGACCAGACCTGACGTTCAACTACGGATATGGCAAGTATGAGAGTCTTGCCATCCTTCTCAGCGCCAACCTCCTGTTCGCTCTGAGTATCTACACGCTGTCGCAGGCGGTCGCACTCGTACAGCACCCCGAGACACACCCAGTATCATGGTTCCCGATTGCGTGGAGCACGGTATCGCTGTTCATCATGCGGTGGACCGGACGGTTGTTGCGTCGATATGCGAATCGGTTTCACATGCCGATGCTCAAGTACGACGCAGAATTGTGGCGCACCGACTCTTGGATGGAGCTTGGCGTACTTGCGTCACTCATCATTAGTGCAGGACTGCAGCTTGCTGGATTCTACAAGGTCGGTGCTACGCTCGACGCGCTTGTCTCGGTTGCACTGATTGTCATCGCACTCAAGGTGCCGCTCCGACACGGACGTGAGGCATTCCGTCAGTTACTTGATCGCACGTTGCCCGATGAAATGCAGTACGAGATTCTTGCTGTGATCGCAGAGAACCACGACCGCATGTGTGAGTTCAAGAGTGTTCACACACGTCAGTCGGGGAAGGACATCTTCATTGAGATTGATCTGGTAATGCCCTACGACTATCGCCTCGAGGAGCTCTACACGCTGGAGTCGACCATTCTCGATAAACTCCATGGGTCGTTTCCAACGGCGATTCCACGCGTGTACGTTACGCCCTGCGATCGCTCGTGCGATCACCCAGCAGGTACCACGTGCCCCGTTAAGCGCGCAGCCATGCAGCGCTGACGCCGTTAGCGTCCGCGCTTTACCTCAATCTGTACCGTCCGGCTCAGGAATCGCTCTTCCGGAGTCTCGTACGAATCGATGCCCGGTGGGAATCGGTCGGTACGGATCTCATTACACTGCAGTTCAATGCGCTTCTTGACATTACTGCGGATTACACCGCATACAGCATCAGCGCGCTTTTGCGAGAGCTTCTTGTTGAACTCGGCATTGCCCAACATATCAGCAAATCCACGCACGATCACCGTCGATCCAGCAGGAAGGTTCTCGAGGAACGTTGCGATCTGCTGTTGTGCGATCGGTGTAATCTGATCGCTTGCAATGTCGAACAACGTGAGGGTGAGTCGCTCGAGTTCGGTACTCACGGTGTCCTTACGAACCGGGATCGTTGTTGTAGCCGAAGCGGCAGCGTTTCGAATACCACCAATTCGCAGCGACACATCGATTGGCTTCGCATGCTGCATCGCATCAGCGACAACTGTGGTCAGTGGCTGCGTGATTTCTGTTGGCACACCCTTGCCTGACTGCGAGAACAAGACCGTTGATCCCGATGTCGCTTGCAAACTCCAGTCAGTGACGTATTGCTGCGATGTACCAGTTGGATCAAAGGCAATCTTTGGAGGATCGATTGTGCGTGCTTCATTGAAGCGTCGCTTGGCAACGGAGCCGAGAAGTCGCACGTCGGAAGGAATGACTTCGACACGACGGTTCTCGGAATACCCGGATTCACTCTGCTGACGTGTTGGACGTTCGGGTGCGCATGATCCTGCGCCCGACTCAATGTTGATGCGTGATTCGTCGATCTTCCACACACGAACCAGATAGTTCTTCACCGCTTGCGCACGATTCCGTGCAAGATCACAGTCGCCACCCTCGGTTGTTGGATCAGCCGTTCCACGAAGTCGAATCGACGCCTCTGGCATCGACACCATCCGCTCGCCGAGAATATTTAGGATGTCGCGGTGCACGGCCGTTGTGCGCGGTGCAACGTCCGATAATTTGAATTCAGCAGGCGACGCTACTTGGTGGTAGCGGAACGACAGTGAAATCGCTTGCGATTCAAAGAAGACGACGGGTAGAATTGGCAGCGCTTCGGTGATGAACTGCGTCGACACGTTGATGACGAACTCAGACTTCTGCGAACCGTCAGGATACACTGCACGGGCAGCAATCGCTGCGTTGATCACAGGCGGTAGCGGACGGAACACTGTATCGGTACGATACATGCGCTCGCTGATCGTCACGAGATCTTCCTGAACAAGCGTGTCCAGCACGATACGTTCAACTCCCTCAGAACGACGATCCTGCGCATCCGGCGCAACATCAACGATAAGCGAATCGATAAATGTCTCGCGCTTGCGGTCAACAGGCATTGGCGGCTCTGGTGCATTCAGAGAGAACGCCAAACTTGCTCCAACGCGGAGCAGATTGGCCTTCCACGGAAGCGTTGTGTGCAGATCATTGAGTCCGACAGTATACAGCACCTCAGGCGTAAGCACAACTGAGTGATTCTCTGTCATCGGGACATCGAATCCCAAACCGACGACAACGCCGAGAAGGGGCGATCGCAACCCCTCGAGAATTGCATTTGATGTTTCGTTGCGTGTGCGACGTCCATTCTCGAAGGTGCCCGTTCCCGGGATAATGAGTTCCTCGCGCTGCGAGAATGTTGCAGGCGACATAAACCCTGCTGAGCCACCGAACATCAGACGGAATGGCGACGTAATTCTCCAATCGAAGAGCAGCTCGCCCCCTACCCAACCAAGGCGCGTATCAAGCGTGTGTCGTGTTATACCTTCGGTTGCATTGGTAACGAAGATTGCCTGGTCAACCGAGAATGATGCGTCGTAGGAAGCATATGTGCCGCGGAGCGTCAACCGAAGCGCTTTGCCGAGCTCTTGTCGGAGAAACAACGAGAGTGCCGGACCGATACCCTGCGCCGTGGTGTATCCACCACAACAGGTTGGCGCCTGCGGCAGAACGATGCTGCCATTATGCATCACGTATCCACCGTTGATGCTCATGCCCACTTGGAAGAGCGAGACATCTTCGGGCGTGACAACCTTCCACCATTGCGAGGTAGCTGTGCCAACACTGAGGCAGGCCAACACGCTTGCTGCGAGAACGATTCGGCGCATCATCGCGATCCTCCTGCGACGACGACACTCGTCGATTGTGTTGGTGTTTCAACCACAACAATTCCGATGCCCGAGAGAACGTCCCACGGGATCGTGCGCTCAACTGCACGAAGTCGTTGTTCCGCCTCTGTTGCTCGATCGGACCATAGCAGGCGTCCCAGCACGTCGTACAACGTGAAGAACGCTGGAGCTGTCTCAGCCAAATCACACACGATTCGAATGCCCTCGCGCGCGGAGCGCCATCGGATGATCAACGGCGTGCCGAGTGATGTATAGAGTCGTGGATCGTTGCCTGCACGACAGATCCCACGCACGAGAACTGGCTGGAAGGACGTTTCAGTGCGCATACCCGGCCCCTTGCCTATCTGTGTGACGCGCGTAATACGAAGCGCTGTCACACTGTCTTGACCAAGTGTTGCCACAAAACTGATTGTTCCGAGCACCGCATCCGACGTCGGCAATGGCACCTGAATTTCAAGTTGTTCTCTACTGCGACGAATGCCAGCAGTATCGGTCACAACGTCCTCGATCACATCAATCGATGCGAATGTGCTCGATGTGCGGAAGAGAATCGATGGATCGTACTCAATGCGCAAACGCACACTATCGATATCTGCGAGCTCAAGGAACTGCGCAGCCTCGAGTCCGATCGACAACGTTGTCGACTCGCGAATCTCGAGCGTGTCGCCTGTTGTTGTGAAGCGCGCAAATGCCGGCGGAGGAGGTGCGATGGTAAATGCTGCGCTTGTATCTGACTGCAACACAACCTCGAGCACCTGCCAGATGCGTGCTGTGCCGTCGCGCGAGGTCGTAAGCAAGCGTTCTCCCTTGCGATCCCATCGTACAATGAGCACGTCATCACCATGTTGCAGCGAGGCCACAACACGACCAGTTGCTACTTCGTGAACGCGGGCAAAGTTGTCGTCGGATGCGCCTGCAACGTATGCCCCATCTGGGGTGAATGCTACCATGCGCACGGCACCGCGATATCCACGCAGTGTTGTCACAAGTGCGCCTGTTGCAGCATTCCACACTGTCACCGTCGAATCGGCCATTCCCACTGCGATGCGTGTACCATCAGCCGAATACACTACGCTTCGCACACCTTCCCGTGGCGACGATGCGCTCCAGATGCGCTTTGCAGAATCACTCTTCCACACATGAATTGATGCATCACCACCGATGGTACAGATCGTCGATCCATCAGGAGAGAAGGCACCAGAAATAACACCTGTTGTTTGCTGGTTGTATGTCAGAGGGAGTCCCACGCTTCGTCCATAGACACGTGCCTCGAGCGCTGCGAGTACTACGCGCGTCGCGGTGGCGTTGATGCTCATGTCATCAAGTGTGGAGCCAGCGTTGTGTGTTGCTCGTGGTGTTGTCGATGGAAGATTAAACACACGCACGCGATTATCATCACAGCGTGTAAAGAGCCACGAGCCGGTTGAGTCAATCTCGACCTTCGTGACAATATCTGGATGGCGGAGCGTTGATCGCAGGGCAAGAGTGCGCGCATCGAACACGAGCGCAGCATTGTCGTCCGATCCCGTGACGATCGTGGAACTATCGGCACTCCAACGCACGCTGTAATACGACGCACGTGCTCCAGGCAGGGTCTGCAGTGGCGAAGACGCCGATACACGTGAGTCCCAAATGTGCGGGTCAGCAGCGACGCTGACGACGCGTTCATTCGAGGGTGACCACCACGCGTCTGTCACCGGGTTACCATGTCCGCGATAGACGACATTGTCCTCGGCACGGGGCGGGCGTAGCTGCGAAACGCGCACGCGGAAGAACGTTGAGAGGCCAACCGTTCTAATGTCCCACACGTACGAGCCACCACGGGCGCTATCGGCAATCGTCGTCCACGACAAGCCGTTGTTTGATGAATAGTCGAGCCGTACAGCGGTGGTGTCATCGACACCGTCCCAGCGGATCGTAATCTCCGACACGCGAGGCGTGTAGTAGATCTCCCCTCCGACAGGTTCCAACAACCGCAACACTGCGCTCGAATCCCCTTGCGCGTAGAGCGCAGGACACATCCAAAGAGCGAGAGTAAGTGCAATCCCCAGACGTAGCAGCATCACTCGTATCCTCCCATGAACAGAACAACTGAATCTACGACAGGGAGCCGGTTGCAACAACGCCTAAAACGTTAGAAGGGGGCGTCAGATTCGGGCAGCAGACCCACATCTGGAGCTACATCGAATGCATCCCGGTTGAACGTCAGATCGTGGAACGCCGCCAGTTCCTTCTGATAGAACAGGCGGACATCACCCGTTGGGCCGTTACGCTGTTTTCCGACGATGATCTCAGCAATGTTCTCTGTCGACCGCCCGTCTTCAAACGCCGTGATCTTGTAATACTCAGGCCGGTGAATGAACATCACAACGTCGGCATCCTGCTCGATCGATCCAGATTCACGCAAGTCGGAGAGCATCGGACGTTTATCAGCCCGGGCCTCGAGCGTACGGTTCAACTGCGAGAGTGCAATCACAGGGATGTTGAGTTCCTTGGCAACCTGCTTAAGCGTGTGCGAGATCACCGAGATTTCCCGTTCGCGACTCTCTGCCTTTGGTGCATGCATCAGCTGCAAGTAGTCAACCATCACAAGATCGATCTTGTGCTCCATCTTCATTCGGCGGCACTTCGCGCGGAACTCGACCGGAGAGAGACCAGCAGAGTCGTCGATGTAGATCTGTGCATTCATCAAGCTATCAACGCGCGTTACGATCTCGTGCATTTCCGCATTCGACAAGCGACCACTTCGAAGTGCTTGCAGGCCGACGGCTGCGTCGGCAGAAATCAAACGCAACACCAGCTGTTGGGCGGACATTTCGAGCGAGAAGATGCCAACGGATTTTCCGCGGCGTGAAGCTTCACGAGCAACCGACAACGCGAACGCTGTCTTACCCATCGACGGACGAGCAGCAACGATGATCAAGTCCGACGGCTGGAGTCCACTCAGGAGTTGATCAAGCGCGGTAAAGCCAGTCGGCACGCCAGTAATTCCGTCTCCCTCACCTGTTGCCATCGAGAAGATGCGCTCGATCGCGTCCTTCGTGAGCTTCTTCATACCAGAGTAGGAGCGGCGAAGACGCTTCTCGGCAACTTCGAAGATGCGCTGCTCTGCGCGGTCGACCTCGTCGAGCGCATCCGTTGTTTCATCGTAACACTCTTGGGCAATCTCACCAGCGACCTTGATCAACTGTCGCTTGAGGAATCGCTCAAGAACGATACGCGCATGGTACTCGACGTTTGCCGACGACACTGTTCGGACGCTGATTTCGGTGAGAGCGAACATGCCACCGACACGCTCGAGCGTACCGTCGCGCTGCAATTGATCGCTGAGTGACACGAGGTCGATCGTGACGCCACGCTCGAACATCGACATCATCGCTTTGAAGATGAGGACGTGCTTCTCGTGGTAAAAGCACTCTGCATCGACAACTTCGACGACCTTTGATACGGCGTCTTTGTCGATCAGCATTGCCCCCAGCACCGCCACCTCTGCATCAGTGGAGTGCGGTGGAATATTGCCAGAGCGCATCTCGTCGGCGTCTGTCTGCGTTCGTGTTCTGCTTGCCATACCGGCAAACTATGGAAACGTGAGGGGTGGTTTTCCACCGTTTTCCCCACGATTTATCCCGCAACGGCTACGGAATGACGATTTCGCGCTTCAATTCGGCACTCGCGTAGAGGGCTTCGATGACCTTCATTCGCTCGCAGGCCTCGTCAATCGTAGAAATCATGGGCACAACACCGCGGATCGCGTTAACGAAGTGCTTGAACTCAGACTCGTAGCTCTTTCGGTAGATCTCGAGCTGCGTCTTCTTCGGCGGAGTGGATGTTGACTGAATAGACGACCCTTGTTTCCGCACAAGACGGTACGGGTTGATGTATGCGCTACCCTTTTTACCGAATACGTTGCAGTAGTACAGATCTTCGGCGCGGACAAGCGACCAACTAGTTTCGATTGTCGCGATGGCGCCGTTCTCGAATTGCAGCATCGCAACCACGACGTCCTCAACGGTCTTCGTCTCGTGATGGAAGGTCGACGCCATGACGCTGCGCACACGACCAAAGTCGAAGACGTGCAGGATCATATCCAACACGGTAATACCAAGGTCGACAAGGACACCGCCACCCGACATATCAGCATTGGCAAGCCACCGCGCATCCGTTGAACGCTGCTTTACCCATCCAGCCTTGACGTAGTACGGCGCACCGATCTCACCTCGGTCGACCGCATTCTTCATGCTTACCACGTCGGGACGGAATCGATGGTTCATGCCAATCATTACCTGTACGCCGTGTTCCTGCGACAGCGCTCGCATATCTAACGTCTCTTGCAGCGTTCTTCCTGCTGGTCGCTCGACAAACACGTGTTTACCGGCCGACATAGCCTGCATCGCAACACTTGCGTGTGCATCGGTCGATGTGGTTACGACTACAGCATCGACGCCATCGAGCGCAAGAGCGTCGTCGAGAGCACGGAACACATGTGGCACCTTGTATTTCTCGGCAAGAATACGTGCCTTCGAAATTTGACGGTCGCAAATAGCAACGATGCGAACACCCGGCATCGCTGAAAACAAAGGCAGGTGAATGCTCTGGGCAATGTTCCCTGCGCCAACGAGGACGATTCCAATCATGCGGGAATCAAAGCAAGAATCGTGCCGTCACACAAGCTCGTGATAGGCTCGCAGGACATCAGCAACGGCAATCCCCTCCATGCACAGGAAGTGACCCTTTGGACATGTGGCACGTCCGATATGCGAGCACGGCCTGCATGCGACATCGTGCTCGACAATTCGGTATGCCGTGCCATATGGCGCGAAGCCTAGTTCGCGCACGGTTGAACCAAAGATGGCAACAACGGGAGCCCGACGAGCAGCCGCCAAGTGCATGACGCCCGTGTCGTTCGTGATGACGCAGGCACAGGTATCGATCATACGGATCGTAGCTTCGACCGATGTGGCTCCGTCAGCTCGAAGCACCTGTACTCCTGCGGCTGCCTCAACAGCGTCACAGAGCTCAACATCCGAGGGCCCACCGAGCAGCACTACTTCGCGACCGTGTCGCACGAGCGCTGCTGCAAGTTCTGCGTAGCGCACGATTGGCCATCGCTTTGTGGCATGATGCGCGCCCGGGACAAGTGCAACGCGCGTGCGCTCCCGCGCTGGACGTACTGACGGATACGTATGTTCGCCAGGAAGCCAGATCTCGCAGCCGTCGGTATCGGGAACGAGCGGAAGATGCTGCACCGTTGAACGATAGCGATCTACGATCGACGTCGTTACAGCAGGCCGCTTCTTCAGGTACACCATGGCGAGCTTTTCCACGCGGTGCTTTGGAGCGCGCAACACCGTAGTGCCCAGTCCGCGCCTGAGTGCAGCGGAACGAAATGAGTTCTGCAGATCGACGACAAGGTCGTATGCTCCGCCCCATTCTCCACTGAGCGACTCGAGCATCTCGAGTTTCAATTCGTCCATGCCTGCCTCCGAGGCATGCACTGATGGTACGGGCCACACAAGCGTCACCTGTGGGTTGTTCGCCCAGACGTCGGCGAATCGGTCTGCTACCGCCACATCGATGCGCGCATCAGGATACGTGCGACGCAACTGCCGCACGAGCGGTGTCGCGAGCACAACATCGCCCATGGATGTGAGACGGATAACGAGAATGGATCGCATGACTGCAAAGTTGCGATCAATTACGATCTTTGCACCATCACCATTTTATCTGAGGTGCCTGCACATGCGCTTTTCTGTTGAACAAGACGACGAGTTGGTGGTATTTACCATCAAGGAGCCGATGCTCGACTCGACAAATGCTCCCGATGTCAAGAGTGAACTCCTGATCCTCTGTCAGCCATCGGTGAAAGCGCTCGTCATCGACCTTACGATGGTGCACTTCTGCGACTCTCAGGGTCTGTCATCGATCCTGCTGGCGCACCGCCAGATGAAGGAGCATGAGGGGTTTGTTCTCCTTGTCGGCACGCAAGAGACAGTGCGAAATCTCTTCCGTATTTCGCAGATCGAATACTTGTTCGAGTTCCAGCCAACGATCGCTGACGCAATCGCCTGGCTTCAGTCCTAAAACAGACGTGCTGCCCGAGGGCAGCACGTAGTTGTTAGTTCTTTTCTGGTAGCGGCAGCGAGCCCGGGATTCCCATGAGCGGGAAGTCTTTCCGGAGCGGATACAGTGGCGTGCCCTGATCGTCCATGAAGTCTTCCGGCATGTAGAAGCGGCGCAGGTCTGGATGACCGTCGAACATGATGCCGTACATATCGTAGGTCTCACGCTCGTACCAATTTGCCGACTCGTACACGTCGACAACCGTCGGAACGTGTGGCGCATCTTCGCGCACAGCCACCTTGATGCGCACGCGTGTCTTGTGCTCGAGTGAGTACAAGAAGTACACAACCTCAAAACGATCGGGCGACTTCGCCCAGTCGATTGCTGTGATATCGATCAGCTGCGAGAACGACATCTGCGGATTTTCCTTCAGCTCATGCAAGACGTCAAGAAGCTGACTCTTCGGCACCGTAATGGTGAGATCACCATGGTGCTCGACAGGTGTCACGTCAGATGCAACTGCCTTGACAACATTGATGATATCGGAAAATGCATGCGCCATGGAAACACCTCAGGAAGTAGGAGCAGACGAATTCGTTGATGAACGTTTCCGCGCCCATGCGGGCACGGTGCGAAACACGAAGTCCCACAGTGGCGTGCTCACACCAAAGGCGGTGTGCTCGTCCACGTAGTGGTGCTTCATGTGGTACTCTTTCAGAAATCGACCCACACGCGACGTCATCGGGAAGTGATGCGTGGCATAGTGGATCGAATCATATGCAACATAGCCAAAAATAAAGCCGCCAAAGAGGGCGTTGTTGAACGGGGCGAATAAGGCCGCGAAGAGCGCATAGAACGCTAAGGCCAAGGGTACGCTCACCAGAAGCGGCATCACGAGGCGCGTTGAATCTCGTGGATAGTCGTGGTGAATGCCATGGACCAGGAAATGCACCCGCTTGCCAAGGTTCGATGTAGGCTCCAGATGAAATGCCCAACGGTGAATGGCATACTCAACGAAGGTCCATGCCAACACTCCCAAGACGAACACACCCACACTCGACCAGAGTCCGACAGACTCCATCCAACTGCCTCCAAGGATGCTACCATAGAGCGTCACAGCGACCGATGGCAGGAATACCACCAAGGGGGTCGCCGGATGGATGTGCGAGAAGTATTCCAGAACGGGGTTCTTGAAGAGCCGAACGGTCTCGTCTTTGTTGGAGATAAACATGGAACCCATAGCACAAAAATATAGAGTTGGTTTAATTCAACCCCAGCGCTCGGTGCATATCATCACCGTAATCCGTATAAATCTCTTCGCCGGGCTTGATTGTGCGAGTAGCTACGATATAGATACGACTTCCAAAAACGACGTATTCAGCATTCGCTTTCTTACCTGAGCCGTGATAGTCACAGGCGTACCGAGCCACACCGCTAGTGGTCTTCGCGGCATCGATCACGTACCGCTCCGAAAGCTGAATCCCGTATGAACCAAGGGCGTCCGAGGCATAGCGACGATCGTATTGATCGGTCGTAAGCTTCTCACCCGTGTATTCAACAATACGCTCATCAGCTCGGAATGTGCGCTCAGCGAACAGACCAAGTCCGGCACCCTTGATGTGACTCTTCTTCACCGACACACCAAAATGCTCCTTGGTATGCTGGGCACAATATGGATGCGTAACACTGGTCATGCGCTTGCATTGACCGTTGTCGCCACGATGCGCACAGCGGCGCGTAACCTTCACGGAGTGTCGTTTCATAGACCGCGAATATACCCCAAAGGCGGGCTCGGGCGGTTAGAATCGCAGGTCGAGCATCACCATGAAGTTGCGCCCCGCCTGAACGAAATACGTTGGCACAGTCGATGTGCCGTCAAAGGTGGAGCCGCCGTTGGTTACGATCATGCGGTCGAGAACGTTGTTCGCCATTACACCAATGCGGTGTTCGCCCATGATGTTCCACCATACCCGCGCGTTCACATCGACAACCTCTGGCAGAACGAGTCCAGCTGCATTCGTGAGGTCGGTAAACGACGACGAGATGTACCGCACTCCAGCTTCGACAGAGAGTTGATCAAGGGGCTGGTACCGCAACGTAGCAAGCACCTGTGTCGATGGTGTCAGGACTGGCGTCACATTAGTAAACACGGTGTCAACGCCGATATTCTCGGGTGCAAATCGCGCTACATTCGATGTCATGAGCGTTGCGGCAATGTCAGCATGCAAGGTGCGATGGAGTCGAATCGTCGACAAGAGTTCGATGCCAAGACGGCGGCTCGACTCGACGTTCTTGCGGAGCTGCACAAACAACTGATCGATGTACGGTCCGATTGGTGCAATCTCGTCGGTGAAGAACATCGCAAATGCCGTTACGTCGAGCGAGATGTTGTCACTCGCCGTGCGGAAGCCCAACTCAAGGTCGTTCACATGTTCCGGACGCACCGTATTTGGCGTACGGATGACCGGGAGATTCCCGTCAGTGAGTTGCGTGCCCCCTAACAAATCGAACCGGGTTGGCTCGCGACTGGTGCGTCCGAATGATGCGTAGACGTCAGACTCGGACGAGAGCGCATATCGTGCGCCAACACGTGGGTTGACAAATGTCCAGCGGTGAACAGGAAGTGCTTCCGTGAACGAAGGCATATCGGGTGTTGAGAACGACAGCGATACGCTGCGAACTTGGACGTCGGCGAGGAAGCTCAGTGCACCAAGCGCATACTCAGCACGAGCAAATGCGGAGAGCTCATTCTTCGTTGTGCGATCATCGTAGTATGGACGGTTGAACTCAGGTGCAACAGTCTCCCAATTGCGACGACGGAATGTGTAGGCATGCAATCCAGCCCGGAGCGTGAGATCGCTCATGCGTGCATCGATACTTGCCATTGCACCGTAGTGGCGGTTCTCCAGCGGATAATTCAGCAGCGTCAAACCCGACGTATCACGGAAGCCGGTGAAGAAATCGCCCCCTGCCCCACCCATGTAGGCAGTCGCGGAAATGACGGCGTTTTCGTTCAGCACATGCTGGTATGCGAGCGAGATGAGATGCTGTCCGAAGTCATCAACGTCAGCACTATCGTTCAGATTTGTGCGTGGGTCTGCATCTGCCAGTGCCTTTGGCACGGGATAGTAGCCAAGCTCATTCTGCGTGCGACCCCACAGACCAGTGAGCTGGAGCGAGTTCGTGTTCGTCGCATCCTGCCAGCGAGCAGCGATGTGCGCAGAGTTCGCAGTTGTTCCCGTATGACGGCGGTAGCCATCGGTCGAGAGCGTAGTGAACCGTGCATACATGTTCACCGAGCTATCGATGGATCCCGTTCGCACAGCGGCGCTACCACGCAGCATGTTGAACGAGCCACCCGAGAGCTGTACGTTCGCCATCGGCTTGCGTGCGTCGCCATACAGCGAGAGCGATGGCGACGTGAGCCCGACTGCACCGGCAAACGATGCGGTACCGTTGGTGCTCAGACCCGTCCCCCGCTGTACCTGCACCGACGACATGCCGTTCATCAAGTCCCCGATGTTCGAGAAGAACACGCCCTGGTCAATCATGTCGTTGAGTGGTACGCCGTCAAGCGTCACGTTGACACGCGTTTGGTCGATACCCCGCAGACGGAAGGTACCGTAGTTCGAGACCGCAGTGCCGGACTCTGAGTACGAAATCACCGATGGCACGGTACGCTCGAGTACATACTGGACGTCCTGTCCGATGTAGAGCCGCTCGACGGCGGCCTTTGTCACCGTGGTTTGCGTCACGGGATCAGCCGCCTGTGCATAGGGCGACGTCTCGACGCGGATCTCGCGCATGCGATACGTGGCCGTATCACGGGACGTCGACGATTGAGCAAAACCTGTTGTAAGTGTGGCGCATCCAAGCACCACCAATGCTGCGAGCTTGCGCATGGTTCACCTCGTTTTCCTTCGCCGGCATTATCCGGATCAGGTTCAAAGAGTTTATTCTCAGCCACCGACCTTCGGTAGCACCTCTAACGGGAGCGCGAATATAGCGAGTATCTTTGCGGATGGACAAATTCATCGTTGATGGTGGGGTTCGCCTCACGGGGACCGTTGACATCTCTGGTGCAAAGAATGCATCGCTTGCTCTGATGCCTGCCTGCTTGCTCGCGCCTGGGACATTTACCTTTCGCAACACACCGAACAATCGCGACTTATGGACCATGAGTCGCCTGCTTGGTAGCATGGGCGTGCAGATGCATCTCGATGGAGATGTACTCACACTCGATGGATCGCACCTGACGAGCCATGAAGCTCCCTACGACTACGTCAAGCAGATGCGCGCATCGATCTACGTGCTGGGTCCACTCGTAGCTCGCTACGGCGAAGCTCGCGTGTCGCTCCCTGGTGGCTGCAACTTCGGCCCTCGCCCTGTCGACCTTCATCTCAAGGGGCTCGAAAAGCTCGGCGCTTCGATCGAGGTTGAAGGCGGATACATCATCGCGAAAGCTGATCGCCTAAAGGGCAATCACTTCCACTTCGACATCTCAAGCGTTGGCGCATCGGTCAACATCATCATGGCTGCTGTGTTGGCTAAGGGGCACACAACACTCACCAATGTTGCCCTTGAACCCGAAGTGACATCTGTCATCGACATGCTCGTTGCAATGGGCGCAAAGATCTCGGGCATTGGTACAACGACATTGGAGATTGAAGGCGTCGACGAACTTCATAACGTTGATGTTTCGACGATCCCTGATCGCATCGAGGCGGCTACCTTCCTGATCGCGGCAGCGATGACAAAGGGCGACGTAACGGTCCGCAAGGTCGAGCCACGTCACCTCACCGCCGTTACGCAAGCTCTCGAAGATGCAGGGTGCACACTCGATATCGGAACAGACACCATCCGCATTCAGATGGATCGTGATCCGGATCCGGTCGACATTACGGCAACGATCTATCCTGGCTATCCAACCGACTCGCAAGCGCAGTGGGCAGCATTTATGCTCACGTCAACAGGCGCAGCGCGGATCAAGGACACGATCTATCCAACACGCTTCGGATACGTGCCAGAGCTTCAGCGTCTTGGCGCCGACATTGAGACGGGCGAAGGGTACTGCGTTGTGAAGGGTGGAGCCAAGCTCACGGGTGCAACTGTGATGTCGAGCGATCTTCGTGCGAGCGCCAGCTTGGTTCTTGCAGCGATGATTGCCGAGGGTGAGACCGAGATTCTTCGCGTGTACCACCTCGACCGCGGATATGAAGCACTCGAGCACAAGCTCGGTGCACTGGGTGCTGTGATTCGTCGAGAAAAGACCGAGGAATTCTGAGTCGCTTCGTAACGATCCTCGTCCTCGCTGTTGTACTGACGTCCATCACGTTCGGGCAATCCAGCATCGCAGATACAAAACGTGAACTTAATCGACTCCGTCAGTCGATCGAAGAAACACGGGCTCGGATCTCTGCCCTGAATCGGCGGGAATCATCAGCGATGCGCTCGCTGTCGTCGTTCCAGCGTCAACGTCACCAGCTAACGATCTTCATCGAACGACTGGAAGAAGATGTTCAACGCTTGCAGGACACTGCACGCGTACTTGAAACACGCATCAGCTCTACTCAGTCAGCGCTCGAACGTGCCGAGACCTCGTGGCGCGAGACGGCTGAGCGCATGCGAACCTATCAGCGTGAGCACGCCGGTGTACCTCGTGCATCACTCAGAAGCGATGTTGTGTTCCGTGCACTAACGCAGTCGCTCTCGTCATATCGAACCTCGATGCGATCACTGCGCGATTCTCTCGCTCAGCAAAAGGACCTTCTTGACGATGTCACGTCGACACAGCAGCAGATCCTAACAACGAAAGAGCGTGAACGCTCAACGCTTGCAACAACCATCACCAAGAGTCAGCAAGAACTACAGCGCCTGCGTTCGAACAAGGAAACGCTCGTCGCAGAACTCCAGAAGAAGCAACAGAGTGCGCAACGTGTTCGGACGATGATCTCGAACCTCGTTGCACGAGAACGCCAGCGCGACGAACAACGAAAGCGCGAGAAAGCTACTCGTCGACCACGTGAATCTGGACCCGAACCTACACGTACTGAACGCACTCCAAGCGCACCCGGATTTGCGCGTCGGTCGCTCCCATGGCCAACACCTTCTGCATCGATTCTCCAGGGCTATGGCACATATCGCAACCCAAAGACGGGTACGACGCTCGAGAATCCTGGCATCGACATTCGTGCTGCAGTCGGCACGCGCGTTACGAGTATCGGCAAGGGCGAGGTTTCGAGCGTGACGTGGCTTCCTGGTTTCGGATCACTTGTGATTGTCGATCACCAGAATGGCTTCCGCTCTGTCTATGCGAATCTTGCCACGGTGAACGTGCGTCAGGGCAGCACTGTACAATCGGGCACCGTCGTTGGCACAAGCGGCGAGAACATTGACGGCGCGCTGGTCCACTTCGAGCTGTGGTACGGACGTGATCGTCTGAACCCGACTACCTATTTGCGTTAACACGATCCTCAATGGCGATGTAGTCCTCGATGCGCTTTGCTGCATCAGGATTCTTGACGCGACGGTACGACGCGATCAGCATACCGCAGATCCGGTCGCGATACATCTTGCGCTTCGAAAGATCCTTTACCTGCAGCCATGCGCGCTGCTCATACGGACGTCGAAGAAGTCGGATAACACTACCTGCAGAACGTGCGCTATCAGCCGCTGCCTTCTGCACAAGGTTGTAAAGACGTCGCTCATAGGTCTGCGCATTCACAGGGACGCTATCGAGTCCGAGACGTGAGATCTTTTGCGTGATCTGCTGATCGATTGCATTCACGTTTGCCGAGTCGAACGAGTACACCTTCAGCTTTGTAATTAGCGACGGCTTGAGTCGCACCCAAATGCGCGACGGATCAGCGTCGGAGAAACCTCTCGCTCGCAGTGCGTCGAGCATCTGATCGCACGCGTCATACGTGAGGTTCGTTTCGACGAGTGCCAGCGATGCACGGAGTGCAAGTTCACCCAAGAGGTTGTCGGTCTGATCGAACGCACGGAGAATGATCTGACGGATGAACTGCCCCTGATTGTACACGCGCTGATAGTCACCGGCAGCGTATGCCTGACGAGACCGTAGCACACGGAGTGTCGACGAAGCATTCTCCTTATACCCCATCAACTCGAGCAAACCAATGGCCTGCGAGAAGCCAAACTCGACCCAGTAATCAATCTTTGATACGCCCGCGATCTCGGCAGCAGCAACGTGATATGCCGCACGTCCACGATTTGCACGCACGTTGGTCAGCTTGTTCAGTCCGGTTGTGTCCTCAAAGCCGGCATCGTGCGGCGTGTCACGAGGGATCGAGATGATCTCAATACACCCTGAATCAAGGAAGAACCGAACGAGATGATTTGCGTCTGCATGCCCCATTGGGTCGCCAAGACGCGAGTCGAGTCCCGTGACCATCACGTTGACGACGCGTCCTGATGGAGTCGGGAAATCTCCGTTGCGGAGTGTGATTGTCGTATCCGTCACCGTGAATGTCGACGTATCGATCCCATCCTTATTCGCACCGGCTACGGCCTGCTGTGCAGCAGCGGAGTCAGCAGCTTGCTGATCAACCGTCGAGCTATTCTGCCCGCACGCGACGATCACAAGTGCAATGGCGAGCAACCATGCATACGTTGCAAATCTCACAATCCCTGCCCTTTCGCTTCATCCCAGTATGCATCCATCTCTTCAAGCGACATGCTTTTGAGCTCGCGTCCGTGTTCCTGTGCACGTTGTTCGATGTGCTGAAACCGACGCATAAATGACCCAATGGTTCCGTGCAATGCATCTTCGGCTATCACACCTTCATGTCGAGCCGCATTGACGAGAGCAAAGAGTACGTCGCCAAACTCACGTGCCGTTCCCTCGGCATTCCCATCGTTGATTTCAACCTTGAGCTCGTCGAGTTCTTCATCAACCTTTGCCCACACATCGCGACGATCGTGCCAGTCGAACCCAACGTTGGCCGCCTTCTCCTGCACACGCTGCGCACGGAGTGCCGCAGGCAACGCACGAGGCACACCATCGAGAATCGACGTGCGACCTTCCTTCATTTTCAGTGCCTCCCAGTTCTGGAGCACGACGTCTTCTGTTGCCGCAACGGTATCAGCGAAGATGTGCGGATGACGATTCACAAGCTTATCGAACTCCGATGCTATCACTTGACGTAGATCGAATGCTCCGCGCTGCTCAGCCATCACGCTGTGCATGACAACGTGCAACAACAAGTCGCCAAGTTCCTTGCGGAGCTCAGCATCGTTTCCTGCATGTATCGCGTCAATCGTTTCGTAGGCTTCTTCAATCAGCAAATGCGAGATCGACTGGTGCGTTTGCTTCATGTCCCACGGACATTGTTCGCGAAGTATGCGCACCAACGTCACGAATGCGTCGAGGTACGACAACGTGTCGTTCGGATTGCCTGGATGCGGGATTGGTGTTGGCATCTTAGTTCCCGAATGTGATGCCGGCGTTGATACTCCAGAACGCGATGGCATGAGTGGATGCATCATACAACGGCGTGCCGGACGGGAAGCCGTAGCTCAGCTTCGCAGAGAGGTCGACCATGGTTTGATATGAGATCGGAAGAAGGAGTCCGACCGAAGGAGCGACACCGAAATGCCAGTTCACTTCGTTGAATTCAACGAAGCCGACATCAAGCACTTGATTCGATGTAACGGCACCGGCAGCAACGCCTACGAATGGCCGCACATCGCGTGAACGTCCGAAGACGTATCGCGAACCAGCCATGATGGTGAAGGAGTTCACGGTGTGCACTGGGGTGCCGTTAATTGCCGCATCGTACTCGCCGCTCTGGAATTGATGCGTTCGATCGCGATAGACATCCGACCACATATTGAAGCCAGTTACAAGCCCTACCGAGATATGATCCTGGAGCCACCACTGTACATCAAGTCCGACACCACTTGCGGACGTCTCCGTAATGAATGAGCGAAATGCACCAGCAGGCGTTGCCACCGACCACATCAAACTCCCGAAGTAGCGCTGGGCAGACATCTGCGACGCCGATATAAGCACAAGACATGCGATGATGAAGGTCCTCATTGCGCACCTCCCGCGACAAGGTATGGCGACTGCTCAAACATCTGATTCAGTTTTGTTGTGAGGTAGGATCGTGAGATCGTGCCAGCGAGCAGACCACTCAGAGTGCCGCTCCAGACGATCGGATTCTTCAGTCCGCGCTGCGCGATACCGCGATCAACCATGTCGACATTAATGCGACCGATGTTGTAGGTCATCGATCCGTACGACGGACCCCAATACGGTGGGTAGTACGGACCCCATCCCCAACCCCAGTACCCATCCCAGTAATCATCCCATCCGCCATAGTACGACGTAAAGCTCGACGCCGAACCTGCGACGTACACCACTACATCTGGCACTTCCTGGAGCGTATCGAGCACGCGTCGATAGCCGCGTGCCTCGAGGTTGCGAACGATCGTCGAGAGAATCAGCGCGTCATACGTCCGGCCGAGTAGCTTGTCCGTATCGTCGCCAACATGCATGATCGTGTCGGGCATGGCAAACGTGCGGTACGACGAGAACGGCGTCCCCGGGATGTAACCCGTAAGAACTGTATCGTAGTCCTCAACCGCAAGGCCAGGAGATTGGAAGCACGAAGGGATGATACCGATCGCAACCGTACTGATGAGCAGTACCATCAAGCTTCGAAGATGCATGCGCTACCTTTGGAGAGACGTGGAGGGCGAAAATACGTCAGATCGCTGCTTGCGCCACGCCAGCGACAGCAATTGCTACTAGTGCCGCGATGATCATCAGAAGAAACGAGGCGAACATGCGCAGAGCAAAGGCCATCGAACCCGACGTTGCCGAGAGTACCAGCTTAACAAGCATGTTCATACCAATGGCTGTCACCACCACGATCACACCCTCGATCTCGGGCAGACCTCCAAACGTGACCCTATCGGCAACTGTAAACACGATCGCATCCACATCAACAAGTGCACCAACGGCGCCGGTGACGAGCAACCCCTGTTCACCGATGAGTGCCGTTGCGGCATTGCCTACGAATGATACAGCAGCCATGAACACTGCAAACTGGAGTGCCGGCATCACGCGTAGTGGATTGGTCACATGTGCAACGTCAGGAACCGTTGTCCCGGAGTCTTTACCCAACAGCATACTCAACAGAATGCCAGCACATGCTGCGGCAAGCAATGCAGGCAATGTGCCGGGCAGGAGAGCTGGCGCGGCAATGGAAAGAAGTGCTCCAACCCGCAGAAACTGGATGCTATTGGCAAGCGTCGCATACTTCCACGACGAACCGAGCTCGGTGGCATCTGATGCCACACGCCGTGCATATGTCTGCGTCATCACCGTCGTCGACACTAAGCTGCCAACGATTGCAAGAATGGTGGCCCCTTTTCGATGTCCAACGAACTTCGTGAGGAAATACCCTACAAACGAGATCCCACTCACCGAGATCACAGCGATCCACAGTGATCGTGGAGCAAGGAACCCATAGGGTCCATAGCGTCCGTCTGGCAACAGCGGGAGGATGATAAAGATGAGCGCCAAAAAGCGCACGGTATCGGCCAGCTCGCGATCGGTGATTGTCTCGCGAAAGAACTTCTTCACGCCTGGTTTTGCATCGAGGAAGAGTACAACGATGATTGCGAGTGCAATGCCGATACCATCATACTGATTGTTGCCGGGGATCGACACCAAGTATGACAGCACAAAGGTTACGATCATCGCCATCTCGGTGGTGATGCCCGCCTCGAACGGCTGCCGCAAATGATGTGCGATCATCACACCTGAGAGTCCGACGGACACAATGGCCGTAAGCCACCACACGTTGATCAGTGCACACGTGAAGGCGATGGCAGATACAACGAGAAAATCACGCAAACCGACATGCACGTTCGACTTCGCCGCTTCGCGTTCTGCGCCGATCAGGAGTCCGATCAGAAGCGCAATCGCCAGCGAGATCCACGTGGATGCGTTCCCTACATCGAAGAATTGTTCAATCATACCAGAGGTCGACCAAAATGAACAGCGGCACATGGAAGGAATCCACGTGCCGCTATAATGATACGCATGGAGGTGTGCGTTATGCCAATGGCACAACGTATTTCTCTGTTGGCTTTGCCAGTGCTTGACGCACCCAGCGGCCTTGCTCTTCGGCCATCTTACGCACGGCAAGACGTTCCTTGTTGCATGGTCCGTCGCCGTTGATCACACGCTTGAACTCGTTCCAGTCCGGATCGCCATACGACCACTTGCCCGTGAGCGGGTCCTTCTTCAACTCTTCATCTGGAATTGTGAGACCGAGTTCCCAAATCTTCGGAACGTACTGGTTAAAGAACTGCTGGCGCATGTCGTCGTTCGACGCCATCTTGACCTTCCACTTCATCAGCTTCTCACTATGCACCGAGGCCACATCAGGTGGACCGAAGAAGTGCATGATTGGGCGCCACCAGCGGTTGAATGCTTCTTGCAGCATTTCACGCTGCTTCGGCGTTCCTGTGGCAAGAGCTACCACATTATCGTAGCCGTACTTGAGGTGGAACGACTCTTCTTGACAGATGCGCTCGAGTGCACGACAGTATGGTGCGTACGAGCCCTTTGAGTTTGCAACCTGATTGATGATCGCCGATGCATCGATCAACCATGCGATCACTGCTGTGTCGGCCCAGGTCAGGGCTGGATAGTTGAAGACGTTGGAGTACTTCGACTTGCCGCTGAGCAGATCGTCGATCATCTTCTCACGTGGCTTGCCGAGCGTCTCCGCTGCGCTGTAGAGCAGCTGTGCGTGACCGACTTCGTCCTGCACCTTCGCCATGAGGGCGATCTTACGCTTGAAGCCCGGCGCACGTGTGATCCACGTGCCTTCTGGAAGCGCGCCGATGATCTCGCTGTGCGCGTGCTGTTCGATCATACGAATCAGCTGGCGGCGATACTCCGTTGGCATCCAGTCGTGTGGCTCGATCTTTTCGCCACGCGCAATCTTCTCTTCAAATTCGGCCAACTTGATCGGATCATCAATTGGTTGATCCGCGCTTGGTCCGTCGACGATGGTGATGTTACCGTACATAGTCAGTTCTCCTCAGCGCAAATTAGCATAGCGGAAGTGATAAAACCCGATCGGAGAGTTTTGCGTTGGGGTCGCAGGGGCCCCCTGATAGATACTTGTGAATTGGAACTTCACCAGGCGTCCCTTATCGGTCTCGATCACGAAGCACCGATCTGGGCTTGGCGCAAGCGTATGATTCGGAGCTCCGGCATAGATCCAGGAGCCGTTTGCACCGACAAAGGCGATTACCGGATTGAGCGTATCGTCCGAACGCAGCGTCAGGCCCGCTGGCATGCTCGTCACCTGCTCGAAGCGGCTCTTCACCAGCGCGCCGTTCGTGGCACCAGGTCCCGCACTGCCCGAGTTCAGCTGCACGGTGATGGTGCGGGTATTGCCGCAACAGCGGAGGTACGCCATGCGGATATCCCATTCCGACGTGCCTGCAAACAGCGGCGACACCACGGAGTCTCCATCAATCGAGTAGTACAGCCAGCCAATGGCACTATCTGCCCGGAGGTCAGCACGCGTCACGACGGTTGTGTCTGCAGGGGGTGCTGGGACCACTGGATCTTGCGTGCAGCCAGGTCCAAGCAGGACTGCAGTCAGGACGAGAACAAGAGCGATGCGGATCATCATGTGGAGATGGTGTGGAGCGTTACTTTGTTCGTACTTGAACCCTACGAACAACTGCTTCCCCGATCATAGTTCCGTGCTCGTTGCCGGCATCACACCCGCGACGGTAGTGAATCCCGCCATAGAGGCGGCTCACCGATGCCTCTTGCGCAGCTTCCTTGAAGTTCTTGAAGGAACGGGGCTTCCAACCGAAGGGTACCTCGGTGCTATCGACGAAGGCAACATCACCAAAATGCGCCGTCAGCACCACGGCAGCAGCTGCGGTAATGGTCGAGTGTCCGCTCGCATGCTCAGGGAATGGCGGCGTCTGGAGCATTGGCTCCCACGTCTTGTCGATGTATTGGTTGATGTAGGTCACGGGGCGAATCAAATTCCCGCGATACTTCTCTGCCCAGCACGCCGTGAAACCATCGAACAACGCAAACGCAACCGTTGAGTACACCTCGAATGAACGTACCATCGAAGCCCCTTGATCCTGGAGCACGCGCTGTGTGATGTTCATCCAGTGTCCACCCGGCGAGATCTGTCGTGAGTTGTACACAAAGTGACCGTGGTAGTTTGTCAGCACGGGATTGTCGTTCCAGAAGTTGGCAATCTCGCGCTGTTCGTCAGTGAGGTTCTTATGGACCTCAATCACTTCCATTGCAGCCTTGTAGAAGGCTGATGTTTTGTCCGTGCTAAATGGGATGCTCGGTGGAACCTTAAATTCACTCGCACCCTTGAGAACGATCGTGCGCACTTGTCCGCAGTATGGCGAAAGGGGCTTTGCAAAGTTTGGTGGGGTTGGGATCCAACACGAGTCGCAGCGTGGCCACTCGTAATCAGGCAATCCTTGCGTGCGGCTGTATCCATCGGCCTTCGCATAGGCTTGGATGGCTTTACCAACGTCAACCCCAAAGGCTTTCGAACGCTCAAAGACATCAGCTGCAACTTCGGTCTGCAACGCGGCGAAGTGCACCTTCGCAAGACTGTCCGAGATACCGATGCGATACAGCAACTTGCTACACGCGGTCTGCATTGCAGCAACAGTTGCGACACGATAGTCGTATGTCACGCCAGCCTGTGGCGTTGGACATGTCGTGAATCCATTGAGCTTCCCAACCATGCTTGTGTATCCAGGCTCTGCATGGTACGATGCCTGATATCCTGCGAGGTTTGCGTACGCGTGAATGCGCGCAGCGATGGGCGGACCAAATCCGTCTTCCATGATCACTTCGATGACACATCGGTTCCACTGATGCGCGATATCAGCGCCAGTGAGTTTCTGCGCCGAGGCTGAACCAGCCAGCACGAGAAACGCGAGGATGATTGGGAGTGCCTTCATAACCACAAACATAGAAAAAGCGGACGTATTGGTCTGAATTTATCGAGACCTCTTCGTCTGCAACGGAAATGCCTGAAGATCGTAGAGGCGCGGCGACCTACCATTGACAGTCAGAATTAGCAGGTCGTGCTTGTCCGGCACTGGGATAACCGCCATGCGACGTGAGTCGTGTGGTGCGGAAAATCCGGATTGCCATGGGTCGACTGGAGTAAACAATCCCCTGCGATCGTTACGCAGTACGAGCCCCATTCCGGCATCGTAGCCGATGATATCGCCATCCTGCGTTTTTGCATTCCCTGCCAATACGAGATCCTGATCGCCATCACCATCGAGGTCGCGTGGTAGGATCGACATCACGGGTGCAATCTGCGCCATCTCAGTAAGGGGCTGCGCTGTGAAACGTCCGTCGGCATTGATAAACACGGTCGAAGCGAACGTGCGAGCAACCAACGTTTGCGTTGTGTCCTTCACGGCAGGAGCGATAACGTCATCGACATCGGCATTGGCAAACTGTGCAAACGTGTTGTACTTGCGCGTCAGCGTCGGCATGTGCGCCAGAATTGTTGAGCGACCGCGCGTTGGCATTCGACGACCATCGACGTCGTAGGTAACGAGATGATCGAGCGACCCGTTCTCATCAAAGTCGCTTACGTAACAGATAATTGGCTTGCCAGACTCGGGAACGAACTTTGCGTTCAGGCCGATGTTCCCTGCGACAAGATCCATATCGCCGTCGTTGTCGACATCAGAGGCTGCAACGCTATACCACCAGCCCTCTTGTCCATCGAAGCCCATCGTTGACGTGACCTCGACGAATGTACCCTTCGTATTGCGCCAAACGCGCGGCGTCATCCACTGTCCGACGACAACGAGATCGAGATCTTTGTCCTTGTCGATATCAACCCACACAGCCTGTGATGTGAGACCACAACGCGACAGGCCAGGAGCGACCTTATCTGTGACATCGACGAACGTGCCTTTGTCATTACGATAGAGCACGGATCGAGCTGGCGCCGGAAATTTGCCAGGCACGCAGCGTCCACCAATGAACAAATCCATATCGCCGTCGCCATCATAGTCGGCTGGCACGACGCACGAGCCGCTGTGATTGCCACCTGGCAGACCATTCGGTACGCGTGTGAACTTCCCCTTTCCATCATTGCGATAGAGTCGATCCTCAAGTTCAGGATCGTTGGGTGAGAACTCATTCCCACCAGTTACGATCACGAGATCGAGATCCTTATCGCCGTCAACATCAAGGAGCGCTGCATCGACGTCTTCGGCATCAACGACGTCGTCAATGCCACCCTGCCATGGGACAAACGACTCGTCGCGCTGCTGGAGAAATATTGCGCTGGCTTGATACTTCGCACCGGTCAGTACAACGTCTGCGATACCATCACCATTCACATCGCCGACGGCAACACCGGGACCATCCTTCGAGAAGCGATATGGGAGGAGGCGTTCACGTTTAAAGTCGTCGTAGGCATTCTCCTTATGAAAGAACGGAATGCTTGCGCGACGTCGCTTCGACATGTATTCCTTCTCGTGATCCTGTGG
This sequence comes from uncultured Melioribacter sp., assembly GCA_964432155.1. Lineage (GTDB taxonomy): Bacteria > Bacteroidota > Ignavibacteria > Kapaibacteriales > Kapaibacteriaceae > UBA10438. Next base: position 112,980 of record CAYSMF010000003.1, on the reverse strand, counting down.
TTGCCAGAGCGTACCAACGGATGGGATCGTGAGCGTCGAGTAGGTATTGAGCGGCACGTTCGTATACGTCTGCACGATGCCCGTTGGCCAGCGCACAACGCACGAGTCTACAGATGCGATACTGCCGAGTCCAAAAACAATCCGCACATCAGAGGTCGAATGGAACCCGCGCGACGCAGTCACTTCACGGGTAAATGTTCGTCCACCGGCATAGAGTGTCACGCGCGAACCTACGCCGTCAACATTCCCCGGTGTGCCAGAGAGCTTCACTCCAACCCACCGCGCTGCAGCGCCACGCGCTTCAATCGTTCGATTGATGTACAGTGATGGCACCGTGTCGGTGTTACTGACGACGATATCAAGGTCGCCATCATTATCGAGGTCGACCATCGCCGCACCATTCGATACTTGCGGATCGACTAGGCCGGCCTGCATCGTGACGTCGGTGAACCGCAATCCTGTTGTGTTACGGAAGAGGAAGTTCGATAGCTGGCTACGCGGCATTGCGCGATATGCATCCGAGCGCATTGGCTCTGCACCGGCGAAGAGGCTATACGAGTAGTCTTGATCACCAATGTCGCGCTTCGTTCCATTCGTGATAAACATGTCGAGCCGACCATCAAGGTCGACATCGCCCATCAAGACCGACCAACTCCAGTCTGTAGCTGCAATTCCAGCTTGGTAACAGATGTTCGAGAATCGCCCATTCCCCCGATTAAGATGTAGCGCATTGTGCACGCGCTGCAGCGAATCGAAAAACGGACCATAAATCGACATTCCACCGAGCTGCGTCTGACGTCGATAGTTGTCGCGAGGAAGCATGTCGACAGTAACGACATCAAGCAGTCCGTCATCATTGACATCGCCAATGTCGCTCCCCATCGATGCCCACGACATGTTCGCCATAGCGCGCTGTGAGGAATCCGCGAACGTTCCATCGCCGTTGTTGACATGGTAGGCGTCGCGTTCTTCGAAGTCATTGGTGACAATGATGTCAGGCCAGCCGTCGTTGTTGAGATCGCCGACGCTTGCACTCAGGCCATACCCCTTGTCTCGAATGCCTGAACTCGCGGTGACGTCGACGAACACACCGTTGCCATCGTTACGAAACAGCTTGTCGCTCAGACCCGGGTTGAGGTAGCCTTGACGTCGCGGCTCGCCGCTGTTCACGACGAATACGTCAAGATCACCATCACGGTCGTAGTCGAGCACCGCTGCTTGTGATGAGTACCCATGGTACGACAGTGCCGAGGCAGACGATGCATCTCGAAACGTGCCGTTGCCGTTGTTTACGAACAGTCGATTGGCGAGGTATCGGCGACACACGTAGATGTCGAGCCAACCGTCGCCAGTGAGATCGGCGACAAGGACACCTGTGTTGACGCTTCCGTCATTAAGGTTGATGCCGCAGGTCGACGATACGTCACGAAACGTAAGATCGCCGTTGTTGATGTAGACTCCCACGCCATTCTGCGTGGACGTAAACACGAGGTCTTGCAAGCCGTCCTTGTTGAGGTCACCCGCACCAACGCCACCGCCATTGTAGGCATAGAAGTCAGCCAGCACGTTAAACGTGTCAGACTCAACAATGTCGTTGCGGAACGTGATACCGGCACGCATTGCCGGCAACTGCTGAAATGTCTGTGCAGGTAGACGCACCGACATACACAGCATCACAAAAAACATAAGAGCAAGAATGCTCATAGTCCGTCTCCGCGGTCATGCACTCAGAAACGCATGCGGAACATCACAACCATCCCAACCAGAACAAAGATGATGTTGGCACCCCAGCCAATAACATCGACAGGGACGTCGATCACTGCTCCGACAGCTTGACTAATTTTCGTGAACGCAATGTAGGTAATTGCAAGGATCATCGCGGCCGCGATATTTACGGCCATCCCCCCTCGACGGCGCACCGCTGCAAATGGGATAGAGATCATCACGACCACCAAATTCACGAACGGGAATGCCCACTGTCCGGAGAGATCAATCTCCTGTCGACGCGTGTCCTTCCCACCCTTTCGCAAGGTCTCAATGTTCTCCGCGAGTTCCGGGAAGGTCATTTCGTCAGTGTTCAGCTGCAGACGAACGATCTGATCATGCCGTACCGAGAACTCAACCGGCTCGTTGCGAAGGGGCGTTACGTCCACCTTGTCGGGCAGCCTCGTTCTCCGAATACCATGGGGCACCACCCAACCCGACCGCGCATCGTCCCAGCGCATGGTATCTGCATCGATCCTCCACTGCAGTCGTGGTGCACTCGCCGAGCCAAACTCCTCGATAGCAACACCGAACGCGATTCGTGCCTCGGCATCGTAGCGACGCATCGATAGGTTACGCGATGGCGACTCACGGAAGTGGAGATCGTTGAGCGTACCGCGCCCCTCGGTGCTACCAAGGAACTGTCGCTCAATGTCTAGTCGAACGGTAGCAGCCCGCGGCGCTACCCATCCGTTGAAGTACATCTGGGCAAAGCTCATCATCAGCGCGACAACCAGAAACGGCATCAGGAATCGCAATGGATGCTGTCCACTCGAGCGCATAGCGGTGACCTCACTGCTCGAACTCAAGCGACCGACGGCAAACAACCCTCCCAACATGAGCGCAACAGGGTCGAGCACTTCGCAGAGGTATGGCAGCATAGCCAGGTAATACAACCCGAGCGTCTCGAGTGGGATCTTGTGGTCGAGAAACTTTCCGAGATGCTCAAGCAGGTCGATCACAATGAAGATCGCACAGAGAGCCATCAACGCGAACGCTGTCGAACTCACAAACTGCTTAAGGACATATCGGTCGAGGATGCTCATCGCTGTCGCATCGCCTCCCGTACAGCGAGCAACGACTGTCCCCAACTCACGAGCGCACCGACGGCAGCAAATGCTGCTGTGGCAATAAGCACCTCTTGCACTGTCACACGCGCTACCCACGGAGCAAGCCGTTGCGCGTTGGCGTGCATCGTCACCACAACACCGGCGCTGACAACGACACCGAGTGCACCAGCAAGAAGTCCGACAATTGTGTGTGGGGCTGCAATCCACGGCATGGGCGCTCCGAGTAGCTCAGCCACACGGAGATCTGCGCCCGCTCGATGCACTTCAGCTTTGAATGCATACGCAATGCCGACAACAAACAAGATCAAGCTCACCACACCAGCTGCTCCACCGAACACGAACAGCGTCTGACGGTTCTCCTCCACCATAGCCACATACTCTCGTGGCCATGCGATGGATGCTACTGATCGCTTGGAAATTTGGCGGAGCGCTTCGGAAACGCGTTCGACGTCGCGCTGCGTGACGAGTTCCGGAGCAATACGAACGCGGATCATCGGTGGCAAATCAGCCACAGTGCGAAGGTTCTCGTCGGTAATCTTTAAGTCTCGAGCAAACTCCTTCCACACAGATTCGCTCGACTGCACTACGGCTTCGACAACGCCTGGCGTCTGCGCAATACGGCGAGCGAGCATTTGCGGTGTTAGTCCTGTCGAATCACCACTACACACAACATCAATCGACATCGCTGATGCGCGATCGTTGGCATCTCGCCATGTGCCAAGGGCCCACATCGCACCTGCAACGCACCACGTCGATGCCACGAGGGCAACGGCCACCATGCGAACAACAGGCCCCGTACGACGGGAAATAAGGCGACCAGCTGCCTGGAGATGAAACCACATCACAACCCCCTTTTGCGCAGGACAACCTGCCGCACATCATCAATCACTCTACCCATTGCACGAATCGGGAAATGAATCTCGCGTCGTACATGGGCAAGACTCAGCGCACCCATCACAAGTGTATTCGCTACCAAGGCAGCTCCCACCATCAGAGGCTGATCAATCAGCACAACAACAAAGAATGCTGCCGCTCCAGCAATGAGACCGAGCGCAGAATACTTCACGATCGCCATACTTTGTCCCATCGCCGCAATAATTGAGTTCATCAGCAGGAATGGCATTCCAATACCTGCAAGGATGAGCACGTTGAAATGCGCAATGGCATCTGCGTACGTCGGACCCAACACAACCGTAATGAGATTGCTGAGTCCGAGCTCAAGCGCAACAATGGCAATGACCGTTGGAATGAGCGTGACGCTGATAGCCTTGGTGATCAGTACCTGCATGTCTTCCATGCGCCGCTGCGCATACATGCGCACAGCTGCTGGATACAGCAGCGTACTCACCGCATCAAATGCTTGCTCGAACACGCGATACAGGTTCTTAGCCGGCGTAAACGCACCAGCAACTCCTGTACCGAAGAATACCCCAATGGCGAGATTGTCGAGCTGGCGCGGCGCGGAGTTCAATGCCGTGGCCATTGCAAGGGGCACCCCATAGCGCAAGTACGTGCCGAGGGAGATCGAGCCACCCCAACCAAAGACGAGCTCCTTACGGGTGAGCACAACCGTGGCAATCGAGGTTGCCGCCATTCCAACGATGTCGATTGTAACCAAGCTATCAAACGACGTGAGTGTACCCGATTGAATGAACCACCACGTAAGCACGGTGCGAACACCAAACCAGATTGCGTCAGCAACAAACAAATCGCGCATGCGCATGTCGCGGTAGATAAGCTTCAAACAGAACATACGCGGCAAGGTCACCAGCGCATAGAGTGGCAACACATCCGCTACAAGCCCTAGGCGGTAGTCTCCAACCATTTCAGCCAGTGGATGGCCTGCGAGGTAGACACCGAACGTTGCGATTGCAACGATGATCGTATGGATCATCAGCGCCATCGTATTGACGCGCCGACGCTCACTGGGCTCGACCCCGAACTGAATCACTCCTGCGAGCGCCGATCCGTCGGAGACGATCATAATCCATGTATTCACGGCCACCAGAATCGAGAACGCACCAAGGTCCATCAACGCCAGGCTCGCCTTGCTCGCGTCTGGCTGGAGCGCAACCAATTGGTTGACCTGCCAAAGCTGAACAAAACCATACAGGACGTAGAGGACTTTATCGGCGAGCGACCATGTGATCTTGCCGAGATGCGCCGTGAGCTTCATGGAGCAAAGATAGCCTCTTGGCCGACGTGCCTATGCACACGGACTGAATGTCCAGGCCAGATCCGATACTCCGCGAAGGATCAACCGCTGCGACGATTGTCGGCGCCCGAACACAGGAGAAACGTGAATCGTATCGATTGAGAGCTCCCCAGCATTCCAGCTGAGCTCACACTGCACTGCGCCTCGACGGAGACGCACCGAACGATCGTAAATGTGTTCGATGGTAACGTCGGGATGCAGCGGGAACCATGTTGTAGCGGGCGGACCGCCCGCACAGCGATCGTGGACGTTCAGCGTGCCGTGGCGTACCTCAACGCGACGTTGATGGACGCGTCCATTACGTCGACGCACCTCAGCCGTTACTCCATCTGCCGCAATATCTACCACACGCACCTGGGTGCGATCGTCCAGCAACCAGAACAGTCCGCTTTCCCCAGGGGGCGCATCGAGCTGCGCGACATCGTCCCACCACATCGTCGCATGCATGCCAACACTGCGCTCAGTATTTCGCACTTCGGCGTTCTGGGTGTACACCGATGTTCCGGGATCAATGATGAAGGCTACACCATCTACACACACAGTCACACTGTTGAGATCCTGATGCGCATGCCCACCCTTGCCGAACTGCCCAACGGATCCGTTACGAAGCGTAACACGCAGACGTTCCTGTTCGAAGACGTAGATACCAGCTGATGGCATATGCAGTGATGCAATCGGTTGCGGACGCACGAGGTCGTAGAGATACGAGCAATCGGCCGCAAACCCCGTCAGCTTCATCGCCATGCCGTCGTCATTGTCACCGATAAGCGGCATGCCCAGTCGCTCAAGCTGCGCACATCGCGCAACGGCACGTTCTACCAGAGTGTCATCTGCGGCTGTCCATCCAGCTTGCTCTGCATCAGCACCAAGTAGCGTTCGAGCATGCACAAAAGTGTCAACAATCTGGCGGTGATATCCTGTACTGGCTTCATTCGACATGCCATCGTCAAGAATCTGTCGATGGAGCTCGCGGCGAAGTTCATGCACAGCGAATGCACCACGCTCTGACGATGTTGACTCGTGTGGGAGGTATCGAGCAACAGATAGGATGCCGAGAAGATTTGCCGCGTAGTGCGACGTCGATAATCCACCGCGTCGCTCCCTGCGCACCCAGACACTCTCGGCATGATCAAGTGCAAGCGCAGCGACACGACGGTGCATCGATTCATCAACGAACCCTGTGCGTCGAGCCCAATCCCACGCAACAAGCATGGAATGCACTCTCAGCGCAGTGCCCATTGGAAACGCCCAGTGCGTGCCCTGCTCCGGTGGCCAGGTGGTGGCAAACGATGCAATTTCCGATGCTAGTAGGGCGCACCATTCTTGCGCATGCTCAGCGTCGATATGCGCTGCGAGAGCATAGGCACACCAGTGATGCATACGACTCAGCTCATGCACACTGCGCACGTCCACATCGATAGGGTCAGACGCAGCAACATGCCATGTGGCAACCTGCGGCAACCCCGGACGTCCATCGCGCATCGCCCGTGCGAACGCCAGCACTTCGTGCGCGTGTGCCCGAAGCCACACATCAGAAGGAATCGGCACCAGGGCCTCGGCGAGTGGACGATCGACATTCCACGCCGTTGGCAAGCGACGAAGGCGCGGCACGAGCAGTCGCTCACGCGCGGCATCGACAGCCTTACGCACAAGAAATGGGCGAAGCGGACCGCGAAGAAGTCGAATGTTCCACGAGAGATTCACGTGCGCAAACTACTCCGAGAATTCCATATTCACCGAGGGCGGCGTGCTTGTGCGCCGTAGATTTGAACCATGTGCGGAATCGCTGGGCTTGTAGATCAACGCCTCCAACAATCCGAGTTACTCGAAATTGGAGCGCGAATGTTGGAAGTGATGGGACATCGCGGACCCGATCATCGTGGTACGTGGTGCACGCCCCCTGTCTTCCTCGGTCATAATCGACTCAGCATTCTCGACTTATCAAGTGGCTCGCACCAGCCGATGTCCGGTCATGGCCTGACCATCACCTACAACGGCGAAGTGTACAATTACGTCGAGCTCCGCGCCGAGCTCGAGGCCGCTGGATACAGCTTTCATACCAGCGGCGACACCGAGGTGATCCTCACGGCGTATCGTCACTGGGGCGCATCATGCGTCGAGCGCTTCATTGGTATGTGGGCATTCGCGATTTGGAACGAGGCCACACAAGAGCTGTTCTGCTCGCGCGATCGCTTCGGCATCAAGCCGTTCCATTACATTCTTCGTGATGGTCGCCTGCATTTCGCGTCAGAGATTAAGGGGCTTCGCACATCCCCACTTGATCGTGGGGGATTCAACGAAGAACAGCTGCTGCGCGGACTCTACCTGGGGTGGATGCACCATTGGGATGAGACGTCGTTTGCCGACATCAAGAGTCTTCCCGCATCACACAATCTCACATGGTCACGGGGCGAGGTCACGATTTGGCAATATGCCGACATCGCCACGCAGCCTGATACGTCGCGGTCGTTTCATGACAATGTCGAGAGCTTTCGCGAGCTCTTCATCGACTCGATTCGCCTCACGTCGCGTCGCGACGTTGACATGGGCGTGTGTCTGAGCGGTGGTCTCGACTCAACATCAATCGCAAGCGTCCTCGCATCATCGACTGATGAGCACTCGGTCAAAACGTTTACGGCGTACTACACCGGCAAAGGCAACGTCGATGAACGTCCGTACATCGACCACGTCTTACAACGCTATCCTCAGATCAAGCAGCAAACAATTTCACCGAGTGACGTTGATGTAAATGACGTGTTCGATCGCATCGTGCGCCTGATGGATGCACCAATGCCATCGTCGTCGTACATCTCGCAGTACTTCGTGATGCAGCTTGCTGCATCGCATGGCGTAAAGGTTGTGCTCGACGGACAAGGGTCGGACGAGATCATGGGCGGGTACATGCACTCGCTCTACCGAAGCATTGCCGACTATGTACGCGCAGGCAAGCTTGACGATGCCGCCAAGGAACTCAATCACCATGCTTCCCGCCAGAGCTACGGCGTTCGACGAAAGCTGGACGTGCTGGCCAAGAGCATGCTTGCCGCAGTGCGAGACGAGCCAGCACTCTACCGCCTTGAGCTTGGACGCACAGCACCATGGATAGCGAAGATGTCGCCAGCGTCCATCCCGCTCCGTCTCGAGATGCCATCAGGACCGCGTCTCAACGCGTTCCTTTACAACCTCATGCGCGTCACGCTTCTGCCGACGCTCCTGCATACCGAAGACATCAATTCAATGGCCTTCAGCATCGAGTCGCGCGTGCCATTTCTGGATCATCGACTCGTGCAGCTGTGTTTCGCAATGCCGAACGAGCACAAGATCTATCGCGGCGAAACAAAGCGTGTCTTGCGCGCAGCAATGCGTGGCATTGTTCCCGATCCTGTGCTCGACCGCAAAGACAAGACCGGCTTCATCACGCCAGGACACATCACGTGGTTACGGGGCGCACTCTCGCATGTTCTTGAAGGCGATTGGAGTGATCTTGATTGGGCTATTGATCGCACCGCTCTCAATCAGGTACTGTCGGCCTACAAGAACGGCGACAATCGTCATGCCCTCTTCGTGTGGCGTCTTGCGATGCTCCGCGCCTTTATCGCATCGCACTAAGACGCTCTGCGTTCAACCATCCGAATCGCAGCATAGAGCTGTTCGCGATAGGAGTTCGACACATCCACTTCGTCGCCATTGCACATCAACAGTCGTGGCGTCTTCCCGCGAAGGATGCGTCGCACGTGAACGATATTCACCAAATGCGATCGATGCACGCGGAGCATTCCGGAATCCTCAAGTACGGGCGCATAGTCTCGGATTGTCCGAGAGAGCACAATCGCTGGGTCGTTGAGAAACACCACGCGTGTGTAGTTCCCTTCGCCTTGAATGCGAACAATCGATCGTCGATCACGCAGCTCAATGCCACTCAATACGGGGAGTGCAATCACATCGTGCGATGGCGCAAAGAGCGCAGGACGCTCGTGGAGAAGCAGCGAACTTGACTGCGACTCCCCAATAGCCCGGCAGCGTCCTAGCGCGCTATCGAGCACATCTGCTGAAGCATCGTACGAGATATAATGCAACGCACCCAGTTGAAACGCCATCAACGCATACGTTGGATCATCCGAGACACAAATCACGGCGGGTGGGCGGCCCCCTCCGATACTACCCTCACAGAGGAGAGCTCCGTTATCACGAGCAGGATCGTAGACCACCACATCGGGCATTGTGTGGTCGATTTCGCGGATCAGCGACCGGCCCATCATCTCGGCGTGTCGAACCATGATCGTATCACGTCGAAGCGCGTGAAGCTGATCAACAAATGATTGTCCTCGCGGCATGTCAAGAACGGCGAGTACTCGAAGCATCATACAACCTCCAACAAGCTGTTCATTGCTAAGGTATGCCTGTAGATGACATAGTGACATTACAGACGTTTTGGCTTCTTACTACGTAGATTGCGCGATGCTGAATGTCTTCGCAACTCTCGGCGTATTGCTCGCGAGCGGAGTGCTCTACCGCCTCATTCCGGGCGTTCCATCACCGCAAACAGTGCGGTCGGTGATTGGCTCCGTAGTGCTCAATGTCTTCATCCCCCTGCTCGCATTCGAGGTGCTCGCCACTGAGCACATCATGGGTGATGTATGGACCGTTCCGGTTGTGTCGACAGCAACGACACTCATCGGATTCATGCTGTCGATTGCCGTCTACGGCTATCTGCTCCGCACGAAGATGTCTCGACCAACCATCGGCGCAATGATCCTCGCGACAACCTGGTGCAACGCGATGTATCTCGGTTTGCCGATCACGCTTGCTGTGGTTGGGGACCCAGGAGATCACGTTCCGATCCTCTTCGACTATGCAGGCATGACGCCACTGCTCTTCACACTTGGTACCGCTGTATGTGTTGCCTACGGTACAACCGACGAACAACCGTCAATCCGTCAGGGCTTGCTCCAGATTCTTCGCCTTCCTCCGTTCATCGCAACCATCGCAGGCATCGCCGTGAATGCAAGCGGACTGCAACTCCCCTCGTGGTTCATCGCAGCAGCAGAGACAGCTGGTAAGGTTGTAGCGCCACTGATGCTCTTCAGCATCGGACTCACGCTGCGCTGGCCGTCGATATCGCGCACACCGCTGCTTCTTCCGGCAGCAGTTATTCGCACGGTGCTTGTTCCAATTCTTGTGTTCCCACTCGCAACGCTCTTGCATCCAAATGACGACATTCTGCGGGCAACGATGCTCGAAGCTGCGATGCCGTCAATGATGCTGCCGCTCGTCTTTGCTGAACGCTACGGACTTGATGTTGAATCACTCGCCGAAGCAATCCTGCTGAGTACGCTCATTTCTGTCGCAACACTTCCGATCGTGGCAACATGGCCGCTGTAGACCTTCATCTTGCGAGTGGCGATCACCGTGCTGGCATCCTCGTGCGCGCGGGCTGCACAAACGTGCGCGCATGGCGCGAAGCATTGGCAGACGGACCGATTACGGCGCGACGCGATGACTTGCTTGCGCTGCGCAGAACCTTCGTAACACAGGCCTATAGCTCGTCACCAGAGCAATACGACGAAATGGTCACGTCGGTTCTGACAGAGCTTCGCGAGGGATCCTTTCAGCACATCATGCTGCACTTCGACGAGGATCTCTTTTGCGTCACCAATGCGGTGTTTTGCATTTCGCAGTTGTCGCATGTGCCGACAATCTCGTGGACGACACCGAGTGGAGTAATCGAGCTATCAACGCTCGATCGTGCGTTCGCAAGTTCGTGCTGGCGCGCACTCGCCGACACCACACCACTCGGACTGATCGACCTTCTCCCACAGCTACCGCGTCAGCTCGCGTTTCTTCGCAGCGCACTCGTGGCGCACCTTGAGCGCTTCCCTCAGCGCGACACTGGGTTTGGCAAACCACAGGAAATCATTCGCGACTTGCTGGATCGCGGACTCGAGGAAGAAGCCGACATCATCAATGGGTTCATTGCGCTCGACGCCAACACCTATGGCTGGGGCGATGCGCAAATACTTCGCGAGCTTCGTCAAACACGCGCTCTGTTGCGCGGCGAGAATGTAAAACTGTCAATTGGTGGCGTGACGGTACACACACACTACCCCACGTGGGTCTGGGACGTGCGACGTCACACCGTGTGCGCTGCTGAGTAACTGAGCGGTCGCTCGTTACCGCACAACCACCAACGGTACCGACGCTGAGTGCGATCCACCGTGGATCTGCACGACATACATCCCCGGAGCAAGACGGTCGAGCGGAAGCTCAACACGTGTGCGTCCAGCAGGCATAACAACCTGCGCTACGAGCACACCGCGCGCATCAAGCACACGGCACATTCGATCGCGTGATGATGGTGCTGACACATCGATGGTGGCCATCAGCGACGAAGGCGTTGGATCGATGCGTGCCGTGAATGCGTCGCTCGCATCCTGCTCAACATCGTCGTTGACAGAGACCAGCGCGTCGCAGCCGCCAATTTGCAGACCGAGGATTTCGTGTGACTGTTGCGCGAAACCAGTAGCTGCAGTGAAGCCTGCATAGGTTGCACCGTCCGGTCCGAGCGAGAGAATCTTCTGAAGGTCGATATCCGTCGCGACGACCACAGGCGTTGTGAGATCACCCGTCGTATCGCAATACACCGACATTGTTGATCCCTCGAGCACGATACGTGCATGATACACACGTCCATCGGCAACGAACTGTGGTACACCCTTTGTTGCGATAGCCTTGAGGTATGGCGGCACGTGCCACGACCGCAGCATCTGGCCATCGCCAACCTGGATCGCGATGTGACTTCCCGATGGATCGGAGAATGCAGCGTTGAGGAACGCATCGAACTCCACAGCGAGCCCTGTCGGCGTCTCGTTGTATCCGATACCATCACCAACCTTGCCAATCGTCGTTGGGTATGCATTCTGCAACACAAACACAACACCATCGGCGCCTTGTGGCCCCTTATCTACCTGGCCATTGTCGTTACCATTTGCGAGTCGGAACATGAATCGAATGTCGAGTCCGCGCGAGACATTGAGCTTCTTCGGCAGCCACGCTGCGCCTCGCTGGTACGTAGCAGATTGCGTCAGCATAATGTTCGGCGCAGCATACACAGCATTTCCAACAAGCTTCATGGATTCAAGCGGGAAGAGCATCCCCATTGAGTCGCATGCAACTTGGAGCACTTCAATCGTCTGTGTCACACCTTGATTCGATACACCACCGATGGCAAACGTTGTTCGATTTTCGAGTCCACCGGCGCCCAACGTAACCGAGCGCGCATATCGACGCGCGATGTTCAGCTTGGGTCCCGATGTAACAGCACCCGATTCGATGTCCCAATAGGTGCAGAGCTCGGTTGATGAGAGATCCGACAGCCATCCGCCAACAGTAAGCACACGACGTGGCATCCGCTCTGTGATACCTGCGTAGGTGAGCCCGTATGGGATGTCTGCCGAACGTTGAAAATCTCCGTTACGCTCAACGAGACATTCGCCAATGAACACGGCTGGAGATTCCTGTATCGATCCACCAACGACAACCATGCGCCCGTCCTCCAACCGTGTTCCAAACGGAGCTTCACGTCCCGACGGCATATCGCCCGTCTTGATCCACGCGTCATTCGCACCATCATAGGTGTAGATTCCTGCGATGCGGTTCGAGTTAAAACCACCATCACGTCCGCCAAGAATCACACCCTTACCATTTGACATCAAGCCATATACAGCCCCATTGATCGGCACAGGAAAGGGGCTAATACTCTTCGACTGCCCGGTCCTGAGATCAAAGATCTCCGCATCATCCATCGTCTCGAGATTTGAGTGGCGTCCGCCCGCAATGAGAATCTCTGTTGCTGAGTAGCGGTACGCCGCGTGCTGACGGCGACTGGTAAGCATGTCACCAAGCTTTCGCCACTGTTGACGAGCGATATTGAAAAGGTATACTGCGCTTGATGTGCGTCGGCCTTCATTGTAGCCACCAAGCACGACAATCGCTGTGTCATCGAGCACAATGACCGGCATCTCGGCCAATCCCTCAGGCATTGCTGGCATCTCGACGATGCGAACATTCAAGCCACGCACTTCGAATCGGTCGACATTCCGGGACGCACTGGAGAACACATCGTCAGAATACCCCCCAATGTAGTACGCATCGTTTGCGCCAACCTTGGCAATCGCGCCATAGATGTGCGGACGATCAAGTTCGCCAAGCACGCGCCAACGCTCTGCCGGTTGTGCGGAAGCAAACAATGGCAGCATCAAAGCTGCTACAAGAGCGATACAGCTACGCATGATTAATCCCCTCGTGTAATCGACGACGATGCACAATGATGGCAATTCCCACCACCGCAAGTGATGCAAGGTGTACAACCATCGGAGGAGACACCCGCGAACCAAGTGTTGTTACCAGATCCATTCCACACGCAAGATACAGGAGCACCTTCGATGCCCAACGCAACTGCGTTTGTGGGAGATACATCCAACCAATACCCGCCAACGCTGGTCCAGCCATCAGCACGACGCGCTGAATGTTCACAGCCAGAAGCACCTGACCGGCTGCGAGACCACACACGACGACAAGTGGCCACCGCCGCGTAGGGCAACTCCAAGCGACAAAACCGAGCAGCACAAGGATGACCAGCCCTACGCTATCACCCGTGAGTGCCCAGATATCAGTCACAGACGGATGAAGAACGCGCTCCGTCGCAACGGTCGAAATGAGATACGACAACGAGTAGGTTGACGTGCCGTTCTGCACCAATCGAAGTGTCTCAGGAAGCGTTGCGAGATATGCTGCGTCTGCATTTCCTGCGGGGATCACGGCTCGGACAATCGCGACGACACACATCGCCGGGAGTGACCACACGAGTAGACGCTTCCACGAGGCGTGATCGCACACGACGAAGGCAATAGGCAGAGCGAGCAGTGCTGATTCTTTCACGAGGACGCCACAGACGAGCACGAGGGCTGACCACATCCATACGTTGCGCGTTGCGAGATAGACCGATAGCATCATCAATCCACAGGCAAGTATGTCCACCGTTGCCGGATTCCAAACTGACGATCGAGTAAGCCACCCCATCGCAAGCACCGATGCAGAAACACCAGCGACGTTGATCCATGACGAGGTTGCATCCCATACGAGAAGGGCAACACTGCACATCACTAGCACCAGCCCCAGCGTTGTCAGACCGAGCATCACCGTCCACGGGTCGCCCCCTATCAGATGCGCAACAGCAGGTGCCCCGATGCGCCAGCAGAAGGGGGCGATGTGGAATGTTCCAACATCCTGCTGCGCCATCGCCAAATACTTATGGTGATCCATCGGCAGCGCGAACTGTGGGTCAGACCGCATATCGCCATGCATCCCAACAAGGAGCACGACCCACACGAGCGAGCACAGTGCGACGCTGAGTGCTATCTTGCCACGTATTCCTACCCCGCCAATGATGGACATGTGATGAAACTCAATCCAGTGAAAGAAGCATTGCGCAGCACACTTTGGGGCCTGATGTCGATTGGACCCGTGCGCCGTGCATTTCAGGCAATCTATACGGAGTATGAGCTCCATGCCAAACATCGTGTAGAAACAGCTGTTTCATCGGCATCTCGTGGTGCACTTCAGAAAGGTCCGTTCGCGGGCTTACGCTATCCTGATGTGCAGCCTCGCGGCTACATGATTCTCGCATCGAAGTACCTCGGCACCTTTGAGATGGAGCTGCACGATGCCGTTGAGCAGGCGTGCAAGCGTTCCTATGGCACGATCCTCAATGTTGGATCGGCAGATGGATATTACACGGTCGGGTTTGCCATGCGCGTACCAGGCGCCCGTGTTATCGCGTGGGAAATGGATCCATGGTGGAAGGACATCACACGCCAGGTTGCAGAGCTCAACAAGGTTCGCGAGCGCATTGAGCTTCGCGACCTCTGCACTGTTGAGGAAATGCGTTCAGTCCAGACAACAGGTCGTACGCTGGTGTTCTCCGACTGCGAAGGCTTTGAGATGGAACTTCTCAAGCCAGAGAACCTTGCACACTTGGGCACGTACGATATTATCGTGGAGTGCCACGACCTCTTCGTTCCGAACGTCACTACCACGCTGATTCAGCGCTTCTCTGCGACACACAACATCGAGAAGATTGATGCCCGCCCACGTCTTCTTGACGACATCGATCAGGACCTTGTAAAGCGACTCTCCGTTCGTCCGATCGATTTGAATCGCGCATTCGAAGAGCCACGACTCTATCGTCAGAGCTGGCTCGTGATGACGGCGCGTGGATAAGGTTCGCATTATCGGACCATTCCCTCCCCCTTTTGGAGGTGTTGCACTGCACTGCGTCCGTCTACTTGAAGGACTGCGCACTGCAGGCATCGATGCCCGCGGTGTATCATTGGGTGGAGTTCCCGACGGAGTGGATCACGTTGAGAAATTGGGTGTAAGCTTCGCCCTGTCGCGCACGCTCGTCCACTACCATACCGACGAGGGCAACCATCGCTGGATGCGGCTTCTGTCTCGGCTGTGGCGCACGACGCGCACACCATACGTTGTCACCGTGCATTCATTTCGTGATCGACCAGAGTTCGCCGACGCGCGCGTGCGTGCGCAACTTGCCTCCGCGTACACCCATGCGGCAGCAGTGATTGGCATCAGCAACGAGGTTGTCAGTGATCTTGAGCAACGCCTCGGCGTGTATCACAAGCGCACACGCATTATCCCCTCGGCACTACCGATAAGCGCATGGGAGTGCAACGCACAACGTCCTCTAGGCTTGCCAGAGCGTTGGCGCACTGCATCGGTTCGCATGCTGGCGAATGCCGGTCGTGTTGTTCGCTACAACGGACAAGATCTGTATGGGATCGATGTGTTGATCGATGCGATGCAACGCATCGCCGATCCTGACGTAAGCCTCTGCATTGCGATTGGTGATGTGGTCGACGCGGAATTGTGGTCGCAACTCCAAGCACAGGCCGAACGCGATGCGCGCATATGGATTCTACGCGACCACAACGGACCTCTCGCGCCGCTTGTGCAGGATGCACACATCGTTGTTCGCCCAACGCGTACCGAGGGTGGTGCGTCGCTTACCGTGCAAGAGGCTCTTGAAGTAGGACGCTGGGCTATCGCATCGGATGCCGTTCCACGTCCAGACGGCACTCGCCTCTTCGCGAACGCCGATGCGCAATCGCTTGCGACAACGATTCAGCAATCGATTCAGGATGTCCGCCGCGGCTCCATGCCACCAGCCATCCCCGCACATCGCGATGCTGTGCAACGGATCATCAATCTGTACGAACGCGTCCTAGTGTGACGGCTTCGTGAGCACAGTGCATACACCCGCCGAGGTGTAGATCTTCATCCCAGGCATCGACACAGGAACATCACGATAGCTTCCGTGCTTGAGTGCATGCTTGACGGTCTGCATTTGCAACAGCGTACGTCCGATCTTCCGCAAGCCATGTTGCTCGACGATATGATCGTTGAAGAACGGCTCGTCGTAATCACCGAAGTACACACGCTCGCGCTCTGTGAGGCCAGAGGCAGCAACAATGCGCTGGTTGAACGACGCTACATCGTAGTGACGCTGGAAGAAGACCGGCTCTGACGTGTACGATTCGCCGTAGACGTCTTGCTTGACAAACCAATCGCGTGCATATCCTTCATTGAGCGGCGTGGTAAGCACATAGACGCCCCCTGGCTTCAACAGTCGCGAACTCTTCGCCATCGCGACTTCATCGAGACGTCCTTCGAAGTGTTCGATCACGCTGATGTTCGTGATCACGTCAAATGATTCCGGCTCGAGCTCAACGTCGAGGAAGTCGTGCACCATCACGTGGAAGCGCGATGTATCCAGACCGAGCTTGCGAGCGTATTCGTGCTGCTTCTCGACCCATGTGAACTTGTCAAGACATGTCACATCCCATTGCGTGCGCTTGGCGATCCACGACGGAAAGATCGACGGACCGGTGCCGATGTCGAGGTAGCGGAGCTTTTTGTCAAACAGCGGCTGAAGCTTCTCGGCAATGAGCGGCAATTCGATGGCGCGCTCATATCCAAAACCCTTGATACGATAGATGAAGCGCAGATGCTTTGCATGCGCATCAATGTCTTCGAGGAGCTTCTTGTTGATCGTTGACTTCACAGGTGTCTCGCAGTGGTACTCGTGCAAAGATGTGCAACTCAATGCTCAAAGAGACCTTTGAGGCGGTTGAGCTCGGCAACATTCGTCAGCTCATAATGGATCGGCGTGACGGCTGTCCAGCCCTGCTGAACGGCAAAGTCGTCACCATCTTCCTGCTCGGACAACGTGATGAACTCCCCCGTGAGCCAGTAATACGAATGTCCCTGAGGATCCTTCCGCACATCGTAGCCATCCTTCCATGCATTGTGCCCCTGACGGGTGACCTTCATACCGCGATAGTTCGCGCGATCAATAGCCGGGACATTCACATTGAGCAATGTGCCAGCTGGTAGCTTAAGGTCGAGAAGACGAGATGCGACATCGAAGGCCACCTCTGCGGCAAGCGACATATCGGCCGCAGCGTCGAACGTTGCGAGCGACACTGCCATGGAAGGAATGCCCATCAGCGTGCCTTCCGTAGCGGCACTCACTGTGCCAGAGTATATCGCATTAACGCTGGTGTTAGATCCGTGGTTGATGCCACTAACAACGATGTCTGGACGATGTGGCAACAGCGTGCTTACGCCGAGTTTCACGCAGTCGGCCGGTGTACCGTTCACGGCGTAGGCGATCGATGCATGCTCTCGCTGCATCTTGACTGCGCGCAGCGGACTTGCCACGGTAAGCGCATGTCCGACGGCGCTCTGTTGACGATCTGGTGCTACCACCATCACTTCGCCCAGACGTGCCATCGCTGCGGTGAGCGCTTGAATTCCTCCCGACGTGATCCCGTCGTCGTTCGTAACGAGAATGCGCATTCGTGCCCCTTGATTAGCGCGTGAGATCGAGGTAAAACACGAAGACCATCAAGAGCAGAAGCAGTGCGATTCCAACTTGCTGGAATCGCATCTTGACGGTTGTTGGTATTTCACGACGAATAATCGATTCAATGCCGACAAACACAAGGTGTCCGCCATCCAACCCCGGAAGCGGAAGAAGATTCATCACCCCGAGCGAAATGGAGATCAGCGCCATAAACGCGATGAAATCTCGCAAGCCACGCTCACTGCTTTGTCCGGCCATTTCGGCGATGCGAATTGGTCCGCCGAAACTCTCACGAACACCGACCGATCCGTTCACGATGTGTGCCACGGACGTTCCGATCATCATGATTGTCGCGCCAGTTTGCTGAACACCACGGGAGACTGCATCGATCGGACCATACGTCAAGCGACTCTCGGGTCCGACATACTCTCCGCGCAACTCAACCATGATCTTGCCATCAGCATTCACCTTCACATCGAGTGGACGTGGTTGTCCGTCGCGATCAATGTGCATGCGGATCGTCTTACCAGCATGCGCCTTGATGTACGACTGAAACTGCGGCAACGCGCGCACTGGTGTTGAGTCAACAGCAAGCACCACATCGCCCATCTGCACACCCGCAGATCCCGCAGGACCAAGCGTGATCACATTGCCCATACTCACGCGCACATCGGATGGAGAGATGCCAAGCCCCTTCTTCTCCGTCATCGCGCGCATAACATCACCCGCTGCAAACGGCAACGTCACGCGGTCGCCATTGCGCTCAACAATCATGAATCGCTGACCAGTTGCCGACGACAGTGTGAGATTGCGCTCAACTTCTTGCCATGTGTCAACCGACGACGTATCGATCGCCACAATGCGGTCTCCCGATTGCACGCCCACATTCGCCATCACCGATGCCGGTTCGACATACGCAACTCGAGTGGTGTTCCATGTAATCTCACCATCGACGAGAAAGAATGTGGTAAACACCACGATGGCGAGGAGGAAATTCATGATCACGCCAGCACTCAGAACGAGCGCCTTTTGCCAATTCTTCTTTGAGCGAAACTCGTACGGCTGCGGTGGCTGACCAGCAAAGTCGGTGTCCATCGATTCATCGACCATACCGAGAATCTTCACATACCCACCAATCGGCAGAGCACACAGACGGTAGTCGGTGTGCTCACCAAGGACGACATCGTCCGGAAGCTTCCCGAACGTTAGTCCTGTGATTCGATTCCAACCAACGACGCGCGGCCCCATACCCAGCGCGAACACATCGGCGCGCATCCCTGTCCATATCGCCGCGAGAAAGTGTCCGAGCTCGTGCACGAACACGAGCACGCCAATGACGACGATAAAAGCCAGTGCTGACTGTAAAAATTCCATGGTATCGCTTAGCGAGTTGGTGTTCGTACGGTGAATGCACGTGCCACGCGACGAGCTTCCTCGTCGATGGCTACGATCTGGTCCAATGACGGATGATCGACGTGTTCCATGTGTTCGAGCGTATGCTCAATCGTGCGTGGGATGTCAAGGAACGGAATCCGCTCCTCGAGAAATGCTGCCACTGCTACTTCGTTGGCGGCATTGAGTACTGCCCCCGCTGTTCCGCCAGCACGCATCGCATCATAGGCCATGCGTAAACACGGGAACCGCTCCATATCAGGCGCTTCAAACGTGAGTTGACCGATCTGCGCTAAATCCATGCGCGGAATGTCAAGGGGCGCACGATGCGGATACGTGAGTGCGTAGTGAATCGGCAGCAGCATTGTGGGCAGTCCCAGCTGCGCCTTCACCGATCCGTCGACGAACTCAACCATCGAGTGAATGATCGATTGTGGATGCACCACAACATCAATCTCATCCGCCGTCATATCGAAGAGCCATCGGGCTTCGATGACTTCGAATCCCTTGTTCATCAGCGTGGCGGAATCGATGGTGATCTTCGCCCCCATCGTCCAGTTTGGGTGACGCAGCGCCATTGCTGGCGTTACATCCTGCATTGCTTCTTTTGTAAACGTGCGGAAAGGTCCACCCGAAGCCGTAATCACAAGTCGTGCAACATCGCTTGGTCGTTCACCGACGACGCACTGCAGAATTGCACTGTGCTCCGAGTCGACAGCGACAAGCGTTGCGCCATGTGGCGCCAGCGCTGGCACAAGCACGCTACCTGCGCTAACGAGCGATTCTTTATTCGCGAGTCCGATAATGTGTCCAGCACGGATCGCGGCCATCGTTGGCAGAACACCGCTGAAGCCAACCATTGCCGATAACACAACATCATTCTCAGGATCGGCGGCAGCCTCACAGATACCTTCATCACCACAGAGCACGGGACCAGTAAACTCTGGGCATGATTCGCGGAATGCACGCCATGCGGCCTCCTCGCGAAGCGCTACGCCATACGGCGCATGTATTCGCACCTGTTGGACCAAGTCTTGCCACCGCGTATTACACGTGATCCAACGCAGACGCACATTCTCTGGTGTTCGCGAGAGGATATCGAGTGCTTGACTGCCGATGGAGCCCGTCGACCCGAGAATCGTAACCGTTCGTTGGTGCGATTGGTGTGTCACTGATACTGCCGTGTAATGTCCTTTGTGCCCGAGCCCGCGAAGCAGCGAAACTCGCCAGCTTCGATGCGCTCGTCTTCACGCAAGGTAACGGAAATGAAGTACGACCGGAGCCACTTTCGCAGCGTTTGCGCCTTGTTGCGTTCGATGTAATGGATGATGTACGGATGCATTGCAATCGTCACACGCATACCCCACGTTCGAGCGCGATAGTTTCGCAACCATCGATCGATCGACGACACCGTGCTTGCAGCAGAAATCACACGTCCTGTACCAAGACAGAACGGACATTCTTCGCTGGTGCGTTCGGCCATGCTTTGGCGAATACGCTGACGCGTGATCTGCATGATGCCGAGCTGCGTGATGGGATACACAATCGTCTTTGCTCGATCGCGCGACAGCTCCTTCTTCATCTCTGCATACAGCTTGCGACGATTGTCTTCCTGCTGCATATCGATGAAGTCGACCAGTACCATTCCACCAATGTCACGCAGACGTAGCTGCTTTGCCACTTCGCGCATCGCTTCAAAATTCGTCTTGACGGCATTGGCTTCTTGCGAGCCCTGATTCGAAGCGCGACCAGAGTTAACATCAACCACGACCATCGCTTCGGTATGGTCGATAATCAGGTAACCGCCGCTTTGCAGTGGCACGCGTCGCGAATGCGTCAGATGCACATCGCGCTCGACACCAAAGACATCGAACATCGGACGTGTGTCGGCGAAGAACTCCAGCTTCCCATCGAGATGTGGAGCAGTTCGCTGTACATAGGCTTTGAGTTCGCGGAAGACCTTACGATCGTCGATCACTACTTGGTCGACATCATCCTTGAAGAGATCACGCAGTACGCTGTAGGCAACGTTCTCCTCCTGCTTCAGCAGGATTGGCCCCTTCGCATTGCGAATCTCTGTTTCCATCTCGCGCCAGTCCTCGAGCAGCGTCGAGAAATCTCGCTGCACATCATCCGACGGCAGCCCGGAGGCGGCGGTGCGAATGATGCACCCCATGCCCTCAGGGAGAACTTCACGCGCCAAGGCGCGCAGTCGCTTGCGCTCGCGGACAGATTGGATCTTGCGGGAGATGCCGATGTTTTCTTCGAACGGCAGCAGCACCACGTTACGACCTGTCAGGCCGACCTTCGTGGTAATGCGGACACCCTTCGACTGATAGGCTTCGCGTGTGACTTGCACAACCACCATCTGCTTCGACTGCAGGTTGATCGTGATCTGGCCACTTCGCTTTGTTGTAAAGGTTGGGAGCTTCTTCGACGTTGCGGTTTTTGACGTCCGAAGGGCGACGTCGGCCGTATCGACTGTCGTCGACCGTGGACGATCGTCGTCGTCGTCATCCGTGGCAACATCCTCCATCGTCGAGTCAACATCGCTGAAGTGCAGGAATCCGTCCTGCTCCAGTCCGATATCAACGAAGGCAGCATTCATCCCCTGGACGATCTTGGTAACGCGTCCGAGGTAGATGTTCCCTACGTGGTGTTCTGTGTCGGGCGCTTCGGTGAACAGCTCGACAAGCTTTCCGTCTTCCGTGATAGCAATCCGGAATTGGGAACCCGAGGAATTAATGAGAATTCGACGAACCATGGGAAATAAAAAAGGCCAAGTTGACCGTGGCGCCTTGTACACATGCTGACCGTTGCTTCCTTCCGGACCTGGCGGGGTTGGGCCTAGTACAATCGCACGGGACTTGGCCGTGAAATTCACATTCGTAGGGTGGCAAAGATACTACGGTTTTTTGAATTCGGGCACGAGACCTTGCCAGCACTCCCAATAATCGTGTTGTAATTCGCCCGATTCCATCGCAAATGACGTTGGACGGCAGACAAATCGTGTTTCGAACATGAAGGCCATGGTGTTCTCAATCTTCGTCGGCTTGAGCTCAGCCTTCGTTGCCTTCGCATACGTATCGGCGTCTGGACCGTGTCCGCTCATGCAGTTGTGGAGTGATGAGCCCCCTGGCACGAATCCCCCGCCCTCCTTGGCATCGTACACGCCTTCGATCAGGCCCATGTACTCGTTCATGAAGTTACGGTGGAACCATGGTGGACGGAACGTATTCTCAGCAACCATCCAGCGTGGAGGGAAGATCACGAAGTCGATGTTAGCCGTACCCGGCGTATCGCTCGGCGACGTGAGTACGGTGTAGATCGATGGATCTGGATGGTCGAACGTCACCGTGTTAATGCACTGGAACTTGCGGAGATCGTACTTGTACGGAGCATAATTCCCGTGCCATGCAACAACGTTGAGCGGCGAGTGGTTATAGACGCCCTTCCAGAGATTTCCTTGGAACTTGGCAATCACATCAACCATCTCGTTACGCTCTTCGTACCACGCTTCCGGCATCAGGAAATCACGCGGGTAGGCAAGTCCGTTCGCGCCGATCGGACCAAGATCCGGCAGACGGAACGGGGCTCCGTAGTTCTCGCAGATGTAGCCACGGACTGGGCCAGTCACTTCCACGCGGAACTTGATACCGCGAGGGATCACACAGATTTCCTGCGGATCGACATCCACGATGCCCATTTCCGTGAGAATGCGCAGCGAGCCAAGCTGCGGAACGATCAACATTTCGCCATCAGCGTTGTAGAAGAACGTCGACGTCATCGACGTATTCGCCGCGTAGACGTGGATCGCCGAACCCGTATGGGTGGTCAGATCCCCGCTGCCTGCCATTGTTGCGATGCCCTCGATGAACGTCGTTGGCTTCTCTGGGATTGGAAGGGGGCTCCACCGGAGCTGATTTGGCGTGGTTTCAACTTCGTTGAACGGCGTCGAGCGGATCAAGCCATTGTCGATGCGCTCGTACGGACGGTGCACCACCGAAGGGCGAATGCGGTACATCCACGACCGTTTGTTGGCATTTCGGGGCGCTGTGAAGGCTGTTCCATTGATTTGCTCAACGTACAGTCCAAACGCTGGCTGCTGGGGCGAATTCCGTCCATCGGGAAGCGCTCCGGCAACGGCTTCGGTGGCAACATCGTTGCCAAACCCACTCATGTAGCCCATGTTCGACCTCGGAAGTATGCAGAAAAACAACGCGCGCCCAGCAGGAATCGAACCTGCGACCCGCAGCTTAGAAGGCTGCTGCTCTATCCAACTGAGCTATGGGCGCTCAGGGACGAAAGTTACGGAGGAACTGCGTTTTGTCTGGCGGCCTAGCTTGGCACAATCTCGAAGGCCGAAAGCGCCTCATCGATGACCAGTCGAACTGGTCCGTGGGCCGTAGGAATTACGGCCAATTCGCCCGGGTCCTCCCCCGACAGGTGCGATGATTCCCGTCGAATGTCCGACAACCACGCGTAGAGCTGCGGCGAGACCGCTACTTCGTGCGGCGGCGCCCCGTGTTCGTCGACATATCGGTCGATGGAGGTCATAAGCTCCTCAAACGCATCGAACCATTCCATGAGGGTATCCCGGTGTTAGGTGTTCGGAGTAGAACACAAAATTTCATGCCAAAGTTACAGACTCTCCCCCAAGCGCCCAGAAGGCTGCTTGGACGGGGTTTTTCCCTATCTTTGCCGTTCTCATTTGACCCGATCTTTTGTTGAACTATCCCAACTGGTTCACGCGCAACGACAGGGTCACGTTGTCGCTGGGACAAGGAGTTTTTTGTATGTCGGAACAGACACCCGAAGCAACAAAGGACGTCACGATGGAGACCGTCGCAGCTGCTTCGGCTCAACCATCAGTGGCGCCTGAACTAACAGCGAAGCGTTCAGCTATCGCTGCTCTTCTGAGCGGCGAGCTCGACAGCTCAGCTATGAACGACGATGCATTCTTGCAGTTGTTCGACACAAAGGTTTCTACCCTCAAGGCTGACGACATGGTGCACGGCACTGT
Source organism: uncultured Melioribacter sp. (assembly GCA_964432155.1). GTDB lineage: Bacteria > Bacteroidota > Ignavibacteria > Kapaibacteriales > Kapaibacteriaceae > UBA10438. The sequence goes on along the minus strand of CAYSMF010000003.1, from coordinate 88,576 downwards.
GATTTCGGTTACGAAGGATGAAATCCTCGTCGATATCGGATTCAAGTCGCTTGGCGTTGTGCCACGCGCTGAATTCGTTGGAGCAGAACTGCTCGCCCCAGGCGAAGTGGTTGACGTGTTCGTTGAGAAGATCGAAGACGGCGATGGCCGTCTGATGCTCAGCCGCCGTCGTGCTGACTTCATGAAGACATGGGAAGAAATTCTCAAGCTGGCAGAAACACAGACAGTCACACAGGTTCGCATCCTTCGCCGCATCAAGGGCGGTATGGTTGTCGACCTTCTTGGAATCGAAGCGTTCCTTCCAGGCTCACAAATCGACGTTCGCCCAGTGCGTGACTTCGATGCGTGGGTTGGTCGCACAATCGACGTGCGCGTTGTGAAGGTTAACCATCCAAGCGAAAACGTTGTTGTGTCGCACAAGGTGTTGCTCGAAGAGCAACTCCAAGAGCAGCGCGGCAAGATTCTCGAGATGCTCGAGAAGGGTCTCGTTCTCGAAGGTACCGTCAAGGCGATCTCCGACTTCGGCGTGTTCGTCGACCTTGGTGGCGTCGACGGTCTCGTGCACATCACAGACCTCTCATGGGGTCGCGTTGCACACCCAAGCGAGATCGTTACACTCGATCAGCAAGTCAAGGTTGTTGTGCTCGATTTCGACGAAAACCGCAAGCGGATTTCGTTGGGCATGAAGCAGCTCACATCGCACCCATGGGATCAAATCGGCGAGAAGTACGAGCCAGGAACAAAGGTTCGCGGCAAGGTCGTATCGCTGACAGATTACGGTGCCTTCATCGAAATCGAGAAGGGCGTCGAAGGTCTGATCCACATCAGCGAAATGTCGTGGACACAGCACGTCAAGCACCCATCACAAGTGGTGTCGCTCGGCCAGATGGTCGACGCAGTTGTGCTGAACATCGACAAGGGCGAGCGCAAGCTTGCACTTGGCATGAAGCAGCTCGAGCCAGATCCATGGAACGACCTCATGGCCAAGTACCCGATCGGATCGGTACACAAGGGTGCAGTACGCAACCTCACAAACTTTGGCGTCTTCATCGAACTCGAGCCTGGCGTTGATGGCCTCGTGCACATCTCCGACCTCTCATGGACGAAGAAGATCCGTCATCCGGGTGAATTCGTGAAGAAGGGCGATGAAATCGATGTCGTCGTGCTCGCAGTTGACAACGAACACCGCCGTATCTCGTTGGGTCACAAGCAAATCAGCGAAAACCCATGGGACATCTTCGAAGGTGAATTCGGTGTTGGCACAGAGACAGAAGGCAAGATCGTTCGCCTGATCGACAAGGGCGTGATCGTCGAAATGCCACAAGGCGTCGACGGCTTCGTTCCAGTGTCGCAGCTCTCGTTCGCACCAGTTCGCAACATCGCAGATTACTTCAATGCCGGCGACAACCTTCCACTTAAGGTTGTGGAGTTCGACAAGGAGCAGAAGAAGATTGTTCTGTCCGTCGTTGAATACCTCCGCGGTCGCTCAGCAGAAGAAGTTGCGACGTACAACGCGAACCACCCAGTTCCAAACGCAGACAAGTACAACGCTGATGGCTCTGCCTCGGCAGCTACGACAATCGAAGACCTCGAAGACAGCGAACCAATCGCTGAGTAATCTTCGCAGATCTTGCAGATGATTGCAACGGCCCGCTTCGGCGGGCCGTTGTCGTTTCTGCCCCTCGTAGATTGCACGTATGAATCTTCAGAACATTCTCGACGACCTGTTTGCGATGACGTTCCACGCTGGTATTAAGCCAGGTCTCGAACGCATCACCGCGCTGTGTGAATCTGTTGGCGATCCACATGCACGATTGCCTGTCATTCACGTTGCAGGAACCAACGGCAAGGGCTCAACGTGCTCAATGCTAGCATCGATCCTCACACACGCTGGGTATCGCACAGGACTCTACACATCGCCACACATACGCCACTTCCGCGAACGGATTCGTATCGATGGCGTGCCGATCACCGATGAAGACATTGCACGCTATGCTGTACCGCTCATGGAGACGGCGCGCGGTATCGGTGGGACGTTCTTCGAGGTCACCACGGCAATGGCTCTGCAGTACTTCGCGGATCGTCGCGTGGACGTCGTCATCCTCGAGACCGGACTCGGCGGTCGCCTTGATGCTACCAATGTTGTACATCCCCTGCTGTCGATCATTACGCAGATTGACATGGACCACATGGAGTACCTAGGCACGACACTTCCTGCTATCGCTGGCGAAAAGGCCGGCATCATCAAGCCAGAAACACCCGTCGTTGTTGGCCACCACGGCACTGATGTGCGTTCGGTATTCGAACGCAAGGCGGAACGCGAGCGCGCACCGATCATCTTCGCCGACGATGTGATCGATGTACAATGCGATCGCATTCTTCCCGACCTTACGATGTCGGTTGCTGTTACATCAACCGACGATCTGCGATATCTCCTCACAGACCTCGCAGGTCTCCACCAAACACGCAACATCGCTACAGTCCTGACCGCACTCCCGCTGCTGCGCTCGACGTATCACATTGACGACAACCACGTCGAGCAAGGCCTTCGTCGCGTCCGCGCAACCACAGGGCTTGCCGCGCGGTGTGAGCTTGTCCAACAACACCCCCCTGTGATTCACGACGTCTCGCACAATCCAGGCGGACTGCGTGCGCTTGTCGACACACTGCGTTCTGCTGGGTATGCCGAGCATTCATTCGACGTCGTATTCGGCGCGATGTCGGACAAGGATGTCGATGGAATGCTCCGCGAACTCCTGCCAATCACGCGCACGCTTCATTGCTGCTCGCCCCATATCCCTCGTAGTATGCCCGTCGACGAGCTCGTGAAGCGCGCAGCAGCGGCAGGACACACAACAACAACATCGTCGACAAGTGTGGCTGAGGCCTTCCGTCGGGCACAAACGACAGAAGCTCCCACAGTTGCCTGCGGGAGCTTCCACGTAATCGACGAAGTGCGTGCGTTATCCGAGTAGGAGTGCGACGATGAACAGGATCGAGAAGCCGATCTGGAACTGAATCGTTGCAACGTTGCCCTTAACAAGCGTGCGTGCGTAGAGGTGCTTACGCATGTACGACACGATCCATGCAGCGAAGAGCGTCGTGATGCCAGCAACACCGTAGAGATACGGATTGTTCAGGACCGAACCCAAGTATGCTGTCACGCCAATCGCTCCACCGATGAAGAGCATGTAAAACCACACAGCTGCACGGTAGCCAAATGTGACCACCAGGTGAGCCTTGCCTGTTACTGCATCGCCCTCAGTATCAGGGATCTGATTGATCAGCAGGATGTTCGATGTGAGCAAGCCCGCAGGGATGCCAACCAGGAATGCCATTGTTGCGAACGACGACCACAGCTCTGGCGCTGTCGATGCCGTAGCAACGTAGAACACACCAAGTGTGATCAGTGGACCGAAGGCAAGGCCGATAACAATCTCGCCAAGTCCGTGTCGTGCAACCAAACGCAATGGGGGTGCCGTGTAGAAATACCCAAGGGCAAGTCCTGCAAAGCCAATTGCAAGTACTCCCGTACCCACTGAATACGTCAGGTACACACCAATTAAGAATGCCAACAAAGCGAGTGTGTTCGCGACACGAAGCGTACCCTTCAAGTCGATCAGACCCAAGAAGATCGAACGCGACCCACCCGAGAATTGCGTGAAGTACTTCGTATTGGCTTGATCCGTGCCGCTCTTATAGTCGAAGTAATCGTTGTACACGTTGCTCGCAAGGTGAAGCAACGCAACACCAACACAGGCAAGGGTTGCATGCAGCCAGTTCACGCTGTGGTCCAACACACCAGCCACGTAGGCAAGTGCGATAAAGCATGGCGTGAGCGCGGCCGTGAGGAACGGAGCGCGCGTAACCACGAGCCACTTCACAAATTTTGTTGAACCCTTGATCGGAACATCAACTGTGCTGTCGAGCTCTTCTGTAACACCGCAGAATCCGATCTGCACACCGTTCTTGAACGTTGGCGTAATACGAATCTGTGCGCCGAACAACTCGCCGTTCTTGCGACGGAAATTCGTCTGACCAACCCACTCGCCTTCCTTCACTGCGGTAGCAAGCCAGCCACCGAGATTCTGAAGCACGATTTCGCCAGGTGAAAAATCGCTGACGCGCACCTTGCCAATCGTCTCTTCGCGCGAGTATCCAAACATCACTTGCGCCCCGTCGCTGAAGGTCTCTACGATACCTTCCATGTCGCAGGTGATCACTGACTTATCAAGTGCCGTTGCCACGAGGTCTCCAAAAACAATGGTGAGTGAATAACGATATGCAAACATACGATGACCGACTCATCGGTCGAAATCGTTGCGGTATCTTTGTGTCATGAACGCTCTCCTCTCCGTCTCCGATAAAACTGGTGTTGTTGAATTTGCCCGCGAGCTACAAGCCCTGGGTATCCGCTGTATCTCCACAGGGGGCACAGCCAAGGCCCTAGCCGAGGCCGGAATTCCCGTGACGAAGGTGTCGGACCTTACCGGCTTCCCCGAGATCATGGACGGACGGGTGAAGACGCTGCATCCGAAGATCCACGGCGGATTGCTCGCGGTGATGGATAATCCGCAGCACGTCGCGCAGATGAAGGAGCACGGCATCGAGAAGATCGACATCGTCGTGGTCAACCTCTACCCGTTCGAGCAGACCGTTGCACGTTCGGGAGCGACGCCAGCTGAAATCATCGAACAGATTGACATTGGCGGTCCGGCCATGGTACGTGCATCGGCGAAGAACCACGCACACACAACCATCATCGTGAATCCTTCACGATACGATGATGTTCTCGCAGAACTTCGCGCTACAGGCACAACGTCGATCACCCTTCGCACTGCGTTGGCGATGGAAGCGTTTGCACACACAGCTCAATACGACGCACGCATCACGCAGTGGTTTGCTGATCAGGGGGCACACGGCTTCCTCAACGAGACGGCAATTCCGTTGCGCCGCGATCAATCGCTCCGCTATGGCGAGAATCCACACCAGAAGGCGATGCTCTACGGATCGTTTACATCGATCATGCGACAGCTTCACGGGAAGGAACTCTCGTATAACAACATTCTCGACATCGATGCAGCGATGGGACTCTGCATGGAGTTCGACGAGCCGACCGTTGTGATCGTCAAGCACAACAACCCATGCGGCGTTGGCTCCGGTGCTACGCTTGTTGAAGCATACGCAAAGGCATTTGCAACCGACACGGTGAGTCCGTTCGGCGGCATCATTGCGATGAACCGCGAAGTCGACATTGCAATGGCTACAGAGATTCACTCCCTCTTCGCCGAAGTACTGATCGCCCCTTCCTACACCGAAGAAGCATTGGCACAACTGACGAAGAAAAAGGATCGTCGTCTCATGACAGTCGACGTCGATGCGTTCCGTACAGCATCACGCACGAGCGTTCGATCAGTAGCCGGCGGCTTCCTCGTGCAGGATGGTGATACGACACTCTTCAACGAAGCAGACCTTCGCGTTGTAACGGCCAAGCAGCCAACAGCCGAGCAGCACGCTGCGATGCTGTTTGCATGGAAGATTGCAAAGCATGTGAAGAGCAATGCCATCGTTTACGCAGCAGCAGATCGCTCCCTCGCTATTGGCGCTGGACAGATGTCGCGCATCGATTCCGCACGCATTGCTGTTCGCAAGGCACAGGATGCTGGCATCGACCTTGCTGGGTGCGCCGTTGCATCGGATGCATTCTTCCCGTTTGCTGACGGACTCCTGCAAGCTGCCGAGGCAGGCGCATCATGCGTGATTCAGCCAGGCGGCTCCGTGCGCGACGAAGAAGTGATTGCAGCCGCCAATGAAAAGGGGCTTGCAATGATCTTCACCGGTACACGCCACTTCCGTCACTAAATCGCAGACGCTCACTTCATCCGTGAAGCTTCGTGCAATACATCAAGGTTGTGTTGCACCTTGCCGAACACCGTACCATCGGGGAAGCGTCCATCGCTGCGAACCTTGCCTGCTGGCACGCCCATCATGAGTTCTACCGCCTCTTCAACACGCTCAATGGCGTAGATGTGAAACTTCTTTGCTTTCACTGCATCGACGATTTCATCATTCAGCATCAGATCGGTGACATTCTGAATCGGTATCACAACACCCTGCGAGCCGGTAAGCCCCTTATCCTTACAGATCTCGAAGAAGCCGGTGATCTTTTCGTTCACTCCACCAATCGCTTGGATATCGCCCTTCTGATTGATGCTTCCGGTGATGCCGAGATCCTGACGAATAGGGATGTTTGAGATCGCGCTCAGAAGCGCAATCATTTCGGCCGCTGAGGCACTGTCGCCATCTACACCACCGTAGTTCTGCTCGAAGGCGATGCTTGCCGTAAACGACATTGGCTGTCGGCGTGAGAACAGGGTGCGAAGCAGACCCGAGAGAATGAGGACACCCTTTGAGTGGATCGACCCACTCATAGCAACCTCGCGCTCAATGTTGATGATGCCAGCATTGCCAGCACTTACGGTCGCTGTGATACGCGCAGGCTTACCAAACGACACGATACCACTGCTGTATACCGTGAGTCCATTGATTTGTCCGACGCGACTTCCCTTCGTGTCGATAAGCAGTGTGCCCTTCTTAATACTTTCACGAATGGTCTCATCAGCACGACTACTACGTCGCTGGCGCATCGCGATAGCATGGCGAACATGTTCTTCACGCACAAGGCGAGATCCCTTAAGTGCAGCAAAGTGCGACGCTTCACGAAGTAAGTCGGCAGCATACGCGAACTGGAGGCTGATCTTCGTACTCGTCTCGGTGAAGGCAACGGCCCACTCGATGATTGCCGCAGCACCGCCACGATCGCAGTGAAGAAGCGACTCTTCAGCTGCGATCTGCGAGATAAACGCGCAGTAGTGTCTAATCATCTCACGCGTACGTGGAGCTTCGTCGTCGAACTCTGCATGCACCTTGAACATCTTGTGGAAGTCCTCATCGGCTGCCCACAGCGCGAGATACACGGCGGGATCACCAAGCAGGATCACTTTCACGTCGAGTCGAATGAAATCGGGCTTGATCGTATTGAGTTGGAACTGTATGTCGAGCGGCTGAATGTCGAGTCGACCGTAGAGCATCACCTTCTTCAGTGCTGCCCACACCGTGGCATCAGCTAACACATCCATTGCATTAAGAATGATGTACCCGCCATCTGCACGAAGCAACGAGCCAGCACGAATGTGCGAGACATCGCTCACGGTGAAGCCACGAGCATCGACACGCCGTTCAATTGTGCCAAAGAGCGACTGATAAGTCGGCGACGTCTCAACGACGATTGGCGCAGTCGATGTGGCATAGTTGTCGAGAATCAGATTTACCACAGACATGCGCTCAAGCTGACGTCCGAGCTCCTCCGTTGCTTCGTCTGCAACTCCATTGTGTTTTGCAGAATACACCCGGACAAACTCTTCGATGTGGTCGAGAATGAATGCCGTGAGGCCTTGCAGAAACTCCATCACGCGGTCGCGTGGGAAGCTGGTGCGGAGGTCTTCGAAAATGCTCTTCAACAGAATACCAACTGCTGCCTGATCATTCTTGGCGAGTTCCTTTCGGAAGTCAACCATCACACGCATCGATCGACGTCCGATTTCGTTGAGTTCGTCGCGATAGCGCTCGTACGAAACATGCAACGCCGTCGCCTGATCAGCGGTAATCTTCTTGGCTTGCACCATTTCATCCAGATCATCCATGGCTACCGGCTGTCCATCGACGATCGGGAACACTTCCGTTCGACCCGTGCCATCCTCCTCCTGGAGCGTGCCGACGACGAAGCCGGCGGGACGGATCTTCGCGTCGAACTCTCCGATAAGCTTTTGCTCACGCTGTTGAAAGCGCTGTATAATGCTCTTGCGCTCGGCCTGAAACTGCTCATCTTCGAAAAGCTGCGGAATCCGACGTCGCACCACCGTCATGGCCTCGTCCATCATACGGGCAAAAACGCGTCCCTCGCCCGCCTGAAACCGAATCAGCACTGGCTGATCTGGTGTGCGGAAGTTGTTCACGTAGGCAAAGTCGTGGAGTTGAACGCGCTCATTCTTGCGCTCGTCAAGAATCTGACGGATTGTCGTCATGCGGCCAGTACCCACTACACCGGAAGCCCAGATGTTATAGCCCTGACTCCGAATACGAGCACCGAGCTCAATGGCTTCGATCGCACGCTCTTGTCCTACGATCCGCTGCAACGGCTTTAGCTGCTTCGTCGACGTTGTGAACGGCAGGTGTGCATGCGGACATGTCCAGCGAAGTTCAGTTGGCGAGAGTGTGCGGATCTTCGTTGCGTTCTTCTTCATGCGAATCTTTCTCATCAGTGGTGGCGACTAAGATTCCCCAGTGATCCTTTCGACAGACCTGCGCAACGCGACACGTGTTACAGGCGTTGTTGCGTGGACGAACTGGATATGCTCCGGATTGTATCTGTGCAATACCTGGATGCAGCAGCGTCAGAATACTCTCGAGCGTGTCGTTGAGCGGATCCGTCACCTTCTTCGCACGCGAGGACGTTAACGTGACCATAGGCGACCCAACATCGGCAAGGACAACTCGACGATCGAGGTTCGCCGGCGACGGCAGTGCTGTGCCAAACGCACGATACACGGCGGCTTCGGGCTGAACTTCTATCCCGTGCTGGGCGAACCATGCTTTGACTGCCGCCAGATACAGCGGCATCTGGGATGCCAAGCCTTTTTTGACGTTGGTTGCTGAAAACGCATCAGAGAGAGAGCTTTTGTAGTCAACAACCGATACGGAAAACACTCCGCGATCTTCTCGGAGATCAATACGGTCAATACGCGTTTTCACAGGCACGGCAGCAATGCCATGCTCCGTTGGTATCTCGAGCGTAATCTCAATCTCGTGCTCGAACAACACAGGCATAAACCCCGACGCTCGCTGATCTTCACGCTCAAGTGCAAGCCAGCGTTTGAGCAAACCAGGTGTGTATTCGTCGCCAACGAGTGCACGACGCTCAACGGGAGCAAATGCATGAATGTGCGACTGCTCTGCGAGCACCTCGTCAACTACACGTGTGAGCAACAACCACTGCTCATCAAACGAGGTTGCCAGCAAGTTGACACACGCCGCACGCAGTCCGGCTGGCGTGATCTCGACAGGCGCATCATTGCGCAGACGCCGGTACCAACGATGTACTACATCGTGGAGCAACGTACCGCGCTCCAATGGCGACAGCCGAGCATCATCGATATCGAGATCATCAAGACGTAGAATGATCTGCGCGAAGAACCGATACGGACACTGCGTCGCAACATCCAGTCGCGATGGACTAATGGGTCGCGCAAGCTCTTCGGCGAGAATACGCGCTGCTTCACCCTTCAGCCCCGCCTGCACATCACCCAACTGTGATCGATCACTCTCAGGTACATCCGCTGGGTCGACGCGCAGATCACGTGGATGCACAATACAACTCACCGATGTATCAGCACTCACCCATCGGGAACGAGGCGACATGCATCCTTCTAATGCATCAATCGTTGTCGACGCGAGCACGGGCGAACCTTCGAGCATCGTTGGATACATGAAGAGGGTCGAACCACCAGCCTGCGCTGCGAATGCAATGTCTGCCATCGATTCCCACGCAAGATGCTTCTGGACATCCGGCACAACATCTTCATCCAGCTGCTGCACAGATGTTCGCGGGAACTCACCTTCAATGCATCCCACCACAACAACAACCTGATACGCCCCACTCCGCAGCTCAGCAGGCCGAACAATGCGCACGCCCGCAAGGGAGCGTCCAGTGCGCGCCACCATGGTTGAGCGGACGATCGTCCACCAGCGATAAAGATGTGTGGCGAACGAGCAGTTCGGCAACTCATGATCACGGTGCAAGGCGATGTACGCAGAGCAGGTATCGCGCAGTGCGTTAAACGACTGCGGTTCATGCTCAGCAGAACGCTGTTCAAGGTTGATGCTAGCGGCGATCTTCGTCAGCACGAGTGACGCAAAGCGCTCGGCATCCATCGCCCCTTGAACATGCACATCGAGCATTGTGCGCAGATCACGCAGCGTACGCAGCGCATATCCATAGCGCTGTGCGTTTCGTTGAGCGTGGTCACTGTCGTCATCACCGCGCTCAGCGATTGCCTGCATGTCGGCTTGTCGCTGCTCGATACGGTCGATCCACTCTTGCATGCCATTGCCACCAACGATGCGTTCTTCGCGTGCGATCAACAGCAGCGACGGTCCGTACTGCATGATGTCGCGCAGCATTGGCTCGCGAAGCACGCGCTCGACATCTGTACGCAGCCAACCACCGGTTACAACGCGACAGCATGCATGCAAAAGTGATGCTGCATGCGTCTGCGCAAGCGATACTTCGTGTATCGACTGCAACGGTACGCCCGCCTCTGCGCAGGCTTGTCGCAAGCGCTCTGCGTATTGCTGATCACCAGGTACGCACAGCGCAATAGCCGAAAGTGGCACTCCGCTCGACGCAGCTTCTTTGCAAACGGCAACAGCACGACGTACTTCATCGCCACGACTGGCGCACGGAACCATGCATCGCTCACCCTCTGGGAGTGACGATGCAATCTGCGCTCCGAGATGCCATCCTTGCGATACAAACCACTGAAGATCTCGGGTCGTACGCGACACATGTGCGAGATCAGATACCGGTAGTTCAGGTGCAAATTGAATCGCGATATCCCATCCACTCGATGTAAGTGCGCAGAGCAGCTGCGCATCAACGCCAGTAACTCCATGCGTATCGAGCACAAGGATCCGTGAGTGCGTGTCGCCGGTTGCCATCGTGAGATGTTGCAGCGGCTGGTGCTGCAACGCATCGACAATACGTCGACTAAACGTTCCACGGTCTGCTGCTCGAGATCCGAGCAACTCTTCGTATGCACTCCAAATCTTGGCGGCAGTTGCTAACTGCCGTGCAGCTCGATGCGATGGGTGACGTGCAGCAGCATCACGCAGCCATGCTGGTGAACGAAGTTCCTGCGCCCATCGAACGATACGTGATGCACGCAGACGAATCGAGCCGACAGGCAGGTCGCATGTCTCCATCGCTTGCTCAAGAAGCACATCGACGGAGCTATCCGAGAGAATTCGCGGGACATTCGTCAGCACAGCAGGTGCGAGTGCACGATACAACCCCGCCATCGTAATAATCATCGGCGGCTCGCCACGACCATTATGTCGCGCCCATTGCATCAGGATGTCATCACGCTGACGCGCAGTGGGCACAACAACAATCACTGGTCCCTCGGGCAGCATTGCCACGCGCTGCGAGAGCGATGTTGCGCTGCACACATCTTGGAAAACCGTCTCAGGTGTCGAAGAAATCCAGGATGTCATAGGTAAAGGGGCAAACAGGCGAACGTATCTTTGTGCATCATCACGACGATGGGACTCAATATGATTGCATGTCGGCTTTCAACCAAATGTTGGTTTGCGTTTTCTGCGATTGCCCTGTCGTGGATCCTCATCGGATGCGGCGCTACCCAACCGGTGCGCGTTCTTCCTGCGAACGCATCAGCTGTGACGGCATCACTGGGCGGACCACTTGTGCCGGGCAAAGCACCAACCGTGATTACGCCGTATTTGACCGCTGGCTATATGCATGGCGTGTCGGACGACGTAACTCTTCATGGCAATCTCCATCTCCTCATGGCTGCGTTTGCGGTAACGGGTGCTGATGTAGGCGCGAGCGCACGACTTCTTCGCGGCGACGGATGGACGCCGGAAGTGACTGGTAGCGTGCGTGCCTATGGATTCATCCAGCTCTCGGATCAACCGAAGCCTCGCATCTACCCTTCCGTTTCTGCCAATGCATCGTGGTCGGTTCGCGAGAACGATCTGATATACGCGGGCAGCCATGTTACAGCCCAGTGGACGCCGGGCGACGTGTTCGTGAGTCCGTTCATCGGATACAGCTTTGCCGCCACGCGCAACCTGTCGCTGCAACTCGAGTGCATCTGGCAAGCGTCGAATCATGTGACCCGAAGCGGAATTCTCGAGGGCATCTCAAGTATCCAGGGATATGGATCGTTTGGCATCTTTCTCGCAGGAGCAGTCCAGCTATGAGAAACCTCCTCCTTACCCTCTCGGTCGCGGCATTCCTTACGTCGTGCACCATGGACGGCTTTCTTTTTAACTCACGTCCACTCGATTCCTACACGCTTGCCGATTCAGTGATTCCATCGGCACAACGCGAGGCATTCACCCTTACCTCTGGCGATGCAACACTCTACGGATACTTTGTCCGACAGCCTGACTCGCTACGTGTTGAGCCCCATCCCGTGATCGTGTACCATCACGGCAACTACGGACATCTCGAGTATTACTGGGATCGTGTCGAGTTGCTGTACAAGACCGGCGCCGATGTGTTGGTCTATGATTACCGCGGCTTCGGCATGAGCACCGGAACTAGCTCCGAGGCATCGATGATCGAAGATGCATCTGCGGTGCTGAACTATGTGCGATCACGCCGTGATGTCGACACCACGCAGATTTTTCACTACGGTTTCTCACTGGGTGGCTTCCCCGCACTCTACTCTGCAACCAATCTCCATACTGCGCGTGGTGTGATCACCGAATCGATCTTTGCTTCGGGCGAAGCGCTCGTGCAAACCGGTACGTTGCTCAACATTCCAGGATCGTACCTCCTCAAGGGTGAGTACAATAACGCACGCTTGGCGCAACAGCGAACATGTCCGTTGCTGATGTTCCACGGTAGTGCCGACACGTTTATTCCTTTCGATGTTCATGCGCGGAGCATATACGATGTTGCACGACAGCCCAAGACACTCATAAAGGTTGAGGGTGCGGAACACGAAGGGGTGCCGCAGACGTTTGGGTATGACTTTTACATTAGTCGCATTCGTGCGTTCATTCGCGGAAACTGAACATGTTCACAGGACTCGTTGAAGAAACAGGCACATTGGTTGCCAGTGAGCTCCACAACGGCAAACTTCGTTTGCGCATCCGCGCTGAGCGCATCATGGATGATCTTGCGATCGACCATAGCGTTGCCGTGCAAGGTGTGTGCTTGACCGTTGTCGAGCGCGACACGTCAACGTTCTGCGTTGACGTCATCACAGAAACACTTACAAAGACCACAATCGGCACGCTCTCCGAAGGATCACCTGTGAACCTCGAGCGCGCCGTACGCATGGCTGATCGACTCGGTGGACACCTTGTGCAGGGTCACGTCGATGCAACAGGCGTTGTTGAACGTATCATCACCGACGATGGTCGTTGGGAAATGTGGGTGGGCTTCCCTGCCACATACCGGAAGTGGCTGATACCTGTTGGCTCGGTGTGCATCAACGGAGTATCTCTCACCGTTGCCGACCTGACTGATACGTCGTTGAAGGTGGCAATCATCCCTCACACGCTCGCAGTAACAACGCTGGGCAATCTTGCTGTGGGAGATCCCGTGAACCTTGAGTTCGACATGCTCGCGAAGTACATCGAGCAATTGATGCCACGTTAACGCTCGAATCCACCCGGCACATATCGCGTGCGTGGCTGCTGTGTAACACGCCACGTAACGCGCGTAGCCAAACGAGCAATGTTGCTGAGATCATCAAGGTTGATCTTCTCGATGTGATCCGTCAGCTTATGGTAGTCGGCATGTTCGCCTGTGAAGAAAAAGATCACAGGAATGCGACGACGCGCAAATGAGGCCTGATCGCTGCGGAAGAAGTAGCGCTCGATATCGTATGCCAACGTCATCGGACGTGCCAACGCGGCGTTCTCTTGCTCGTTGATAGCAACCATGTCTGGACACCGCTCATTGCCGCCGATGGAGAGCTTGTTGTTCTCGCATCGTCCGATCATATCCATGTTGACCATTGCAACGCAGGAATCAAGCGGCAATGGCGATGCGTCGACATACGCGCGGGAACCATACAGCCCCTTCTCCTCGCCCGAGAATGCGACAAACACTACGCTTCTGTCTGGTCGTTGCGACGAAGTTGCGAGTGCCTCGGCAGCAAGCAGCAAGCCGGTTGTGCCAGAAGCATTATCGTCTGCACCGTTGTACACTGTATCGGCATTCTCGCTGAGCTTGCCGACGCCGATGTGGTCGTAGTGAGCGCCCATCACGGCATACTCGTGTGGGACGCGCGCACCAGGGAGACGCGCGTGAACGTTGCGCACGGGCACCTTCTCGCGTGCAATACGCACAACGCATGACATGCGCACATCCGTCAGCGCGCGCGACATTGGCTGCATCGTGGAGTCGAGTTGCTGCGTCATCGCATTGATAGCGCCGACAGAATCGAACAGGAACGTTGCGACGCGCTCACCGACATGAAGACACGGCAACGACCGTGTTGTGTCAGGAAGTTGCAATGGACGTGTATCGCGCTTAGCGTTCTTTGTGACCGAGGCCCACGGGAAACCCGTGACAAATGGCTTGCGTGGTGTACGCAGCGCGTCGATCACCATGATGCCGATCGCACCATGCTTGCGAGCGTTCTCAATCTTCGAGCGCAACGAGCTGTACCACGTAAACTGCTTGCCACGAAACTTCGATGTATCAGCATTCTCTGGTTCGCCACGCAGGATAAGCACAACAGCGCCCTGCGCATTGATCGATGCATAGTCGTCGTAGGAATACTCTGGTGCTGTGATACCGAATCCGGCGAATACAACGGGAGCATTCGTGATTGCACCATCACCCGTCTCTTCAAACGGCATGAAGTCCGTCTTGATCGCAGCATCCAGGGTGCGACCACTTCGCGTGAGCGTGACGGTGCATGGAAGCTGCAGGTCGAGTCGCTCGAGATTGTAGTGGTGGAAGTACGAACCGCCGATCGGCTCAAGACCAAACTGTCGGAATCGCTCAGCGATGTACTCAGCCGAAATCTCGAGCTCGCGCGATGGCGTGTCGCGCCCCTTCATAGAGTCGGCTGCTAACACACCAATGTGGTGCAACGCGCGCGCCGGCGTGAACCGTGCATCGACATCTGCAGGAAAAGGACGTGGTTCACCGCTGGAGAACAGCGCAAGGGCACAGAGAAGAGCGATCATAAAGGAAGCGTATACGTGATCATGACATGCATTCCGGGATCACCCGGACGAAATTCCACAGCATCAGCAAGATGACGAATCAGGAACACTCCCCGACCGCCCTCGCGCAATAAATTCTCTGGTAGGCGCGGATCAGGCACTCGATCGGGATCGAAGCCTTGTCCATAATCACGCACTACCACAACCACATCCCGATCACTTGTTTGCACACTTACATCAACCATGTATTCCGGCTGACAGCCGTGCGCATGAATGATGGCATTGTTCACAGCCTCTGTGATCGCCACATGCAAATCATGCAGTCGCACAGGCCCGAGGCGCACAAGCTCTTGAATCGACTCAAGGAAGGGGCCAATCGCGGTGATACTCTGCCGTTCGCTCGGCAATCGTAGAGCGTATGTACGAATGTTGTTCATGCGTTACAGACGAACAACCGTTCGGAGCAGAAGATTCGGAAGCTCACGTCGTTGAGTGACATTAATCGTTTGAAACTCGTACCAACCCGACAGTGTCAGTGTTGATCCTCCACTGGCCGTGTATCGAAAGGCCATTTCGGGACCAACAGATCGCGTCGAGCCGCTCAGCCCACCCTGCAGCAAGGATTGTTGCTCAAGTGTGTAGATACGCACACCTGCACCAACACTCCATGCATTCGACGGGGCCGAAAAAATAAGGACTTTCGCCAGGTACTCAAGATTCCCCGTTTCCGGACGCTCTGCAAAGTCAGACCAGATCAGCGTTGCACGTTCGAAGTAGCGGAAGAGCAAGGGGGCTTCCACAAACACCGACGGTGAGAGGTGGACACGAATCGAGTCGCGGTACGACAACTGTCGGAACGAGAACGAACGCACCGATGATGCGCTCCCTTCGTAGTCGTAGACGGTGTAGTTCGCCAGAATCTCGAACTGCGGCTGCAGTCGCACACGGGGCGTTTCGTAGACAAATGATGGCGAGAGGCGCAGCACACGGTTCACGTTGTTAAGTGCGCTCCGCGATGCTTTCAGAAAGACGAGATGCAGATACTGTCCGGAGATGCTAACGTTCATGCGCAGTGCTGGACTCAGACGTGTGCCATACGACAGCGTTGCGACCGTTGCCAACTCATCACGGTCGTCGTCATTGGTGGCGCTTGGTGTATCGTAGCGAACGAGCCACCCTGTGACATCTGCACGAACGGTATCGCGCGGCGACAGCAGCCAGGATGCCGTGCCATACAGCCGCGTCCGCAGCGTCTGGTTATCCCGCTGCAACTCTTGCAGGCGCACCGACTGCACATCTGCATCGTTGGCACCATGAATGTTCTGCACGCCGTTGAGCTCGCTTCGCTGATAGATCGATCCGCCACCCGTGATCGAAAACACACTCGTGGCAACCGTCATGTAGCCCTCAACATCAACCACCAGCTCGCGCAGCTGACGTTCCACAAAGCTGAGCGGCAGCGCTGCCACAGGCGATGCATACGATCTGTCGACCGCGCCCGAGGTGATCGACGAACGCAGATTGACCGACAAGACATCGGTGACTGCATAGGTGATATCTGCGGAGGCTCCGAGCCGACGCTCCGATCGCTGTTCGACATCGAGGATGGATTGCTGGGTCAGCGTGGTAAAGAACTCACGTCCGAGATTCACCGATTCCACACTCAACCGGAGCGTTGAGCCCTCCGACAACGCACGGACGATGCTCGAACGGAATTCGATATCCGAGTTACGCCGCTGCGCATCCAGACGCTGCCAGTCTGCTATCCCATCAGCCGAGATCACCCACTGGTCAACATCGAGGTCTGTGATGCGACCAACAAGGCCGGCTACCGGACCCGTGGCGGTCACGCCCAGCTGGGACGAGCGCTCAACCCCTGCCAACACCTCGAGTGAGATCTCCTCGCGTGGGGTGTACCGCAAGCCCCCTGCAATGTTCAATCGCTCAAGCTCGTTGAGTCCGATACTCCGCGAATCACGCGAAACGATCCACCCTTGACGCACAACTGCATCGATGCCCGACCCCAGAGGATGTAACCAGGAGCCCTGCCATGCCTGATCATCACGCGTCGCAAGCGTACTGGTGCGAAATGCCGAGGATCGGTACTGGTTAACAAATCGAAGAAATCCGACCTCGGTTTGGACGCCAATATCGGCGTTACCGACCCAGACAAAGGTGTTGGTGATCTTGTCGACACCGAACTCAATTCCCTGACCGAATGGAGCCTCTCTGCCCTGCAATAGCGGGGAAATCTGTTGTGCCTGCATCACACCACCGCTACCGAACAAGCACGCGATTACCACGCAAATTGCGGCCCGATACGCGAGGCTGAATCGTGACAAGTCCGCCGAAAAGCCATGTAACAAATCAGCGAAAGTCGTTCCAGTATTGACTCGTTGTCCAGATAGTTTGCAGGTGTAATACTGTTGTAACACATACCCAGCAACTGTAATGGACCAACCCTCACGCGCAATGCTAGTTGTCGAGTCCGACCCGAATCGCCGCATTCGGCTTGCTGAGTTTCTTAGCAAACACCACGTGTCTGTGCTGCTTGCCCCGGACCTCTCCACCGCGCAGTCAATCGTCAAGAACCAGCGCGTTGCCGCTGTCGTTCTTGATGCACAGACCGACGACCACGGAAGAATCCGTGATGGTCTCTGTTTGCACGGGCTCGATGTTGACACGCCGTTCCTTGTCCTTGACGAGAGCAGTCCTTCGGATTCGCTTGCACTGTCGTGGATTGATGATGCGCCACCATCACAGCATACCACAACAGCCAGCAGAACCATGAGCGCAGGGTCACAGACATCACTGCTCTATGCCCTGCCGCACGAATATCGCACCCCGCTGACGGACATCATCGGACAATCAGCGTTTTTGCATGGACATGCCCCCGATATGACCTCGGAGGAGATCCGCGAGTCGTCAACCGATATCCTTCGATCAGCGCGCAGGCTGCTTCGCATCACGGACAACTTCCTGCTGTTCGCCCAACTCGAGGCGTTTGCGGAAAGCCCCTTTCACATCCAGCGGATGCGGCAATTCTCGACGCCATGCGCGGGCACGATTCTTCGCGAGGCAGTTCGCGAGCGCGCTCAGGCGCGGGACCGCGAGGGCGATATGACATGCAACGCGGCGTGCCACGGTGTTACGGTGCGCATCATGCCGCAGTATCTGGCGAACATTATCGGTGAATTGGTCGACAATGCGTGTGCATTCAGTCTACCTGGTGCTCCAATCAACGTCGCCATGGATTGGGACGATGATACACTCACAATTCGCGTCACCGATTCCGGTGTTGGCATGTCGGATGAAGAGTGTGCATCGGTCGGACCCTACCGTCAGTTTCGACGGAGTCTTCAGGAGCAACAGGGCGTCGGACTCGGTCTCACGATTGCTCAACGGCTCACCGAGTTTCACGGTGGCACGCTAACGATTCACTCCGTCCAACACGTGGGAACGACTGTATTGGTGTCGCTCCCACGTGCAGACGTACGCGTTACGCATCATGTGGGTATGCACATTAGCGTACCTCCGACACAGATGGTTCTGGCGTGTGCTTGATGTTGTAGACCGTGCCAAAGCTGGTGGCGTGCACGTCGGCGTCGTTGGCGTGAAATGCATACGAGCTAGCGCACAGTGCCGACGTTGGATGTGGCTCAATCGAAACCGTGCGACTTCCCTTCGGAGTAATCCACGACATCATCATGCCACGCTTGAACACGTGCGTCGGCTTGCTCGGCACCGCCGCTGTCAATTCCGCGACGTACGGATACAGCCCAGTTCCCGCATGATGGCGCGCAATCGCCGTATAGATATGCTTGTAAAACGACTCACCGAGGATTGCGCCCTGAACACGTGATCGATCTTCAACAACCACTCGCTCGAGGAAGACTTCACACATACCAGCAGATGTGCGAATGGAATAATCTGCAACCACGGAAATCTTCGCACCCGTGTTGAGCGGTACATGCTCAACAGCGAGCGACTGCGTTGCCCAGACCGAACCACGCTCCTCATTGATGAGGCCTTGCTTGCTCTCGACTTGTCCAACCCCTTGCTGCGTGCTGATCGCGCATGCGACCACAACGGCGAAGACCATAGCGACGTGCTTCATACAATCACCTTCGATAATGAGGTATACAATCGAGACATCATGTCTCGATGAAAACATAGGAACTTCTACCTAAGTAAATACACGTACCACATCTTTTGACAAAGCATGCAGATCCATGACATCAATAGATGTCACAGCATCATGCATGTGTCGACGCAGTTTACAGTTGTTCGAGTCGTGCGAACGCTACCATCAGCTGCTTGCGCTGTCCGTTATCGAACAACACAGTAGCCTTCTCCGATTGGCCTGTGCCACTCACCGCGCTCACGGTACCTGTCCCAAACATTGGATGTTTAACACGCTGTCCAACCTTGAGTGTTGTTGGACCGCTTGGTGCGGGCCCTTGCACTCCACGCTTCGTTGGTTGCGATGCACTCGTGTAGCGCTTTGGCATTGGGAGTTGCGAGTACGATGACGAGCCAGACTCCTGCGCATATGGGTTGTGCCGTTGCTGTTGCGAGGGGGCTTGTCCAGCGCCACCACTTCGCTGCGGAGATTGTGATGGTGACGAACCGGCCATACTTCTGGCCGATGGTGCAAGCGTGTCCTTGTCGATTTCGCCGAGGAACATCGACGGACGCGAGAAGACCAATTCGCCGAAGCGATATCGACGTTCAGCGTAGGCCAAGATCAGTTGCTCGCGTGCACGTGTGATGCCGACATACAACAACCGACGCTCTTCTTCTTGCTCGGACATGTCGGTCTCGGCCTTCGCGAGCGGGAACAACCCCTGCTCAAGTCCGGCGATCACAACAAGTGGGAATTCAAGCCCCTTCGCCGCGTGCATCGTCATCATCGAAATACGCTCAGAGCCAAGCTGTGGATCGTCTGCATCGCTCAGGAGGGAGATCTGCTCGAGGTACGTCACGAGCGTCATCTGGTCATCAAGCTCTTGTTGCTCGGCAATATGGTCGAGCAATCGCTCAATGTTATTCCAGCGATCGAGTGCTTCCTCCGACTGCTGTACACGATACATCTGCGGCAATCCAGTTGCTTCGATGTAGGCTTGTGCGAGCGAGGCCGGCGCAAGCTCGTTGAGCATGTCCTGATAGCGCTTGATGATGCCTACGAAGTCCTGCACCGCCTTGATGGTGCGCGCTTGCATCATCGGCACTGATTCAATCGACGACAACACCTCGAAGATCGGCGTTGATGTGCGCAGAGCAAATTCCTGCACACGCTCGAGTGTTGTTGCGCCGATACCACGCGTCGGTTCGTTGATAATGCGGAGAATACTCTCGGTGTCGTTCGGATTCACAAGCAGACGCAAGTATGCCAGGGTGTCCTTGACTTCTTTGCGCTTGTAGAAGCTCACGCCACTCACAATGTGGTACGGCGTGTTGGAGCGACGAAGCGCATCTTCAAGAGCTTGCGACTGCGCATTGGTGCGATACAGAATCGCTACATCCTTGTGCGAATAGCCATACTTCGCAACGCGCGCAGCAATGGCACGCGCAATCATGTCGGCTTCTTCACGGTCGTCACGACACGCCAGCACGGTGATCTTCTCACCCTCTGGGTTGTCAGTAAACAGCGTCTTCTTGAGCTGCGTCGTGTTGCGCTTAATCACGCTATCGGCAGCGGCGAGGATCGTCTTCGTCGAGCGGTAGTTCTGTTCGAGACGCACCACCGTTGCTTCTGGATAGTCACGCTCGAAGTCGAGGATGTTGCGAATGTCTGCTCCGCGCCAGCGATAGATACTCTGCGCGTCGTCACCCACAACACAGATGTTGCGATACTTCTGCGCGAGCATGCGCACCACGTGATACTGCGCACGGTTGGTGTCCTGATACTCGTCCACCATCAGGTAGCGGAATCTATCCTGGAGAAGCTCAAGGACGTCCGGATGGTGCTCGAGCAGCTTGATGGTGTTCAACAGCAAGTCGTCGAAGTCCATCGCATTGGCTTGCGTCAGACGCTTCTCGTACTCCTCGAAGATCTGTCCTGTCTGCTTCTCGGCAATCGAATCGGCGTTACGCGTGTATTCCTGCCACGAGATCATCGAGTTCTTCGCACCAGAAATGCGCGAGCGTACGCCAGCTGGCGGCAGCACTTGCTGCGAAACGCCGAGCTGATTCATCACTGCCTTGATTGCCGCTGTCTGATCGTCCGTATCGTAAATCGTGAACGACGATGTATATCCAATACGATCTGCGTACTGACGCAGAATACGCGCAAACATCGAGTGGAATGTGCCCGCCCAAATTCCGCGCGCAGTGCCCGAGCCCACGAGGTGCGCGATGCGCTCCTTCATTTCCTGCGCGGCCTTGTTCGTAAACGTGAGTGCAAGGACGTGGTTGGGGTTGACGCCCGATCGAAGCAGATAGGCGATGCGGAACGTGAGCACGCGCGTCTTACCACTTCCAGCACCCGCAATGATCAGCACCGGACCTTCTGTTGTGCGTACTGCTTCCGCTTGTGAAGGGTTGAGTCCGTTGAGGAGTTCACCAGCGGGCGACGAACCATCACCCATCGGTGTCAGAGAAAGGGTCATTCGCCCTCTCCACCAGATCCCGACTTCTTCACGTAATCGGTCAGATAAAAGCCGCCACCCTTGTAGAGCACGCCACCGCCGCCGCTAATGCGACGTTCCACGACGCCGTGCCCAGGGTCTGCCTGCGTGCAGACATCAGCCGGACATGTCGTGAGCGGAGCATCCTTCATCGCTTGAAACACTTCGAACGTTGCACCGCATGTCGTGCACACGTAATCATAGGTTGGCATCGCGTTTCGATTCCTTACAATTCAACGAATCCGGTTTTCTTGTACACCTTACGCAGCGTCTTGCGCGCGCGATCGCGAGCGTGTTCGCCACCACGACGAAGCGTCGCCTTCAGTGTGTCTTCATCGGCACGGATCTGTTCGTACCGCGAGCGAACGGGAGCGATGAAGGCAACAATAGCCTCGCCAACTGCTTCCTTAAACTCTGCGTATCCGAGGCCGACAAACTCTTGCTCGATCTGCGCGATCGATGCACCGGTTGTGATGTGATACAACGTCATCAGATTGGCAACACCCGGACGGCGCTCAGCGTCGAATCGGATGTCGGTACCACTGTCTGTTACTGCACGCTTAATCTTCGCACGAATCTCCGCGTCAGAATCCGTCAGGAAGATGGTCGCCTTCTCATTCGCGTCCGACTTCGACATCTTCTTCTCGGGCTCCTGGAGCGACATGATCTTGGCACCGACCTTCGGGATATATGGCTCAGGCACGGTGAACGTCGGCGAATAATGGAAGTTGAACCGCTCGGCTAGATTCCGCGTCAGCTCGAGATGCTGCCGTTGGTCTTCACCCACTGGTACCAAGTCTGCATTGTACAGCAGAATGTCAGCCGCCATCAACACCGGGTACGTGAAGAGTCCAACGTTGACATTATCCGCATGCTGCGCACTCTTGTCCTTGAACTGCGTCATGCGCGACACTTCGCCAAAGCCGGCAAGACATTCCAATACCCACGCCAGCTGCGTGTGCTCGGGCACCGACGACTGCACAAATAGCGTCGATGCGTCTGGGTCGATCCCCGCCGCCATGTACATCGCAGCTACATCAAGCGTGCGCTTGCGCAACTTGGCAGGCTCTTGGCGCACCGTAATCGCATGCTGATCCACAACACAGAATAACGAGTCGTACCGATGCTGCAACTCCACCCAATTGCGGAGCGCCCCACAGTACTGTCCGATCGTGAGGTTGTTTGTCGGCTGCATGCCCGACAGGATAATCTTGCGAGGTTGTGCGGTAGGTTCCATACGTGCTGCGAAAATACCGAGCGCATGGCGGAATGACGCATTTTTGCAGCATGATGTTGATACTTCGTCCCTTCCTCTGCCTGGTAACGGCCGTCGCACTCTGCGGGCCGGCGCTGCAGGCTCAAGATGAACTTGATGGCACGGGTGGTCCCTCCAGTTCGTTCACAACGATTTCCATCATGCGCACATGGACGCCACAAGAGCGTGATTTCCCCAACGGCGGCTTCAACCTGATGTCGTCCTTTGCTACCGACGACGACCGTCGTTGGTGGGTTGGCGTTGGATTTCGTGCCATGGGTGTCTGGGAACGTGACGTGCTCGCCATTACCCTGGGTCCGACATGGTGGTTCGCTGGAGATCAGCGCCTTGGAGCGTTCGCGTTTGTGCAGACTGGCCTGGGCATGGGCTCTACGCGCGGCATCAACGGATTCGACGTGTTCTCTGATCCAACACTCACCTTCGGTCTTGCCTCCGTTGCCGGTATCGCTGGCACATGGCAGGTTGGGCGCTGGGTGAACCTACATGGTATGATTATTGGTTCGCACTATTCGAACGAAGGAGGCCGCACTCCCTATGGCGTGCTTGTTGGCCTCACGTTTGGCGGACGCTGACGGTACTCAACGCTCTCGATCACACACGGTGCATCATGATTCAACTGGCCCCCTCTCTCCTCTCCAGCGACCTGCTCCATATGGGCGATGCGATTCGCGCGTGCGAACAGGGCGGCGCAGATCTGCTGCATTACGATGTGATGGACGGACACTTTGTGCCCCCTATCACGTACGGCCCAGACTTTGTCCGCGCGATCAAGCGCACGAGCACACTCCCCGTCGATGTGCACTTGATGGTCACCAACCCTGATCATCAGGTGGAACAGTTTGCCGAAGCAGGAGCCGACTGGATCAGCGTGCATGCAGAAGCAACACCGCACGCCCATCGCACACTGCATCGCATCAAGGCTCTGGGCAAGCGCGCGGGATTCGTGCTCAACCCTGCTACGCCCCTTGAGTATGCGTTCGAAGTAGCAGGCGATGCCGACTTCATTCTGCTCATGAGTGTGAACCCGGGATACGGCGGACAGAAGTTTATCGAATCGTTCCTGCTACGCTGCGAGCGGCTCCGTACTTGGCTTGATACAAGGGGCTTCTCGGCAGTCGAGATCGAAGTCGATGGTGGCATCAAGGTCGACAATGCACGCCGTGCTGCTGATGCCGGCGCGTCGATCCTCGTATCAGGAAGTGGCATCTTCTCTGGCTCGATTGGTGACAATCTCGCGGCGATGCGCACGGCTGTCGGACGTTAACCGCCGAGCACGTGCTCCATTGCACGACGTTGTTCGTTGCTCCACTGGCCTGCTACCACATCAAGCAGCGCTCGTGAGAGATGGCAATACAACGCGCGATCTTCCTCAGGAATTGCCTCGAGCTGACGTCGCACGGCGTCAACATCTCCGCGCATGATCGGACCCGTAATCGCGAACGGCGCGTTCTGCTGCAGTGCATCCGCGGCATTCTGCAATGTCCGTTGCATGATCGGCACAAGGAACACATCCGCAGGGATGTCCGCAGCAGATGCCAGCCGACGTGCTAACTCATACGCCGCATAGGTGAAGTTCGACGCCGCTACTGCAGCTGCATGATATCGACGTTTACGATCGTGCGACATCTCCGTGAACCGCCACGGCACACCGCCGAGCGATGCGACAAGCTCTCGTACCACACTCCATGCGTCGTCGTCGGCCTCTACGCCCCAACCAATCCCGTCGAGCGCTGTCGGATCTGATGAACCAAATGTCTGAAAGGGATGGGCCGCAGCACAGAATGCGCCGCACTGCCGCATCGGTTCGAGAACGTCCGTTCCGAGCGATCCGTTGACATGCATCGCTACAACGCCGCGCAGCTGATCAGCACGCGTACTTGCGATTGTTGCCACAACGTTCGGCAGCACATCATCTTTTGTGGCAACCACAAGCACAGTTCCGATAGGCTCGCTGCTTGCACACCATGCGTCAAACGATGCACGCTCTACGACCACCACGTGATGTCCTTGCGCCGTTGCGCGCTGCGCGAGTGCACCACCAACACGACCACGTCCGATGATGGTCAGCGACAACATCAGGAAACCGGCTCGAGTGTATATCCGTCCTTGCCGTCCTTCATCGTCCAGCCACGCGCAGCAAGCTCATCGCGCAAGCGATCGCTCTCTGCCCAATTCTTCGCTGTGCGAGCCGACCACCGTTGCTCTGCGAGTTCACGAATGTCGGCTGGGATCTCGACGGCTGGTCGCGCACCAATGGTCACAACAGCAAGCACGTCGTTGATCGCACGCAGCGCATCGAGGACCGATGCAGCATCGGCTGCTGCGAGACTCCGCGCGGGATGATCGCTCATAAACACAAAGAGCGCAGCAAGTGCACGCGGTGTGTGTACATCGTCAGCAAGGGCTTGTCCGACGGCATCAAGCAACTGACGTCCAACGCCGTCAGACGCTGATGCGTGGTGATCACCAGCTGCTTCCACGATATCATACACGTAGTCTTGCACCTTAGCGCGTGCAGTGCGCGCGGCGGCAACGCCATCAAACGTAAAGTTGAACACCGCACGGTAATGCGCCTGCAGCATCGCGAATCGCACATCGAGTGGTTGTACACCACGGTTGACGAGGTCGCGCATGGTATAGAAGTTGCCGAGCGACTTCGACATCTTCTTGCCTTCGACTTCGAGGAATTCATTGTGCATCCAGAACGCAGCCTGGTCGTGCACGTGATAGCCTGCGGTACACTGTGCGAGCTCATCCTCGTGATGCGGGAAGCGCAGGTCGACACCGCCCGTATGGATGTCGAACGGCAATCCAAGGATCTCCTGCGACATCGCAGAGCATTCGATGTGCCATCCCGGGCGACCCGGAACATTCTGTCCGTCGATCTCGAAATCCCACGCTGGCTCGCCGTCTTTTTGCCCCTTCCAGAGCACGAAGTCACTCACCGACTCGCGATCGTACTCATCGGCATCGATGCGCACGCCTTCGCGGAAGTTTTGCGTGTCGATCGTGAACAAGCGTCCGTAGGTATGCTTGGCAGAATACGCTGCTACGTTGAAGTACACCGAGCCATCGCTGACGTATGCATAGCCAGCGGCGAGAATGTCGCGCGTGAGCTGTTGCATCTGTGCGATGTAATCGGTTGCACGTGGGTTCACAACGCGCGCAACATCAATTCCGAATGTGCCGAGATCGGCGAGAAACTCTTGTGTGAAGAACGATGTGAAGCGACGGAGATTCTCGAGTGGATCTGCAGTTTGCTCGCCCATCTCTGGTCGCCAACGTGGAGATCCAACAGCGCTATCGCGAATCGTCTTATCGTCGATGTCGGTGACGTTCATCACCCAGTGGACTGGGTAGCCCCCTATCACGCGGAGCATGCGCTGCAGCACATCCGGGAAGAGGAATGCACGCATGTTGCCGATGTGCGCAACGTCATACACGGTTGGTCCGCATGAATACATGCGAACGCCATCATCGCGCAACGGCACAAACGGATCGACAGACTTGGTGAGGGTGTTGTACAGACGAATCATGTACAAAAGTACCACCGCAGAACGCTATCAGACTACTTCGTTGCCACCAACCCAGACACTCCAGACGTGATTGACGCCGAAGTGGTAGACGAGATCCTTGTACGATGGCACGTCGTAGACGACGATGTCGGACCACTTGCCAACTTCAAGCGACCCCAAGTGGGCGGCAAGGTTGAGCGCACGCGCACCATGCAGCGTGGCAGCCACCAGTGCCTCTTCGATGCTCATCTTCATGTTCATGCACGCAAGGGAGAGCATCATTTGCATGTTCTCCGAGAAGCACGAGCCTGGATTACAATCGGTTGCCAGACAGACAATGGCGTTGTTGTCGATCATTGTGCGCGCATCGGGGAATGGCAAGCCAAGCGTGTAGGCTGTGCCGGGTAAGAGCGTGCACACAACACCCGCATCACGCAGTGCCGTAATCTCAGCAAGTGTGCTGTGCTCGAGATGGTCTGCGCTGATCGCACCAACACGTGCAGCCATCTGCGATGCTCCCACGAGCGCGATTTCGTCAGCGTGAATCTTCGGACGAAGGCCGTGTTCAATACCAGCGCGGAGAATACGCTCACCTTGCTCGGCGGTGAAGAATCCCGCGTCGACAAACACATCGCAGAAGGATGCGACACCCTGCTCCGCTACACGGGGAAGCATCTCGGTAATCACACAATTGACGTATCCCTCAGGATCGTGCTTCCATTCAGGGGGCACAGCATGTGCACCGAGAAATGTTCCCAGAACGCGTGCTTCGTGTCCGCGTTGTAGCTCGCCGATTGCTTCGAGCAATCGAAGCTCGCTCGCGGTATCGAGTCCATAGCCGCTCTTGATTTCTGCCGTTGTAGTTCCGTGATTCAATGCAGAGGTCAATATCGCATCGCCTACATCGAGAAGCGACTCAACATCGGCCTCACGCACGGCGCGCATGGTCGTGAGAATACCACCACCTTCAGCAGCGATTTCGGCATACGTAGCGCCGGCCAGACGACGTGCGAATTCGTGCGAGCGCGATCCGGCGAACACCATGTGGGTGTGCGAATCGATGAAGCCCGGAAGCACCGTCTTCCCTGCACAGTCGACAATTTCTGTGTCGGCATTGATGTGGTGATCAACCTCGCTCGATGGTCCGATCCAGCGAATCACATCGTCGAACACGATAGCGCCATTGCGAATCTCGCCCACATCACGCATCGCTGCGCCGATCTTCTCATGCGCACCATGAGCGTCGATGGTTACAAGCGAATCAATGTTGACAAAGGCAGTCTTCATGCGTGCGCGTCTCCGTGTTCTTCATGTGCATCTGTCTGTGAAGCGCGTGTATGCTCTGCACGCGTTCGGGCCTTTGCGAGTTGACGTTCCATGACGAGGTCGGCCAGTTGATCCGGCACATCTGGCGGCAAAGCCGTATCAAAAATTGTTGCCACAACAGATTCCGGCACATCGATGCGATACAGGATCGCCATCAGCTTCTCGGGATTGCGCGTCAGCAGTTCGATGATGCGGTTGAGCACTTGATCGCGAATGCGCTTGTACGCATCCTGCTCGTCGATGTCGAGATCGAACGCACGTGCAATGATTGCCGACGCGCTCCGCTGGATATCGTCCTCAGAGGATGTCATGTCGATCCTGCGAGCGGAGTTGTGTTACGATGCGTTTCACATCCTGCGCGCGATCTTTCGGACACACCATGGTTGCGTCGGGTGTAACCACTACGACCGTGTCGCGCAGACCAACCGTTGTTACGGTGTGGGTGCTGACGTGGGCGTTGACGACAATCGAACCTTCGGTGTCGACTACCGTCACAGTGCCATCGATCACGTTTTGCGCAGCGTCAAGTGGACGCATGCGTTCGAGTGCATCCCAGGAGCCAACATCGTCCCACGGGAATGTCGCTGGTACAACATGCACGTTATGTGACCGCTCCATCACGCCATAGTCGATCGAAATGTCAGGCAGTGCATGAAACACCTCGGACAAGTGCTGCGTGTTCTGCGTTGCAAGATCATTGGTGAGTCCGTCGATCGCATTGCCAACGTCGGGAAGCACACTAATCATGGCCGCACGCAATGCTTCGGTGCGCCAGAAGAACATACCACTGTTCCACACGTAGCGACCACTTCGCACGTAATCGAGTGCCGTTGCCATGTCGGGCTTTTCTTTGAACTCCACAACATGCGACACGCCAGCAACAACTGTTGGCTCTCCAACATGGATGTAGCCGTAGCCCGTTTCTGGTCGCGTCGGCGGAATGCCAATCGTCACCAACGCATCATACGTTGATGCAAAGGTCAGCGCGCGCGACACATCAGCACGAAATGCATCAGCATTTCCAATGAAGTGATCTGCTGTGAGCACCGCCATCAGTGCGTCGTTCCCGGCCTCGCGCGCACGAATCACACTGCATGCGAGCGCAAGACAAGGCGCCGTGTTGCGCTTTGCTGGCTCGGCGATCACGTTCTCTGCAGGGATCTGCGGCAGCGCATCGACAAGGGGCTGACGAAGCAGCTCACTTGTGATGATCAGAATGCGCTCATGCGGAATCAGCGGCGAAATACGATCGATCGCTTCTTCAATCATCATTGATGATGATGTGAGTGCAAGAAGTTGCTTCGGCTTGCGCATGCGCGACAGCGGCCAGAATCGCTCACCGGAGCCGCCGGCCATGATCACGACGTAGGAGTTCATGTTGTGTGTTGAAGGAGTTCAAGAATCTGCACAGCATTGGTTGCTGCGCCCTTGCGAAGATTGTCGGCAACAATCCACAGTAGCAGACCATGCTCGACGCTCTCGTCGCGACGGATACGTCCGATGTACACCGGATCGGTGCCATCGGCTTCGACCGGTGTGGGATAGACATTGTTGTGTGGCTCATCGCGCACCATCACTCCCGGTGTTGCTGCAAGCAATGCGCGTGCTTCGTCGGGCGTGCACGGATGTTCGGTTTCGATTGCGACGGACTCGCCATGCCCGCCCACAACCGGAACACGCACGCACGTTACGGCCATGCGCAGCTCTGGCATGTGGAGGATGCGGCGCGTCTCGCGCATCATCTTCTGCTCTTCTTCCGAAGCCTCGTTGATGGCATTGATCGTGTGGAACACCGTGTTCCCTGCCAGACGATGCGATGTAATACGTCGCTCCGGCTCACGTCCGGCCAACTCCGCCGTTAGCTGATCCAGCCCCTGCTGTCCGGCACCGCTTGGTGACTGATACGTGCTGACCACGAGGCGACGGCAACCCCAGCGCTTGATGATCGGCTGCAGCGCAACAACGAGTTCGATCGTGCTGCAGTTTGGGTTGGCGATGATACCGTTGTGTGTGTATGCATCAGCTGGATTTACTTCCGGCACAACAAGGGGCACATCGGGATGCATTCGCCACGCGCTCGAGTTGTCGATCACGACACAACCCGCAGCGGCAGCAATCGGCGCGTACTGCGTGCTGAGCGTTCCGCCGCAGCTAAACAACGCAACATCGATTCCAGAAAAACTCTCTGCTGTGAGTTCACGCACGGTAAGCGTCTCACCGCGAAACGTCATTTGCGTGCCGACACTGCGCGCAGATGCGAGGAGCGTGAGTGACGCAAGTGGAGTGGCGCGCTCTTCGAGCACGCGGAGCATGGTGCGGCCGACAAGACCCGTGGCACCGACAATGGCAACATTTATCACGTGCGAAAATACGTCGCACCATAGATTTGCGAGCATGAAGACACTTCTCCTTAGCCTCTGTGCTCTTGCATCCATCACCGCATCAGCACAGTCGATCGACCCCTTCAGTTGGGAAGGTCGCATCGGATACGACCTCAACAAGATCGAATCAACGAAGAATTCATCACGCTTTGTCTCCGATGCTGCAATGCCAGTGTACGTTGCAATCCCATCGGCGATGTATGTCTACGGCGTCGCTGCATCGTTGATCGATGCACCATCGCCCGACCGACGCTATATGGCAGAGACAGGTCTGCAACAATTCGTCACGCTTGGCATCACCTATGGCGCCGTGCTGGGACTGAAGATGGCGATCGACCGGGAACGTCCGTATCAGAAGTATGCCGGCATGATTGTCAACGGCGAAGAAGGTAACGACAAGTACTTCAGCTCCATGCCATCGGGGCATGCCGCCGGTGCGGCAGCCTTTGCGACGACAATGAGCTTGCGCTACCCTGAGTGGTACGTCATCGTCCCGACCGTCGGCTGGGCGCTCTGGACGGGTTACGCACGCATGAACCTTGGTGTTCACTTCCTTACGGACGTCCTCGCTGGATATGCGCTTGGTGCTGGTATCGCCTACGGCGTGCACCTCTTGAGCAGCCAGATCTTCAAGCTCGCCGAGCCGGTTCTTCCTGCGATGGGCAATGGCACGGCGCTCGGACTCAGCGGTACGCCATACACACCGATCTTCAGCTTCACGACAACCTTCTGATGCGCGTCGCCTGCGTCCAGTTCGCCCCTACGTTTGGCAACCTCGATGCCAACACGGAGCGCATTGTAGATCACATTGCAGCAATCGACGCCGATGTTATCGTGTTTCCGGAACTCGCTACTAGCGGGTACTTCCATCTGGGCGTTGATGAAGTTTCACGCATTGCCGAGCCAGTTCGCGCGCCCGACACAGGGATCCACAATCAGCGCATCATCGATGCGGCCACAGAGCACAACAAGGTTGTCGTGTGCGGCATCGCCGAGCGCGACGGATCGCAGTTCTATAACGCAGCTCTCATCGCCGGCAAGGGCATTCCAACTCCGCTAGTCTATCGCAAGACCCACCTGTTTTACAAGGAGACCCTCGGGTTCACACCCGGCAACAGTGGATTCTTCACGGTCTACATCGAGCATCTCGACTGCACGATTGGCACCATGATCTGCTATGATTGGCGGTTTCCGGAGAGCGCTCGCGCGCTTGCGCTCAAGGGTGCCGACCTTATCGTATGTCCGTCGAACCTCGTCACGCACATCTGGCGCATGGCCATGCCCGTGCGCGCATTCGAGAACAAGGTCTACCTGGCTGTCGCCAACCGTACCGGCTCGGAACACAACGGCGGCGAGGACGTGGCATTTAATGGACAGTCGGCTATCTATGGATACAACGGCAGCGTGCTTACCGACGCCTCGGCGGAAGACGATGTGGTGATTGTCGCCGAGATCCACCCCGAGCAAACCCGCGATAAGTCGTTCAATAGCATCAACGACATTTTCGCTGATCGACGCGAGGAAATGTACTAACATTGTTCGTACATTTGACCCTTCCCCACACACAGCGTCACGTTACCCGCAATGAAAACCTCCTTACGAAAGATCGGCAACAGCCGTGGCGTGCTTATTCCAGCATCGTTCCTGAAGGAGTGCAACATGACCGACACCGTAGAGATTGATATCGTCGATGATCGCATCATCATCAGCGCTGTGCAGGATGTCCGTAAGGGATGGTTCGACGCCGTCGTGCCCGATGCAGCCGAGTTCGAGAGCATTCGCGTCGACGATGGCATCACCGATTGGGAGTGGGAATGAAGTCGCCGAAGCCCTCGCACCGCAGAGGTGAGGTGTGGTGGGTAAACCTTGATCCAACGGTCGGCACTGAGGTCCGCAAAACACGTCCAGCCATCATTGTCTCCCCCAGCGACATGAATGCCGCGCTACCCCGCGTGATTATCGCTCCACTCACATCGAAGTCTCACCCCTTGGGGTGTCGTCCACGGGTCACCTTCGAGAAGACAGACGGATTCATCCTGCTCGATCAGCTTCGCTCGGTGGACAAACAGCGACTCGTTCGCCCCATGGGATCCATTCCCGAGGACCGTTGGCTGCCTGTGCTTTTAGAGATGTTGAGTTAGTCCGCTACCGTAACTTCGCCCATGGTCTTTTCTTCTGTACGACACATTCACTTCGTCGGCATCGGCGGCATTGGCATGAGTGGCATCGCCGAGATCCTGTTATCGCAGGGATTCAGCGTGAGTGGGTCGGATCTGCACCGCACGGATGTTACCGATCACCTTGCATCGCTTGGTGCGCGTATCTGCGTTGGGCATAGTGCAGACCATCTGGGCGACGCGGAAGTGGTGGTGTATTCCAGCGCTGTGCGTCCGGATGCAAATCCGGAGACGCGCGCCGCGCTCGAACGCAAGATCCCGATCATTCGTCGCGCAGAAATGCTCAGCGAAGTGTCGCGCCTGAAGTACTGTCTGGCAATTGCCGGCACGCACGGCAAGACCACAACCACGTCGATGTGCGGTCTGGTGATGATGAAGGCCGGGATGGATCCAACGGTGATTGTTGGCGGCAAGCTTAAGGGGTTAGGGGGCTCAAATGCCCGACTCGGACATGGAGATTGGATCGTGCTCGAGGCCGACGAATATGATCGCTCTTTCCTCCAGCTTCTTCCGACCATCGCGATCATCACCAACGTCGAAGCCGACCACCTGGACATCTACAGCGACCTCGACGACATTAAAGAAGCGTTCTGCGAGTTCACCAACAAGGTGCCGTTCTATGGTACGGCATGCGTGTGCATCGACGATGAAGGGGTGCGCGACATCCTGCCGTCGATCTCGCGTGTCGTTGTCACATTCGGCACATCAGCCGATGCAACGGTGCGCGCGACGAACATTCAGTATGCGCAACGTACAACCACGTTTATGCTAACAGTGAACGGTGTGGATCGTGGCGAGATCACGCTCCACGTGCCGGGTGAGCATAATGTGCGTAACGCCCTTGCTGCGTGCGCGATGGCACTGCGATGTGGCATCAGCGTCGAGACAATTCGTGACGGTCTGGCCGATTTCGGCGGTGTGTACCGTCGTTTCGAACAACGCGGCGAGCGCAACGGCGTGCTGGTGATCGACGATTACGCCCACCATCCGACGGAAATCCGCGCCACGATTGATGCAGCACGCAACGGATGGCCCGGACGCCGCGTGGTAGCGGTGTTCCAGCCCCATACCTATACACGGACACGCGATTTCGTAGACGACTTCGCCAGCGCGTGCGCCGAGGCCGATGTCGTTGTCCTCACTGACGTCTATGCTGCCCGTGAGCAGCCAATCGCCGGTGTCTCTGGGAAGCTCGTGGCCGATGCCGCCCACGCCCTTGGGCACGGCGATGTGCACTACATTCCGGCTGTCGAGGACGTAGCCCCACAGCTCGCGCCGATGCTCCGGGAGGGCGACGTGGTGCTCACCATGGGGGCGGGCGACATCCATAAGGTAGCCACCGCACTTGTTGGCTAACTAAATTTGCCGTTCGGGCGTCTTCGACGTCTGCTTTCCATCACTTCTAGATCGTGTACCATTTCATGACGAAGTCCGCCATGACGACGATTCGTGTAGCAACGCTTTTCGTGAGCGTCCTCATCCTCACTTCAGGCGCATCAGCGCAGAAGGCGAAGAAGAATGCACCGCGTACAATCGCCCCCTCGACAGTCCTCGCTACCGTAGGCTCCGAGCAGGTAACGCTCGGCGATGTTGAGCGTGCGTTCCAGAAGAACCTCACACGCCGGGAAACTCCATTTGCGTCGGTTCCTCGTGACACGGCGATGGAGTTCCTCCGACTGTATACGAACTATCGCTTGAAGGTTGCCGATGCGAAAGATCGCGGCATCCATCAGGACTCAGCAGTCAAGGTTGATCTCGCGAACAATCGCCGCCTTCTGTCGGAGACGTTCTTTTACGACAAAGCAATTGTCGACAAGCGCGTCGAACTGCTCGCACAGCGTCGCCTGAAGGAACTCAAGATTGGCATCATCCTCTCGGCCATTCCCGACCACGTGAACCGTCAGTGGGATACAACAGGCAGCCGACTCAAGGCAGAGCGATTCATCGCAGCGCTCAACGCAGGTGCAGACTTCGAAAAGCTCGCACGCGATTCATCCGACGATAAGGAGACTGCGAAAGACGGCGGCATGCTGCCATGGATTTCGGGCGGAACAATCATCAAGGCTGTCGAAGACGAAGCCTATGCGCTCAAGCCCGGACAAGTATCACCAAAGCCCGTTGCGTCGCGCTTCGGCTACTTCATCGTCAAGGTCTTCCGCGAAGAGCCACGCGAACAAGTTAAGTTCCGTCACATCTTGCTGCAGTCGAAAGATGGACGTGACAGCGTTGCAACGGATGTGCTCGCCGACTCACTGCTGCAGATCCTTGCAATGAAGCCAGCACAGCAGCAGGCAGCGCTCAATGCACGCCGCGTCACCAGCACGGGCGACGTGTTCGCCGATCTTGCACAGGCGTACTCCGACGATAAGGCATCTGCCGCAAAGGGTGGATTCCTTGGTAGCACCTACTCTCGGTCAGGGGGCATGGAAGCAAACGGACAACGTCTTGTTCCAGCATTCGAAGAAGCGATTTACCAGCTGAAGGACGGACAGATTTCCGGCAAGGTGAAGACGCTGTTCGGTACACACATCATCATCCGTGATTCAACCAAGCGTCCGGACGCTGCTGTCGAGCGTGATGCAGCAAAGCGCACGTATCGTCGCCTCTACTTCGAAGAAGACAAGCGCATGGTGCTCGATTCGGTAAAGACTGCGCTCGGATACCGCTGGAATGCCGACGTGCTCGCGCTGTTCCTCGACACCATCGACTCAACAAAGAATACGCAAGACACAACATGGGCTCGGAAGGTCACACCGTTGATCGCCGACAAGGTGATCTACACCATGCCACGTGGTCCAATCACGGTGGGACAATTCACCGACTCGTTGCGTCTGCGCATCGACATGCGTGGTTTCACGCTTAACCGTGCAGGCCTCGATCGTGCCATCAACAAGATCAGCGATCCACTTGCACTCGAGCAGGCAACGAAGGACCTCGAAGTACGCTACCCAGACTTCGCATCGCTGATGCAAGAGTTCAATGATGGCATTCTGCTCTTCAAGGTTGAAGAGAAGGAAGTATGGAGCAAGCTCCGCTTCGACACTGTCGATGCTCGTGCGTTTTACGACACGACACGCACACGCTGGGTGACGGAAGCGAAGGTTAATCTTACCGAATGTTACCTCCTGAACGATTCACTTGCCAAGGCCATTGCCGAGCGCGCACGCAAGGGCGAGAATCTTGGCACGCTCGCAGGTGAGTACACGCAACGGGAAGGTGGACGTGAGCGCAAGGGCGTGCTGCTCGCGCAGTCACCGAAGTCATCGAAGCTTGCACAAAAGGTAACAGCAACCACCAAGATTGGCGACATCATCGGTCCATTCCCGATCGATGCTGGCTGGAGCGTCATCCGCTACGACGGTCCGGTTGCA
This sequence comes from uncultured Melioribacter sp., assembly GCA_964432155.1. Taxonomy (GTDB): domain Bacteria; phylum Bacteroidota; class Ignavibacteria; order Kapaibacteriales; family Kapaibacteriaceae; genus UBA10438. The sequence goes on along the minus strand of CAYSMF010000003.1, from coordinate 52,907 downwards.
CCGCAACAAAAGTCGTTCGACGACGCGCTGGCAGAACTCGCACCTGCCTATCAGGATGCGCTTCAGAAGCGCCTCACCGAAACATGGCTCTCCGGCGTTCGCGTCAAGCACCCAGTGGTCTACAACACGAAGGTCATCGACGGCATCTGGAAGACATCATCGACACCACGTTCGAAGAACTAATCACGTCGGCATATCATGCGCACACCACTCGTCATCATAACGATCATTCTCCTGAGCATTCTCTCGATGCGTGGGCATGCGCAGGATTCCATGGAGGGCATCGTTGCGATTGTCGGACGTGAGATTGTGCTCAAGTCGGATGTCGACGGACAGATGGAGATCATGGCGCAACGCGATCCAAAGGTCAACCGAAAGGATCCCGTGCTACGTCAGGCCGTCCTTGATCAGCTCATCAACGAGCGCCTGATCATGACCAAGGCCATCGAAGACAGCATCGAAGTAACGGAAGACGAAATCACGCAGCGCATGGAGTATCAGCTTCAATCACTCGTGCAGCAGTTTGGCTCCGAGAAGCGCATTGAAGACATGTACGGCATGAGCATGGCGCGCATTCGTCGTGAGTTTCGCGACGAGATTCGCAAGCGTCTGCTGGTCGAGAAGATGCAGCAAAAGCAGTTTGCCGACATCAAGGCAACGCGAGCCGACGTTGAGGGCTTTTACGAGCGATACCGCGATTCATTGCCATCGATTCCAGAGCGCGTTGATCTCTATCACATCGTCAAGTACGTCAAGCCTTCAGCAGAAAAGAACAAAGAGGCTCAAGCCTTAGCTCTGAGGATTCGCGACTCGATCGTGAAGGGCGGATCATTCAGTGATTTTGCGCGGAGGTATTCAGCCGACCCAATAAGTGCCGCAAACGGTGGCGACCTTGGCACGGTTGAAAAGGGCAAGTTTGTTCCGTCCTTCGAAGCAGCTGCCTTCGCCCTCAGTCCGAACGAAATCTCTGCACCAGTCGAATCACCGTTCGGCTGGCACGTCATTCAGCTTATCTCAAAGACCAGCACAAGCATGACAACGCGCCACATTCTCATTCGCGTGAGTCAGAGCGAAGAGGATCGCGACTCCGCGAAAGCAACGCTGTTGCGCATGAAGAAGGCCGTTGAAGCAGGCGATAGCTTCGAGAGCATCGCACGCGAGTACAGCGACGAGCGCGAAACGCAGGGCTTTGGTGGCGCTATGGGTCAGATCGAACTCTCACGTCTGCCCGAGGACATGCGAAACGCCATCAACGCGCTCAAGGACGGCGGCGTATCGGACCCAATGCCATATGCAGCCGACCCTACGAAGCCTGGCTACCACATCTTGTATCGCAAGCGCTTTATTCCAGCGCACAAACCATCGGTCGACGAGGACTACAAGCAACTCGAGCAAATGGCTTCCTTCGAAAAGAAGCAACGCCTCGAGCAAGAGTGGATTCTCAAGCTCCGCCGCGAGCTTTACTGGGAAGTGAAGTAAGGGGCGAGACCCTGTCTCGCCACCCCCTACAGTTCATCGATACAATCTCGTATCTGCTTCTTCATATCGCGCAGGTCGCGGATCTTCGCGTCGAGTGCCTCGATCTTGTGTTCGAGGATGGCGATCTTCTGCTTCTTCGTGTAGATGTTACCATACCACGCGTCGATGATCTCTGCGATCTCCGCGATGGTGAACCCTACTGACTTCGCTTCGAGAATAAGCTCGAGTCGTTCGACACATGCCTCGTCGTAGTGGAAGTAGTTGTTCGATGTCACGTGCGGATCGCGCTGACCTGCGATCAGGCCCGACCGTTCGTAGAAACGGATTGTGTGCACGCTCACACCGACACGCTTTGCCAGTTCATTGATTAGCATAGAATGGACACACCCGCAGTGTGGAAAACTAAAGATCAACCATAGACTATACTCTACTGTTGATACCCTTGCAATATCGCAATAGTTTCGATCGCATAACGCATCACCATCATCGAACAACTGCGAGGTACATCACATGGCAACATCAACCGTGCTCATTACGGGCGCTAACAGTGGCATTGGTCGGGCATGTGCGCAAGCCTTTGCATCCAAGGGATGGAATGTTGCAGCAACGATGCGATCGCTCGAGAATGCGCAAGCACTATCGAACATCCGAAATGTTCACACCTATCAGCTCGACGTCACAGATGCTGCGTCGGTGTCGCGTGCATTCTCCGACGTCGAACAGGCGCACGGACGCATCGATGTTGTCGTCAACAACGCTGGCTACGGCTTGATGGGCGTCTTCGAGCTCATGACAGATGAGCAACTGCGCGACCAGATGGAAACCAACGTCCTTGGTCTGATGCGTGTCACACGAGAAGCAATCCTTCGCATGCGCCCACATGGCGCAGGACGCATTATTCAGATCTCGAGCATGGGCGGACGGATGACGTTTCCGCTGTATGCCCCCTACCACGCTACCAAGTGGGCTGTCGAGGGCTTTACTGAATCCCTGCATTACGAACTGCGCGACCTCGGCATTGCCGTCAAACTCGTCGAACCGGGACTGATCAAGACTGATTTCGCCGGACGCAGCGGCGTTGCGGTGCTGCCGGAAGGGGCATCACCGTACGGCGCATTTGTTGCAAAGTTTGGTGCCGCCGCAACCAAGGCCCTCGCCGACGCCGTGAGCCCTACCATCGTCGCCGACGCCGTTCTTCAGGCTGCCACGGACTCCTCGGAGAAGATGCGCTACCCTGTTGGCAAGCCGGCACCAATGCTCCTCCGCTTACGCAAGCTCTTGTCGGACAAGGCCTTCTTTTCGGCTATCCGTAAAGCGTACAAGATTTGAATCGGCAACGGTAATGAACCGCAGGGGCGACCCTGTGTGGTCGCCCCTGCGGGATTTACGTCTCATTTCGTATCACTGTCTCCCCGTATCTTGCGGCATGCAGGTTTCTACGCGGTGGTTTAAGGTATTCGTGACATTGTTCGCGCTCGGTGGCGTTGTGTGGTTTGGCACAAGCATCACGCGAATGGTCGTCGGCTTCGATGTGTTCGTCCCGGGGACGCTGGAACTGAAGCCGACGCAGTCTGAAGAAGTTCGACTTCACACGATTTGGCTGTTTACCCTATTGGGTGGGTGGACGGGATGGGCGTTCGGTGTGGCTACCGTGGGCGGACTCGGTACGGCGGTGTTGCTGCGGTCGTATTTCCGTTCGCATGGCTACCTGATGATGGCCACCATCCTCTTCATACTCCTGCTTCCAGTGCAAGCATACGTGGCGTGGGAAGACTATCGATTGTGGACGCTGTTCGACCGCGTAACCGGGATGCCGCTTGCCCAGCCAGCCGAGATCCTGCGCACATTCATGTATCGCTACACCACAACGGCAGTGAACGTGATGATCGGCATGTCGATGCTCGCCGCATTGACAATTCTGCTGGTCATTACGCTGCGTCCGTTGGTTCAATCTCCTGCAACTACATCACGCTCATGAAGGCAGATAAGCTGTTTGAAGAACTCCTGGGTCTGGCAAAGTCGCTGGGATATTCCGTTCGCCGCGAGTCGGGCACGTTCCGCGGTGGCGCATGCGTTGTGCATGAGCAACGCGTGATCTTGATCAATCGCTCGATGCCGATCGAGGCAGCTGCGGTGATCCTCGCACGTGCACTTGCGCGATTCGTTCCAGAAGATCAATTCATGAAGCCGGCCGTGCGCGACATCATCGATCGCGAGCAAGCATACCTTGCTGCGCATCCTGATGTGACGTTTGCACCACATCAACCAACGGAAGAAGCTGCGTGACGCGCTGTGCTACGGTAGCCATTATCGGACGTCCGAATGCGGGCAAGTCCACACTCTTGAATGCCATCCTCGGCATGCACCTGAGCATCGTGACGTCGAAGCCGCAAACAACACGCAAACGCGTGGTCGGCATCCACACACACGACAACACACAGCTGGTGTTCCTTGATACACCGGGCATGCTTGCGCCGCGCTATTCGCTGCAGCGCCACATGATGGGCTACGTTGATGAATCACTTGACGCCGCGGATATCGTGGTGGTGGTTGTCGATGCAGCGATGGCGGTCGAACGTGGCTCTGTGCTCGACCCACTATGGGTCCCCGCACTGGAACGTCGGAAGCGTCCGACAATTCTCGTGCTCAACAAAATGGATGCGCTCCCTGTTCGCAAGGAGGCACTCCCTTTGATGGAACAAGCACGCTTGAGTGGCCTGTTCGTCAAGGCTATCGCGATCAGCGCACGCGACAACACCTATGTTGAAGATCTCACTGCAATGCTTTGCGAGCTGGCCCCCGAGGCCCCCTTCATCTACCCAGATGATGTGGTGTCGGACCAACCGGAACGCTTCTTTGTGGCAGAGTTCATCCGCGAAGCCATCTTCGCCAAGTTCGCCGAAGAAGTCCCCTACGCTACCGAGGTGATGATCACCGAGTTCAAGGAGCGTGAAGGGGGCAAGTGGTATATCGCTGCCGACATCATCGTTGAGCGCGACAATCAGAAAGCAATCCTCATCGGCGCAAAGGGTTCGGCACTGAAGCAGGTTGGCGAAACAGCGCGCGCAACGATTGAAGAACACCTCGGACATCCAATCTTTCTCGAGTTGTACGTCAAGGTTCGCAACGACTGGCGCAACGACCGCGCCCAGCTGCTCTCGATGGGATATTAACTTTGCGTCCATGAACCGTCACTTCGTCCTCATCCTCGTTGCCCTGACGGCTGCCCTGCAGCTCGTCGTTGGGTGCTCGTCATCGCAGACAGCGGTCAAGCAAAAGACCGTTGACGATGTGTATGGCGAAGCGATGAAGGCATACGACAATGGCGAATGGCTCGAAGCACAGTCGAAGTTCGAAGTCATCAAGCTCCAATACCCAGCGTCGCAATACGCTGACGATGCACAGTACTACTTGGCCGAGATCAACTTTGAGCGCGGCGAGTACATCATGGCAGCGTTCAACTACAATCTTGTGCGCCGCTCGTATCCGTCGAGTGAGTTTGTGCAGCGCGCAATGTTTAAGACCGGACAGTGCTACGATAAGATTTCGTTGCCTGCAGACCGTGATCAAGAGAACACCATCAAGGCGATCCAAGCCTATTCGGAATTCCAGACGATGTACGGACGTGACTCGCTGGCACGCGAGGCGTCGGTGCGCATCTACGAACTCCGCAACCGTCTTGCCGAGCGCTACTGGCTGATCACCGAACACTACATGAACACCAAGATCCGTCGAGCAGCGATCATTCACCTCGACGCGATTATCGATGAGTATGCTGATACGAAATGGCTCGAGCCTGCACTCGTGCTCAAGCTTCGTTTGCTCATCGAGCAGGAGAAAGTTGACGACGCCCGTGCAGTACTCGCAACGTATCGTCGGTTAGTCCGCGATCCTCAACAGAGCGACGAAGTCGCAACGCTCGAGAAAGAACTCCCATGAAGACTCCATCCCAGAGCTTGGTCGTGATGACGGAGCTGGTGCTCCCGAACGACACGAACTACCTCGGCAACCTTCTCGGTGGACGTCTGATGCACTGGATCGACATTGCCGCTGCACTCAGCGCGCAACGTCACTCAGGCAAGGTATGCGTTACGGCATCGGTCGACGAGATCAGCTTCAACGAGCCTATTAAGCTCGGTCACGTGGTGCACATTCGGTCGCTCCTCACACGCGCCTTCAAGACGTCCATGGAAGTGTACGTGGAAGTATGGCGCGAGGATCCGCTCAATGGCACACAGACACGCACATCAGAAGCGTATCTGACGTTTGTAGCGATCGATCAATACGGTAAGCCGCTGCCAGCACCACCACTGGAGCCCGAGACACAAGACGAACGTCACCGCTACGACGACGCAGCGATGCGCCGCGAGAACCGCCTCAAGGCACGCGAGACGATGAAGGTCCGTCGGGGATGATACGCCTGGCCATCGTGCTGATGGCGCTTGTCGCGCATACTCTTGTTGCGCAGGACGAGGCACCACGCATTCGCATGATTCGTGCCTATGGCGGCACCAACGAACAACTTCCACCTGTCGTGATGATGAACGCCTCGGGCACATCATCGCTGGGGAGCCCCTTTGCAACGATTGAGTTCGACGTCGCATCGACATCGATCCCGAATGTCTATGCGCGCCTCACGCATTGTCGCGCCGACTGGACACCGGATGAAAACGGATTCCTCACCGACGTCACATTGCGCACGAGCTTAGTAGACTGGGCACTGGCACCGGAGCGATCCCGCTATTATCGATATCGCGGATCGATGCAGATCCCCAACGCACAAACAACACTGCGTTTCAGTGGTAACTGGCTTGTCACGTTGCACGATGCACAAACAGATGCAAAGCTCGCCGAGACGCGCATCTTTGTTGTCGACCAGCGTGCATCGATGGCGATGAACTTCATGACGGATTTCTACGAGCCCCGCAAACGCGTGAGTTCGATTGCGTACACGATCGAAGCGATGTTGCGTGATCCAACAAACACATTGCTCTCGAACAACCTGCACACGGTGACGTTCTATCGCAATCATCGGTGGTCGGAGCCAATGCTGGTAACGCAGCAAGCGGATGCGACGCTGATGCTCCGCACCGACGGACAGAACGCTGTGGTCGGCATGCTGCAGGCGGGCAAGGTGTTTCGCTTGGCGCGCATCCCAGCGCAGAACGAGTACCGCGTGTTGGATCTTACCGACCTGAGTCGCTATCCGTCAACAGGTGAACCCGTGCGCATGCCGCTAAGCGATCTGCGTCGCAACGGCATGTTCCTCGAGCGCGCTGACGATGGCGCGATGATCACAAGGGGCATCGCAACACGCGACGACGAGTACATCCCGGTCGAGATCCTCCTCGACCCAGCACCAGGCGGACCAAGTGAGGACGACGTGGTGGTGGTTGGTTCATTCAACCAGTGGAAGCCTGATCGCACGTGGATGATGTATTACGACGAGGATCTACGTCTGTATCGCTGTCGCAACTGGATCCGCCGCGGACGTCACAACTACCTGTACGCCACCGGACGTCTCGACGCTGATACAGAGCAGATTACGGACATCTCCTACGAGGAATTCGAGGGCAACACCGCCTCCGCCTCAAACAGCTTTATCGCCTTCGCCTACTACCGCGAATTGGATTACGGCGGCTACGACGGCATCGTCGCTGTTGGGGCCTCCAACATGTACAGTGGCGGACGGTAAGGTCTGTATCTTCGTGGCATGGCTCGCATGAACGAACACACTGATCCGCAGCATCGCAGCGACGAGGACGTTGAGTCCGCGTTGCGTCCGCAGGCATTCGACGACTTTACGGGGCAACCCAAGATCGTGGAGAACTTGCGGATCTTCATTGCGGCTGCGCGTGGTCGTGGAGAGCCCCTTGATCACGTCCTCCTGACCGGTCCTCCGGGCCTTGGCAAAACAACGCTCTCGCACATCATTGCGCGCGAGATGCAGGCACAGATCAAGATCACGTCGGGTCCGGTTCTCGAAAAGCCAGGCGATCTCGCAGGATTGCTGACAAGTCTCGATGAAGGCGATATCCTCTTCATCGATGAGATTCACCGGTTGTCGCCCGTTGTGGAAGAGTACTTGTACTCGGCGATGGAAGACTTCCGCCTCGATATCATGATCGACTCGGGTCCGGCTGCACGCTCAATCCAACTTGCTGTTCCGCGTTTCACGCTCGTTGGTGCTACCACACGCCAGGGGTTGCTCACCGCGCCGCTGCGCTCGCGCTTCGGCATCACGAACCGACTCGACTATTACGATGCTGCAGAGCTCACGCGTGTGATTACTCGAAGTGCCGGACTGCTTGGAGCGGCCATCGAACCCGCAGGCGCAGAAGAACTTGCACGTCGCGCCCGCGGCACACCACGGATCGCCAATCGCTTGCTGCGTCGCACGCGCGACTTTGCCGATGTGCGCGGCAGTGGCGTGATTACGCTCGACATCGCACGCATGGCACTGACCGCGCTCGATGTGGATGAGTTCGGTCTCGACGAGATGGACACGCGCATCATCCTGGCCCTCATCGAAAAATTCTCCGGCGGTCCGGTGGGCGTTACCACCCTGGCCGTTGCCGTTGGCGAAGAGGCAGGCACACTCGAAGAAGTCTACGAGCCATTCCTGATTCAACAGGGATTTCTCCAGCGCACTCCCCGCGGACGGATCGCCACACCGCTCGCGTATCGACATGTTGGCATCAACATTCCTTCATCACACCCTACCCTGTTCTCAGGAGATTCACCACCATGATCTTGCGAACGCTCGGTGTCCTTGTGTGGAGTAGTATCCTCCTCACCGCCGCACCGTCACCCGACTCCACAGAAATTGATGTTCCACCGGCTGAACGCGCTGCCTCAATCATCGGTCACCACACCCGACTCGTCCTCAGTTCAAAAGATCTGTTGCAGTCAATGGCGTGGTGGACACGGATGGGCTTCGCACCTCGCAAGCTAGCGGGCGAACGCGCCGACTCGGCGATCACACTCACCGACGGACAGCTCATCATCACGCTCGTGAGCACATCGCAGCCATCACCCATCATCGCATATCGCTGCGCAAACATTAGCCGACTCAAGGAACAGCTCGACTCGTTGCTCGTCGGCAACAATGTCGATGTGCAGGGTCCGACCTACCGCGAACTCCGCTTCCGCTCCCCGAACGGAGTCCACGTGGCCGCGCGTATGGCAGGCGTCGAGCCCGACTTGTCGCCAACGAAGGAGCTCAACCCCCTCTGCGGCGAACTCAAGGAATACAGCATCGGCGTTGCATCGGTCACACAAGAAAAACAGTGGTGGGCCGACCTCGGCTTTGCACCAACAAAGCAAGCAACGAAGCCGTACCCATTTGTGAACATGGCCGACAAGGCATGCGAGATCGGCATCCATCAAGACCGCGACATCGCCAACGTTGCCATCACGTACTTCATGCCCGACATGGAGCAACGCATCGAGCGCCTGAAGAATGCCGGCATGAAACCTGTCGAGGAGATTCCGTCTGCCGACAAGCGCATCGCTAACGCGATCTTTCAATCGCCGGACGGACAACTGGTGTTCCTCTTCGAGACTCCGAAGTAAGGTTTCTATCTTTGCCACATGAGCAAAGACATTACATCGCGCGCCGACGACTATTCCCAATGGTACATCGACCTCGTCCGTAAGGCAGGTCTGGCCGACTATTCAGCCGTGAAGGGCTGCATGGTGATCAAACCCTATGGCTTCGCCATCTGGGAGAACATGCGCGACACGCTCGATCGCATGTTCAAGGACACCGGCCACGTGAACGCCTACTTCCCGCTCTTCATCCCGAAGAGCTTCCTGAGCAAGGAAGCAGCGCACGTTGAAGGCTTCGCGAAGGAATGCGCCGTGGTTACGCACTACCGTCTGAAGAATGCTGAAGACGGATCGGGTGTTGTTGTGGACCCCGATGCAAAGCTCGAAGAAGAACTCATCGTACGTCCGACGTCGGAAACGATCATCTGGAATACATACCGCGATTGGATCGACTCCTATCGTGACCTCCCGTTGCTCATCAATCAGTGGGCAAACGTTGTCCGCTGGGAAATGCGCACACGCTTGTTCCTGCGCACAGCGGAATTCCTGTGGCAAGAAGGACACACAGCGCACGCAACACGCGACGAAGCGATTGAAGAAACGCGCAAGATGCTCGACGTCTATGCAACGTTTGCCGAAGAGTGGATGGCACTCCCTGTTGTCAAGGGCGTCAAGACAGCCAACGAACGCTTTGCTGGTGCCGAAGACACCTACTGCATCGAAGCACTGATGCAAGACGGCAAGGCGCTGCAAGCAGGCACATCGCACTTCCTCGGACAGAACTTTGCCAAGGCGTTTGATGTGCAGTTCAACACGAAGGACAACACACGTGAGTACGTGTGGGCAACCTCATGGGGCGTATCAACACGTCTGATGGGTGCACTCGTGATGGCACACTCCGACGACGACGGCTTAGTCATCCCACCACGTCTTGCACCAACGCATGTGGTCATCGTTCCGATTCCAAAGCCAACTCCGGAACTCGTTGAGCGCGCAACAGCAATCGCCAACGATCTGCGCAGCAAGGGCGTGCGCGTGAAGATCGATACCGACGATCAGAACCGTCCAGGCTACAAGTTCGCCGAATACGAAAAGCTCGGCATCCCTGTCCGCCTCGGTCTCGGTGCACGCGATCTCGAAAACGGCACGATTGAAGTTGCACGTCGCGACACAAAGGAAAAGGCAAGCGTCGATATCACGACGATCACCGATCACATCGTGAAGCTGCTCGACGATATTCAAGCAAACATGCTCGAACGTGCTCGTGCCTATCGCGACGAGCACATCACACCTGTCGACACATGGGATGAATTTGTTCGCTTGCTCGATGAAAAAGGGGGCTTCCTCAGCGCTCACTGGGACGGCACCGGCGAAACAGAAGAACTCATCAAGACCGAGACGAAGGCTACGATTCGCTGCATCCCTCTCAACAACCCACAGGAAGCAGGCACGTGCATCAAGACCGGCAAGCCAAGTACACAGCGCGTGCTGTTCGCACGAGCGTACTAATCCTCTCGATCATCGTCACCTCGTGCGCGTCGATTCCTCCCCTGCCATCGACGTCGATCGTTGTGGCAGACTTCGACGCGTCACGTGGAGCAATCTCCTCTGTGGCGGAGATAACCCCGCACGCTGGATACAACAACCAGCCTGCGTTCTCTGCTGATGGACGCGCGATCTACTACGTCGATGATGTCAATGGTGCGACGGACATTGTACGCTATGATCGCACGAGTGGTGCACGCACGCGTGTGACGCAGACGCCGGAAGCGGAGTTCTCGCCAACGCCAATGTCGGATGGACGCAGTCTATCGGCTGTGCGCGTTGCACGTCCTACAGCATCAGGAGAAGACTACACCGAATCGCAGCAGCTCTGGCGCTATGATTTAACCGGACGTGCGATTGCGCCCATCATCGGAATGCGTCGCATCGGGTATCACTGCTGGATGGGCGATGGCATGGTTGCAGTATTTGTGGTTGGCAACGACGACGAACGCCAACCCCACACGCTACGCGTTGTCGATCTCGCCTCACGTCAGTCGGTTACCGTTGCATCATCCATCGGACGCACGTTGCGGATGTCGCCGACGAATCGATTGACATACGTCGACAAATCAGACACGGCGCAATGGGTGCTCATGACCGTTGCACCCGGCGAAGAACGCGGCACGTCGATCCTTCCCATGCCTCGCGGCTCGGAGGACTTTGTGTGGCTTGATGATGGACGTGTGCTAATGAGTAGTGCCGACGGATTGCTGATCGCACAACAGAACGGCAACGCGTGGTCATTCACGCCAGTGTCGGGTGTACTGCCGCTGCGCGGACGTATCGGACGCATCGCGCTAAGTCCCGACAGACGCACGCTGGCGATGGTTGTCACGCGCGAACCACTCACCTCGAAATAGGCCTCGCGATGCGGAACCACATCATCGCTACAGCAGTGCTCATCGCAGGATGCGTTGCATCACTGCACGCTCGCGACAGCACCGTGGTTACAGCGCACGTGCTCCTCGACGCGGCGTATTCAACATCGTTCAATGCGCCATCGAATCACGAACGTGTCTTCACACTGCAACCATCGCGCAACGATCAGCTCGGCATCATGCAAGGCATCGCTGGCGTCGAACTACGCAGTACACATCTCCGCGGTAAGGTAGCTGCGCAGACAGGGTGGTTTGCCGACGTGCTATGGACCGGTGCAGATACAGCTGTGAGATGGCTCAGCGAAGCATGGCTTGGCGTGCGCCTTGCCGATGGCGTGTGGCTCGACGCAGGCGTGTATCCCTCGCACATCGGCGCCGAGTCGATGATTGCGCGCGACAACATGCTCCTCTCTCGACTGTATGCATCGGATGCAACGCCGTATGTCGAAACGGGCGTCTCGCTCACATGGGATGAATCGGCGTCGACATCAATTGCGCTGCACGTCCTCAATGGATGGCAACGTGTGATTGACAACAACGATGGTGTTGCAATCGGTACACGTATCACGCATCGTCCAACGGATGCAGTATCGCTCACATGGAGCACATTCCTTGGCAACGAGCAACCTCGCGGACAGGAGCAGCAGCTCCGTTGGTACAGCAATCTGTGGGCGACCTGGAACGTAACCGAGTCGACCACGCTGACGGCGATTGCCGACATTGGAGCCCAGGAACGACGCTCAACTGCCTACGACATCGCATGGTACCTCGGCGCTGTGGCTGCCGTTCGCGTGTCGCCAACGCTTCGTCTGGCCGCACGTATCGAGCACATGCACGATGCATACAACATGCTCTTCACGACGTCTTCGCAGCCGTTTGTGTCCACGTCGGCATCAGTAAACCTCGACGTCGAGATACTCCAAAACGTTCTTCTCCGAGCAGAGGCCCGGATACTACAAGCCCCATACGCGATGTTTCCATCACGTACAGGGCTTCGAATGCAGGATGCGTTTGTGACGCTGTCAGCGTCGTATGCGTTTCAGCTGCCGATTACTGCTCAGTATACAGGGTCGAGTTATCAACGTAGATCAAGTAATCCTTGATCTTTCCGTCGACCATGTTGAAGACGTTCGCGAATGGAACGCTGAGCGTCGATCCGCTGTGACGTGTGTACGTCACAGTACCTTCTGTCAGCACGAAGCCGTCGCCTTCACGCACTGTGAGGTTCGAGTGCTTGATGGCTGCGATGCTCTGGAACCATCCCTCGAGGAAGTTCACGATCGTGTCCTTGCCAACCACTGCTGGGTGGTTCGCAAAGCGGAACTGCGCATCGTCGGTAAGGAATGTGCCGAACAGCACGTGATCCTTGGCATCGATACCGTTGAAGAGGACGCTGAAATCTGGGTTTGGCATGTCGTTACTCTCAAACATTTGTGGGAAAGCATTCAGAACGCAAACCTACGAGATTTTGTTCCTTATTTCGACCAATCAGTCAATTTCCCACCTTGTCTGCTCGCCCCGTAGCCCTGCCGTGCCTCCACTCCGTATCTTTGCCCTCTTATGAAGAACTACCGCAACTTTTGCATCATCGCGCACATTGACCACGGCAAGTCGACGCTAGCAGACCGTTTGCTGGAGCGTACGGGGCGTGTGTCGGCGCGCGAGATGACAATGAATCAGATTCTCGACGACAATCCTCTTGAGCAGGAGCGTGGCATCACCATCAAGCTGCATGCGATCCAGATGGATTACAAAGCCAATGATGGGAACACCTACAAGCTCAACCTGATCGACACACCGGGACACGTGGACTTCTCCTACGAAGTCTCGCGCTCGCTCAGCGCGTGCGAAGGCGCACTGCTTGTGGTTGATGCAACACAGGGTGTTGAAGCGCAGACAATCTCGAACCTTTTTATGGCAATCGATCAAGGTCTGGAGATCATTCCGGTGATCAACAAGATCGACTTGCCAAGTGCTGTCACGACGATCGATAATGTGAAGCAGCAGGTGATCGATTTGATTGGCTGCAAAGAAGAAGACATGATTCTTGCGTCTGCTAAGGCAGGCATCGGCATCGATGAAATTCTCGAGACTGTTGTCGCGAAGATCCCGCCACCGAAGGGCGATCCGAAAGCTCCGCTGCGCGCCTTGATTTACGACTCCATCTTCGATGCCTACCGCGGCGTCGTGGTGAACGTGCGTGTATTCGACGGCACCATGAAGGAGAAGGACAAGATTCTGTTCATGAACACGAATCAGACCTACGAGCTCGATGAAGTAGGTGTGCTCCACATGCAACGCCAGCGCACAGGTGTGCTCGAAGCAGGTAACGTAGGCTACTTCACGGCCGCCATCCGTCGACTGCAGGACTCGAAGGTCGGTGATACGGTAACGCTCGCAAGCAATCCGACAACGAATCCGATCGAAGGATTCCGTGAAGTCAAGCCAATGGTGTTCTCGGGTATCTACCCAGCAGACAGTGACGACTTCGAAGATTTGCGTGAAGCACTCGGCAAGCTGTCGCTCAACGACTCTGCGATCAGCTTCGAGCCGGAATCATCAAGCGCGCTTGGCTTCGGCTTCCGTTGCGGCTTCCTTGGTCTGCTCCACATGGAAATCGTGCAGGAGCGTCTCGAGCGCGAGTTCAATCAGGTGATCGTCACCACCGTACCGAACGTACGCTACAAGGTGATCACAACTCGCGACGAAATCCTCTGGGTTGACAATCCATCGCAGCTTCCAAACCCAACATTGATCAAAGAGATTCAAGAGCCATTCATCCGTGCGCAGATCATCGCGCCGTCGGAATACGTCGGCACGATCATGAAGCTCTGCATGGACCGTCGTGGCACGATGATGGGTCAGTCGTACTTGTCATCCGATCGCGTCGATATGACGTTTGATCTTCCGCTGGCAGAAGTCGTGTTCGACTTCTACGACAAGTTGAAGTCCAATACGCGCGGCTATGCATCGCTCGATTACGAATACTCCGACTACAAGCAAGGCGAACTCGTTCGCATGGACATTCTCCTGAATGGCGAACCAGTAGACGCGCTGTCGTCGATTGTACACCGTCAGAAGGCCCATGAATGGGGCAAGAAGCTCTGCGCAAAACTCAAAGAGCTCATCCCACGTCAGATGTTCGAAGTTGCCATTCAGGCTGCCATCGGTTCGAAGATTATCGCACGCGAATCGATCAGTGCAATTCGCAAGAACGTGATCGCCAAGTGTTACGGCGGCGACATTTCACGGAAGCGCAAGTTGCTCGAGAAGCAGAAGGAAGGCAAGAAGCGCATGAAGCAAGTTGGCAAGGTGGAAATCCCACAGGAAGCATTCCACGCAGTTCTCTCTATCGATTGATCCGTATGTCCCTCATCGAAACCCTCTACAGCAAACTCGGTCCGTTCGGACAATGGCTCATTCGTCGTCGGCGTGCTCGGTTGAATGCACCAAAGCCGGAGACATTTGTACAGCATGTTGTAGCATGGGTGAAGACGCTCGTGTGGGCGGTTTCGGTGGTGACGATCATTAACGGACTTGCCCTTGCGTCGTTCACCGTGCCAACGGGTTCGATGGAGCGCACCGTGATGGCCGGCGATTTCTTGTTCGTCAACAAGTTCATCTACGGACCATCCACACCGCAGATCATTCCGTTCCTCAATCTTCCGCTGCCCTTCTACAAGCTTCCACCACTGATCGAACCAAAGCACGGCGACGTGATTGTGTTCATCTTCCCAGGAAATCGCGACGAAGCATCGGCAGAGAATTTTGAGTACTACCTCAAGCGCTGTATCGCCGTTTCCGGCGACACGCTGCAGATTCGCGGCGGACGCGTCTTTGTGAATGGCATTGAACGTCCGCTCCCTGAGCACGGACAGTTCGCCCCCTACAGCGCCGAGGAGCGCACATTGCGTCACGAGTCTGATCGCATGGCGACATTCCCACCGGGACGTCAATTCACGCGCGACGATTACGGTCCGATCCGTATTCCACAAGAAGGCGATGTGATTCCACTCACACCGGAATCACTCTATGAATGGGCAACGTTTATCCGTCGTGAAGGTCACACCGTCAACCTCGGCACAGGCACCATCGACGGACAACCAGCTACCTCCTACACTGTCGAACGCGATTACGTGTTTGGCATGGGTGATAACCGCGACAACTCTGCCGATTCGCGCTTCTGGGGATTCATCCCGAAGCATGATGTGGTAGGCACACCGATGGTCGTGTATTGGTCGTGGGAGCCGAGCAGCAATAGGCGTGCTTCGCTCTTCGAGCGATTCAGCACGATTCGTTGGAATCGCATCGGGACGATCATCAACTAAGATGGATAGCCAACGGTTTTCTCAGATCCGCTGGCGCGACCTCGCCCTAACGGCAGTCTTTGCTGCCTGCATGGCCATTGCTCTACGAATCTTTGTACTTGGCGTCTTCCTCGTGCCAACGCATTCGATGGAGAACACCATCCTGCACGGTGACTACATCGTGATGAGCAAGATCAGCTTTTTGGTACGCGACGTTCGGCGCGGCGATGTGATCATCTTCTCGCTTCCCGACTCGCTGCGCAAGGGCGACATTGTTCTGCATCCCGACGAGCTGTACATCAAGCGCGTGATCGGCGTACCGGGCGACACCCTCGTGTTCACACACGAGTCCATCTCGGTGAACGACACGCTTCTACCAACACCACCCGATGCGCAGCCGCCGTTCGATCCATTGCTCAAACCCAAGGAACGTCGGCGCACCGTGGTTGTACCCGATCGGCACTTCTTTGTGATGGGCGACAATCGCAGCAATTCGTACGACTCACGTTCGTGGGGCGTTCTTCCGGCTGATCACGTCACGGGCGCTCCACTCTTCGTGTACTGGTCGTACGGCGATACACCCAATAACCCCGCGCAACACATTCGCTGGGATCGGTTATTTCACCTGATCAACTAATGCGCGGCTACTACCTCCATATCCCCTTCTGCGAAAAGAAGTGCTCGTACTGCGACTTCTACAGTCTCGAGACAACACAGCACATCGACACCTTTGTTGAGACGCTGCTGCGCGAGATCACGATGCGCGCGGAGACACCATCAACCACGCCAGTCACATCCGTCTTCTTCGGCGGCGGCACACCGTCGCTGCTTTCGATCGAAGTATTAACGCGCATCACCGAGCATGTCCGCGCAAGTGTTCCGGTTGCACCTGATGCGGAGTGGACGATGGAATGCAACCCTGGCACTGTTACAGCAGCGTCGCTTCAGGGATATGCCAACGCAGGCATCAATCGTTTGTCGTTTGGCGTGCAGTCGTTCACGGAATCGGAACTCGCATTTCTCGATCGTATCCATACCGCAGATGAAGCATCGCAGGCGATGACGCTTGCTCGCGCAGCCGGCTTCACCAACGTCAACATGGATTTGATGTTTGCCGTGCCTGGTCAGACGTTCGCATCACTGCAGTACAACTTGGAACGACTCCTCGCCCTCGAACCCGATCATATCAGCGCGTACTCCTTGATTTACGAACACGGCACGCCGCTGTATGCGAAGTTGAAAAAGGGGCTTGTGACCCCCACATCGGAAGACACCGATGCAGCAATGTATGCGCTGGTGATCGACACACTCACGCGTGCTGGATACGAGCAGTACGAAGTCAGCAACTTCGCGCGGCCTGGTCGCCGCTGTCTGCACAATCGCACCTACTGGCTCTGCGAATCCTACACCGCTGTTGGTCCGAGCGCGCATGGATTACTCGGTACAACACGCTATTGGAATCATCGCTCACTCACGCAATGGACGGCGAAGGTGCACGCTGGCGAGCTTCCCGAAGCAAACCGCGAGACGCTTGATAGCCGCGAGCAACTCACCGAGTTTCTCTTCTGCACACTCCGCGCTGAGGGCATTCCTGTCGAGGTAATACGCGATCGCTATGCCATCGACATCCGTCAGGCGTTGTCGGAGCATCTACCGCATTGGATCGAAGCTGATTTCATTCGCGATACGGGCACACATCTTCAGCTCACAGCCGAAGGATATCGTGTCTGCGACGAACTCACATTGCACATGCTTGCATGTGTCGAGGAATAGCGCTTAGCGCGAGCGTACAGCGTCGGCGATCGTAATGCGTGCTGCACGGCGCGCCGGGTATTGCGCAGCAAGACCCGCACAGAGAATGCCCATACAGGCCACGACTACCACATCGAGTACATGGACGTCGACAGGCAGCGCTGGAATGGCATACCCTTGCGTCACGTCAAAGCGAATCCATTGAAACATGCGCTGTCCGATACACAGCCCCACGCCGAGCAGACTGCCGATCATCACACTGCCGACACCGATGACAAGCCCCTGCACATGAAACACGCGGTGGATCTGTCGATCCGTAGCACCAATCGCCTTGAGGATAGCAACATCACGTCGCTTCTCAATCACACCCAACGTGAGTGACACAAGGATGTTGAACGCAGCAACGATGACGATGAGTGAGAGCACAATGAACGACCCTATTCTCTCCAGTCGCATCATGTCGAACATCGTGCGGTGCAACTCCTGCCACGACTCTGCACGAAAGCCTGCGTCTCGCAGCGACTGAGCAAGACGTTCGGCATTTCGCGGATCAGCAATGCGGATGTAGGTATACGCTGTTGTCGACGCTCGCGCAGCAGACGTAAGAACGGTATCGAGCACAACCATCTGCGGCGTAGTTGTAGCAGCACCTGCCGAAGGGGCGAGAATACCCCGCACTTCGACGCTGACGCCCGATGGGATCGACATGGTAAGCAGCGATGATTCAATTGATTCCGGTGCGAGCAACACGAGCGTATCACCGAGATAGACATTCATCGACTCGGCCATGTCGAGCGAGATCACGGCTCCCGAGATACCACGTCGCGTCTCGACGTTGGCTTCGCCGATCATCGTCGCACGCGCGATATCCTCGCGCATGCCAGCTTCCGAAGGCACGCCAATCGTGCGAGCCGCTGTGGTACGTCCGGGCAACTGCACAACAATCGTCGACTGCACAACGCGCGACAGCAGCGTAGCATCAGGAACACGATCGGCAAGGGGGCGTCCATCGTCCACCACCCGGATGTGCGGACCCGTGCTGGTCATGCTATCGATTGCAACGCCACGGAATCCGTTGAACAGCGACAGCACAATGATCAACGCAGCAGTGCCGACGGCGATTCCAACAACGGAAATGCCGCCGATCAGACCAATCGCCGATAACCGACGAGGTCGTACATATCGCAATGCAAGTGCTACCGTTGGATTCACGCGCGACGCTTTGATGGGAGGAACGACTGCTGCGATCGCACCGGCGCGGCGCCCGGATCGCATCGTCGATACGAACCATCGGGCTCAAGCACACGGGCTTTCACAGTGTCGGCAAGATACGTCTTGAGAATCTCGCGCATACGTTTCTTGACCTTGCTGTCGTACACTGGGAAGACGATCTCAATGCGACGATCCATATTCCGCGTCATCCAATCAGCACTCGAGATGAACACGGCATCCTCACCGCCGTTGCGGAACCAGAAGATGCGACTGTGCTCGAGGAAGCGATCAAGGATGCTGCGCACCGTGATGTTCTCGCTCACGCCCGGCACACCGGCACGCAAGGCGCACACACCGCGCACGATCAGTTCGATCTTCACACCTGCCATCGATGCCCGGTAGAGCGCCTTGATAATCGTCGTATCGATGAGCGCATTCATCTTGGCAATGATATGCCCCTTAGCACCCTTCTTCACATGGTCGATCTCGCGCTCGATGAGCTCGAGGAATGTGCTGCGCAGGTTCAATGGCGCAACACCGAGATGCTGCCATGATGCGTGACGTGAGTATCCCGTGAGCAGATTGAACAGATGCACGAAATCGCGCTCGAACTCCTGACGTCCAGTGAAGATCCCAACGTCGGTGTACACACGCGACGTCGCAAGGTTGTAGTTGCCTGTTGCAATGTGCGCGTAGGTAAGAACATTCACGCCCTCTTTGCGCACGACCAGACACACCTTGCAGTGCACCTTCAGACCCATCACGCCGTAGACCACGTGCACGCCCGCCTGTTCGAGGGCACGCGCCCATTGAATGTTGGTCTCTTCATCGAAGCGCGCCTTCAACTCCACAAACGCTGTGACGTTCTTGCCCAGCGTTGCGGCGCGCTTCAGCGCCTCGATCACCGGCGAACGTCCACCCGCACGATAGAGGGTGATCTTGATCGCAAGCACGTGCGGATCTTCGGCTGCAGCCTCGATAAACCGCACCACCGAGTGCGTAAACGAATCAAACGGATGGTGCACGAAGATGTCGCCATCTTTGAGCACATCGAAGATGTTCTCGCCATCGCGCTCAAACTCCGAGACCTTCCGCGAGGTAAACGGTACGTCTTTCAGTGCACGACGATCCAACTGCATCAGCGCCAAGAAGTCTTGCAAGTTGAGCGGCATGTCGACACTGTAGACGTCGGAGTTCTCGAGTTCCAATGCGCGCGTGAAGAACTGCGTCAGCTTGCGCGGCATCTCTGGACTAATCTCCATGCGCACCGCATCGGTACCCCAGCGACGCTGACGAATCCCTTCGGCAACGGCTGTGATCAGATCATTCGCTTCGTCTTCAGCAATGTCGACGTCGGCATCGCGCGTTACGCGGAACAAGTGGCTTTCCTCGACACGCAGACCTGGGAAGAGGATGCTTGCATGGGCCCGGATGATGTCTTCGAACAGCACATAGTGATGTCCGCCCGTGCGCGGCAGCTTAATCAGTCGCGGCAGCGCTGACGGAAGCTGCACAACAGCAACCTTGATCTCGTCTTCATCACTCTGCTCGTCGATCAAGCGGAACGCAATCGTCAGCGAGCGATTCAACAATCGCGGGAATGGGTGTCCAGGATCGAGGGCAAGGGGCGTAAGCACGGGCATGATGTTGTCGACGAAATCACGCTCGAGCTCGATGCGCTCATCCTTCGTCAAATCTTCATAGCGATGGAAGTGAATTCCCTCCCGCTCCAGCGCCGGCACGATTGTCGATCGCCACACATCAGTCTGACGCTTGTAGAGCGGAATCAGACGTGCACGAATCTCGCGCATCTGTTCAAGGGGCGTCATACCATCCGCAGAAAGCTCGGTAACGCCGGAATAGATCTGCTCCTGCAATCCAGCGACGCGAATCATGAAGAATTCATCAAGATTCGTCGAGTAGATCGCCAGAAACTTTAATCGCTCTAACAGCGGATGCGTTGGATCCTCGGCCTCTTCAAGAACACGCTTGTTGAACTCAATCCACGAGAGTTCGCGGTTCAGATACAGCGACTCGTCATCGAGGTTGATTTCCGCGTGTGCGGGGTGTTGTTTGGCCTTTGTGGTGCGTTTTGCCATAGCACGAAGCTACCGAACGCACAGCAATGACGCATGTTACCTTTTTGTGCAGGGCATTACTCCGCCACCACCACAAGACATACTCCACGGGCTACATCAGCCGTGTCGGCATCGACAGCGAGCATGGACACCACATACGGTCCGGGTTCGACCCGACGGCCATCGGCATCGCATCCATCCCATGCAACGCTGCCCTGCGCGGCGATAAACCAGCTGTTACAGAGCGTTTGGCGAATTGCCCCTGTTTCATCACGCACATCAATCCGTGCTCGTGCCTGTTGGTACGGCAACGACCATGCAATACGTGTCGTTGCCGTAGCGTGACGACGATCCGACGATATCACCGTTGGCTGCGCTTCGAGCGTGACCTGCGTAGCAACCTCTTGTGCAATGCTGTTGGGCAGTCCCGGCGTTGCTCTCTCGAGGGCCGCACACGACGTCCATGCCGCAGCCTGTTCGCTTCGCATCTGCACAGCACGCTTCTCCAACGACACGCCGTCATGCGTCGCCACACGTGGATGGTGGTACTCACGGTCGTACCACATACTATCAACGCGCAGACCTTCTGGCGTGCAGAGCACAACGAGATCGCGCTCCTGCGTAATCGATAACGTTGGACTGGTGCGAGCACGGTGTTGCACGGCATGCATCGACGGACTCGACAGTGCAGCACAGAGCACTCCGAAGCCCCCTACGGGAATCGTCAGCGGTGGCACACAGCGATACTGCACGCCCCTTGCCGTTTCGATGATCCAGTCGGCGAGATCGACATCCACGTCTGTGCCGTTCCATACCTCCACAAAGTCGCACTCACCGCTCCGAGGCTGTGCTAGCACCTCGTTGATCATCAGCGTGCCGGACGTGGGCGGCACGACAAACGCCGCGCGGATCGTATCGTTCTCGGGTCGATCATCAGTCCCTTCCAACTGCACCTGCACATGCGCCGACCGCACCGACCCGCGACCGCGTGAGACCGCCTCGGGGAGTGTCCACTCGACAACATCACCAGGCCGTAGTGCGCCAAGCACCGTATCGACGCGCTCTTCGCCGGTTGCGCATTGCACGCGTCGCGCCTCGCCCACGCGTGTTCCATCGTTGGCCACAACAACCACCAACCTGTCACGCGTTGCATGCACGCCACGCAGTCGGTAATCCTGTTCACTCATCACGGCCGTGTTGATCCGTCCGCAGGTTGCGCTATCGAACGCCGTCGACACGGTCCATCGCGGCTCCCAGAGCACCGATCCACCACGCTCTACCCCGCCGCGCTCGATGCTTCGTCCACGGTCGCTGCTGCGCACGTCGTACGCCATCGAGTCGATAAGCGAAGCCCCCTTCAAAAGCAGGAGTGTATCTGATGTATTGTTGAGCGACGGCAAGGCCACGGATCGCACGATCACGTTGTCGGGGATGTATCGTTGTTCGCGCAGCGCGATGCTATCACGTGTGAGCACGCACATACCGCCGGGGCGCACCACGATGTCTGGCAGCTGCACACAGCCGCGCGGATCGCACACCTGCCAGGATTTCAGCGCGACACTCACCGTCGAGGTGTTCACGAGTTCGATCCACTCTGGCTCGCCGGCAGCAGGCACAGGCTGCACCTCGGTGATGATCACTTGTGCATGGACGCCAAGCGTGCAGAGCAATGCAGCTATGAGCAGCAGACCGTATGTCGTGGAAGATGTTGCGATGCGGGGCACGCATCACTGTGCGGCATCACCGTAGGAACGTGACACCAGGATAGCGACGATCTGTTCGAGGAAGGCGGCATCATCCTCTGTGCAGCGTCCAATGCGCGGACTATCGATATCGAGCACGCCGAGCAACGCATTGCCGTGCATGATGGGCACAACGATCTCCGAAGCACTTGCGGCATCGCAAGCAATGTGTCCGGGGAAGTCTGCAACGTTTGGCACAACGACGGTGCGACGTTCAGCGGCTGCCGTGCCGCACACGCCACGTCCGAGTGCAATGCGGATGCATGCTGGCTTGCCGTGGAACGGACCCAGCACCAGCTCCGTGCCGTCGAACAGGTAGAAGCCCGTCCAGTTTACCTCAGGCATCATGTGGTACAGTACCGAGGCCGTGTTGGCGGCATTGGCGATGAAGTTATCTTCTCCCTCCGTGATAAGTCGCACCATCGATACAATCGCATCGCGCTGCTGCTCAGGAGACGTTGATGTGAGGTCTGGAAGTATGAACATGACAGCGAACATACCGAAGCTTCTGCGTTTGATCGTGCTGAGTGTTGTGCCGCTCCTGCTCGCTCCTGCGCTCACTGCTCAGCCATTGGAAGAAGTCTTCTCATGCCTCCCCTACGAGATGCGTCCGATCCGTGCCATGGACATCACAGCGGAGCTCAAGCCACGCATCGTGATGGCGGGTGAGGGTGTTGTACGCACCATTCCGGGCGGACCACTTGTAGAGCTATGCGAAACGTATCGGGCCGCGAACTTCACGCACGTTGCCGTGGCAAGCGACCGCGTCGCACTCATGCGGACAGCAGTTGGTGACATCGTTGCCGTTGATATCGTCGACCGACGCGAAGTCTCGTTCGACAATCTCCCATCGACTGGTCGCGCCGTGTTGCGGTGTGATCCGTACGTCGTCATCCCCCACGACAGCGCACTTCTGCGCTGTGCAATTCGCGACGGTGTTCTGCGCGTAGACACGATCGCGCTCGAGAGCTTTACGCCCAACCTCTCATCAGCTGCCGACGCAGAGCACTGCACGCTGGTCGATACAGCCCGACGTGAACTCCGTGTGATCAACATCATCACAGGTGCAACGACGTGGAAGCGCGGACTAACGACCGTGAACCTACCCGTCTTCCTGCAAGCATTATCACCGCGCATCTCGCTGATCATTGGGTATGGACTCGGGAGCATCATCGCGGTGTGGAACGATCGCGATAGCGCGAAGATCCTTCACAACTTCAATGAGTATCCTGTCGCACCAGTCATTGCATCACGCTATGGTGGCGGTGCCGTGATCTACAACGCCGATATGATCACTGCAATCGACGACTCACTTCGCGTTATCAAAAGCTATTCACCAGTCGTACTGTCAACAACAGCAACCGCCGGCGTGGCGTGGTGGCATTCGGCAGCATCGCAGCCTCGTTGGTTCTTTTCGGGGAACGGCGTATCGCTCGCACGTATTGAGCCCGATGGAACAACACCGACCGATTCCGATTCCTACCAATTCGCACGTAAACTCACGACCTCGACACGGTCGTGGTCGCACATGGCAGCAGCTGGCTCGACGCTCGTTCTAGCTGCGCAATGCAGTCCGAGCGCAACATCAAACTCGCGCTTCACGATGATGCTTGTTTCGCTTGATCACGGCTCCACGTGGATCACACGGGACATCCCGTTGGAGGGGTCGATCAGATCACTCGCAACCGATAGCACCGCTCGCATCGTCCTCGCGACACGCGATACAGTGCTCATGCTGGACGGACCCTTTGCCCAGGCGCGCACGATGACGACCTCCACGCAGTTGGGCTCGTCGATCGTTGGCGCATCACTCACACCCGAGGAACTCATCGTACTGGCAGATTCGGTGCACGTGCGCCAACATACCAGCGATGAGTGGCGAGTTCGCACATCGTCAACCTACTCGCGTGGATCACGCGTACTGCTTGTTCGGGGAGACACCATAGCTGTTCAACCACTGCTAACAGTTGACGGCGGAATCACATGGCGCAACACGTCGTTTTGGGATTTCTCGGCGATTACAAGCTGCGTACTCAACACCGACACCACGTTTGCGGGTGCAACAATCAATGGGATCAGCACAAGCAAGGGGAAGATGATTAGTCCGACCATCAATGGCGAACTGCTACGTCTCGACGACAACACGATCTACTACGCCTCTGAGCGTCGAGCACGGCGTGTGGACATTACCCAGGGAACGATCGACGATCGCGACGTACTCACACTCGATCCCTATGCCGGCGTGAACCGGTGGATCTACTACCCACCTGCAACACTGCGCGTGTGCGACAACGCAAACGGCACCGGATATCTCATCGCCGGTTCGATGATGAAGCGCTACACGCGCTCGCCCTCAACTTCCGTTGTCGATGGAGCGACGCAACAGGGTCAGCGCCTTTGGCCGCAGCCTGCGAGCACCATGCTCCACGGTCTCACAGGCACAGTCAGTGTTCACACACTGACCGGCGCTCATATCACAACGTACGAGCCCGATGCCAGTGGCTCAATTGATGTGAGCCGCCTAACACCGGGCTTGTACATTCTCTCGTCGCAGACTGCCTCACGACCGCAGACCATGCTTATCGTCATTCAGCGATAGTCAACTGGTCAGCGTTGTACCACAACACGCGTTGCATGTATACCGCGAGTGGTCGCGACGCACACTGTGTAGGTACCAGCAGCGAGGTGATCGAGTGGAATCTGCAGCGAACCATCCGACTTCACGCTTGCCGATGGCGCAGTCCAGCACGTTCTACCCTGCACATCAATCAGACTCACGGCTGTTGGCTCACCGACACCATGCCACGCAACACGCACAATATCCGCTGCCGGATTTGGCGTGACGGATACTGTTGGCGCTGCTGCATCCTCGCCATTGACACTTGTAAACTCATCGACAACCACTGGATACGTGACGACGTCGCTACAGCCACCAGGCCATGTGCGTTCGATACGGAGAGGACGAACACCCATTTCCGTGTTCCAGCGAACAAGGATCTCGTCGCGCGTTGGGTCACCGACAATCTCGCCGCCGACAACAGTCCACTTCATCGTGCCCGGGGTTGATCGACGCACGCGATACGTAGCCGTATCACCGGCAAACACGTAGTCACGTCCTACAATCATCGCAGGCGCATGCATCAGCTTCTTCGATCCTTGGTCCCATGTAATCTCCGTACCACTGAGAGCGCGCGGACTGTTGCCCGTTGCATCGAGTGCGCCAAGGCCTTCGCCTTCGTCGAGCAGCCATGTACCGAGGAGACCAGCATGTTTGCCGACATACCGGCGGTGCATGTTTTCACGGATCTGACGTTCACTGCGCATCACATTCCAAATGCGAAGGTCGCGCATTGAGCCGCGATGGTTGAGGTTTACATACGGATTGGAGCCGATCGTAAGTTTCTTCAGCTCACCCGATGCTGATGCGAAGCTTGAACGCTTTGCGAGACGTCCGTCGAAATAGATCGCCATTGAGTCGTAGCCATTGCTCACCACCGCTACATGCGTCCAGGCGCCCAGCTTGCTCTCGTAGCTTGTCGACACACGACCCGACTCGCCAACGTTGCCGTAGTCCCAGTAGTAGTTCTTATCGTCCCACGGAGCGTGCGCTTGGAATCGCTTTTGATCATTGTTTGCTTCACCGACCATGAAGGCGACGCTTTGCTTGACTTGATCTGGTTTGACGAGAGACCAGTACTCTACGGTGGTGGCACGTCCGTTGAAGATGAAGTCTGGCGACAAGAATCGTTCTCCGTTTCCGGTAAAGCGCACAGCGGCATCCTCACACGGCGTTTGTGTCGTGATCGTGGCTTCTTTCCACGGACCATCGATGAACGTCTGTCGCGCGCGCACACGAATCGTCATCGTGCTATCAGCTGGCAGCTCTGGGAATTGCGCGCTCACCGTCAGCGTGCCAGAGGTAACGTTGTTGCGCGACGTGATCACTCGCTGCGTTGCAGGGTCAACAACTTCCACATCGTACCATCCTGCACCTCGCAGCACTGGCACAGCTGCCCATGACACTTGATGCGCATGATCGCGAGGAAGTGGTTGCGTTCCTGTACCAGCGGTGAACGATGGTGCGGCGAGCGGCGCGAGATCCTCACACGCGACTGTTGCCCCACTCTTCGTCCACATTGATCCAGCTGACAGCGTCAGCACGCGATTCTTGACGGCATCCTTCGACGTTGTTCCTGCATTTTCGTCCATCCGCCACCAACCGACCACCTTCGATGCTTCGGATCCTCGTGGCGCGCGACGGAACATGCTCGAGCGAATCTCATCTGCCGTGCGTGCAACATTCCAAATACGGAACTCATCAACCGAACCATTGAATGCACCGTTACCAATCATCCCACCAATGGTCAGCTTCTTGAGTCCGGTTGGAGCCGATGCCTCTGCACCTGATGCTGCAAGCTCACCATTGATGTAGATGGCTTTAAACGCAGATCCATCGCTCACGAATGCGAGGTGCACCCATTGATCGAAGTACCGTGAGAACGACGCACTAATGCGCCCCTTATCGCCAATGTTGCCGTAGTCCCAATACAGGTTGCCATCTTCCCATGGGGCATGTGCCTGGAAGCGATTGCCGCTGTTATCGTTTTCGCCGACCATGAAGGTGGAGGATTGCTTGAGTGTTGCGCGCTTGACATACGTCCAGTACTCAACGGTGACAGCGCCACCGTTCCACGTCAGCGTTGCATCCGTCGCACGTTGATCCTTACCATCGAAGACAAGTGCAGAGCCACTGCAAGACGGCGATGTGGTGAATCGCTGCGTTGCAGACCATTCACTCGTTGTTGTTGGGTTGAGTCCGCGTACTCGCCAGAATCGCGTTGCGTCTTCAGGCAATGGGGCAACCAGAGCGCCTGCATCGTTTGCAATGAAGACATACTCAAGATCCGTAAAAGCCGCATCTGCGGCTACCTGCACTTCATACTGTGCGGCGTTCGGCTCGGTCGACCACACAAGCGAGACGGGCGACGGGATCGCGAGCGTATTGTTCGTCGGCGAAATCACTCGCGGAGCCTGCATTCCCCTGCCGTTCGGTATACCATGTGGGTACGACGTCGGCACGGCGCTGATGGCAGGAGTAAACACACTTTGCTGTGAACCTCGCACGGTGCGAACGGCGTACCAGTATGTTGCATTCAGCGCAACACCATGATCGACATATGATGTTGCACTCGCGCGCAGCGACGCAATCTTCTCGAGCGTTGCCGCTGTTGATCCGCGCCACACTTCAACGCGATCGCCCGGCGCCGGCGATTCTACTTGCCATTGGAGCAACACGCGGAGTGGACCCTCTTCGTAGCGAAGAGCGAATGGCGGTGTAAGACCTACGGACGTAAACTCACGTGCAAACCGATCGTTCGCAGGATTCTCATCACCCTTGGCTTGCACCGTAAAGTCAACAACGTGCACGCCAGATGCAAGCAGTGGCAATGCATCAAGCTCGATCGTATCCTGCGCACCAGCGCGGACGCGTGGGAGTGTGATTGTCTTGACATCTGATGGCGCCGTATGGCGAACCCAACGCGCTGTGAAGCGACACACAACGTCGCTAACGTCCTGATCGCCGTTGTTACGAACAACGATGCGAGGCTTCACGGGTGTCGGCACACTTGCATTGATTGTTGGAGCAACGATATCGTACGCTTGCACGTCGATCCCAACGCCAATCGCGAACATCGCATTCGATGTATCAGCAATTGAGGTGTTTCGTATGCTGCTTGCACGCACGAGGCACGTCTTCGAAGCTGCAAATGGCACCTTCCAATCGATAGTGCCCTTTGCACCTTCCACATTGTATTGCAGTGTTTTCCATGTGGCACCTGCATCAATGGAGTACTCCACGAGCACATTGGCAACCCCCGTAGCGGTGAACGTTACAGGCACGGTTGTTCCGGCACGGAGCGTCTCTCCTCCATTTGGCGATACAACGGCAATCGTTCCAGTCTCTTTCGGAGCAACACGAAATGGTCGCGTCACAGCATTATTTGTGGCGTGTTGATCGCCCTGCACAACAACTCGCAATACCCCAAGCATATCGCCAGCTGATGTTAGCGTAAGTCCTGGTAGCGTAACACGCAGTGTTTGCCCAACAGCAAGTTGTTGGACATTTACCGTGCAGAATGCGACCTGTGTATTCGACAGATCGGTCACTGTGTACCGCACCTCGACATTACGCAGCGGTAGACGTCCGGAATTGCGAATCACGCCGATCGGCTCGAAGCGCTGCTGCGCCGTAACGATTCCGCCATTTGCTGGAGTCATAATCGAAAGCGCAACGGCATCTGTGTCGCGTGCACTTGGGATCGGAGCGACACACGGCGAACTCGCCATCACGCGATTAAAGAGCGACGCAACGCGTGGATGAAACTGGAGCTCGGTACCCTTCGATTGAAGGTGACAGTAACTCATGATGGTTCCGCGTTGTACACGCGTGTTTTCGTAGCAGCCGCCTTCGGCATTCCAGCACGAGTCGATCGGCGGATTCCATCCGCAGTTATGCGTGTGCGACGAACCGATGTTATGTCCGAGCTCGTGTGATGTAACGTCGATATCCCAGATGTATCCGCCTGCCGGGAAGTTCACACGTCCATCGACACCGCTAACGTTGTATCCATAGCCACTACAGAGAACACCGACCCATGCCAGACCGCCACCACCTTCGCCGGAGAGCAGACAGGTGACCGAGCGCTGGACGTGTTGCATGTTCTTGCTCCAGTGCTCGCGAATGCCACCGAGCTTTTGCCCAATGTCACCGGGATATGGATCCTTCGACGTGAACACGCGTAGATACGGCACACGGATGACCACATTCGCATCACGCTCGTAGACAATCGCACAAGCGCCTACGATGGCGATCGCAGAGGATGCAGCAACCGAGAGATTGCTGCCGAGGTTCTTGTAAAACGACTCCGTGCAATCAAGGGCAAGCTGCAGAGCATACGGCGTTGCGCTCAGTGTGGTCTCTGTGATCTTGGTGCGAAGTTGGTCAGAACCAAGTGCGATGGCGAAGATGGAATCCGCACGCTGTTGGTTCCCGGGGAGCGTCTCCGCAGAACACTGTCGTGGCTGTCCGTCGCCAGGGCGCATTTCGTAGACAACGTGCGACGCCATGCGACCGGGGATTACTGTGTCGGGCGCAATCAGGATGCGACGAACGCCCCCTGCCTCCGGAATGTCGATATAGCCAACGACGTGGGTTTCAAACGCCGCGAGAAACACCGACGAGCGAGCACGTCCGCGCAGCGAACCGCGTACAAGTGCATGCTCGATCATTGGTCGGGTGACATCGCCGCGATCGCCGTGCTCGACGAACTCTGCGTCGGGCGTAAACAGCTCGAACGTCGAACCGTCGATCACCAGGTCGCCCTCGGCCGAAGGGATCACAATCGATGGTGATACAGCCTGCTTAAGCGCCGCAACAAAGGAAGCTGGCGGACGCACCACGGTCGCACCTGGGGGCAATACCGCCGCCGTGCGCAGGTCGTGCTCACGGCCCTGCGAGAAGCGCATCTGAGCAGATGCAGATGAAACCAATACGACGACGCACACTGCGATCATCGCGACGAACGAGGAAAATCGTGCCATACCAATCGGTCCCAGATTGATGAGCAAACAATATAGCGCGGTGCTTTCCATCCTCTGGCGGATATTTGAAGATGCTTTCCCTCTTCGATGCTCCATCAGATCCAACGGCACCCAACCCCGCAGAGCGGGCTGCAGAGCTACGTGCGCGTATTCGGCACCACGACGTGCTGTACTACCAGCACGACCAGCCAGAAATCTCCGACCGCGCCTACGACGCACTGTTTCAGGAGCTTGTGGAGATTGAGCGCGCCCATCCGGAACTACGCACTATCGACAGTCCGACACAGCGCGTTGGAGGGGAGCCGATCAAAGAATTCGTCACGGTCGAGCACCGCACACCGATGCTCTCGCTGGCGAATAGTTACACCCGCGAAGAAGTATTGGATTTCGACCGACGTGTTCGGGAGGGTCTGGGGGTCGACACCGTCGCGTATGTATGCGAGCTGAAGTACGACGGCGTGGCGATGTCGCTCACGTACGAAAACGGACTGCTCGTGATGGGTGCAACCCGGGGCGATGGCGAACGTGGCGATGATGTCACAGCGAACATCCGTACGATTCGGTCGGTCCCGCTCTCGCTCGCAACCTCCGACATTCGCAATGCCGTTGTACGGGGCGAAGTCTACATGCTCGAGAAGACCTTTCTCGAAATCAACGAACGGGCCGATGAAGCCGGAGAAAAGCGCTACGCGAACCCGCGCAATCTCACCGCTGGCACGCTGAAGCAGAAGGATCCAACCATGGCGGCCGCGCGCAAGCTCGAGTTTGTGGCCTATTACCTAGAAACACCTGATCGCAGCATCACGACGCACGCCGAGAGCATCGAGACGCTTGCCAGCATGGGGTTTGTTACTGGGCGTGCAGTCGAAACCTGCGCGTCAATCGACGAGGTGCTCACCTTCATCGATCGGTGGGAATCAGAGCGCGACACGTTGCCGTTCCAAATCGACGGGATCGTTGTCAAAGTGAACACGATTGCACATCAGCGAGAGCTGGGCGCAGTTGCCCGCTCGCCTCGATGGGCCTTCGCCTACAAGTACGAAGCGCAAAAGGCAACAACGAAACTCCTGGACATCACACTCCAGGTTGGTCGAACAGGTGTTGTCACGCCTGTTGCCGAACTACAGCCAACACTGCTGGCAGGCTCAACGATCTCGCGTGCAACGCTGCACAACGAGGACTTCGTGCAGCAGCTGGGGCTGTGCGTGGGCGATACCGTGGTCATCGAGAAAGGGGGCGACGTCATCCCGAAGGTGAGCAGCGTTGACATGCATGGGCGTGCGGCAGATGCTACACCATGGTCGATGCCTCACCATTGTCCGTGTCCGCGCAACGCGGAACTGCACCGACCAGAGGGTGAAGCCAACTGGTATTGCAACGACGGACAGTGTCCGTGGCAACTGCGACGACGTCTCGAGCACTTCGCATCGCGCGATGCGATGGATATCGACGGACTCGGCGAACGTGCTATCGAGCAGTTCATTGCCGCCGGACTGCTCACATCGATTGCCGACATCTACACGCTTGCGCAGCGCCGCGACGAGTTGCTGCAGCTCGATCGATGGGCGCCCAAGAGCGTGGACCGTTTGCTGGCAGGCATCGAAGCCAGCAAGCAGCAACCCTATGCACGCGTGTTGTTCAGTCTAGGCATCCGTTTTGTCGGTGAAGGCGTCGCGAAGATTCTTGCACGCGCATTCCCTACCATCGACCAACTCATGTCGGCAACGCACGAGGAACTCACCGCGGTGCACGAGATTGGCAGTGCGATCGCCGACTCAATCATTGAGTTTGCAGGCGATCCATCAGCGCGCGAGCTCATCGAGCAACTTCGCACAGCCGGACTGCAATTCACCGGTCAGACTCCAACCCTTGTGTCGCGTGCATTCGAAGGACAGACCTTTGTGGTCACCGGCGAACTCACGTCGATGTCGCGCAAGGAAGCGCACGACGCCATCGAAGCCCGCGGCGGGAAGGCCGCAGGTTCGGTGAGCAAGAAAACAACCTACGTTGTTGCTGGAGCGAATGCGGGTAGCAAGCTCGCGAAGGCCACCGAACTTGGCGTTCAGGTGATCGACGAAGAAGCGTTTAGAAATTTGCTAGCGACCAGTTGATCCCGATGATGAGCTGATTGCGCAGCTGCGTAGCAGGACCAACACTACCATCGTCACGTACAACAGGGATACGGTCGTTGTAAAACACGTCCGTGAGCAACGACACATTCAACCAGTTGTTGACCTTGAGCAAGAATGCATTCTCGACCGTGACCACCCAAAGGTCGGGCGTTTCGTACGGCATAAAGGCATTGAATCGTCCACGCCAACGCACGTTCTGGAACATCTCCCAATCGAGAGCCGCGTTCACAATCGCACCGAGGTCGGTTCGTGAGCGAACACCCGGAGCAAGACCATACGCACCTAGTCCGCTCAGCACCCCTTGCTGGATGATGTGGTCGTTGGTGACGAACGTCGAACGCGTCGACACCGGTGCAATCAGAAGCTTGAACTCGGGAACGGGAACGTACTCAAGACCCAACGCACCCGTGAGATAGCCCGGCGCCATGAAATTCGAAACCTCGAGGAAGTCATTAGCCACGGTATCGATGACATTGTAGTTGCGACCCGAGTAGAACTGCGTCCGGAATTCCATAAATCCGGCCCACTTGAAGTGCTTGGACTGACGCAATGCCGCACGACTTGAAACGATGATTCGGTCGTCGTTCTTCCGGAAGCTTTCCGAACCCAGCTTCGCCAAACCATAGCCAAGCTCGATGTCGTTATCCAACGAGAAGCCATTCGTGGCGTAATCCAGCGAGCCGAGCATCAGAAGCCGAATCGACACGGCATCCTGACCGCCCCCTGTCCAGTTGTTGAGTTGCACCGTGCTGAAGCCCAGGCCCCACGTCGTGCGCCACTTCCATGGAATGGAGTCGGCCACGAGCTCGGGCACTTTTGCGAGTGAATCAACGGTGACTTTTGCGTCAACTTGGGCTTGCGATGTAGCAGATGCACCAATGACGACGAGCAGAGAGAGAACCAACGCGCGCATGCAGACCTCGGGCGGTGATAATGAGTGGTGAATTCACTGCAAAGATAGCTACGCGAGCACCGTTGCATAGGTCTATCCGCCGTAACTTTGCGCCATGAAGATTCTCGTCTGCCTCCTGCTGGCTGCAACGTCTGTTGTAGCGCAAGTTTCTACGACCGTTGTTGATGGTCTGCGTACGAAAGCGATCCGACTCATCGCCTACACGAACTGTACCGCTGTGCCTGCTCCCGGCGAGCAAATCGACTCGGCAGTGATCGTTGTGCGTGGTGAGCGAATTGTTGCCGTAGGCAAGAATGTCGCCATCCCGAAGGGCGCTGAAGTACGCGACCTACACGGAGCATGGGTCTATGCAGGCTTCGTCGAGCCATACCTCGACGTGCGCTCGCTTGCTGGCTCGCAAGGCTCGGGCAACGCTCGTGCTGGCGGATGGGATGAAGACGAAGCTCCTGGTATTCCAGCACAGCAGGGTGCACGCTATTGGAATCAGGCTATCCGTCCTGAACGTCGCGCAACGGAGGATCTGTCAATCCGTGGCGATGCAGAGCGCGAATGGACCAAGCGTGGCTATGGTGCAGCTGCTGTAGCTATCCACGACGGCATCATGCGCGGCACGGGCGCTGCTGTGTTGCTGCGCGAAGGTGCCGCAGCGACGACGGTGATTGCCGATCAGCCATATCTTGCGATGTCTTTCCGCAAGGGTTCGTCGAAGACGCCGTATCCGTCGTCGCAAATGGGCAGCATTGCGCTGATTCGTCAAGCACTCTACGATGCAGATTGGTACGGCAAGGCACACACAGCTGCAGCACGAGGCACAGTGCCAACACCACCGGAATTCAACATCTCGCTCCAAGCGCTGCGCACGCTGCGCGATGCGCGTACACCAGTAATCGCAGAAACGCAAGACGAGCATGATGTTGCGCGCTGGCACGCCATCGCACAAGAGTTCGACCTTCCAATGATCTACAAGGGCACGGGCTACGAGTTCCGTCGTTTGGCCCAGATTGCAGCGTTCAAGCCGATGTTGATCCTTCCACTGACATTCCCTGAGACGCCTGACATGCGCGATCCGATTTCGGCGCGCGAGGTTCCACTCACCGATCTGATCAACTGGTACTGGGCGGCCGACAACGCTCGCTTGCTTGATTCGATGGGTGTGCGCTTTGCATTCACGACCGACGGATTGAAGGATCGCGGAGCGATGCTTGGTCGCGTACGCGAATGCGTCGACCGCGGACTCCGTCCAGCAAGCGCGCTTGCAGCGCTCACCACCGAGCCAGCACGGATTGCGGGAATCGGCGATCGCGTTGGCAAGATCGAGCGCGGCTTCTACGCGAACCTCATCATCGTCTCGCACCCACTCTTCGATACGAAGAGTGAAATGCAGCGCGTGATGGTTGCCGGAAACGAGACCGTTCTGCAGCAGCGCGCAGAGATCGACATGCGCGGTCACTGGACAATGACATCGTCGCTGCTGCCAGGGGGCAAGTCACTCAAGGTGCAGATCACGGGATCTGCCGAGTCGCCAAGCATCGAGATGAAGCGCGACTCAGCGTCGATCAATACATCGTTTGCGCTTCAGGGCAAGCGTGCACGCCTGACGATGTCGTTCGACACACTTGCCGCACTCGGCACCGTGCGCACTGCATTTGTTGCCGATAGCATTTTGATCAACGGCGACCTGCTCGCAAGCGATGGTCGAACAGCATCATTTGTGATGCGTCGCGATTCAGCACTTGCTCCTCCAGCGCGACCACGCACAGCGCCAACACCGACGGTAGCACGACGTGCACTGCCACAGCAACTTCCACTCGGACCATTTGGTCTGGTCGGACAGCCAGCTCAGCGCAATGTGGTGCTGAGCAACGCAACGGTTTGGACATCAGCAGCAGCTGGCGTGATGCAAACAACAGACGTTGCGATCGCCAACGGCAAGATTGTCGGCATTGGCAAGGGGCTCAAAGGCGACACAACAATCGACTGCACAGGCATGCACATCACGCCTGGCATCATCGACGAACATTCGCACATCGCGATCTCGCGCGGCGTGAACGAAGGCACACATGCTGTGACCACGGAAGTGCGCATTGGCGACGTGCTCGACCCCGACGACGTCAACATCTACCGTCAGCTTGCTGGCGGCGTAACATCAACACACCTGCTGCACGGCTCGGCGAATCCGATGGGCGGACAGCTCCAGTACATCAAGCTTCGCTGGGGCGCGGACGCAGATGGACTGAAAGTCGCCGGCGCCGTCCCAACGGTGAAGTTTGCACTTGGTGAAAACGTAAAGCAGGCTAACTGGGGCGATCGCTACACAGTGCGCTATCCACAAACACGTATGGGCGTTGAGCAAATCATGCGCGATGCATTCCGCACTGCACGCGAATATGAGCGCGAACGCGCTGTCAACGATCCATCAAAGCCTGTTCGTCGCGACATCCAACTCGACGCTCTTGTTGAAATCCTCAACAGCAAGCGCAACATCCACTGTCACTCCTACGTGCAGAGCGAGATCTTAATGCTCATGCGTCTTGCCGAAGAGTTTGGCTTCCGCGTTCACACATTCACGCACATCCTCGAAGGCTACAAGGTTGCCAAGGAAATGGCAGCACATGGTAGCGGCGCATCGTCGTTTGCTGACTGGTGGGCGTACAAGTTCGAAGTGTTCGACGCCATCCCTGAGAGTCCAGCAATCATGAGCGAGAATAACGTCCTCGTCTCGATTAACTCCGACGATGCCGAGATGGCACGTCGCCTCAATCAAGAGGCTGCGAAGAGTGTGAAGTACGGCGGCATCAGCGAAGAAGAAGCGCTCAAGTACGTCACGATCAATGCTGCGAAGCAGATGGCAAACGACGCAAACACAGGCAGTATTGAACTTGGCAAGGAAGCCGACATCGTGGTGTGGAGTGGCAATCCGTTGTCGAACATGTCGCGCGTTGAGCGCACGTTCGTTGACGGTCGCATGTACTTCTCGCGCGACATCGATCAACAGCTGCGCACACGTGACGCTGAGCTTCGTCGATTCCTCGAGCAAGAAGCTCTTCGTGCTGCTGCCGGTGGAGCTCCGACGGCTTCAGGCGGTCGCGCTCCACGCCGTGAATACCACTGCGACACTGACGACGACGAGATGTCTGGCGCGCTGGAAGGACGATGATCGTTCTCCCACCATCTGACATCGTCAAACAACCTCTCACACGGGCACTGATCGACGGTACGCACGGACTCGAATCGCGCTTTGCGCATCGCTCGATCACACGCGAACTCTGCACACTGCGTGCAAAGCATGGTGCGTCGCGTTCGCGGCTCTGCGACCTGGTTGCAACGTCCATGCGGCACCTCGAGCTGTCCGAGCAACAGCAAGCTGCACTCGAACTCCTGAAGAATCCGCACAGCGTTGCTGTGGCTACCGGACAGCAGATTGGTCTGCTCGGTGGACCGATGTATACGCTGTACAAGATCGCCAGTGCGGCCTCCGTTGCGCGCAGCACATCTGCGTCGCTGGACGTGCCAGCAGTGGTCATCTTCTGGCTCGAAGACAACGACCATGATGCTGCCGAGGCATGTACAGCGCATCTTCCCACGGCCGACGGTATCACGTCGGTCACTCCATGGGATGGTTCCGATCCACGTCGACCTGTTTCGGCTCGAACACATACCGCTGCTGAATGCGCAGCTATTGCCGATGCACTGACCTCTCTCACCGGTCAATTCGCCGACGATGTCAAGCAACGCTATGCCGATGCGTATCGCGATGGCACTGCGTGGTCTGATGCATTCCTTGCGATCCTCCAGCCATACCTCGCAGAGTGGGGCGTGCTTGTTGTGCGAGCAAGCGATGTAATCGCTCATGGCTTTCATGCTCCAATCCTCGCACACGAACGCAGTTCCGACGCAACACTTACCCATGCATTGCGACAAGGCACCAAGGCAATCGCCGACGCGGGCTTTGATCCGCAAGCGCAACCATCAGACATTGCGTTGTTCGCTCGCGACAGCGAGGGACGCCAGCGCATCAGCATTGAGGGGGCGACCGTGTCATACGGTGCGCACGCGTGTTCGCGCGAAGCGTTCGACGCTGAGCTCATGGCATCACCGCAAGCCTTCTCTCCTACCGTCTTGTCACGTCCACTCGTGCAAGATGCCGTCTTACCAACAGTAGCATCAGTCCTCGGCGCTGCCGAGATCGCATATCACGGTCAGCTCCGCGAAGCCTACGAGCGCTGCGGCATCCCAATGCCGGTTCCCCTGCTCCGTCACGGCGGCACCCTGCTGGATGCACGTATCGAACGTTCGCTCCAGAAAGACCAACACGTACCAACATGGTACATGCGTTCCATGGATGCGTTCGAGCAGGCAGTTACCGCATCTGTCGCAGATCTCTCGCTCCCCGATCATGCAGGTATCTCAGCACAGATCAATGCACTTGTGGCGCCGTACGAAACAACTGCGCAGCGTATTGATCCAACGCTCGTAGCAACTGTGCGCGCACAGGCCGCAGGGATGCACTCGACGCTTGAAGCGCTCGAAGGCAAGCTCCGTGCGGCAGCAAAGAAAGCCAACGCGCTCACGGTTGAACGACTTCGTTCCACCTACCGCATGGTGTATCCGCATGGTGCACTTCAGGAGCGCACGTACCCACTTGCAATGTGGGAAGCACGTTTCGGCATTGAGCGTCTTCACACACTGCTCGCGCGTATCACGGCCGAACCACAAGGCTCGCATAGTATTCTCGGCGTTTCAGATCTCCCTCCAACATCATCACAATGAACCGTCCGTACATCCTCGTTGTCGACGACAATGCAATCATGACGAAGCTTGTCTGTCGATACCTCGAGATTCATGGCTTCGAAGCACACAGCGCTTCCGATGGCGTGGCATGCATTGAGCAGGTAGAGATCCGCAAGCCTGATCTGATTCTCAGCGATGTGATGATGCCACGGATGGACGGCATTACGCTGACGGAACAACTTCGCGCGCGCGACACAACGAAGGACATACCCGTCATCGTCGTCACTGCGCTGAATGATCACGACACGCAACAGCGAGCAATCAAAGCTGGTGCTGTCGACATTATCGCAAAGCCTCTTGACGAGGCAGTTTTGATCGCAAAGGTGCATCTCCTCACGAGCGCGCAGCGCGCAAAGCAGCAGATCTCGGCACTACGTTCGGTGATCGATGCGTATCAGCGCGGCGATGTCGCCGGAGCAGAAGCGCTTCTCGCAACAATCGAGACTCCTGCATGAGTGCCGTTGTTGTGATTGGTGGCGGCATCGGTGGACTTGTCGCGGCTGCGCGACTTGCGCATGCTGGCCACACGGTGCATGTCTTCGAACAAGGCAACACCATTGGCGGCAAGCTCAACCACATCGAACACGATGGATGCAAGTTCGAGACGGGTCCAACACTTGTCACAATGCCATTTGTGCTGGAAGGGTTCTTCTCGAGCATCGGCATGACGATGTCGGACAAGCTCGTGCTGGACCGTGTGGATCCTGCGTGTCATTATCGCTGGAGTGACGGAACACGACTCGACCTTCCGTTTGATCTCGACGCAATTCCTGATGCGATCAATCGCATTGCACCTGGCGACGGCGAAGCAGTTCGCAGATACCTCGAAGATGCACGTCTGCTGTATGAGCTCACGAAGGACATCTTCATCTTTTCCGAGTTCGATGGATTTCTTGAACTCATCAAGCCACGCAATGCGTCGCTCCTGCGACACCTTCCGAAGCTTCAATTGGGCTCGACACTCCACGCTGTGCATCGCAAGCGGTTTCGTGACCCACGAATCGTGCAGCTGTTCGATCGCTTTGCTACCTACAACGGCTCGTCGCCATACCGTGCACCCGCAACACTCATGGTGATCCCATGGGTCGAGATGGGTCTCGGCTCGTGGTATCCGCGCGGTGGTATGTATGCCATTGCCGAAGCAATAGCACAAGCGGCGCGAACATGTGGAGCGGTGATTCATACAAGCACTGGTGTTCGACGCATTCTTCATCGGCGAGGTACGGTCACCGGCGTTGAGCTCCGCGACGGAACCATCGTTGACGCCGACCATGTAGTGTCGAATGCCGATGTACATGTCACGCGTCATCACCTCCTCGGCATCCCCCAAGCAGAGCCGACCAACCTCTCTACCAGCGGCCTCGTGTTGCTGGCGAGCGTCGAACGTGCCGATCATGGCTTTACGCATCACAACGTGTTGTTCGCCGATGATTACCGTGCGGAGTTCGACGCACTCGCGCATGGACAACATCCGGACACACGCGCAACAGCATACATCTCGCGGTCTGTGCATGCAGATGCAACGCGCGCACCTGAGGGATACGAGAATTGGTTCGTCCTTGTGAATGCGCCACCACGTGGCGTAGCGGAACATCTCAACGGTACCGAGTCCTCGGTATGGTCGGGCGTGGAGCACGACCGCGCACAACATGTACTCGATCGCATCGCCATGTTTACCGAAACGCCGCGCGTACGGTCGATGATCGTTCGCACGCCCGATACGATGGCCCACGAATGGTCAGCATACCGTGGCGCACTCTATGGCGCGTCATCGAATTCAATGTTGAGCGCCTTTCTTCGTCCTCGACAGCGCTCAACCGACGTACGGAATCTTTGGTATGTTGGCGGCAGTGCTCATCCGGGCGGCGGCATCCCACTCGTTGCCACGAGCGGCATGATCGCAGCTGATTGTATTCTTCGTCAATCGTAACTCACCACACGAAACGTATCTATGTTGAACACATCGTTCGGCTTTCTCCGACTTCGTCTCCTACCTGTGTTTGCGCTCGCATGTGTACTGCTGCTTGGTTCCTGCGCATCACTTACGAACATCAGCAGCTCGCTGATGAACGTCAAGCCACTCCAGTTCAAGATTCGTAGCATCACTGGGATGCGCATCGGTTCGATCGATATCGCATCAAAGTCGTCGCTCACAAGCTTCTCACTACAAGAAGCACTCACACTCAAGAATCTCGTCGCAGCCAAGTCGCTACCAGTAACGTTTGTACTTACGGTTGACGCCATGAATCCCAATTCAGGCGTAAACGGACTCAAGAGTGTCCCTCTTACGCTTGAAGATCTTCAATGGCGCCTCCTGATTGACGGACGCCCTACCATCACAGGGGGCTTGCAGCGTCCACTCGAGATCGCTGGCAACAACGGCACCACATCGATCCCACTGACGGTTTCAATGGATCTGATGCAGACCTTTAGCGACCGCGATCTGCAAAGTCTTGTTAACCTTGCATGTTCGCTCGGCGGCGCAAACGGTTCCACTGCGTCTGTCGCTCTCGACGCTCTGCCTGTTGTGAGCTCGCCCCTCGGCAAGCTTTCGTCAGACAAGCGCATCACGATCATCGACAAGGAGTTTCGCGGTAAATAATGGAAGTGTTCATCATCATCCTTGCCGTGCTGTTGAGCGGCACCATTGACTACCTAGCCTCCGCGCTTGCGAACATGCCCCTCTCGGTAGTCGCCGCACTTGCTGACGAAGGTTCACCTGCAGGCGTCAATCTTAAGCGCGCACTC
Organism: uncultured Melioribacter sp.; assembly: GCA_964432155.1. GTDB lineage: Bacteria > Bacteroidota > Ignavibacteria > Kapaibacteriales > Kapaibacteriaceae > UBA10438. Next base: position 12,177 of record CAYSMF010000003.1, on the reverse strand, counting down.
GACGAGCCAAACGAAACACGTCTTGCACTCTCCTTGATCGACGGACTCATCCTGATTATCTCAGGAACAGTGATCTGCGTCGTTGGCTTGCTCGACCATGACGTTATCGATTTTCAGACATTCTCCATTGAGATCAGCATCGTGGCTGTGAGCGTGATGACTGCAAAGGTCTTCGCCTCATCGTTAGGCGAGCGCACAGCAGATCATGCGCTGCGTTTTGTGAGTGCCGGCATTCGTATTGCGAGTGTTGTTGCTGCACCATTCCTGTGGGCACACCGGGCGCTCCTTGCGCTCACCAAGCCGCGCACACGTGAGGAGGAGGAAGAGGAGGCACGTGAGGAACTCGAAGCACTCGTCGAGACTGCGCGTGAAGAAGGCGCACTCGATGCTGGCGAATACCGCATTATGACGAACATCATGCGTCTGAGCAGCATCGAAGTATCCGACGTGATGACGCCGCGTACCGTTGTCTCGTCGCTTAATGCCGAGCATACGGTTGAAGACGTCATCAAGCGTCCCGAGCTTCAGATGTTCTCGCGTATGCCTGTGTACGACGGCGCCGATCTTGATGCCGTTGTTGGATACGTGATGACGAAGGACATTCTGCGCGCTGCGCTCGCAGGACGGAACACTGTTCAACTCGCGAAGCTCAAGCGCGACGTCTCCTTCATCCCAGAGAACATTGCGCTCGATCAGGCGCTCGAGCAGTTTCTCCAGAAGCGTCAACACCTCTTCATGGTGGTCGACGAGTATGGCGGCGTCGAAGGCTTGATCACGATGGAAGACGTGCTCGAGACCATGTTGGGCGCGGAGATCATCGACGAGGCCGATCACGTGGTCGACCTGCGTGCGCTTGCAAAGCAGCGACGCGACGCGCGTATTGCGCAGTACGCCCAGGGGGCGTAAGCATCCGTTGGGTTATCGGATAACCTTGATCGATGTGAATTCGCGAAGTCCGATCGTTCCAAGTTCACGTCCGTATCCACTGTCCTTTACGCCACCGAATGGCAAGCGCATGTCACTGCGCACAAAGTCATTAACAGCGACCGTACCGCATTCGAGCTGTGCAGCAATGCGCGATGCACGTGCGGCGTCGCGAGAAAACACTGCGGCAGCAAGACCGTAGCGACTATCGTTTGCCAGCGCTACTGCTTCATCGTCAGTTGTAAACGACCAGACACCAGCAACAGGTCCGAACAGTTCTTCGCGGAACAGCGGCGAATCGTGTTGTGCGCCAACGAGCAGTGTCGGCGCTACATACCATCCGCGAACCGGCATGTCGGCCTGCGTACGACGCGTCACAACGCGCGCACCGAGTGCAACGGAACGCTGCACTTGATCAAGCAATCCATCGCGCAGATCAGCACGTGCAATCGGTCCGATCTCCGTTGCGGGATCCATCGGATCACCAACACGCAGCGCATCAAACGCTGCCGCAAGTCGCTGCGTGACGTCGTCAACGAGCGACGCGTGCACGAGATACCGTTTTGCAGCGATGCAGCTTTGTCCGCTGTTCACCATTCGTCCGCGCACACACGCCTCGACTGCACGTGCAACATCAGCATCGTCGAGGATGATATACGGATCGTTACCACCCAGTTCCAGAATCGACTTCTTCACAGCTGCACCAGCCAGGGCTGCTACAGCCGAGCCACCACGTGTTGAACCCGTGAAGGTAACCGCACGAATACGAGCATCAGCAATGACCGAGGCTACCGCAGACTCGTGCACACGGAGCTGTTGCACGAGGTGCTCCGGCACGCCTGCTTCGTGGAGCACAGAAACCATCCGCTCTGCCGACCCCATCACGTTCGGTGCATGCTTGAGCATAACGGCATTGCCAGCAAGAAACGCGGGAACAGCGAATCGAATAAACTGCCACAGCGGGAAGTTCCAAGGCATGATGGCCAGGACAACTCCCATCGGCTCGTAGCGGAGCTCGGCGCGTACGCCATCGACATCTACAACCTCCGACTGCAACACACCTTCGGCAACGGTTGCCAGATGACGACACGTCGCAACGCACTTGTCGACTTCTGCTCGAGACTGCTCGATGGGCTTCCCCATTTCCACCGTCATTATCTGCGCGAGAGATTCACGAGCCGAGGCAAGCGCGTCGGCAATGCGGATCACAAGATCACGACGCGATGCAGGAGAACTCCCCCGCCATGTGCAACTTGCATCATAGGCGAACTGAAGAGCCCCTTGCACGTGTTCTTCACCATGTTCGTCATAGCTCGCCACCAGTGACTCGGTGGCTGGGTTTATGCTCGTAAACTTCATCTCACAAAGCTACATCCGTCTGCATGGAACTCCTCGTGACGCCCGATGTGATCATCTCACTGATCACGCTGACCATTCTTGAGATCGTCCTTGGCATCGACAACATCATCTTCATCTCGATCCTTGTCGGTCGTTTGCCAGAACAAGACCAAGCCAAAGCACGGACGATCGGTCTGTCGCTGGCACTCGTCCTGCGCATCGTCTTCCTATTCGGAGCCACGTGGATTGCCCAGCTTACGACCGACCTTATCACCGTACCAGCGCTCTTTGGGGTGATTCCATCGGTCGGATTCAGCGGTCGTGACCTCATCATGCTCGCCGGCGGACTCTTCCTGCTCGCCAAGGCGACGTCGGAACTGCATGCCAAGCTCGAAGGCAATGAGCACGAGGCAAATGCGAAAGGCACGGCATCATTTGGCTCGATGATCGCCCAGATTATCGCACTCGACTTGGTGTTTTCGATCGACTCGGTCATCACGGCCATTGGTCTGACGCAGCACTTCTGGGTGATGGTTGTTGCCGTCATCATCTCTGTGGGCGTCATGCAGCTAAGCGCCGGAAGCATCTCGCGGTTCATCCACCGCCACCCTACGGTGAAAGTCCTGGCACTTGCCTTCCTGATCATGATCGGCACGCTCCTGGTGGCAGAAGGCTTCGAAGTCCATGTTCCGAAGGGCTATGTCTACTTCGCCATGGCGTTTTCGATGGGTGTGGAGTTCCTCAACATGCGCCTCCGCGCACGTTCGGTGGCCGCCCCCGTCGAGCTCCGTCAGCCCCCTTACCAGGGGTGAGAACGTTTTTACTTGCTATTCGTCACCTCCGTGACCTATTATAGCTGAACTCTGCACATGGCACGAAAGGGGACCTATGGCCAAGAAGACCACGCCCAAGAATCCTGCATCTACCCTCGACGCATCAGCGATGTTTGACGTTCTGTACCGCTTTCCGGAGCAGGTAAAAGAGGCCGTCAGCATCGGTGAAAGTGCGCCTCTGTGGCGTCAGCAAGCTACGTCTAACCGCTATGCATTCTTCGGGTTAGGCGGATCTGCCATTGGCGCAGACCTTCTCCGCAGCTACGCCGGAGCGACGGTTGGGGCAGACCATTTGAACATGTCGGTTCACCGCGGGTATTCGATCCCAGGATGGCTTGATTCCGACACCAACGTTGTGTGCGCCAGCTATTCGGGCGAAACTGAGGAAACCCTCTCGGCCTTCGATGAAGCACGCAAGCGCACGATGCGCATCCTCTGCACAACCACAGGGGGCTCCCTCGGCAAGCGTGCCGTTACCTACGGCATGCCGATCATCAACATCCCGCCGGGTCTGCAGCCACGCTGTGCAATCGCCTACGCATTCTTCCCGTTGCTCACTGTGATGACACGGTACGGGGCTTTTGATGCGCGTGCAGGCCGCGTCAATGCCAAGGGCATCCGCGAGATCCTCGCCCACACAGAGGAAATGCGCGACGTCTACGCATCGACAACAGCAAAGAACCCAGCACTTCAGATCGCCAAGAAGTTGGCCGGCACGTTCCCAGTGATTTATTCCGCATCGGAGCGTCTCGACGCTGTAAATCTCCGCTGGCGGGGTCAGATTCAGGAAAATGCAAAGCAGGTAGCATTTGGCAACCTCCTGCCGGAAATGAACCACAACGAGATCAACGGCTGGCAGTATCCAAAGGGTAAGACCAAGGGCTTCTCTGTGGTGCTCTTACGCGATCCAGATGATCACAAGCGTACGCAGCTGCGCTTCGACGCCCTCAAGGACATCATTAAGGGTAGCGTTGCCGATATCCAAACCCTCGAGGGCAAGGGTAGCACGCTTCTCGGCCGGATGTTCTCCCTTATCTACCTCGGCGACTGGGTAAGCTGGCATCTCGCGGTGCTCAACAAGACCGACCCAACGCCGGTGCCGGTGATCCAGCAACTCAAGGCGCGACTGGCTAAGGCGCGCTAACCCACAGTCAGACAACGACTTCCATCCCCTCGAGGCAGATTCGCGTCGAGGGGATACTTTTTGGTAGAATTTCCCTATCTTTGTGGCCCGCTCATTTTTGAGTCAGTTATGGCTACAGCAAAGAAAGCTGCCAAGAAGGTAGTGAAGGAAGCTGAAGGCGACGTCGCCGAAGCTCCGAAGAAGACCAAGCGTAAAGCGAAATACATCGTGTTGTATTCGCCGTTCCTGATGCGCGATACAAAGCACGAGCTTATTGGCGAACCAGTCGAAACCGACAACGGACGTCAGCAATGGGCTCGCTGTTCTGTTAGCCACCACTCACAGCTTGTGAATCTTGACGCACTTGCCGCCTCGGCAGAGAAGAAGGTTACCGAAATCAAGCTCGCACGTGAAGACTCGAAGGAGTATTCACCGAAGAGCGAGTACAAGGTAGGCGACGTGATCTATCATAAGACGTGGGACGATGTTGGCATCGTCCGCGCCAAGGAAGTCATGTCGAACGGACGTGGTTCAATGCTCGTCCACTTTGAGAAGAACAAAGAAAAACGTCTCGTCGAAAACTTCAAGTAATCTCTTTTTTCAGAAGGATCTCCCGTGATCGGAGTTACAATCCAGAGCAACGAGTCGATCGACCGTGCACTTCGCCGCTTCAAGAAGAAATACGAGCGCTCAGGCGTTCTGCGCGAGTTCAAGAAGCGCGCATTCTTCGTCAAGCCGAGTGTTGAGCGTCGCATGTCTCGTATGAAGGCGGCTCGCCGTCAGCATCGCGCTCAAATGGAACAAGAGTAAGATTTCGCATCTCTACGACCGAAGGCGCTTCGCATCTGCGAGGCGCCTTTTTGTGCTTCATGCCAAATCTGCGCGTGCGTCCCAGGATTGGATTTCAGCCGCATCGCTAAACGGCAGTCGATCGGCACCGATGATCTGATACTCTTCGTGCCCCTTCCCTGCGACAAGTACAATGTCGCCATCGCCCGCCGCAGCAAGCGCCGCATGGATAGCGCTCCGGCGATCCTCGATCACGGTCACGCGCTCCGTAGCCGGACCTTCGATTCCACCGAGGATATGCCGAATGATGTCGGCTGGCGCTTCCGACCGAGGATTGTCGCTGGTAATCACGACCGAATCCGCGAGCTCTGCTGCAATGCGTCCCATCTCCGGACGTTTGCCGCGATCACGATCGCCACCGCATCCGAACACAACATGGATGCGCGACTGTTTCGATTGCGCAAGGTCGCGCAACACGTGCAGCGCATTCTCGAGCGCATCAGGTGTGTGCGCATAATCGACAACGCCGACAGCACCTGAACGCAGCGGGTAGCGTTCCATGCGTCCAGCTGGACCTGTCACGTTAGCGATGAGTGTGCCTACACGCTCAGCAGGCATTCCATCAAGCATGCAGAGCACGGCGCACAACGCAGCATTCATAACGTTAAATCCGCCCAACAGCTTCGTCGTCAACGTCACCGACGGTGGTAGCATTGCAAGGTCGGACCGCTGCCGCACAAGCGTAAACGTGGCACCGTGAAGCTGGAGCTGCACATCAACAATGCGCACTTCCGCATCAGGCCCCATACCGACAGTAACTGCCCTTGCAGCCTGACAATTGCGCTTCATGTACGATGTCCACTCGCTGTCTGCATTGAACACTGCCGATGCATCAACGGGTAGCATGTCGAACAGACGCTTCTTCGCACGTGCGTAGTTCTCGAGTGTCTTGTGATAGTCAAGATGATCACGTGTCAGATTCGTGAACACGGCGCCACGGAAATCAATCCCCCACACACGATGCTGATCAAGGGCGTGCGAACTCACCTCCATGCACACCGTCGCCACGCCATGATCGCGCATATCCACGAACAAGTCGGCAAGGGCATGTGCATGCGGCGTGGTGTAGTTGGTCGTATGCGTCACGCCACCGTAGCGATTACCAGTTGTGCCAATAAATCCCACACGATGCTGGTCGGCGCGGAACAGTTGCTCCAACAAGGTCGCACACGTCGTTTTCCCATTTGTGCCTGTCACTCCATACACACGCATGCCACGTGCGGGATACGCGCAGATCTCCTGCACGAGCTGCGCATAGGCAAGGCGCGCGTCGGGTACGACCACCATCGGGACCGATAGTGGCACGTCAGGCGCGCGTTCCACAACTACGGCGAGTGCGCCGTTGGCAACGGCCGCCTCGACAACCGAGTGGCCATCAAAGTTCGACCCGCGGATCGCAACAAAGATCCAACCCGGTCGCACAGAACGTGAATCGGTGGTTACATCAACCCGTCCGGGTAGCTCGAGGAGTTCGTGGAGTGTCATCGCCGTGAATTTACAACGAGAATCTCTGCAGATTTGTACGAATGGAACTGTTCGATTTTCTCGCACACAGACTGCAGCAACCACTGCCCGGACTCGAAGCACATCGCTTGTTCTTCCCAGGCGAGATGGCAACGATTTCGCGCATTGCCGAGCCCCCTGCCGATGCACGCAAGAGTGCCGTGCTCGTTCCTCTTGTTCGCACAGAAACACGCTGGCCTGCTGTGCTCTTCACCGTGCGCAGCGAGCAACTCAGGCACCATACCGGACAGATTTCGTTTCCCGGTGGACGGCTCGATCCGGATGAAGAACCACGTGATGCCGCGTTGCGTGAGTTCCACGAAGAAGTTGGCGTCGCCCGCGATGCCGTGCACGTGCTCGGTGAACTCTCACCGATCTATATTCCGCCGTCCAATAGCGCTGTTACACCAATTGTTGGCGTGCTCGAACACGCAGAACAATGGAACGTAAGCGAGGCGGAAGTTCAGGAAGTCATCGAAGTGCCACTCATGCACTTCCTCGATCCATCATCACGATCAACATTCCAACGAGAAGTCTTCGAACGTCCAATGGACGTACCATTCTGGAACATTCATCCGCGCATTCCGTTATGGGGCGCAACTGCGATGATCCTGAGTGAACTGGTCGAACTCACGAAGGAATTTGCACTGGAGCATCATCAATGAGCAATCGATTCGCAACACTGCTATGCATCGTAGCCTGTGCCGGGTACATCGTTGGATGTAGTGACTCCGAGGTGCCGGACGAGCGGCTTGTTTCTGCCTACGCCGACGTGATGATCGTCCGTCAATCAAGCACAGACACTGCCGTTATCGCACAACGTGTGGACTCTGTGCTGCAGCACCATGGGTTCACAAATACGGAATTCTTCGAGCGCGTGCGTGAAGAGGGACAACGTCCACGCATGTTCAAGGCTATGTTTGATTCCGTTGCGGCGCGTTACGAGCGCATGCGCGACACAACATCGCGGTAAACGCGATGTCCGACGCGACCAAACGCTTCGAAGTATCCCACGTACCATTGATTGAGTCGCACACCGATCGCCGCTGATGCGACTACATCGTCAGCACCCGCAACTCCACCACAGCGGATCACTTCGAATGCTTCACCTGCACCGCAGGCAGCGCGCGCAGCAATCGCAACTCCACACAGCGCAAGCGAGTCGCTGCGCAGCGGAGCACCGCTTATTCCACCGCCATAGGTTGCGGTGAAGTGATCGTACAATGCACGATCGCGGTGATCAATGTGTGCTGCATGCTCGGCGTAGCGCGTCGACGTATTACCAACGATGATCCCATTGAATCCGCGCTCGTGCAGCGCCTGCACAACGCCAGGCAGCTGCTCAGCAGATGTGTCGTTGGAGAATTTCACAACCACCGGGAGGTGTCGTGAGCGTTTGGCCAGCACACGCGACGCAATCATATCGAGACGTCGCACGAGGTCGGCATCAAGCGCCTCGCGGTGTGCATGCCCTGGTACATTCGGACAGCTCTCGTTGAGCTCGATGTAGTCGACGCCTGCATCGGCATACATCAACATTCCATCGATAAGCTCAGCGACCGCAACGTCTGGATCGAGTCCGGGCTCGGCGCTCACACTCGCACCGATCGGACATCCAGCAACACGCGTGAGCGTAGCAAGACGTGATGCAACGGCGCGGTGTCCGGCATTCGGCAAGCCCATCCAATTCGATGATGCATGCGAATTCGCATACGGCACGGCTGGCCACTGCACGCCATCACGCACATTGCCTGCGCGCACGCGCGACGTTGTGGTGCCTGCAACGTAGGCGCCTGCTCCTTGTGCTACGACCACGTCGTAGGCTTCCCCGCCCTTAAACATCCCTGCTGCATTCCAGAGTGGCATACGAAATGTAAGACCCATCGCCGTCACTGCCATGTCTGCAGGGGGCGCACAGATCTCCCGCGGAACGTCCGTGGCAAAGCGTTTCGCAAACGCTGTGCGACCGGCCGAGAACAGGCGTACTGCGATTGTGGGAGGAAGTGCCGACACCACACCGCGCAAGCGGTGCTCCAGCGATGCGAAGCGTTCAACAGCACTCATGTGTGCAAATTACAACGTTGTGCCTGCGCGCAGAAGGCTAACTCTCCGTAGTTTTTCGTCATGCAAACCAAACTTGATATCGCCCGCAACTGGCTGCCCCGTTACACGGGCACCGAGGTCGCTGAGTTTGGCGACTACATCTTGCTTACCAACTTCCGCGGATACGTCGAGTCATTCGCGAAGCGACACGACGTCCCGATCCGTGGCACCGACCGTCCGATGCAGACCGCTACGTCGGGTAATCTGACGATTATCAACTACGGGATCGGTTCGCCGAACGCTGCACTCATCATGGACCTCTTGGTGGCGCGCATGCCGAAGGGCGTGTTGTTCCTTGGCAAGTGTGGCGGACTGAAGGCATCGACGGAAATCGGACACTTCATTCTGCCGATTGCGGCGATTCGTGGTGATGGCACAAGCGATGATTACTTCCCACCGGAAGTCCCAGCACTCCCATCGTTCAAACTCCACAAGTTTGTCTCCGATCGCATCCTCGATCACCACCAGGAGTATCGCACGGGCGTTGTCTACACAACGAACCGTCGCGTATGGGAATGGGACGAACAGTTCCAACGGCGCCTGCAGGATCTCTCGTGTCTTGCTATCGACATGGAAACGGCTACTGTGTTTATCGTCGGCCACAAGAATGGCATACCACGCGGCGCACTGCTTCTTGTGAGCGACGTCCCCGTGATGCCTGAAGGTGTCAAGACCGAAGAGTCCGATAAAATGGTCACCGAGACCTATGCTGATCTCCACCTCACAATCGGCATCGAAGCCATGCGCGACATTGGTCTGCAAGGCGAAGAAATCAAACACCTCCGCTATGAACGCTAAGATTCTCATCGCTCTCGCCTTTGTTCTCCAGTCAGTCACTGCACTGAGTCAAGCAACGCTTGTCTCGGGTCCAATGCTTGGTCATGTCGATATGCGTAGCGCCTCCATCTGGGTGCAGACATCAACGGCTGCGCGCGTGCAGGTGCGGTACCGCGTTGTCGGTACGCCGCGCACGTACACATCTGCGCAGGTCGTTACCGACCAGCGCACGGGACACTGCGCAACAGTTGTGCTCGATAGCGTCGAGCCGCAGCGGACGTACACCTACGATATACTTCTCGACGGAGCGCCTGTATCTACATCGCTTCCGACAACCTTTACCACACGTCCGATCTGGCGCTTCCGTGGCAACACGATTCCCACGGTGTCGATTGCGCTTGGGAGCTGTCACTACATCAACGAGCCTGGATTCGAGCGCTTCGATTCAACCGGCAAGGAGCGTGGGTATGGAACACCAACGGCAATCTTCGATGCGATTGTCGATCGCAAGCCCGATGCAATGATCTGGCTTGGCGACAACACGTACCTACGGGAAGGTGACGTGGGATCCCGCGCGGGGATCTTCAAGCGCTACGCGCACACGCGCGCATGGCCGGGATCGCAGCGACTGTTTGCAACTGTCCCCAATTACGCCATCTGGGACGACCACGATTACGGTCCGAACGATGCAGACTACACCTACGCACTTAAGCATGACGCGCGCGATGCATTCATGGCATACTGGCCGAATCCATCCTACGGCATCGAACCGCATCAAGGCATCACATCGACCTTCGATGTTGCAGACGTGCAAGTATTCCTGATGGACGATCGGTGGTATCGCACACCGAACGCGCGCACGGATATTCCTCGCCGCATCCTTGGCGAACAGCAACTACAGTGGCTCATCGATGCGCTCGCGTCAAGCAAGGCTACGTTCAAGGTCGTTGCCATAGGTTCGCAAGTACTGAGCGATAACATGAAGCGCGAGGGCTTTGCTTGGTCGCCCGAAGAGCGCGACACACTCATCGCTGCAATCACACGACTCAAGATCAGCGGCGTGATGTTCATCTCTGGCGATGTGCACTTTGCTGAGCTCTCGAAGTTGGATCGACCAAACGCGTATCCGATCTACGAACTCACATCGTCACCGTTGTCGTCGGGCGTAAACTCCAGCGAGATCTATCGCACAAACTCACGTCACGTCGAAGGCACCAAGTACATCGGACACAACTTCGGTCTGATCACCGCGCAAGGCAATCGCGGCGACCGCAGCGTTACGCTCCGCATCGTCGATGTACAAGGCACAGACGTTTGGACGCGCACCGTGCACGAGCGCGAACTGCGCTAACGAGGCAGCACCCGATCTAGAAATGGCTATTCGCAATTGACCATGCGACCTTGTAAATTCGGAATGATGTTCCGTATATTCAAGGCTGAATGATTGCCCGACACCTCCATACCATCCTCGTTGAGAGACTCAGCTCTGTTCCTGCAGTGGCATTGCTCGGGTCAAGACAAGTTGGGAAGACTACCCTAGCGCGGTCACTCGCGTTGGATAAGCCACTTGTATATCTCGACTTAGAGAGACCCTCGGATCTCGCGAAGTTGGAGGATGCGGAGCTTTTCCTAGGGCAGATGACAAACACACTGGTAGTGATTGACGAGGTACAGCGCAAACCTGACCTCTTCCCACTGCTTCGTTCGCTGATCGATGAACGCAGACGCAATGGAGAACGGGCTGGACACTTCTTGTTGCTCGGTTCCGCATCTCCCGATCTGCTGAAGCAAGGGTCCGAAACACTTGCCGGACGTATAAGCTATCTCGAGATGACGCCATTCCAAGTGAACGAGATCGGGGCTGAATCCGCCACGATAGATCGTCATTGGTTACGAGGCGGCTATCCGGAGAGCTATCTCGCATCTGATGATTCATCGGCAATGATGTGGTGCAACGATTTCATCACGAGCTACATCGAACGATATCTGCCCTTGATGGGAGTTGCAGCTTCGTCCGTTCAACTTCGTCGATTCTGCACAATGATCGCCCATCAGCAATCTTCTCTGGTCAACCTTACACAGGTTGGTAACTCGTTGGGGATCGACGGTAAGACCGTCCGCTCGTACCTAGACCTTCTTGAAGGTCTGTACCTTATCCGCCGATTACCGGCATGGTCCAAGAATATTGGCAAACGTCTCGTCAAATCACCCAAGGTCATGTGGAGAGACAGTGGCTTAGTACACGATCTCCTTTCAATCCAATCCATGGATCAGCTCCTCGGACACCCCATCTGCGGTCATTCATGGGAAGCATATTGCATTGAGCAGATTTGTTCCGTGCTGCCCAAAGGCACACAGGCATCACACTACAGAACCCAAGCCGGTGCTGAGATCGACCTCGTCCTTGAAGATGTCGATGGCTCCGTCCACGCCATCGAGATCAAGCGCACCTCGTCCCCTAAACTGTCACGGTCTCTCATCGAGAGTATGGCGTCCATCACGGCAGCCAGCGGAACGATCATCATTCCACACGGCACACCGTACCCTCTATCCGAGAATGTAATGGCGATGGGGCTCCCTGAATACCTCGCCAAACTCAGTACTCAGGTTGCCAGATGTGCTCGCGAACAAACACTGTGATATCGGCAGGACGTTCAACGCGAGCAAGGCCTTCGTTGAAGAGGTACTCTGTTACCGCATTCGCTACCACAACAGCTGCGTCACGGA
>CAYSMF010000002.1:0-207232 GCA_964432155.1 uncultured Melioribacter sp. | reverse complement strand
TTGTCAGCAGAGCGAACAACACCAAGCTCAACACCAGCGATTTGGTTCTGGAGGTTGAACGTTGCCTTGTTACGGGCAAGGTTGAGTGTGCCCGACTTTGCATCGTACTTGAAGATGTCGTTCGAGATCGTTCCGAATGGCCAGTAGTGGAACTGCGAACGCACATCCGTCGTAAAGATGCGCTTGAAGATCACGCCTTGCGTTGTTTCTTCAGCCTTGATTGGACCCTGTGGTGTAAGGTCAGCCGGAGTCAGCGTCATTGGGATGCTGTGGGCTGGATTGACCGAAGTCGTGGCAGGCTTCTGCGCGACACTGATTACTGCCGAGGCAGCAAACGTCGCAACGAGGAGAGCATGCTTCATTGTGTACTCCAAGAATGAAACGTGAAAGCGTAAAGATACGGAGTTAGGGGTATTTTTGTGGTTTGAGTTGTCACCATCAGAATAGTTACCAGCCATGACATCAGAACAGATCCAGAAGCTCCTCGAACCGATTATTGATCCAGACCTAAATATCTCGCTCGGGGCCCTCGGGGCAATCCATGGCGTAGAGGTCGCTGGTGATCGCGTGAGGGTCTTCCTCGAGGCCGTTCAGCCCCTGCACTGGGTAGCCCGCAGACTTGATCACGACTGCAAGGCGACCATCGCGGCACACTTCCCGAATGCGTCCGTCGATGTACTTGTGCGTGAGCGAGGCATGCAGCTTCAACGAAGCGCAGCACTGTCTGGCGTGAAAAACCTCATCGCAGTCTCTTCAGGAAAGGGCGGTGTGGGGAAGTCGACGGTTGCAGCAAATCTCGCTGCAGCACTTGCACAACGCGGTGCATCAGTAGGACTGCTCGATGCCGACATCTATGGTCCGTCACAGCCAACGATGTACGGGTTGACAGACCAATCAATGCGCGCCGAAAAGTCTGCCGACGGAAAGGTCACAGGTTATCCGAACGAAGCCTACGGCGTCAAGGTCGCGTCGATCGGATTCGTGATGCAGCGCGATCAAGCGGCAATCCTTCGTGGCCCAATGCTCGCTGGCTACTTCACGATGCTCGTTGAACAGATCGTGTGGGGTGATCTTGATTTCTTGATTTTCGATTTGCCCCCTGGCACAGGTGATATTCAACTCACACTCACACAGCGCATTCCGCTCACGGGGGCCGTTGTGGTGACCACGCCGCAAGAGATCGCTCTCGCCGACGTGCGCCGATCAATCCAGATGTTCAATAAGGTAAATGTTGATGTGCTCGGTGTCATTGAAAACATGAGCTACTTCGTCCCGCCCGACATGCCGGAGAAGCGCTACCACATCTTTGGTGAAGGGGGCGGACAATCCGTCGCACAAGAGTTCACGGTGCCGTTTCTTGGGGAGCTACCAATCGACGTCCGCGTGCGCAAGGGGGCGGATGAAGGCTTCCCGTTTGTGCTCGATCCGGACTCAGGTTCTCTTGGTGATGCATTCCGTGCATTGGCTGAAAACGTTGTACGTCAGGTACGCATCCACAACAACGTTTCGTCTGTTGGACCAGATATCTCGCTATGACCGACGAGCTGCGCAACGAGATCGAACTCGCGCTTCGCGACGTCCGCCCGTACCTCGCCGTTGACCATGGCGATGTCGAAATCGTACGGTTCGAAGAGGAGACAGGTGTGCTTGAAGTCCGGTTTCTGGGCGCTTGCAAAACATGCTCGATGTCGGCCATGACCCTGAGAGCTGGAATTGAGCGCGCAATCCGTCTGAAAGTTCGCCGGGTACGCCGAGTTGAGGCTGTATCGTAGAGGTATTCGAGATTTCAAGAAATCTCGTATGTTTGTAGCTCGATAATCAAATGCCGGGCAGTTAGCTCAGTTGGTTCAGAGCATCTGCCTTACAAGCAGAGGGTCGGGGGTTCAAATCCCTCACTGCCCACCCGGAATACGAAACGGCCCCTGATACACTGTGTATCAGGGGCCGTTCTCGTTTGTGCAAGCGGCGGGAGTCGAACCCGCACGGGTTTGAGCCCGCTGGATTTTGAGTCCAGTGCGTCTGCCAGTTCCGCCACGCTTGCTCGCGGGCCACAAAGATAAAAAAAATGGCCGACCGCAGGGATGGGGGAGCGGACGGCCAACAGGGATGGAGGAGGGAATAGATCTATTCCGACATCGGGAATAACACCCAGAGGTGTGAGTGAGTTCCTGAATATGATATCAATCGAGAACGAAGAAGGCCCCACCGTTAGAAAACGATGGGGCCTTGAGAACATTCGGAGTTGTGCAGCTTAGTCGCGAACGGCGTTGGCTATCAGCTCCGCTGCGTTTGTGTCGGCATACTGCTTATCGCTCACCATCGAACGGATTGCATTATTCTCCAGCACATAAATCGCCGGAAGCTCACCGATGGTAATGATTGATTGGTATGGATGCTTGTCGGTGGTGCCGCGCATCGACCAGATTTCAACGCGGCTCATGTCGACCTTCGCCGCTGTAAGCGCCTTAACAACTTGTGGGAAGAGACGCTGCGTTCCGCGGCACGAACACGATGGCTTGACGAAGATGCAGACGCGACGGTTGACGTTCGCTGTCATGCTCGTCGAGATGTCGTCGAGCACTGATTGCTTTGGCAGGTACGAATCCATCTCTGCCATGAACCAGGAGTATCCAGGGGACATTGTGAGCTGCTGCATTGACAGCTGCTCAGCAACTGGTTCTGTAGGCTCTGTTGTTGTGCATGCTGAGAGGACAACAACCATCGATACAAGGGCAAGGAGGAGTTTCATACGATCACCACTTCATGATGTTGACTTCGTCAACGTACACGGTTTGCTTGTTACGGAAGAGCGAAAGCACAATGGCCAGACCAACTGCAGCTTCAGCTGCAGCCACGGCCATGATGAAGAACACGAACATCTGTCCTGCTGTATCACCGAGGTACGATGAAAACGCAACCAACGAGAGGTTTACAGCATTCAGCATGAGCTCAAGCGACATGAAGATCACGATCGCGTTGCGACGTGTTACCACGCCAACAACACCAGTGACGAACAACAGCGCCGAGAGAATCAGGTAATAGTCGAGAGGAATCGATGTTGGTAGCATTGGTCTTAACCTTCCTGAACGTGACGCTTTGCAAGAATAACGGCACCGATGAGTGCGGCGAGCAACAACAGCGACACTGCCTCAAACGGGAAGAGGTAGGTCGTGAAGAGTGACTGTCCGATGGCCTGCGTTGTTCCGATTTCGGTTGCCGTCGGCGCCAGTGCGTTGAGTCCTGTTGGACGAGCCGCGATTGTAACGCTGATCATTCCAACGAGAAGCACCGCTAGGAGTGTGCCGAGCGTGGTGCGCACGGGCCGCCCGCCCGATGCCTGCGACTCACGTCCGACATTCAGGAGCATGATCACAAAGACCACCAAGACCATGATTGCGCCAGCGTAGACCAAGACCTGCACGGCAGCAACGAATTGCGCCTCCAGTGTGAGGTACAAGCCAGTTAGCATGAAGAAGTGTGCCACAAGCGACATGGCAGAGGCCACTGGGTTCTTGCGTGTGATCGTTGCAATTGCCGAGGCAACGGCACCAATTGCGAACACGGCAAACAGAAGCGACTGTAAACTCACTGCAGGTGATCCGTGAAATGGGAGTAAATGAATGCTGCCAAATATACGAATTGCACCGGCGCACCGAGGGCCTTACCCCTCAAAGCGGTCGACGGTGCGAACCCCCTTGATCTTCATCAGCTTATCGAAGATTTTCTGGAGGTGGTCGGTATCGGTCACGTAGACGGTGAGAATGCCCTCGAAATTCGCATCGTAGGCATCAATGTTCACACCGCGAATGTTCGTTTTCTGAACGTCAACAACAGCACTGGTGATGTCGTTAAGCATGCCCGGACGGTCGTCACCGGTAATCTTGACCGCTGCAAGGAATTGTCCGTCCTGCGAGGCAGACCACGCAAGATCAACAAGCCGCGGACGGAGTTTCTCCTGGAGGTTCGTCACATTGTGGCATCCCGACCGGTGCACCTTGATACCGCTCCCAATTGTCACAATTCCCACAATAGCGTCACCTGGAACAGGGTTGCAGCATCGCGCATACGAGAACATGACCCTTGCACTCGGCTTCCCGTCACCAACGATGTACACGCCCTTTGACCGATCACGGGCAGTAGCACTGAAGGATGGTTGTTTTGTGCCAGCTGCATGCAGTGCCTCCGCTGGGGCAGGGGGCCTGAGAGCCTCGAGGATCATTTCGCCGGCTGTTTCAGGACTGATGGCTCCTGTTCCGAGCGCGGCAAAAAAGTCGGTACGACTGTCGTACTTGAGCCCAACGACAAGCTTCTCGAGCGTATCGTCATTGATGTGGAGATCGAGCTTCTTTGCCCGCTTCTCCCAAAGTTCGCGGCCCTCAATAACACGAGCACGGCGTTCTTCGTTGAGAATGCGACGAATGTGTGCCTTGGCCTTATGAGTAACAGCAATACGCTCCCAGTCACGATGCGGCGTCTGATTCTTCGACGTCAGGATAACAACCTGATCTCCCGTGTTCAGAGCGTGATCGAGTGGAACGATCTTACCGTTGACCTTTGCGCCGATGCACCGAGCGCCAACCTGCGAGTGGATATCAAAGGCGAAGTCGAGGGGAGTCGCACCCTTTGGAAGAATGCGGAGATCGCCCTTCGGGGTAAAGACGTAGATCTCATCCTGGTACAGATTGAGCTTGAAGCTTTCAAGGAGTTCCTGCGCCGCTTCTTCACCAGCGTTTTCGAACACGTCGCGCACCCAGTTGGCCCACTCCTCAAGGTCTGTCGAATCAACCCATGATGCGGTACCACCAGTCGATGCCTTGTATCGAAAGTGTGCCGCCACACCACGCTCTGCGAAGTCGTGCATCGCCCGCGTGCGGATCTGCACCTCAACACGCTTACCGTCATTGCTGATCACGGTGGTGTGTAATGACTGATAGCCGTTCTTCTTCGGAACGCTGATGTAGTTCTTGAAGCGTTCAGGAACCGGACGATAGATCTCACTGATGATGCCGTAGGCAAGAAAGCAGTCGTTGTTTTCTTCGGTATCCAGGATGATGCGCACGGCAAAGAGATCGAACAGCTCGTCGATCGACTTGCCCTGTGCAATCATTTTCTTGTAGATCGAATACAGGTGCTTGGGACGTCCGTTAATCTCGAAGGCAACGCCATGTTCGGCGAGCTTTTCGGCAATTGGCTTGCTAAACCGCTCAATAAACTGTTCACGCTCTTCGCGAGTTGTGTTGAGCTGACGCTTGATGTCGTCATACGCATCACGATGCAGCACCTTGAACGAAAGGTCCTCGAGCTCCCACTTAATGTTGCCCAATCCGAATCGGTGAGCGAACGGGGCATAGATCTCCATCGTCTCGCGCGCCATGCGTTCCTGACGTTCCCTCGAGAGAGAGTCAATGGTGCGCATGTTGTGGAGACGATCAGCAAACTTCACAAGAATCACGCGCACGTCATTGACGAGCGACAACAGAAGTTTGCGATACGTTTCGGCCTGCGTGATCTCTCGGCTCTTGAACACGTCGCTGATCTTCGTGGCCCCATCGACAATGTCGGCAACTTCTGCACCGAACTCTGCGCGTAGATCTTTGAGCGAGAAGGACGTGTCTTCAACAACATCGTGCAGCAGCGCCGCAACAACACTGACATCATCCAGTGGAATTTCACGGATAACAATCAGTGCAACGTTCGCAGGGTGCGTATAGTATGGCTCTCCGCTTACTCGACGGTCGAGTTTATGAGCCTGCACACAGAAACGGAATGCACGTGATACGAGGTCGACATTAAACCGCTGAAGGTGCTTCTTTCCCTCTGCGATAAGAAATGCAAGATCGGCCTCGACATCATGACCAAAGATGTAGGGTGGTTCGTCGGAGGCAGATCTACGCTGTGTGACTCGTTGTGGGGACACGTGTTTTACCGTACGATGATCGTGCAGTGATCAACATCGTCGTTTGTACGACCGACGAGAAAATACGCTCCAGTCGGGAGATGATCGACGTGCAATGTGCCGTGTGCCTGGGATGATGGACCCTCGTAGAGCGTTCCAACGCGTTGACCAGCTGCGGTGTAGAGTGCAACGGTAACATGTGCATCCGACGCAGAGCGCAGATTCCATTGCGTGCCCGTCACAACTGGATTTGCTCCAACACGCACATCAATCCCACTGCGCACACTATGCGTGATGTCGTCGACACTCGTTGGGTTATCAATCGTGTCTTGGTTTGCAAACTCTTCAAGCCATGCAAGCCCCTTGTCGAGAATCTGCGTGCGCTGTTGTCCGTCGAGGAATCGAGATGCGTTAACACCAAGAATGATCGATCGATACGTCGTCGTCTGGTTGCGCACAGCGCAGATCACGGTGTCTGCCCGTATCAGCATTCCTCGTGCTGGCGAGATCAGCTGGAACTTCATGTTCGGCACGTACTTGCCACCGCGATGGTGGTCGAGACGTGGGAGCTGAACGTCGACGTCGGACATGCCTGCAGTGACTGGGTCGGCAAGCACACCACGCATGACACGTTGGCCGTTATCGTTCTCGACAACATCAACGCCGCGCAGGCGCGCGCCAAATGCGGTGAAGAATGCGGTAACACCCGGCAGGTCGGTGCGGAGCAGGAGGGGATCGTCGCCAATCAAGAACACTTCAATTTGTCGCGTGAGAAGTGAACGGACAACGGCGTCGTCAACATCGTTTAATTCTCCAAAGCTGCCGGCATTCCAAAGAACAGTCTTCAGCACTGGTAGGTCGTTGGCAACGATCGTAAACACATCCGATGTGAAGGGCACATAGTTGCGTCGATCGGTTTGGGCAACTGCACCCACGATGTCGAATGTTCCATTGAGTTCGTCGTTGACGATAGCTTTACGAACGTTGCGTGGTACTAGCGTTATGGCTGTTGAGCGTTCAACAGCACCAGTGGTTGCAACAACGGATACGTCGCACGTCCACAGACTGAGACTGTCGGGAATGGATACTGGAATGGTCACCGACCGTGACTCGCCAGCCTGCAATTCAGGAAGCCGAGCGGTGAATGACCATGATGTTTGCCTGCCGTCAACATTGCGCGTAAAGCGATAGCGCACGCGGAGGCTGTCACTCACCCTTATGCCGTTGGTCAAGGTGACCGTGATGGTATCGATGGGGCGGATCGTGCGTACACGCTCAGATGTGGAGATCATGACAGCCGAGCTCACATCCAAACGGCCGACAACACCAAGAGCATTGTCGACGAACCAAATACGTCCATCTGGACCTACCGTGATTCCGTGGAGCGCCGTTGCTCCCGTAACGATGCTGCCCTTGCGTGTGACAGTGGTATCGGAGATGGCAAACACGTGAATCATCCCGGTTGCACGATCGCCCACGAGGAGACGATTACCATACACCTCGAGTCCAACAGGCTCTGTGATGATTCCAGGCTTGACAACCATGCGTGTAACCGCATTCTTCATGCTGATGAACTCAGCGAGATTTTCGGAACTCTCACGTGGCGGGACAAGGGGCTGGTCGCGTTCACCAGACTTTGTGTCGAGCACGTGAACTGAGCCCTTGCCTGGATCGATGTAGTAGAGGAACCCCGTCGATGCATCCAGATCAATATGCGCTGGACGTCCACGCTCTGCCGGTGTGATGGCGACATCGCTGTATCGATGAATGATGCCGTCGCGGTGATCGGTGCCACCAACTTCGTGGGGATCGCGAAAGTCGTAGCGACAGATGTCCTTGTAGCGCGCGTCGAGAACCCAGTAGACATTCGCCGTATCGTGCGCGATTCCGAGACCCCATGGACTCTGGTGGAGCATGTCCAGGTGGGATGCGAGCTTGTCGTTATCCTCCTGGTACCGTGACGCAAACACAGCTGTGTCTGCCGACCACAAGGTTGGTCCCATGAACATGTAGTTCAAATCGTTGTTTCCTGGTTCGCCATTCTGTGCTGTTGCGAACGAACCATTGTTGCCCATGGCAATGCCCATCGTACGCCACATGAAGTGATAGGCTCGCGAATCCTTCTTCTTGCGAATCGCTTGCTGCGGCGTGCCAGCATTGTGCAGGATCGTGATAGCGTGACCCT
This sequence comes from uncultured Melioribacter sp., assembly GCA_964432155.1. Taxonomy (GTDB): domain Bacteria; phylum Bacteroidota; class Ignavibacteria; order Kapaibacteriales; family Kapaibacteriaceae; genus UBA10438. The sequence continues at coordinate 199,151 of CAYSMF010000002.1, read as the reverse complement.
TGGGTTCAGCAGTTACTACCCAGAGATCGTTGCCGTGGAGTGGGCTCCGCGCAAAATCGAGATCGATCGGTGCGGTAATTCCATCGTCAGCAGTTGCAATTCGCGTCACAGCAATGGGGGAGGTCAGGTATTGATCGATGCTCTGTGCACTCTCGAGCATCATCGCCGCTGGAGGAACGGCATGAGCAATCATTCGCTCAACATCCATGTAGGGCTGGTCGGAGATAACGCTCAGCGTGACGCGACCGTCACGTGCGACAATCACGGCATGCGCGTCGAACATGGTATCGTTCAGGACTGGCGTTGCGCCGAGTTGTTCAGCGAGCTCGTTGTTGGGATCGCTCACGTATCGGAACGTGAGTGTGTCAATCGAGAGGCGACGGACAAGGTCGTGCCAACGAGACGCAGGATCAGGACTTGTGGCAATCACACGCACACCAAGTGCGCGCAATTTCGCAGCGTGTTCGTTGACATATCGCAGGTGCTCGACGCAATGCGAACAACGATAGCCGAGGTACCGGATGATGATTGTGGGCTCTGCCGGATTTGACAATCCATTCGGCAGTCGTTCATTCGTCGTTAGCGAAGGGGCAAAAAAACGCGTGCCGTGCGCCTGACCATCGTCGAAACTGGCACCCTGCGCGCCTACACCAAGGAGTCCGCAAAAGGCAAGTGCAAGGAAGATCGACCGTGAAAACACAGGAACGCTGTTGTTCATGAATGCCATGATTTACTCGTAGTTTTGGCGTGTGGTAACAACGGTACAACGCCGTGTGATAGCTGAAAGTTACCGCCATTCTTCAACATTCTCCGCGAGATCACGCATGCAGTTCCGTTTTATTATCTCGATGCTCGTTGCAGGAGTCATCATGGTTGGTTGCGCCGGCCAAGGTGACGCGCCTGCCGACTTGCCTGCACAAGACACGCAAGCCTCTGAGGACTTGTTTGGACTTCCCGAAGAAGACTCCGAAATGGCGAAGGCAATGAAGCTCGTAACTGAGCGCCGCGATGCTCGTCGCGCGAAGGGCGACACACTTGCAATGCCAGCCGCATCATTGAAGCAATACCTGCCCGTATCGATTGCCGGGTATACCTCCGGCACTCCAACAACAGAGCAGGTGTCCACGCCTGGCATGTCCCTGTCGCGCGTCAGTGCGTCCTACACAGCACAGTCGGGGGCGCGTGTGACGGTAACACTGGTAGACTACAATGCCTCGGCGAGTGGGTGGGAATCAGCCACGGCTGTGTTCTCGCTCCCAATTGCGATGGAAAACGACACAGAGATCTCCAAGACCTTCCAGACTGATGATCCGATGATTAACGGTTTTGAAAGCTTGAAGAAGGACAGCAAGAATGCTACCGTGGTCTATTCGCTGGGCGGACGTTTTGTTCTCGAAGTAACGGGAACAAACCAAACATCCCTCGAAACGGTCCGCTCGATCGCAGCCTCGGTCGATCTCAAGAAGCTGGCGGCCCTCTAACCGCTTTTGGATGCCCCAAAAGAAAACGCCCTCGTCAGCTCAATGCTGACGAGGGCATTCTGTTGTCGGGGTGGCAGGATTCGAACCTGCGACCTTCTGCTCCCAAAGCAGACGCGCTAACCGGGCTACGCTACACCCCGTACGGGCCACAAACATCGTTAGATTTTTTCAACTGACAAAATTTGCGTGACAAAACTGCGCACATAATTGCAGTTTCGTGATACATTTGTGATGTCTCTGTGGCGCTTTAGTGCCCGGGACGCTGAGCCCCTAGACGAGTGGTGACGTCTGGGGGTTCCCTTTTTTTTGGAGTAAGTTTGTTGCCATGCAACGTTACCTGACTCTCGTCGCGCTCGCCACACTTGTGGTAAGCAGCGTACTCCATGCTGGAGACGAAATTCCTGGTGCTCCACAGCGCCAGCCGATCGCCCTGATCAACGCCACACTTCACACGGCCGTTGGTGCGCCCATTCAAAATGGTACGATTGTGTTCGACAAGGGTGTCATCACGGCACTTGGTCCAACAGCACAGATTCCATCTGATGCACGCACAATCGATTGCAAGGGTGCCCGCGTCTATCCTGGCTTTATCGCGCCATCAACAACACTTGGATTGACCGAGATTGACGCAGTTCGTTCAACTCGTGATTTCGGAGAGGTTGGTTCGCTGAATCCAAATGCGCGCGCAGAAACAGCGTATAATCCCGACAGTGAGATTATTCCTACTGTTCGATCAAATGGAATTCTCCTTGCCAACAGCACACCGCAGGGTGGACTCGTCTCTGGTCAAAGCTCGCTGATGCGTCTTGATGGCTGGACGCGCGAAGACCTCGCTGTCAAGCGTGTATCAGGTCTGCTCCTCTCCTGGCCATCGATGGAGATCACGAGTGCATGGTGGCAGCGCAAGAGTGCCGATGAACAGCGCAAAGACATCGAGCAAAATGTTCGTCAAGTGTATGACCTGTTCACAGCTGCTCGTGGTTACTCAGAAAAGGCGCGTGCCGGCATTGATACCTCGCTCCGCGATATTCGCTTCGAAGCCATGCGCTGCGTCTTCGAAGATTCAGTCCCTGTCATCGTCGAGTGTGCTACGCGTCGCCAGATCGAGAGCGTTCTCGACTTTTCACAAGCGATGAATGTACGCGTCATCCTCAGCGGTGCCGTCGATGCACCGCTCATGCTTGAGCAATTACAGCGTGCCGGCGTCGGGATTATCATCCCACGTGTCCATGCACTTCCACGACGTGACGAAGACGGATACGACTCGCCATTTACATTGCCAGCCACGCTAGCGAAGGCTGGAATCCCATTTGCATTCTCAGACGATGGTGCATGGCAGCAGCGGAATCTTCCGTTTCATGCTGGTACGGCGCGTGCATTCGGCTTGTCGGAGCTGGATGCGCTGCGTGGTCTGTCGCTCTGGCCAGCGCAAATGTTTGGTGTGGGTGCAACGTATGGTTCACTTGAAGTGGGGAAGAGCGCAACGCTCTTCGTAAGCACCGGTGATGCGATGGACAGCAAGGCGAACAATGTGATTCATGCCTTCATCGACGGACGCGAGCTCGAGCTCAGCAATCGTCACAAGCGTCTTGCAAAGAAGTACCGCGAGCGTTCGAAGCGCTAACGATGATGATTGATGGTACGCTCCTCTCTGCCGAGCCGCTCGCGATTCCGTCGAGCTCGCTCTCCATGGCTCGTCGTGCGCTTACGGGTGAAGATCTCGCGCGATTTGAAGCCGTAACACTCTATGCCATTGAGTATGCGAGTCATGGACGCCGCATACGTGGCTTCCTAGCATTGCCCCCTGCCGGACCAGCATCGTTCCCCGCCATTGTGTTCAATCGCGGCGGCAGTGGACCTCGTGGAGCGCTCACCGCAGAGACGGCCATGCCACTCATCGGGATGTATGCATCCTGGGGCTACGTGGCGATCGCATCGAACTACCGCGGGGTAGGGGGCTCAGAAGGCGACATCGAGGAGTGGGGTGCTGGTGATGTTGATGACGCACTCAATTTGCTGCCGTTGCTCGACGGACTTGGGTATGTAGACCGTGAGCGTATTGGTCTGATCGGCGGAAGCCGCGGTGGCATGATGGCACTCATGATGCTCACACGCACAGATCGGTTCCGTGCCGCCGTCACATTCGGAGCTCCGACGCGCATCAATGCCGTTGATGCATCAGCCTACATTCGCAAGACGATGATGAAACATTTGCCGTCGGATGCAGTCGTGCAGCAGGAAGCCGAACGCAGAAGCGCAGTGATGTGGGCAGATCAATTGTGTACGACCACACCGTTGCTCGTTCTTCATGGAACGGGCGACCGTCGTGTTGATGCTGATCACTCTCTGCATCTCGCACTCGAGCTCCAGCGACTTCATCATCCGTATAAACTGATTATGTACGACAATGCCGATCACGTGTTGGCTGGAAGGCGGAACGAATCCAATGCAGATATGCGTTGGTGGATGGATCACTACGTCCGCGATCGTTCGCCACTCCCACGCACGGGTCCGCATGGAGCGTAGTAACGTCTGAACATTTCCCAGTCCTCAATTCGATTGGTACCATGATGCACAAGCTTCGCGTAATCGTATGCGCTCTCGGTATTGCAATGGCAGGCGTCGTGGCGCATGCACAGGAAGACAAGCCGTCGTTTCTTGAATGGCTTGTGACTGATGAGAAGCTGGAGGCATCGTTGCGCCCTCTGCATGGCCATCACCTCATGGGCGAGGTGATACCGCGCAAAGTGATCGACACGGCAATCGACGTGCAGTCATACGACGTTACACTTGATTGGTACTCCGCACTCAAGACACCGCGCGCGAAGCGAGGCGAGCGCAAAGCAACCGGTATTGTGAAGGCAGTCGTTCGTGCGCGTGCTGATAGTCTCACCGCAATCGTATTCGATGCAACCACGCTGATAATCGATTCCGTAACTGTTAATGGACGTGCCATCACGCATCGCAAGAACGTGCGCTCATTGACAATGGAACTGCCTACGCTGCTGCGTCGAGGCCAAGATGTTGAGGTCGTGATCCATTATGCGAATCGTAGCGATGACGCGGCGCTGTACCTCTTCGCTGAGGAAGACGCAAAGGCAATCAACGTTCCGTATGCGAGCGGTTTCACATTCTCGCAGCCCGAGGATGCACGCCGTTGGTTCCCGTGTAATGACCAACCTGACGACAAGGCATACTTCACAGCACATGTGCGAGTTCCATCCGGATTTACAGCCGTTTCGAACGGCGTGCCGATCGATAGTGTCGCTGATGGAGATACCGCATCAGTGCAAACATGGCGTCATGATCAGATCATGGCGACGTACCTGTTTGCAGTGAACGCCGCACCGTACGTTCTCTACATGCAAGAATACAAGCGCGATGATGGTACGACGATGCCAATTCGTAATTACCATTTTGATGTGGATGATCAGGGAACTCGATTCAATGCACGTCGCGCGGTACAGAACGTGCCCGAGATGTTTACGGCATTCGAGAAGTTCTTCGGTCGATATCCATACTCAACCTACGGACATGTTGCTGTGAGCCCTGTGCCGTTCGGTGGTATGGAACATCAATCCATGACGACTGTTAACCGCCGCTGGCTGGTCGGGGATCAGGAGCTTGGATACGCACACGAAGTCGCGCACCAGTGGATTGGTGATGAGGTGACGTGTGCAACGTGGGCGGATATCTGGTTGAACGAGGGCGGTGCTACATGGGGTGAAGCGCTCTGGGCCGAGCATTATGCTGGCAATCCCGGGTACATGAATGTCCTCTGGGCAAAGCGCGGACAGTACATGCTGGTGGGCCTGCTCGAGCCACCGATCTACGATATCCCGATTGGTATCATCTTCAATGTGAACACGACGTACTACAAGTCATCGTGGGTGTATCACATGATGCGACGCATGGTGGGTGATGATGCCTTTTTCCCGGCTCTTCGTGCTTACATCAAAGCCTATGCAAAGAGTTCGGCGCAGACCTACCAGTTCATGGAGTTTCTTGAATCACAGATTCCGAATCCACCCGTCGCATGGTCGACCTTTTTTCATCAGTGGCTCGTCAAGGCTGGACATCCGATTTTCGATGCTGTGATTCGTCCGTTGCCAGGTGGTGCCCAGTACGCGTATCGTGTGACGATCTCGCAGACACAGTCTGCGACGAACGTGCCTGACGTCTTCCACATGCCGGTGCGTGTGCGCATTCTCGGTCCGGGCACGACACGTGATACCGTGATCCTGATGACGCAGCGTACGCAGACAATTGATCTCGACCTTGGCTGGGTTCCGCGTGAACTCGTTCTTGATCCCGACAACGACATCCTATGTGAAAAGCAATCGTCGGTTGTATCGGTTAACGGTGATGAGCGCGAATCAATGCGGATGCGCGTTCTTGGTCCGCATCCTGTCACGCAAGGACAGCCGTTGCGCGTCATGTCGTCGTTCGATGGAAGTGTGAACATGCGTGTCGTCTCCGTGACGGGAGAAGTGGTTGCAACACTGGAGCTTCCATCAGGAGTATCGCACATGAATACGTCACAGATCCTGCCAGGCACATACGTCCTCACCACCGCTGATGGTCGATCGGACATTCACCTTCCATTCATCGTTACTGGTCGGTAAACGTCTATGCAACACGACATCGCATCGCTTCGCAAAGAATACAAGCGCGAGGAACTCACTGAAGCATCAGTTCATGCTGATCCATTGCAGCAATTCCGTGCATGGTTTGATGAAGCGCTCGCTGCGCAATTGCCCGAGCCAACAGCAATGACACTCGCCACTGCCGATGCGCACGGCGTGCCCTCGGCGCGCACAGTGCTGCTCAAGGGTATTGATGAAACGGGCTTCGTGTGGTACACGAACTACGCGAGTGAAAAGGGGCAGTGTCTGGAACAGAATCCTGTTGCAGCATTACTGTTCTTCTGGCCAGAACTCGAGCGTCAAATTCGCATATCAGGTACCGTCGAGCGCGTCTCTCGCGAAGAATCCGAAGCGTACTTCCATTCACGTCCACGTGAAAGTCAGCTTGGAGCATGGGCATCTCATCAGAGTACCGTCGTTGCATCACGCGAAGAGCTTGAGCAGTCCTTTACGGCGATGCAGCAGCAGTTTGCTGACGGAGAGATCCCGTTGCCGCCAACGTGGGGAGGTTACCGGCTAACACCGCTGCGCATTGAGTTTTGGCAGGGACGTCCTTCACGGATGCACGATCGCATTCGCTACCGTCGAAGTGACAGCGGATGGGTTACTGAACGTCTGGCGCCGTAATCACCGCATGTTATGAACGCAGACGCGGGTCAGTCGCATCGCGCAGCGCATCGCCGATAAGGTTGAACGCACTCACGGTGATGAAGATCATCGCGCCAGGGAAGATTGCAAGCCACCAGGAATACGTGCTTGATCGTGCATGGTGCAACACACTGCCCCACGTAACCACCGTCGGTGGTACGCCGAATCCGAGGAAGGACAGCGCGCTCTCGAACAGAATGGCGCTCACAATGCCGAACGCTGCATAGATCAGGACGGGTGCGATTGCATTGGGCATTACATGACGGAAGATGATGCGTGGCGTTGAGTATCCAAGTGCTGTTGCCGCACTTACATAATCAAGATTCCGAACACGCAGGACCTCGCCGCGCATGAAACGCGCGATCGACGTCCAGCCAGTTAATCCGATCAAGGCCATGATCAACCACAGCGTGCCCGATTCGACGAGTGCAACGATGGTGATGATCAGGAAGAACCGTGGGAATGTGATAACGATTTCGATCAGACGAGAGATCAGGATATCGATTCCGCCACCAAAGTATCCGGCAAGTGCACCGAGCACGATGCCGATGGCAAGCGCAATAGACATAGCAACGAAGCCGATGCTGAGTGCGTAGCGTGAACCATGAATCAATCCTGCCAGTACATCACGTCCGAGGTGGTCTGTGCCGAGCCAGTGAGCTCCGGAAGGTGCGCGCTCAGCGAGCGTCACCAGACGCTTGTCTGTGCTACCCGGTGCATAGGGGATTGGAGGAAACACTGCCCAGTCGTACGGAAGCGCTTTCCAGTCGGCCGTGGCAAACTCAGCGTTCCATTGGGTAACACCAAGCGAGACGCCAATCTCTTTCACAACAGGGAATGATACCTCGCCGCGCAATGAACACATGATTGGTTTATCGTTCGCCAGGATGTCGGCGAAGATTGCAACAACGGCAATCACACCAACGACCCACACGCTGATCATCCCAAACGCACTCTTGCGGAATTGACGCCGTACAAAGGCGCCGTAGCTTTCACCTTCTGTACTCATCATGATGCCTTTCGTCCGTACGAGATGCGTGGGTCAGCAATGCTATAGAGAACGTCTGCCACCAGCATACCAACAAGTGTCAGCACTGCTGAAACCGTAAACACGGCCATGATCATTGGATAGTCGCGCGCAACAAGCCCCTTGAAGGAGAGTTCGCCCATTCCCGGCAGTGAGAAGATCGACTCGATAATCACCGAACCTCCGATGAGGTTTGGGATCAGTGCTGCTACGAGTGTAATGAGTGGGATAAGCGCATTGCGTAGTGCATGACGGTAGATGACCGAGCGCTCCGAGAGTCCCTTTGCACGTGCTGTACGCACGTAATCCTGACGAATAACTTCCAACATCGACGAACGCATTTGTCGCGAAATGAAGGCGAAGTCGGCGTAGACGTACACGATCATCGGAAGTGCAAGGTGCCATGCGTAATCGAGCCACTTCTTCCAGAAGGGCCACGATGTGGAGAAGCTCGGCGAGCGCAAACCGCTCGATGGAAAGATTGATACGAACTCAGGATTCGCGAAGAAGGTCAGCGCAAGTGTTCCGATCCAGAACACGGGCAGTGAATACAGCGCAAACAGGATAAACGTCGATGTACGGTCTGCGAGCGTACCTGGATGTGTTGCGCTGTACACGCCGAGTGGGACGGCGATGAGGTAGGCAATGATGATGGCGATGAGATTCATTGCGAGCGTCACCGGAACGCGCTCAACCATTTTATCGAAGACCGGTCGGTTGTCTTGAAACGACCGCCCAAAGTCCGGACGTCCTGTCCATGTTGCGGCAGACCACTGGGTGGTGCCTCCGGTGAAGACCTTCGACATGTCGAAGCAGAGGAGGCCCCCTGTCCAGATCACGTATTGCTGCCAGATGGGCTTATCGAGGTGCCATTGTTCACGCAGGAGCTGTGCGCTCTTGTCGTTAAGCGTGCTATTGCCACGCATGCCACCCTCGGATCCTTGTCCAACCTTCGCAGCAGCTGGGTCGCCGGGAGCCAGACGGCTCACGCCGAAAGAGATCAGCGTGATAATGAACAGTGTGGGGATGAACAGCACCACACGTTTGAGGAGATATTGCCACATAGAAGGCGAAGATACGCCCTGCGATGATTCCCGCATCACGGTCTAGAAGGCGTTGCGGTGGTGTCGGATCTGCGTGTCGCCATCAATGAGCTCAACGGCAATGACATCGAATCTGACGGCGCAGGAGAGGCGTCGATGGTGTGCCAACCATGCTTGCGCGACGCGTCGGATGGTCCGGAGTTTTCGTGGAGTGAGGGAGCCCTCGGGACTCCCATAGTTGCGGGAGCGACGGAAGCGAACCTCGACAATGACGATAGTTGCGTCGATCTCTGCAACGATATCGAGCTCGCCCATGTGTTTGAACGTGTAGTTCTGGTCGAGGATGTTGTAGCCGTGATCGCGAAGGTATTCAGCAGCTATTTGTTCGGCTTCACGTCCAATGGATACCTTGTTCATCGGAACCTCCCGATATTTGCGCACCATGATTGCACAACTCACAGGGCGCGTTGCCCACGCACAAGGAATGGACGTCGTTATTGACTGCAATGGCGTTGGCTATGCGGTGAGCGTGCCGTTGTCGACAGCTGATGTCGTTCCTGCGGTAGGACAAAACGTGACGTTATTCACGATCATGGTTGTCCGTGAGGACGCGATGAGTCTGTTTGGCTTCGCAACTACTGCGGAACGCGACGCGTTTCGACTGCTCACGTCGATTCAGGGAATCGGCGGACGCATCGCGCTTGGTATGCTTTCGGCCACATCGATTGGAGAACTCCAGGCGGCAATCGTTGGGAGCAACGTGATTGCATTGCAGCGTCTGCCGGGCATCGGAAAGAAAACTGCCGAGCGTCTTGTTATCGAGCTTCGCGACAAGTTCCTGCACATCGTGCCAGGATCACAGTTGCAGACCGTAGGTGGTGCAACGCAGCATGTGGAAGATGCTATCTCTGCGCTGCAAGCTCTCGGCTTTACGCGAGCAGCTGCAGAGAAGTCCGTCAAGGCCGCACTCGCTTCACATCCAGAAGCGCACGACTCGGCTGATCGGTTGATTCGCCTAGCGCTTCAATTCACGAGCTAATCATCTCCATGCAACTGTTGATCATTCCCGCGATCGATCTCACCCAAGGGCATGCCTTGCGGTGTATTCGTGGTGTCGAGGGTACAGAGCGGTTGTATTCTGAGATCAGCGATCATCCCGTCGAGTTGGCACAACTGTGGCGTCGTGAGAACGCCAAGTGCATTCACGTAACCGACATTGATTCGCTTCGCGGCGTGTATGATCCACGTAATACACAGTCGGTGATCGAGATGCAGCGTGCAGTGGATGTTCCCATTCAATTCATCTCCCGTCAGCAGTCGATCGACGCGTATCGTGCGCTCCTTGACGCTGGCGTGTATCGTGTCGCGATCAACGTTGAAGCGTGGAACGCTCCCGACGAAACAGCTGCACTGATTCGAAGCTTTGGTCCGAGCCGCGTGATCTTCAGTGTGCGCGGACACGACGGTGCGATTGATGTTGGGAACGGACAGCGCATTGCCGACGACGTCTACATCCGACATGTCGCAGCGCTAGGCGCACAGCGCATTATCTATACCGAGGTCGACTGGGAGGGGAATCTCAGCGGTGAGGACATCGATACCATTCTTCGTATTGCCGACGTAGCAAAGCTCCGCATCACGATGGCAGGGGGCATTGCATCGCCCGAGCATCTCTGGGAACTCCAGTCACGCGTGCCGCGGAATGTCGACAGCGTCGTGATCGGACGAGCCATGTACGAGAATCGGTTCCCGTGTCAGAACATCTGGCGTATTGCCGAGGCAGAACTCGAGCCTGAGATTCACGCGCATGCCTCGCGTAGCGGTGTGCAATCGTCAATTTCCATGCTCGACCGCTCGTGCGGCTCAGAGCAGAAGCCCGCTAGTGAATAATCAGCGTAGGGTGTAACTCACGCCGGCATGCACACCGAGAAGCGCGTATCCATCATCGATGGCTGCATAGCTGTACCGTCCGCTTACATCTACATCCATCACGTCGGAGATAGGGATCAGCACGCCCAGTGATGCCCCGTAGGAGCCGCGTACGGCCGATACCTCGTCGAGTCGGATCGGCATGTTGTTGACGACCTTATTGAGCGCCAAAAAACCCAGGCCACCCTCAGCTTGCGCGTATGGCGTCCAGCCATGTTTGAATACACTGTAGCGGATCGTTGCGAGAAGCTGGTAGTACATCGTCATGTAGTCAGCGAAGTCGCCTCCGAGCCCCTTACCAAGGGCAGACTGCATCCATGTACCGCGGACGCCAGCGCGCCAGTGATGACGATCCAGCTGGACCTCGTATCCGATGGAAAAGCCGAGTCCAGGAGCGGCACCCAGACTATCCGCGAGGAGACCCGTAGGCACGAGGTAGCTCAACGATGCCGGCAAATAGGTGCGTGATGTTTGCGCAAACGCCGCAACACTGAGCACCATGCAGCACGCCGCCACTGTCAGAAACCGAACCATCGTACCATCCTTCGCTACGGAAACAATTCTTCGAAGATAGGTAACAGGTGACCACGCTGGGAAGACGTTGAATTCTCGTATGTTTGCTCGATTCAGGACGTACGCGTTCGATCGGAAACAGGAAGGACAGCAATGCCCCAAATCATCATTGACGGTCGCATCATCGAGGCAGCCCCAGGCAAGACCATTATTGAGGCCGCTCTCGACAACGGGATTACCATCCCGCATTTCTGTTGGCACCCTGCGCTGAGCGTAGCGGGGAACTGCCGCATGTGCCTCGTCAACGTTGGCACGCACAAGAAGGACACCGACGGATCGCTGATGTACGGCGACGATGGTGCTCCGGTTGTGAATTGGTTCCCGAAGATGCAGATCGCATGTGCGACGCCTGTAGCTGACGGAATGATCGTGGATACGACGAGTCAGAAGACGGAAGGCGCGCAAAACGCCGTCATGGAGTTTCTGCTCATTAACCACCCGCTGGACTGTCCGATCTGCGACGAAGCAGGCCAGTGTAAGCTCCAAGAGTATGCCTTCATGCACTCGAAGGGCAAGAGCCGGTTCGCGGAAGAAAAGACGCACAAGGAAAAGCGTGTCGAGCTCGGCCCGAACGTCATGTTCGACGGCGAGCGTTGCATCTCGTGCTCACGCTGTATTCGATTCGCCGATGAAGTTGCTAAGCAGCCAGTTCTGTCGTTTGTACAGCGTGGCGATAAGGTGACGATTCGCACGTTCCCAGACACGACGTTCGATAGCGAGTACTCGATGAATGTGATCGACATCTGCCCCGTAGGTGCGCTCACGAGCATCGACTTCCGCTTCAAGGCACGCGTATGGGAAATGTCGTTCACCGATTCGATCTGTCCAGGTTGCGCCCGTGGTTGCAACATCAAGATCGGCGTGATGAACAACGAAGTGCTCCGCACAGAGCCACGTACGAACATGCATGTCAACACGTACTGGATGTGCGATACGGGTCGTCTCACGACACCAGCACTTGTCAACGAAGCACGCTTGAGCGGTCCGATGGTTCGTACGAACGGACAGCTCGCTGCTGCATCGTGGGATGAAGCGCTTGAAGCAGCATCTTCTGCACTGCGCAACCTCAAGGGCTCGCAGATTGCCGTTGTTGGTTCTGCCCATGCATCGAACGAAGACAACTACGTGCTCGCACGCCTTGCACACGACGTGCTCAAGACGGGCAACGTCGACTACATCAAGCATAACGACCACACCTTTGGCGACGAGTTCTTGCGTGTCAACGACAAGAGCCCGAACGCAATTGGCGCGCACACGGTCGGCATCGCACCGCGCGGTGACGGACATGGCATTGATGCTATGGCTGATCGCATCAAGCGCGGAGACGTCAAGGCGCTTATCGTGATGGCAGAAGATCTCAGTGCACATCCATCCCTTGCTGATGCCTCAGCGAGTGTTGATACACTGATCGTCATTGGCTCGCACGATACTGTCACAGCAAAGCAAGCAAATGTGTTCCTGCCGATGTCTACATGGGCAGAATCAGAAGGTACGTTCACGAACACACTCCATCGCGTACAGCGCTTCGAGCCAGCTGTTGTGACGAAGGAGAACCTTCGTTCGATGGGCATGAAGATGAGCCGTTGGGACAAGTTCGGTGCACCGAACGACCGTTGGTCGCAAGGGGAGCAGCGTAACTGCCGTCCAGCATGGCAAATCCTGCGGAGCATCGCGCAGCAGCTTGGTGCAACGTGGAACTACACATCGAGCTCGGATGTCTTTGCCGATATCGCAGCGCACGTACAGCAATTCAATGGAATGTCGTACGAGCTTCTTAATGCCTACCATGGACTCGTCCTTGGCAAGGCATCGTCGCCAGATCCCGTCGGTGTTGTGTATGAATCACATGTCCTGAAACCACAGTAAGCCCATGTCTACAACAGAACTGATCATCGTCCTTGTACAGGCTGGCATTCTTGTCAACCTCATGCTCGTCGCGGCGGCCTACATGGTTCTTGCTGAACGGAAGATCGCTGCGTGGATTCAGAATCGTATCGGTCCAAACCGGGTAGGCCCATGGGGTCTGTTCCAGTCGTTTGCCGACGTGATTAAGCTTTACCTCAAAGAGGACGTTGTTCCTGCAGCTGCAGATTACAAGTTCCACTTGTTGGCGCCGATCATCGCCATCGGGGTATCCGTCACCGTGTTTGCGGTGATTCCTTTCACGCCGCCTGTCGACATCGGTGGTACACTCTACTCGCTCACGATGACACCGAACATGAACATTGGTGTCCTTGCGGTGCTTGCCATGACGTCCGTTGGCGTTTACGGTGTAGCGCTTGCGGGTTGGAGCTCGAACAACAAGTACTCGCTCATGGGTGGCTTACGCTCGTCGGCGCAGATGATTTCGTACGAGCTCTCGATGGGCTTGGCAATCGTTGGCGTGGTGCTGATCGCAGGTACGTTGAACTTGGTTGAGTTTATCACGTGGCAGAGCGAACACATCTGGCTTGTCTTCCTCCAGCCGTTTGGGTTCATCTTGTTCCTTATCACGGCACTTGCCGAGACTAATCGCGCACCATTTGACCTTCCAGAAGCAGAGCCGGAGCTCGTCGGTGGATATCACACTGAGTACTCGGGCATGAAGTTCGGTCTGCTCTACCTCGCTGAATACGCAAACATCCTTGCATCAAGCTGCATCATGGCTGCGTTGTATCTCGGCGGTTGGGATGCAATTCCATTCCTTGACGATGCCGCAATTCTTGGTCTGCCAGCAACATCGATCCCGATGGTCATCATCGGTCATGTTGCATTCCTGACAAAGGCGTTTGCGCTCGTGTTTGTGTTCATCTGGATTCGTTGGTCGCTTCCACGCTTCCGTTACGATCAGCTGATGAACCTCGGTTGGAAGATCCTCCTTCCACTGGCTCTCGCCAACGTCATCCTTACTGGACTTGGCGTGTATTTCTTCAACTAAGCACTCGTTGAACTCAAGAACGGTACCAGACAGCTATGGCAAATATCTCGTCGAATACAGAAGCTCAGCGACTCACCTTTTGGGAGCGAATCTATCTCCCTGAGATTGCCAAGGGGCTCGGCCTGACTCTCAAGCAGATGTTCAAGCCGAAGTTCACACGTCAGTATCCAGAAGAACGGTGGATCCCGGAAGGCTCGTATCGCGGACGTCCAGTCCTTGTCCAAGAAGAGGACGGCGAACGTTGCGTTGCATGCGGACTCTGCTCGCGTGTATGCCCAGCGCTTGCCATCGAAGTGCGCGCGGCTGAAACAGAGAAGGAAAAGGAACGGTATCCAGAGAAGTTCGAAATCAACATGCTTCGCTGCATCTACTGTGGCTTCTGCGAAGAAGTCTGTCCAGAAGAAGCAATCGTGATGAGCAAGGATTACGAGCTCGTCTTCGGCTCACAAGAAGAAGGCATCTTCGGCAAGGAAAAGCTCCTCGTGCCAGTTGCACAACTTCAAGAGCGCCTCGAGTTTCTGCGCCAGTGGCGCTGATGCCGTAGGTGTTCCCGCACGACTGATTTCACAAAGGTCGCGACGACATCACGTCGCGACCTTTTCATTTGAATGCCTCAACACAACATATTCAACATTACGTACCGAAAGAACGACCATGAAGTTTGCAACTCTGCTGGTGTCACTTGCAATTGTTGTCGCTGCCTGTTCAACGTCAACGACACCTGACAATGCTACCACAACATCGATGCCACGCGTTGGGTCGACGTATACGTTTGAAACGTACGACACGGATACAAACGGGGCAGTGGTTGCCGGTTCGGAAAAGACGCACACGGATTCTGTTGTCGCGTCAGGAATTGTGTTTGACGACGAAACTGACGTGTGGGTTGTCAAGGGCAGCAATACTGATTCATCGTTCTATTCCGTCGACAAGTACAATGATATTGTTGTTCGTGGTAGCAGCTGGGATGCGTGGTATGATCAGGTTTGGATCCGCATGCCGATCACGAGCGGTGTGTCGAGCAATCTCTTCAACATCGATCGCGACAATGTCAACGGTGTTGTTGTCGAAACAACACGACGTATCGCCAGCGAACGCGTATCAGAAGAACAAGTAACGATCTCTGGAACTCAGGTTCGTACAGTCAAGATCAAGATCACGGTGTCACGCGTAGTCACGCAAAACGGTACCGTTGTATCTGATTACAGCACATTCCACTACTACTGGTTCGCGCCGTCGCTTGGTGTTACCGTTCGCATTGAAACCCCATCCCAGATCATCTTCGGTAAGAAGTTGAAGGGGGCTATCGAGATGCTGAAGAGCTATACGCTCAAGTAAGGGTGGGAATAGGGCGGTTACGAGCCCAACTCCCTCAACAACGCCTGCCGCTCGATCTCGAGCTGACGGATGCGGCGTTCCAGTGAGTCGAGCTCTTCGGGCATGGAATCAATCTCGATACGCAGCTTCGACGCTGCTTCGTCGACAAGGTCAATGGCTTTGTCGGGCAGGAAGCGGTCTGTGATGTAGCGGTTCGAGAGCTGCGCAGCAGCCACGATTGCTGCATCAGTGATGCGCACACCGTGGTGCACTTCGTAGCGTTCCTTGAGTCCGCGTAGGATGCTGATGGTGTCGTCAACGGTTGGTTCCTGCACGAGCACCTTTTGGAAGCGACGCTCAAGTGCGGGATCTTTTTCGATGTGCTGACGGTACTCGTCGAGCGTAGTTGCGCCGATGGCGCGCAACTCACCACGCGCAAGCGCTGGCTTGAGAATGTTTGCCGCGTCCATTGCACCACCCGTAGCACCTGCACCGATGAGGGTATGCAACTCGTCGATGAAGAGCACAAACTCACCGTTTGAGTCGGCAACCTCTTTGATTACAGCCTTGAGACGCTCTTCGAACTGACCTCGGTACTGGGTTCCTGCAATCAACGCACCCATGTCAAGCGAGTAAATCGTCTTCGAACGAAGTGTTTCCGGCACGTCTTGCGAGACAATGCGCTGGGCAATGCCTTCGACAATGGCCGTCTTACCAACACCAGGCTCACCAATGAGGACAGGGTTGTTCTTCGTGCGGCGTGCGAGTACTTGAAGAACTCGACGGATCTCTTCTTCGCGACCGATCACCGGATCGATCTTCCCTTTGCGTGCTTCTTCGTTGAGATTACGCGCATACTTCTCGAGTGATTGATACGTTTCCTCCGCATTCTGTCCGGTCACTCGACGATTGCCGCGGATGTCTTTGAGAACCTTGAGGACAACGTCGCGCGTGACGCCTTGATCACGAAGCATCTGTCCAGCATTCGACTTCGATCCAACGATGCCAAGCAACAGGTGCTCGGTACTCACATACTCGTCGTTCAGTTTTGATGCTTCAGCGAAGGCATCCTGTAGCGCCTTCTGTCCGTCAGACGAGATACCCATGCCACCAGCCCCTTGCACCTTCGGCAATGCAGCGATGGCATCTGTTACCTTCTGCGCAACCACCGATGTCTGCGCGCCAGCCTTCGAGAGAATAGGTCCAACCACACCTTCTTGGTCAGCCAGCAAGGCTCCAAGCAGGTGAAGCGGTTCAAGGACTTGATTGGAGTGCTCGCCGGCGAGTTCTTGCGCCTGTTGCACGGCCTCTTGGGCCTTGACTGTGAGCTTGTTCATGTTCATAGCATTCCACCACAATAGTGTGTCGATGCACTATGACGAACGTGTCGTGCGCTTGTTTTTCTTTGCGTTTCCAATCGTGAAGAAGCCCGCAAACATTGCGGCTTGTACGGCATATCCCAAGAGGTCGAGCTCGCTTGGCGCGACTCGTTCGAACAGCATATCTGTGAGGGCCACTCCTGCGTAGGTGAGTACGAAGAGCGAGACGAATGTTCGAAACATGGAATGCTGCGGCGTTGGCTCCCGATCGCGCAGTTCCTCCTCGGCGTTGTCAACACCATGATAGGAGTTGATCAGACTGCTGGTGATCATCATGAAGAGTGCGACGATGGCAAGGGTAATGGTTGTCTGCTCAAGCTCTGGAAACCAGATGCGCAACACGGCGCTGACGAGGATGCAGCCGATGACGGTGAGTCGTATTGTTGTGTGCGCTGATCGGTGCCGAATGGCACGTACAATCTCGTCGGACTCGTCGTGCGGAAGGAGATGGTCGAGGCCCAACCACCGAAATGCTCGTCGTATCATACGGCATCGCCCTCCGATGCGTCACGTGCGGACTTCCGCTTGCCGCGGATGACGTAGTACGCATACATTCCGAGTGACCAGAAAACGAAGTTGAAGACACCTGTGAAGGCGAGCTTGAGGGGGCTTGCGTCGTCGTCAGTGAGCCACGTGAACACCGTCATGAACACCGCGAACAATGCACCCCGGATCATGATCTCGTTGCGCGCTGCCTTGCGTTGCTCGCGCGTACTCAGCACCACCTCGCTAGCGGCTCCAACTATGCCACGGACCTTGAGAGCGATCATGTACACTGCTCCAATCAGCATCGCTGTCAGGACGAGTGTGATACCCACGAGTTCGAGCTCTGGAAGGAAGTAGAGGTAGATTCCTCCGACGCCCATCATGAGCGCGAGGCTTGCGATGAGCACGACGTACGCCGTCTGAAAGCTGCGATATCGCAGGATTTCATCGTGCTTGATCATCGATTCTACGCTGTGGATGCTACTCATAGGTTGTGATGATTGCATGCGTTACTCCTGCTCCAGAATGAAGATTTCATCGACGCGCCGTCCGAGCTCTGCGGCTATTCGGAGAGCAAGCGCTACCGAGGGGGCATAGGTACCCTGCTCGATGTAGTTGATGCTCTGCCTGCTCACACCGACACGCTCTGCCAGCGTGGCCTGTGTAATGCCACGCTCGCTGCGCACAGCTCTGACGCGATTGACCAATTTGGGTTCAGCCATTGTCAAATATACTTGACATGGTTCGCAATGTCAAGTAAAGTTGACATGGGACGGTGCTACTTTTGCACCATGAACTTCACCGTAAAAAACCCAGACTTCCGCCAGACGATCATTAACCACCTGGAACGCCAGGAATTCATGAAGCACATCGGATGTGTGCTCACAGTGATCGAGCCCGGCTATGTCGAAGCCGAGATCACGCTTGGGAAGGAGCACCAACAGCAGATCGGTTTGGTGCATGGCGGTGTGACAGCTACCATTGCCGATGTGGCCGCAGGGTTTGCAGGCTTTACGCTGGTCGGACCCGACGAACACACCGTGACAGCAGAACTCAAGGTGTCGTATTTCCGTAAGGGGCTCGGTGCAAAGCTTCGTGCCGTGGGCACCGTTGCCAAGGCTGGCAATTCGATGCACTTCTGCGAGGCCTCCGTCTACTGCGCCAACGACGATGGGGAAGAAGAGCTCATTGCGAAGGCAACGACGACGATGGCAATAATTCGACCTTGATGCGTCAAGAGATGCTGACGGTAGCG
The DNA here is from genome assembly GCA_964432155.1 of uncultured Melioribacter sp. Lineage (GTDB taxonomy): Bacteria > Bacteroidota > Ignavibacteria > Kapaibacteriales > Kapaibacteriaceae > UBA10438. Next base: position 180,450 of record CAYSMF010000002.1, on the reverse strand, counting down.
CTTTCTACGAACGAGGACATGTCATGAGTAAGATTCTCTGGGTCGACGACGAAATCGATTTGCTGCGTCCGCACATCATTCTGCTGCAGCAGCGCGGCTACGATGTGTCGACAGCTACCAATGGCGAGGACGCGATCGAACTCGTGCAGGAGAATCGATACGACTTGGTCTTCCTTGACGAGAGCATGGTTGGTATCTCCGGACTCGAGACGCTCTCGGTGTTGAAGGACATTGATCCCTCAATTCCGATCGTCATGGTCACCAAGAATGAGCAAGAGTCGCTCATGGAAGAGGCTATCGGTCGCAAGATCGACGACTACCTCACCAAGCCCGTTAACCCAACGCAGATACTTGCTGCCTGCAAGAAATTCCTCGATACACAGCGCATCACCGAAGAGAAGATCACACAGGATTTTCATCAGGGATACTCCGACATTACGCGTCGCCTCATGGATCATATGGATTGGTCCGACTGGCTCGATGTGTATCTCAAACTCACCGAGCGTTCGCTCGAGGTGGATCAGCATCCAACGGTCGGACTCGAGCAATCGCTCCGCGATCAATGGCGCGAGTGTAATGGGGCGTTCTCACGCTTCGTCGAGGATGAGTACTTCGACTGGCTCTCGGATAAACGTCCTGATGGTGCGCCGCTGCTCTCGCCCCATATCGCCGACACGCATTTGATTCCTAAGCTCAAGAGCGGACGTCCAACAGTGTTCATCGTTGTCGACTGTATGCGTCTCGATCAATGGATGATGATGGAGACCTACCTACGTCCGCTCTTCACCATTCAGCGCGACTACTATTGCTCGATTCTTCCCACAGCAACGCCGTATGCCCGCAATTCGATCTTTGCCGGGTTGTTCCCAACAGAGATCAACAAGCACTATCCGCAGTTCACGATTGACGAGCGGGGCAATGATGAGCATACGCTCAATCGTCACGAGAAGGAACTGCTTGCAATGTTGCTGCAACGACGTCGTGTGCAGCTGAAGAACGATCTCCAGTACATCAAGATCATCGATACGGATTTCGGCAAGCGGATCGAATCGGACATCATGCGCTATGCCAAGCATCACCTGACGGCCATCGTTATCAATGCCGTCGACATGATTGCCCACTCGCGGTCGGATTATCCAATTCTGAAGGAAATCGCGCCGGACGAGTCTGCCTATCGGTCGCTCACGCGCTCATGGTTCCTCCACTCTTCGTTCTACGGAATTCTCCGCGCTCTTTCAACGGTGAAGGACATCCAGATCGTGATCACCACCGACCACGGAAGTGTGCGCTGCATGCGGGCATCAAAGGTCATCGGCGACCGCGAAACCACCACGAATCTTCGTTACAAGATTGGACGAAATGTCAAGGCCGAAGCGCGCGACGCCATGATCATCCGTGATCCCCAGGCCTATAAGATTCCTGCAGGGGGCGGCTCGGCCACCAGCGTCGTGATCGCCAAAGACGACCATTATTTCGTCTACCCGACCGATTATCATCACTATCTGGCCAAATACCGCGATTCCTTCCAGCATGGGGGAATTTCCATGGAGGAGATGATTCTTCCCGTGGTAACTTTGGAGCCCCGTTGATAGGGGGCTAGCACGTTCCTGTTCCAGTATGGGATACACTCCATGGAGGAATTCAACCTCCGTTCGCATAGCGAAGCCGAGACAATTGAGATAGGGAAGCAGTTCGCAGAGCGTTTGCGCGTTGGTGATGTGGTTGCGCTCGAGGGCGACCTCGGTGCCGGAAAGACCGAATTCGTCAAGGGCGTTTGCGAGCACTTCTCTGTTGACGATCTCGTCACCAGTCCGACGTTTACGATCATCAACCAGTACGCCGGCACGACCCTCGAGGGCGAGCCCGTCAAGCTCTACCATGTCGATCTCTATCGCATTGACTCGCCAGAAGAGCTTGCCGAAGTCGGTTTCGACGACATGGTGTTTGCACACGATGCAATCAAGTTGATCGAATGGCCGGACAAGGCTGCAGAGCTCATGCCAACACGCCGGTGGGATGTTCGCATCACAGCCGATGAGCAGAACGACGATCTTCGTCATATCGTCATTACCGCGCCAGTTGCGACGGAAGTTGCCTAGAACGCACGTCGTATCTTTGCCAGTACACAACACACGAATCTTCATTCACGACATTCACTCGGGATCGTAACAACCATGCACGTAGCAGAACGCATCTCTCGTCTCGGAACAGAAACAGCATTCGAAGTTCTTGTCAAGGCCCGTGCGCTTGAAGCACAAGGAAAGAGCGTTGTGCACCTTGAGATTGGTGAGCCCGACTTCGACACGCCGCCGAACATCATTGAGGCAGCGAAGAATGCGCTCGACAACGGCTTCACGCATTATGGTCCGGCTGCGGGCCTTCCAGAGGCACGCCAAGCTGTTGCTGACTACGTGAATAAGACGCGTGGTTACAAGATGTGGGACGCTGATCACGTTGTGATCACACCAGGTGCGAAGCCAATCATGTTCTACGGCATGATGGCCATGATCGATCCAGGTGATGAGGTGATCTATCCGAACCCGGGTTTCCCGATTTATGAGTCGGTGATCAACTTCCTGGGTGCGAAGCCAGTGCCACTGCCACTGCGCGAAGAAAAGGAATTCCGTTTCGACGTTGGCGATCTTGAGGCGCGTATCACACCGAAGACGCGCATGGTGATCATCAACACACCACAGAATCCAACGGGCGGCATCCTTACGCGTGAAGACCTTGAGCAGATTGCTGAACTCGCCATTAAGCACAACCTGATTGTTCTCAGTGATGAGATCTACTCACAAGTGACCTACGGTGATTTCAAGCACACGTCGATCACTGAGTTCGAAGGCATGCAAGAGCGCACGATCATTCTTGACGGCTTCTCGAAGACGTTTGCGATGACCGGCTGGCGTCTCGGTTACGGTCTGTTCCCGAAGGATATGGCCAAGGTTGTTGCCAAGCTGCAGACGAACTGCACGAGCTGCACAAGCTCGTTCTCGCAGATTGCTGGTATCGAAGCACTGCACGATCGCACGTTGCCACATGTAGACGTCTTCCTCAAGGAATTCGAGCGTCGTCGCGACGCCATCGTTGACGGACTGAATCAGATCCCAGGGTTCCGTTGCCATAAGCCACACGGCGCGTTCTATGTGTTCCCGAACATTACGGGCACAGGTATGACATCGCAAGAAGCGGCCGACTTCCTGCTCTACGAAGCAGGTGTTGCCTGCTTGAGCGGCACAGCATTCGGTTCGCACGGTGAAGGCTTCATCCGATTCTCGTATGCCAACAGCATCGAGAACATCAACGAAGCACTGAACCGTGTAGCAGACGCAATCAAGAAGCGCGGATAATCGTGTCGAGCTCGGTCTCGCGATGGTGCACTGAACTTCGCGGCCGCTTCGAAGCGTGTGCAGATCCAGATCGTGCCAGTGGTGCGGCTGCCTACATGCGGAACCAGTTTCCGTTTCTTGGCATCGCCACGCCTGCACGACGGCAGATCGTTCGCAGTACTGTTTCCGACATTGGCGTTCCAACATCACCACTTGCCTGTGCAGAGGCCTTATGGCGCATGGACGAGCGCGAGTACCAGTACGCGGCATGTGATCTTCTCACGACGAAGCGCGTCCTAGCTGGACTTGCCAGTGAAGATGTTCCGCGACTCAAGGCGTTGATCGTAACCAAGAGTTGGTGGGACACCGTCGATGTGCTTGCTCCATCGATCGTCGGTGCTATCCTTCGACCGACGCCAGATCTTGTCCATGCGATAGCGTCTGAATGGATTGACGATGACAACTTCTGGCTTCAGCGATCGGCAATTCTGCTACAGCTCAAGTATCGGGCAGCGACAAATGAGCAGCTGTTGTTCTCGTGCATACTCAAGCGCGCAGCGAGCAGTGAGTTCTTCGTGCGCAAGGCAGCCGGTTGGGCGCTGCGGCAATACGCGTACACGGCACCCGATCATGTGCACGCATTTGTAGAATCGCACCGAAGTGAACTCTCCGCTCTCACGATTCGTGAAGCACTGAAGCACATTGCCTGAATGTGCTCAGCATACTGGCTGCGTTAGCGCTGAATGATCAGCGGTTGAGCGTCTGTTCCACGACGAGCAATGTACATGCCCGTTGGAAGATGTGACACGTCAATACGAAGCTCGGATGTCCGCATCACCTCAACGCCGCGCATATCGTGAATCATGATAGGCTGGAGATTCTGATTGTCGCCGTGGTTGACGACGAGCACATCTCGCGCCGGACTTGGCGTAAGCGTCCATGTGGCGCGTGCGCCGGAATGCACGGAAGTGAGCTGATCGTACTCATATGCACCGACGTCGCGTTGTGCGATGCGAATACGATTCTCACACGGATGGACATAGACGAGCGATGGTGTAAGAGGTAGTTCCTGATAGTTCGGAACGGTCGATGTTGCCATACCTGGTTCAACTGCCTTACCACGCAATGGACTCGACTCAGTGATGCGGTAGTCGTATGCGCTTGGATTGAGGAACCCTACGTCGTCGACTGAACGAAATGCGAGGTTGTTTACTGTGTCGACACGCTCAGCAGAGCCGATCATCACGGTAATGTTACCGACGAACACGTTGTTGACCGAACGCAGCAACGTTGTGTTCGAATCCATTCGGAGGAACGTGGACAGAGAACGTGACGATACGACAGTGTTGTGCGAAAGGTAGAGGGAGTTGTCAACCGTGTCACTCAGACCTTCGAGGCCGTATCCAATCACATTGCCGTTCTCTGCATTAGCCCCCTTGTGAAAGACGTTGCCAATCACAACGCTTGTTCCACCGTTCGGCAGGTCGAGATTCCGCGAACCTCTGCCATTCTCATTCGAGAGTCTGTTGTATGCGATGAAATTGAAGTGCGCGCGTGATTTACACTCGTGTCCAACCTCTGTTCCGTGCGAGTAGTTGTAGAAAAAGAGGAAGGCCTTGATGTGATTGATGTAGATGGCATGCGAGAGGCCATCACCAGCGCCACTTTGTTCGAACTCGGAGTATTCAACACGGATTGTGCTGTTGAGGTTATTGCCGGCGAGGATGCCATCCTGATTCTTGCGAAACGCACACCGTGTGACAGTGAGGTTCGTTCCTTCGGCACGGATGCCAGCTCCGTTACGGTCGGGCACGCGGCAATCACGAAAGTCAATGCCAAACACGATACAGTCGTCACCCTTGATAACCCAGATGGCCTTTGATTCCGCAGCCTTTCCATCTGCACGCAGAATTGCAAACGACTCCAGTGGAGCCGTTGGTGTGCGGAAGAGCTTGAGTCGGTGTGCGCGCCATACCGCCACATCGCCAACGTATTCTGCGGGATCGATCCAGACCGTATCGCCATCCTTCACCAACGTTGCTACAGCACTGGGCACGGTATACTTCTGTGTTGGACCTACATGCCATACTTCTGCTTGCACATGTAATGCGTTGAAGCAGCTGCTGATGATGAGCGCGATGAGCAGTGCAAGACGTTGTTGCATGATGTACTCACTGATACGTTATACGTGTCCGTCAGGCTGCGTATGACTTTCAAGATGCGTGAAGACTTCCGTTGAAAGTCCGAGTTCAGCACGAATAGCATCCTCAAGGGATGTAGCGAGTGTGTGCGCTTCTTGCATCCGCATGTCGTCTGGGAAGATGAGATGGTAGTCGACATGGACAGCATTACCTGAAGCGCGCAGCCGAAGTCGATGTGATTCCAGACCGTGAGAGGAACAAAAGGTGTCGATGATTCGCTGTGTACGAGCGCGGAGTTCAGGATCTGCATGATCCATCAAACCGCGTACAGATAGGGCAACAAGCTTACCCCCTTCACGAATGATGTTTGCACCAAACACAATGGCGATGACGGGATCGAGCCACAGGTAGCCGCTCCATTGAGCGATGAAGAGTCCGGCAACGGCACCCGCACTGGTCCATACATCTGTCATCACGTGACGACCGTTGGCCTCGACAACGAGCGAGCCATGGCGTGTTCCTGTGCGGATGAGGTAGAGTCCGAGTACAAGGTTGACAAGTGCAGCACCGGCAGTAATCGACATGCCGATGTCGAGTTGTTGCAACTCGACACCGACCACGAGTTTGTTAACGGCACTAACGATGATCACGATCGCGGCGATACAGATAAGTCCGCCCTCGATACCGGCCGACATGAAACTGATCTTGTCGTGGCCGTACGGGTGGTCTTCGTCTGGTGGACGTGCTACCACGCCTAATGCGTACCATGCAAACCACACCGCAATGATGTGTACCACGCTCTCAGCAGCATCAGAGAAGATCACCGATGAGCCGGTCATGACGAACGCGATCCACTTTGCGACGAGCATGAGCACACCCGTTGCCAGCGAGAAATTCATCGCTCGACGAGTGAACCCGTTGCCTGCTACCGCTGTTGCCATGCCTTAGCTGTTGAGCGTCTTGATGAATTCTTCGTTTGACTTCGTCGCGCGCATGCGCTCGAGCAATGTCTCCATCGCTTCGATCGGTGGATCATCGCCCAACACCTTACGCAGCACCCACACCTTCGCGAGTACCTCTGGTGACAGAAGCAGTTCTTCACGGCGTGTACCGGAGCGATTCACGTCGATAGCAGGGAAGATGCGGCGATCAGCAATCTTCCGCTCAAGCACCAATTCCATGTTGCCAGTGCCCTTGAACTCTTCGAAGATCACTTCGTCCATACGCGAGTTTGTCTCGACGAGCGCCGTTGCAATGATGGTAAGTGAACCACCTTCTTCAACGTTACGGGCTGCGCCAAAGAAGCGCTTCGGACGTTGCATGGCGTTCGCATCGACACCACCAGAGAGCAGCTTGCCCGAACCTGGTTGTACGGTGTTGTGTGCGCGTGCCAGACGTGTGATCGAGTCGAGCAGGATGATGACATCTTGCTTTGCTTCAACAAGACGCTTGGCCTTTTCGATCACCATTTCCGAGACGGCGACGTGACGCTCTGGTGGTTCATCGAATGTCGATGCAATCACCTCAGCATTCACGTTGCGCATCATGTCGGTGACTTCTTCAGGACGTTCGTCGATGAGAAGCACGATGAGCTTTGATTCAGGGTGGTTCCGCGCGATCGCATTTGCGAGCTTCTGCAGAAGAACTGTCTTACCAGCCTTTGGCGGCGATACAATCAAACCCCGCTGCCCCTTACCAATAGGGGAGATGAGGTCGATAATCCGTGTCGAGAATTCCTGTTGTGTTGTCTCGAGTGTCAGCCGCTCCTTCGGGTAGTACGGCGTAAGATTCTCGAACAGCGGACGTGTCTTGTTTTCCGTGAAGGTGATGTAGTTGATGGCATCAACCTTGATCAGCGCGTAGAAGCGCTCACCCGGCTTTGGAGCGCGGATGTAGCCCTTGATGGTATCGCCGGTGCGCAGACCATAGCGCTTAACCTGTGACGGTGATACGTAGACATCGTCTGGCGACGGGAGGTAGTTAAAGTTAGCCGATCGCATGAAGCCGTATCCGTCAGGAAGCAGCTCGATCACACCTGTCGTGAGCGAGATACCCTCACGTTGTGATTCGCGCATCATGCGTTCGTTTTCAGCCTCAACGATACGATTGATCAGGTCTTGGCGCTTGAGATCGGCAAAGTCGTCGATACCAAGATTCTGCGCCATTTCCATCAGTTCAGCAAGCTTCTTGGCATTGAGCTCGTTGATATCGATGACTGGTCCGGAGAGGAGGAACTCGCGTTCTTCGCGTTCGATCTCCATGTCGTACGAGCGGTCGCGTTGACCAAAACGCTCCGGTCCACGGTCACGGCCCCGTCCACGACGCCCGCGTCGTCCACTGCGATCGAATCGATCACGTCCACCACGATCCCCATGATCACGGAAGTCGCGACCGTCGCGATCGCCACGGTCGTGACGCTCACCGCGATCTTGACGATCACCACGCTCACCGCGATCGCCACGGTCGTGACGTTCACCGCGTTCGCCACGGTCTTGACGTTCACCGCGTTCACCACGGTCTTGACGTTCACCGCGTTCACCGCGATCCTGACGTTCACCGCGTTCACCGCGATCCTGACGTTCACCGCGTTCACCGCGGTCTTGACGTTCACCGCGCTCGCCACGGTCTTGACGTTCACCGCGCTCGCCACGGTCTTGACGTTCACCGCGTTCACCACGATCCTGACGTTCACCGCGCTCACCACGATCCTGACGTTCACCGCGCTCACCGCGTTCGCGACGGTCGCCACGCTCTTCGCGGTCGCCACGTTCTTCGCGGTCGCCACGTTCTTCACGAGCGGCAGGAGCAGAAGACTGCTGCTCAGGTGCGGCGTCGGCTACAGCCTTTGTCGTTCTCCGCTTGCGCGGTGCCGGTTCTGCGCTTGCAGCGGCCTGTTGTGTTGATTCGTCAGCAACCTTCTTTGTTGCCTTACGTGCGCGAGGTGCGCGTGGTTCTCCTTCAGGAGAAGCTGCTTTCTTTGCCATTCACTATGACGGGTTGGGTGGGAGGGTAGATGCGCGAATTCGGCGCGATCTTCGATCGTAGATACAAATCGGGCGAGTGTGACGGGAGTCTCGGCGCTCTGCGCGAGATGACTCTGGACGAGTCAGTGTCATTGCTATGATTCGAATATACAAAAAACGGAACCGCAGCAATTCCGTATATTCGTGGCCTACGGCGGTCGTAGCTCAGTAGGTAGAGCCCCAGATTGTGACTCTGGTTGTCGCGGGTTCGAGCCCCGTCGATCGCCCTCCGTGCCAACGCCGTGATGGATTCCCATCATGGCGTTCGTCGTTCTAGGGGTGGTATCTTCGTAGCACTCCACGCAAGGTCGACGTTTTACCGTACCTGGATACTCATGAGTCCTGAACAGTCAGCGCCATCGATGCTAGCCGTGCTCGGAAAGCAACTTCGCGTCTATCAGTGGGTGAAGAATTTGCTGCTGGTTGTGCCGATTGCCTTGGCCCATCAACTGCACGATACGCAAGCCTTGGTACACGTACTGTTCGGGTTCTTCGCGTTTAGCTTCACGGCATCAACGGTGTACATTGTTAACGACATCGCCGACGTTGAACACGACCGTCTGCATCCGCGCAAGCGACACCGTCCGCTTGCTGCTGGACATATCTCAGTGCCTGCAGCACTTGGTCTGGCTGCACTGCTTCTGACCAGCGCAATTGTCATCACAGTTCTTGTCATGCCCCCTGCATTTGCTGGATGGTTGGCGTTCTATGCTGTTGTAACGACTGCATATTCATTCGTGATTAAGCGCATGGTGCTGGTCGACGTGATAGCACTCGCCGGACTCTACTCCTTGCGCATCGCAGCGGGGGGTGCCGCAGCAGACGTTCCAGTGTCGACCTGGCTCCTGGGGTTCTCGCTCTTCCTGTTCATGAGTCTTGCCTTCCTGAAGCGGTACACGGAATTGCTCGATACAATCGAGCGTGAAGGCCGCACCGTGTCTGGTCGTGGCTACCATGTCGGTGATGCCGACTTCGTACTTGTCGCCGGTGCTGCGCTCGGATATGTTGCCGTACTTGTGTTTACGCGGTATCTCGACGCCGAACAAGTTCGCAATCTCTATGTGCACCCGGAATACTTGTGGCTGATCGCACCATGCCTAGTGTATTGGGTGAGCCATTTGTGGTTGCGCGCGCATCGTGGTGAAATGCACGATGATCCCATCGTTTTTGCTGCGCGCGACGCTGCATCGTGGGTAGTCGGAGCGGCCGTGGTTGGTATCACCATTGCTGCGTCGTTGTAAATGGCCAAGTCGTTTGAATCGTGGGGTCGCTATCCTGTGGCGCAACCATCGACGGTTGCAGACCTCGCATGGACGCAGGATCTCGATCTACAAAGGTTGCAGGGCCCCGTGCTTGCCTATGGTAAGGGGCGCTCCTACGGTGATGTCTGCCTGAACGGTGATGGCACACTGCTCGCAATGGAACAATGCTCACGTATCCGTTCGTTCGATCGTGAGCGCGGTGTGATCACGGCGGAGGCTGGACTCACAATTCAAGAGCTTCTTCGCGTTGTCGTTCCACATGGCTGGTTTGTTCCCGTAACGCCTGGTACGAAATACGTTACTCTCGGCGGTGCGATTGCCAATGATGTGCATGGAAAGAACCATCATCGCGTTGGCACATTTGGGTGTCATGTTCTCGCGTTCACACTCATGCGGACTGATGGATCAACGCTTGCCTGCACGCCGACGTCACACGCTGATATGTTTGCGGCTACCATCGGCGGGTTAGGTCTCACAGGGGTGATTACTACCGTGACCCTGCAGTTGATTCCTATCGCATCGCGCATGATTGATGAAGAGAGCATCAAAGCTCGCTCGCTCCGCGAAGTGATTGACCTCACCATTGCATCCGATGATGCGTGGGATTATACCGTAAGCTGGATCGACGTGCTTGCCACGGGTCGTTCGCTTGGTAAGGGGCTTGTACTGCGCGGCAACTTCTCAACGGTGCATGATGGAACGTTGACTGCACCGTGGAAGGAACCACTCTTGCGTATTCCGTTCGAGGGTCCTACGTGGTTGTTGAGCAAGCCCACCATTGCACTGTTTAATACCGTGTGGTATCGCAAGCAGATAGGCCGCATGCACCGTCGTCACATCGATCTCGAGCCGTTCTTCTATCCGCTTGATGCGGTTGATCGATGGAACCTGCTGTACGGTCGACGTGGGATGATGCAGTATCAATGTGTTGTTCCGCTCGATGGTGGAGAGGATGCAATGCGACGAATCCTCTCAACGATGCAGTCGGGCGGCATCTCGTCGTTCCTTGCCGTACTCAAGATGTTCGGCAACGTCCGATCGCCCGGTATCATGTCGTTCCCACGTCCGGGATTGACACTAACGCTCGACATGCCAATCGGTGGTAGGCGCATGTTTGATGCGCTCGATCGCTGCGATGCGATTGTGCACGACATGGGCGGACGGATTTATCCGGCGAAAGATGCTCGCGTTGACGGAGCAATGTTCCGTGCGATGTACGCATCGGAACTTAAGGCATTTCAACCATTCATCGACCCAGGGATGTCAAGCACGTTCTGGCGTCGTGTAACACAGGAGTAGGGAAGTGGCGGTCCAACCACCTACACGAATCGTTATCATCGGTGCAACATCGGCGATTGCTCAAGAGGTTGCCAAGTACTATGCTGTGCAGGGAGCGCGATTGTTCTGTGTTGCGCGCGACGAGCAGAAGGTTCTCGCAGTTGCATCAGATTTGCGCGCTCGTGGAGCCGAGGATGTTGCGGTGTACGTAGCAGATCTTCTCGCCCGCGACGTGCACGCCGACATCGTTGCGCGTTCGAAGGCAATGTTGGGTACCGTGGATTGTGTGGTGATCGCTCATGGTGTTTTGCCCGATCAACACGTGCTCGATCACGATGTGGATGCAACGATCGAAAGCTTCATGATCAATGCCGTGAGCGTGATCTCAATTGCGCATCGGTATGCGAATGTCCTCGAAGAGCAAGGCTCGGGAAGTCTTGTGGGTATCTCATCTGTTGCAGGCGAGCGTGGGCGTGCCAGCAACTACGCCTATGGTGCGGCAAAGGCAGCGATGACGGCATTCTTCTCAGGCCTTGCTGTTCGTCTGCGTCCGAAGGGTGTGCATGTTCTTACCGTGAAGCCTGGTCCGGTAGACACGCCGATGACGCGAGGCATCTCCATGCCACTCATGGTTCCACCCCGCGTCGTCGCGGCAGATATTGTACGTGCTATTCAACGTCGCGCAGTCGTCCTGTACACGCCAGGAATTTGGCGGTTTATCATGGCACTTGTTCGCGCGATTCCCGACAGCATCTTTTTGAAGATGACGAAGTTCTGAGGTCAGAGCGTACGCGCTTCGAACTTCAACGTCATCTCTACAACGGCACGGATGTAGTCGGCTTGGGCCGGACCGCTGGTGAACGCACCGTAATCGGTCGTAACGCAGAACTTTGGCTGACTGGCCATCTTCGCAATCGCATCATTGGCATCGCTATGAAGGGCGAGCGATCGTGGCGCACTCATCAAGTCGGCAAGCGAAACATTGGTGAATTCGCCGAGTTTGTACACGCGCGTGTCGCCATACGACGGGTCAAAACGCAGGGTAAACGTCACGCGTGAAAACACCTGCGACGCAAGCGTGCCCGAAGTGAACGTCGGATTTGTCAAATCCGTGATGCGCAGCGTAAGATCTGAGATGCTCCCACCACGAATACGCGCTACGTTGTCGTTGAAGGTCTTCTGGCTGGTGAGGTCAGAGCATGACTCTTCGGTTTTGGGAATTGATGCATTGGTCGATTCGCCACTCAGCGTCACGGTCATTGGAACACTGATCGAGGCAGCATCAATAATCGAGTCGCAGCTTGAGAGCACGAGGCTCATCATTGTGATGCTTGCAAGCATTGCAAGCGCTACCGAGTACCGTTTCATAGAAAAACCCTCTGGTTGGTGTGGTGGATACCACAACTTTGCCAGAGGGTCTCTCGGAAACTATGACTTTTGTCAGGTTGGACTTAGCGCGAGTCCGTCAGGGTCTGGACCGTTCTCTGGAGCAGATTCCTGTGGAGGAGTCGCCGAGCGAATCTTTTCACGGAGCGATGCAACATCCTTGACCATCGGTGTAAGCTCTTCTCCACGAATCAGCACGTCGAGCTCTGAACTGTCGAGGATCTCGCGCTCGATAAGGGCCTTCGAGCAACGATGCAGCAAATCGAGGTTATCGCGCATGAGCTGCTCGGCGCGATGCTCCGACTCAGTAATGATGCGACGAACCTCAGCATCGATTGTGCGTGCGGTTTCTTCCGAGTGATCGCGGGGTTGCGAAATCTCGCGACCCAGGAACACTTCATCGTGTTGGCTTGCATAGCGCACCGGACCAATCACGTCGCTCATGCCGAACTCACAGACCATCTTCTTGGCGATCATCGTTGCACGCTCAAGATCATTCGAAGCGCCGGTATTTAGCTGATTGAACACCACACGTTCTGCAGCACGACCTGCGAGAAGCGTTACGAGGCGCGTCTCGAGTTGATCGCGACTCATCGTGTGCATTTCTTCGTTTGGCAGGTACGACGTTACACCGAGTGCACGACCGCGCGGGATGATCGTGACCTTGTGGACGGCATCGCCGTGCGGCAAGAGCTTGCCCGCGAGCGCATGACCAATCTCGTGGTAGGATGTTGTCTCCTTTTCGCGGTCACTCATCACCATGCTCTTGCGCTCAACGCCCATCAGCACCTTGTCCTTTGCGTTCTCAAAGTCGAACATCGTCACGTCGACGCTGTTGCGACGAGCTGCAAGCAGTGCAGCTTCATTGACAAGATTAGCAAGGTCTGCACCGCTCATGCCTGGGGTACCCTTGGCAATCACTTCGAGGTTGACATCCTTGGAGATCGGCACCTTGCGTGTGTGCACGCGAAGAATGCCAAGGCGTCCGTTAAAGTCTGGACGATCGACAACGACCTGACGGTCGAAGCGACCTGGACGAAGCAGTGCAGGGTCGAGTACATCAGCACGGTTCGTTGCCGCAATGATGATGATTCCCGAATTCTGCTCGAAGCCGTCCATCTCCACAAGAAGTTGGTTCAGTGTCTGTTCGCGTTCGTCGTGCCCGCCCCCTAAGCCGGCGCCGCGGTGACGTCCGACTGCGTCGATTTCGTCGATGAAGACGATACATGGCGACTGCTTTTTGGCCTGCTCGAAAAGGTCGCGAACGCGGCTTGCGCCAACGCCAACGAACATTTCAACAAAGTCGGCACCCGAGATCGTGAAGAATGGTACACCCGCCTCACCCGCAACAGCACGTGCGAGGAGTGTCTTGCCAGTGCCCGGAGGGCCCAAGAGGAGCACGCCACGCGGGATCTTGCCACCCAGACGGGTAAAGCGACCCGGATCACGAAGGAATTCGACGATTTCTCGGAGTTCTTCCTTCGCTTCATCCGCGCCCGCGACGTCCATAAACGTCACTTGACCACCACCTTCGGGAAGCATGCGCGCACGGCTCTTGCCAAAGGAGAAGATGTTCTTGCCGCCGTTGGCGCCCATCTGCATGCGACGCGTGACGAAGAAGAAGGCAACGAGGAGTAACACCCATGGCAGGAACTGTACGATAGAGACCCACCATGGTGAGTCGCCGCTCTCGTAGGACCACGATACGCCGTTGGCGCGCCAGAGCGCCTCTGTCTGCGAGTCAACCACGCCCAGCTTCGTCGAAAAATGCTTGATGTTCACGCTGCGGCCATTCACGGCAATTGTTGCCGAATCACGCAGGACACCGTGAAACTCGAAGTCGTTGAGTTGTGTCTTGGTAATCACGGCCGACTCGACCATGCCACGCGAGATGAACTCGACGTATTGCGAGTAGGTGAGCGGGTACTCTTGCTTCTGGCTGTTCGACATTAGCATGCCGATCATCACAAGCGAAACGAGGATGCCCACCCAAATGAGGATGTTCCGAAGAACGCGGGACACTGTCATGTCTTGTTCTTCTTCAGGGTCGCGCTTTGGGCGCTGCGGTCGAGGTTGTTGTCCGTTCATGGGCGCAATGACGTGTGGCGGGTGGTTTTATGTTGTTTCATCGTCGCAAACGACCCAAATCGCATCCAACTGACGTCCGTAGCCGGCATAATCCATGCCATAGCCAACGACGAAGTCTGGAGCGATCTCACGGCCGACGTAGTCGATCGTGATCGAGTCCTTATGCACTTCTGGCTTACTCAAGAGCGCTGTGATCGTAATACTCTTTGGTGCTAACCCACTAAGGTGCTTGACAAGTTCACGAAGCGTGGTTCCTGAGTCGACAATATCCTCGATAATCATCACATTCCGACCTGCGATGTCGCCCGTGAGCCCCTCAATGCGAGTTGTACCTGAGTGCGTCATGCCGTCGCCGTAACTCGATGCACGTGTAAACTCAATCGAGAGCGGTACCGTGATCTTCCGGACGAGATCAGAGGCGAAGAGAATCGCCCCCTTGAGAATAATGAGCACCGTGAGTTCTTCACCAGCAAACGCGGTATTGATGCGCGAAGCAATCTGCGATGTCATCTCGTCGATCTCGTGCTGCGAGATATACGGACGAAACATGCGGTCGTGTACTTTGATCCGATCGTTCTGGTGATTCATGCGTCGGGATAGAGTTCTTCGTTGTGAAAGGTGTAGACCGTTGTTGTTGCGCGTGTGATGCGCGTTCGTTCAGCTTGACGGAACCCACACACCCACACAATACCATCATCGTCGCACAGCACACGGACGGAATTCCGGCGCTGATGGGGAACATGCGCATTGGTGAGGAGGTCACTCACGAGGACGTGTCCAGTCATGCCAAACGGTTGAAATCGATCTCCATGGCTCCAGGGTCGCCATACCAATCGTCCGTTCACAGAGGCAGCATCGATGTATGCAGTCGATGGCCCTCCGTGCAGCTCTACATTGCACACATCCGCGCGGGTCACATGCAACACCTGCGCATCTGCAACATACTGCCCGTCGCCATGGATGACAACTTGTGTGGAAGGTACGTGCTCGCGCGATGGCGTCGCCACGAGTGTGTCACGCTCGCGAACCACGTGCCTATTGCCACGCAATGTTGCGATTGATCCTACTTCTGCATGCCGCAAAGCCACGACGCGCTGCACATCGTCAAACGAAAGATCGAGTCCTGTTCGAAGGATCTCCGTCGCAAGCGCATCGTGATATGCGTCCAGCTGTTCAAGATCCACGATTACGGCGTGTCCTTCGGTGTGCAAGACAGTTGGCACTGCTCGGGCAACCTCTGCGCCAACGTATGCTGCCAGAGATCGAAGATGATCCGTTGATCGCGCAATGCCCTGCAGAACATGACCGCCGATAGCTTCACGAAGCGAAGGCATCACGAGGTGACGGATCCGATTGCGCAGAAACGTATCGGATTCATTGCTCGCGTCTTCTCGCCATTGCACTCCATGCTCGCGGGCATAGGCGAGAACATCGCTCCGCTGTATTGTGCGAAAGGGGCGCACAACACGCACATCGTGTGCGAGTTCGCGTGAAGTGGGGATTCCCGATAGACCCTGCATGCCGCTGCCACGGGCAAGGCGCATGAGCACAGTCTCAGCGTGGTCGTCGAGTGTATGCGCCGTGAGCACTACGGGAACAGCGTGTGCCTGAGCGTAGTCCACAAACGAACGATACCGTAGATCACGGGCTGTTGCCTCGAGTCCGTATTCCGCGATTGTTGGCTCGTCATGCGGACGAGCATGCACGGCGTGAAACCGGATGTTGTTGGCCTCACATGTTGTGTGCACTAGTGCTTCATCTGCATCGCTCGCTTCGCCTCGTAGCGCATAGTTCACATGCACCACATGCAGGACGAGTCCGAGATCTTGGGCGCGATTGATACAACAATGCAGGAGCGTCATGCTATCCAGTCCGCCACTGACTCCGAGTACACACGCAGTGTTCCGCACTCCATGTGCGAGAAGTGCACGTTCAACGCGGTGCTGGAGCGATGCCGCCATTACACTGCTTCGTCGTGGATCAGATCCAGCTCGTCGGCGTACTGCAGCATTCGAGCTTCGACTTCTTCGTACGTATCGTACCGCACCACATCTTGTCGGCAGTGTGAGTTGTTGCGGAGCCCCTTCAGGTAGCCGCCATAGTGCTTACGGAACTCATGAACAGCGCGGCGCTCGTGCTTGTACTCAAGTTCAAGGCGGAGGTGCTCGAGGCAGGTAAGGATGCGTTCGCGTGACGAAACCGGCGTATAGGTGCCCGTAGCCATGTACTCTTTTGCATGTGCAAAGAGGAAGGGGTGTCCGATTGCGGCTCGACCAATCATCACCGCATCTGCACCGGTCTCGTTGAACGCACGACGTACATCTTCAGGGGTCTTGATATCGCCATTGACAATGACCGGAATATCCACCACCTGCTTGATTTTCGGAATCCAGGACCAGTCTGCCTCGCCGTCGTGCCCCATATCCCGTGTACGGCAATGCACGGTCAGTGCGGCGGCGCCAGCATCCTGAATCATACGAGCCACATCCAGGATGACGATGTTATCCTTACTCCATCCCAGCCGGGTTTTGACGGTGACAGGCTTTTTGACAGCGTCGACGATGGACCGCGTAAGCTTCTGCATCTGGGGTGGGTCCTTCAGGAGGGCGGCGCCAGCATTGCGGACAACGACGTTTTTTACCCAGCATCCAAAGTTGATGTCGATGAAGTCAGGTCCCGAATCTTCGGCTCGCCGGGCTGCTTCGACCATCGTATCGAGGTCGCCACCAAAGATCTGGATCGCCACTGGGCGCTCCTCTTCGGCGAGGCGGAGCTTCTCCATCGAGCGTTTCGCATCGCGCACGAGGCCATCGCTCGAAATGAACTCCGTATACACGATGTCCGCTCCATACCGCTTACAGATGCGGCGAAACGGCAAATCCGTCACATCCTCCATCGGTGCGAGGAGAATGCCCTGGTCGACTTCAACGTGCCCAATCTTCATTCTGCAAAACTACAACACCCAGCCCCGTATGGGGTGTGTGCTGCCAGGGGAAGGGGGCAAGGTAGCTGTAACCTGTTATCCACAATGTAACTTATCGACGAGTTGGTGGTCGTTTGGGGGTGGCGACAAATGGACGGTGGAAAGAAAATATTTCCAAGCCTTTGCGCAAACATCATCTGTTCGTATAATAGCGCGTTATGTGGCCTGAATTCGACGCCACACGGTGTATTCAGGGGCTGCAGAAGCGTCAACTTCGACTTCTACAATCTTTCTCACTTAGGGATTTGGTCATGCGTAAACTGTGCCTTCTTGCGGCATCCGCCGTGTTCGCTGTGCAGGTAATGACAGCAGGTGGCGACAATGTCCAGGCAGTTGTGCCTGGTATCGACACCATGCCTCCTGTTGTGACTTCACAGTCGCTCCCTTGCGGCGTGCGTGAATTCACGGCAACGGAAACTCGTAACATTCCTGACCCTCCTCGTCAAACTCCACAAGAGCGCGACCAGGTAGAGACAGGTCTTGCTTCTGTGCGTCTTGCGTTTGACCCAACTCCGGTGAACGTGCGTCTCGAGGCTCTCACGCCAGCGACGTTCACAAAGGACCCAAAGGTCACACAAGCAACATGGCGCGTTGTGCTGATCGATCCATCGAAGCCAGGTGACTGCGTTGTTGAAGTCCGCGACTTCAAGGGCAACCTCACAACACGTCGTGTGCAGATCTCAGCTGCAACACCGACAGCTTCGGCAACATCGATCAATGTTGGTCTCGTGAAGGTTGGCGACCCAGCTAAGGGTGGTCAGCTGACAATCACGAACAACACAGACGGTCCGATGACACTCACAAACATTGCGCTTCAGACAGGCACAGTGTTCACAATCACAGCAGGTGGCACTGGTAACGGTCCGATCAACCTGGCTGTTGGTGCATCACACAACGTTGCATTCGCATACAATCCAGTTGTTCGCCCAGCAGGCGACGACACAGACGTCCTCACAGTTACAACAGCTTGCGGTAACGCAGTTTGCAACCTGAGCGGTACGCCTGGTATCTCACGCATCCAGACAACAGATGCACTCGTGTTTGCTCAGAAGGCCGCCGACGTTGAAGATTGTGCGCCAAATCCTGACGGCGTCACAATTACGAACACGGGCAACGTCGACATGAACATCACTGGTTGGACATTCAGCAACCCACTGTTCTACCCAGCAGCGGGAACACCAGCAGCTCCTGTCACGGTTGCAGCTGGCGCTTCTGTGAAGGTTGGAATCTGCTTCAAGAGCCCAACTCTTGGTGCACAATCAGGAACAGTGACATTCAACAATGATGCAACTGACGGTGCTGACAACGTTGTGAACCTCAGCGGTAACATCACAGTAAGCGTTGAAGATGAAATGGGCAAGACAGCTCGCGTATGGTTTGATGCCGCAAACGAGCAGATCGTGTTCACAACAGTCAAGGCAGCTACACCAGTAACAGTGCACGACATCAACGGTCGCACACTCGCAACTGCTACAGTTGCTGAAGACGGCAATTTCCGCCTGTCAACAGCTTCATGGATGAACGGTGTTGTGGTAATCACATACACAGACGCTAACGGTCAGCGCACACGTACGCTCTCGATCGTTCGCTAAGCGGTTCGTTACATAGTAACCCAACGCAAGGGGTCGGCAGTAATGCCGACCCCTTGTTCGTTTAGAGGATACGGAGATGTGATTGCGGTTACTTGGCTGTGATCGAGCGGAAGCGAAGCAGATACCCGATACTCGCGATGGTAAGTCCAATCACGTAGCCAATCCAGATACCGTGAGCCCCTTGACCAAGAGGGAAGGCGAGGAGGTATCCGAGTGGAATGCTGAGCATGATGTAGGCGACAAATGCCATGATTGCCGGTACACGTGTATCGTTGAGTCCACGAAGGATGCCCATACCGACCACTTGCAGACCATCGAAGAGTTGAAACCCAGCCGCGTAGACGAGCAACTGCGATGCTAGTGCGAGAACCAGTGGATCCTGGCTGTACAAGAACGGCAACTCGTGGCGCAAGAAGACAAAGAACAAAGCTGTCACGATTTCAAAAGCTACGACGATGCCAATGGCAACATGCGCAGCACGCCGAATGTCGTGCGCGGTACCAGAGCCCGCGGCTGAGGCCACACGCACCGTTGCTGCTGAGCTTAGACCGAGGGCTCCCATGAACGTGACAGATGCTAGGTTGAGCGCCACCTGGTGGGCTGCGAGCGGCACAGCCCCCAGCCAGCCTACCATGAGTCCTCCAAAGGCGAACGCGCCGACCTCGAGCGTAATCTGGAGTCCGATGCTTGCGCCGGAAAGTACCAGCGCATTGCGTTCCTGACGTGTTAGAACGTTCGTGATATGGGCCCGGAGGGGCGCGAAGAGCTCGCTACGCCTCCAGACCACGATTCCAATGCCGACGCCACATACGCGTGAGAGGAAGGTGGCAAACCCAGCCCCCTCGGCGCCCATCGCTGGCATCCCAAGGTTGCCGTAGATGAAGATCCAATTGAACAGCACGTTGAGGAGGTTCGCTGTGATGGCAATCATCATCGGCATGCGGCTGTTGCCGAGCGCTTCCGACGTCTGTTTGATGACGCCGAATCCGAGCCGAAAGAGAAACGAGAGCACATACCAGCGGAAGTAGGGAATCGCCAAGGCCGTGACGTCTGCCGGCGCCCCAAGCACTTCCAGCCACGGACTCGCAGCAAGGAGCGCGCCTACGAGAACCAATGCCACGATCATCGAGAGCTGGCTGCCACTGCGAACTGCAGCAGCAGCACCGGGAGCGTCACCCCGCGCCATCCTTGTGGCGATTTCTGGCGTCATGGCAATCGTGAATCCGACGCCAAAGAGCAGGACCATGGTCGATGACGTCCCCGCAAGGGTCACGGCAGCCAGGGGGAGTGTACCGAGACTTCCGACCATGATCAGGTCAACGGCCAGCGTTAGCATGTCTGATACCTGCGAGGCTGCGATCGGCGCTGCCAGTGCCAGGGTGTCTCGAATATCCTTGCGTATGCTCATCCACGAAACTTGGCAAAAAAAGCACACCGTCCCTTCGTAACTTCGCCGTGTTTCGCTTTTCCTACCCTGAACTCGACTATGACTCCTCGTTTCCGACTGTTTTCGAATGATGTAGGTATCGACCTTGGTACCGCAAACACCCTGATCTGGCAGAAGGGTAAAGGCATCGTGCTTAATGAGCCTTCGATCGTTGCGTTCGATCGCACGACGAAGAATATTATCGCCATTGGCCACGAAGCCGAGAAGATGGTCGGTAAGACGCACCGCGATATCAAAACTATCCGTCCACTGAAGGACGGTGTGATCGCGGACTTTGAAATTGCCGAAGGCATGCTTCGTGCGTTCATCCAGAAAGCATCGACGTCGATTGCGCAGGCACGCCGCATGGTGATCTGTGTTCCTTCGGGTATCACCGAAGTGGAGAAGCGCGCTGTGCGAGATTCTGCTGAGCATGCTGGAGCCAAGCAGGTACACCTCATTGCTGAGCCAATGGCTGCAGCGATCGGTGTTGGACTCGACGTACATGAGCCGATGGGCAACATGGTTGTCGATATCGGCGGTGGTACAACGGAAATCGCGGTGATCGCACTTTCTGGTATCGTCGTTGATGAGTCAATCCGCATTGCGGGTGATGAACTCACGAATGCCATCGTCAGCTGGTTCAAGCGTCAGCATAACATCTTGATCGGTGACCGCACGGCGGAGATCATCAAGGTGAATGTTGGATCGGCATGGCCACTCGCTGAAGAACTTGAAATTGAAGTCAAGGGCCGTGACATGGTCACGGGTACACCGAAGAGTATCATCGTTTCGAGCGAAGAGATTCGCGAGGCGCTCAACGAGAACATCTCAACAATCATTGAGGCAGTGCTTACGCTTCTCGAGAAGACACCGCCAGAACTGTCGGCAGATATTTTTGATCGCGGCATCATCCTCACTGGTGGTGGCGCTCTTCTCAAGGGACTCGACGAGCGACTTCGTCGCGAGACGTCACTGCCGGTGCACGTTGCTGATGATCCACTCACTGCAGTGGCTCGTGGTACAGGTCGTGTTCTTGAAGATCTTGACGCCTTCTCATCAGTCCTCATCAAGTCTAAGCGCTACTAATGCGTCGACTCATCGAATTTGTCGTCCGGTTCAAGAACTACATCACTCTCACAACACTTGTCGTGATGTCGTTGTCCTTGATGAGTGTCGGCAATCTGTCGCAACTCGGAGGATTCCGCGCCGTGATCGTTGGATCTATCGGCTGGATGCAGTCGCTTTTTGCATGGATTCCGAATCCAGTTGCGTTGAAGAGTGAGAACGTCGCGCTTCGTGAATTGAATCTTCAGCTTGCCATCGAGTCTGCACGCTCCCGTCAGTCGATGGTAGAGAATGCAACACTGCGCAAGATGCTGGAGTTACCTCAGTACACAGACTACACGCTTATCGCAGCCGACGTTGTTGGGAAGACGACGACGCAGCTTCGCAACTACGCAACGATCAATAAGGGAACACAGGATGGTGTGCGCGAGGGTATGTCGTGTATCACCGACGCGGGCCTGGTGGGAATTGTTATTGGTGCATCGCAGCACTATGCTGTGCTCCAATTGTTGATCAATCGTGATACGCGTGTCAGTGCGAAGGATCAGCGGACTCGTGTTGACGGTATCATTCAGTGGGAAGGGGAGAACTTCCTTGTCATGAAGGACGTCCCACGCGCGTACGATGTCCAGGCTGGAGATTTGGTTCTGACGTCAGCATACAGCGCCCGCTATCCTGCCAACATCGTGATCGGTCGTGTTCTCGAGGTTGGGGAAGAATCAAACTCGCTCTTCCGTCGCATTGTGGTCGAGCCAGCTGTCAATTTTGCAACGCTTGAACAACTGTTTGTTGTCGACACACGCTCTTCGGCTGAGCGCGCTGAGTTAGAGCGCCGCACAGAAGAACGTCAGCGTCAACGAGCAACACCGTAGAAATCATGGCTCTCAACTTCGATGTCCAACGTAGCCAGCTGCTGGCAACACCATCGCTCAGGTTTATCCTGTATGCGGTGGTAGCGCTCATGCTTGCCGTGATCCACGTTGTGTTCCTCGGCTACATTTCTGTCAGCTCGGTAACGCCTGACTTGTTGCTGCTGTTCACGGTATGGGTGGCCCTTGTTGAAGGTCAGTTTACGGGCATGATTGCGGGGTTCCTGTGTGGATTGCTCTTCGATATTGTGTCTGCCGACGTTCTGGGTGCGAATGCACTAGCAAAGACGCTAGCAGGGTTTGTCGCGGGGTTCTTCTGGCGAGAGGGATTCGCCATGATGATCATCGGCCACTACCGCTACCTGCTTATTGTGGCTATTGCCGGGGTAATCCATAACCTGGTGTACTACTTGCTCTACGTCCAGCCAATGCAGATCAACTTTGCGATGTTCTTCTTGAAGTACGGTGTGGCGACGACCCTGTACTCGACGGTGGCGGCCGTGTTCCCAATGCTCTACGTCAATCGCCGTAAGGACCAATAGCGCGGCTCTGGCCGTAATCCCGTTGCTGTGAACAATGTGGATAACTCCACGATCCCGGTGTTCACAGCCTGTCGCAATTTGAGACGTTCCTCGACACTACTTAACCACGGAATACCCACGAGATGTATCTCTCGAAACTTGAGATGGTCGGATTCAAGAGCTTTGGTCTGAAGACCGATCTTGAATTTACCGACGGTGTAACGGCTATTGTTGGACCTAACGGCTGCGGCAAGACCAATGTGGTTGACGCAATCCGTTGGGTACTTGGTGAGCAAAAGACCTCGATGCTTCGCGCTGATTCGATGGATCAGGTGATTTTCAACGGATCTCGCACGCGTAAGCCCCTTGGCATGGCCGAGGTGTCGCTAACCATCGAGAACAACAAGCACATTCTGCCGACGGAGTACTCACAGGTCGTTATTACACGACGTCTGTTTCGTAATGGTGAAAGCCAGTACTTGCTCAACAAGACGCAGTGCCGTCTTCGTGACATCATTGATCTGTTTATGGATACCGGTATGGGCTCGGATGCCTATTCGGTAATCGAGCTGAAGATGATCGAGACGATCCTCAGCGATAAGGCAGATGAGCGACGCCACTTGTTCGAAGAGGCAGCTGGCGTTACGAAGTACAAGGTGCGACGCAAGGAAGCACAGCGGAAGCTTGATGCAGCGCAGCGCGACATCGCGCGCGTGCAGGACATCGTCCGTGAAGTACAAAAGACGGTCAACTCGCTTGCGCGTCAGGCCGAAAAGGCACGTCAGCACCAAGAGCTCTCCACGCGTCTGCGTGAACTGGATCGTTTGTTGTTCGCATTCGAGTATGCAGAAGAATTCCTCGCACTGACGCAGCTGCAGGAAGTCATGCGTGGTATCCGCGAGCGCCGCGAAGCAGCTGAAGCTGCGTTGGGAACATCGGAACGCGATGCCGTGGCTATCGAGCAGCAGCAGCAAGCCGATGAGCAACGACTTCGCGATGCGTATGCGAGCGAGAACGACGTCCGCTCGGCACTGAGCGATGCGCAACAACAGCTGTCGGTCCTCGCAGAGCGTTTGCTCTCGAACGAACGCGCACTTGAGCGTCTCGATCGTGAACAGGTGGAATCGCAATCACAACAGTCAACAACGGCAGAGGAGCTCGAACTTGTGCGGGAGCGGATTCGTGCAGGTTCGAAAGAGCACGAAGAAGCTACACTGGCATTGGCGGGCTTCCGCGAAACGGTGCAACATGCCCAAGAGCAGGTGCAGCAGCATCGCGATGCTGTTGCACAGCAGCGCGAAGCACTCACAGCTGCACGTCAGGTGCTGAACGAGCGTCGTAATCACCTTGATCGCTTCCGCATTCAGGCCGACGGACAACAACGTCGACTCGCAGAGATAGAATCACAACAGGCACAACTCGCCGATCGCCTTCGCCAAGTTGAAGAGCAGATTGAACGCGAGCGTGCCGACCTTCCGTCGCTTGACGAGCAGCTCGCGAAGGCCGAGCAAACGCTTCATGCGGCCGAAGAACGCCAACGCGCATTGACATCTGAGCAAGAAGGTCTGCAGCGTGAAGCGGAAGAGCTCCGCTCGCAGCTTGGTCACAGCACGGCATCGTTGGAGTTCCTTACAGGTCTTGTCGATACTGCCGAGAGCAGCAAGTTCTTGCTCACAACACCTGAGTGGACACCGAAAGGTGAGAAGCTTACGCTCGCTGAAGTCATCAACACCGATGAACGACTGCGCATTGCTATTGAGGCAGCGCTTGGTGATGCGGCGCGTTTCTTTGTGGTCGCCGACCGCTCCGAGGCGCAACAGGCCATCAGTGCATTGTCGAAGAACGCCGTAGGCAAAGCGACATTCCTCTGTCGTGATGCGATCCCAGCACTTGATGCACCTCCTGCCCTTGGCTCTGTCTCGGGCGTCATCGGTTGGGCATCAGAGTTGATTCAATCAGATGAACAGCTCCGTGGTGCCGTGCGAGGTATCCTCGGACATACAGTTGTTGTTGAGACGATCGATGATGCATGGAATGCTGTTTCGTCGACTACCGCAACATCAGCTGTCACGCTCTCTGGTGAGATCGTGCACCGTGCGGGTGCAGTCCGTGGTGGTTCAACGTCACGCACCGAAGGTGTGCGCGTTGGACGTCGCGAACGTATTGATCAACTTCGTACGGAGATCGCTGATCTCGAGCAACGTCGAACAGATCTTGATGCGCGCTTGCGGACCGTACGTGCGGAACTTGGTACCATTGATCTTCGCCGTCTCGGTGATGATGTGCGCAAGGTTGCGTTGATTCGCAACGAGCGCGTACAGCGTATCGATGCGCTCCGTACTCGTGTTGATGATGTGCAGGCGCAGCAGACAACGAAGACCGAAGAAGCATCCGGTATTACATCGGAACTCGAGCGTCTGCGTGCAGAAGCTTCGACTGCCGACGGTGATGTTACCGTTGCTGCTGAAGCCGTAACGAAGCATGAGACAGACCTCACAGGTGCGACACAAGCACTGCATGATGCGGAAGCGCACCTGCAAGAGCGTACCAACGAGATGCGCGCAGCCGAGCTCCGTGTTGTCCAACTTGCTGGTGAAGTACAAACGCTCACAAGCGACGAAGGACGACTCACCAATCAACGACTGACAATCGATCAGCGCAAGGCACAGCGCGAGACAGAGCGCACAGATCTGATCGGACAGCAAACATCGCTCACTGCTGAGCGTGAAGCTGCAGATATCGCAGCAGCGCAACTCGTCGCTCGTCTGGCCGATGCAAAGTCGGCACGCGAAGCGCTTGAACTGACGGTGAAGGAAACCTCAGCTGCACTGCAGGATATCGCCGAGCGCGTGCGCCAGTGTCGCAAGGATGTCGATGCCGTTGTCGCTGAAGCACACGAGGCAGATCTGAAGCACAACGAAATCCGTCTTCGCATGGAGACGCTTACACGTCGTGCAACGGAAGAACTTGACCTTGAGGTTCCGGAACATCCATCGGTGCCAGAAACTGAGGAGTCGCCAGAAGCTCTTCGCACTGAAGTACAAGACGTGCGTCGTAAGCTCACGTCGATGGGGAACGTCAACTTCCTCGCGCTCGAAGAACACGAGCGGGAGAATGAGCGGTTGTTGTTCCTCACGCAACAGCTGGCGGACCTCACCGAGAGCGAAAGAACGCTCAACGCGACGATTGCCGAGATTAATCAGACGGCGCGTGAGAAGTTTACGACAACGTTCACAAGCATCCGCGAGAACTTCATCCGTCTCTTCACCATGCTCTTCAGCGAAGACGACGAAGCAGACTTGCAGATGATTGAATCGGAAGATGGCGACCCACTCGAGTGTACGATCGACATCACGGCTAAGCCACGCGGTAAGCGCCCGCACAGCATCGAAATGTTGTCAGGGGGCGAGAAGACCCTCACAGCAATCGCGTTGCTGTTTGCGATCTACCTCGTAAAGCCAAGTCCGTTCTGTATCCTCGACGAAGTGGATGCGCCCCTTGACGATGCGAACATCGATCGCTACTTGAAGATCATTCGCAAGTTCGCCGAGAACACACAGTTCTTGATGATCACACACAACAAGAAGACGATGGAAGCTGCCGACACACTGTACGGTGTGACGATGGAAGAGCCTGCAGTTTCTAAGGTTGTCTCTGTGCATCTTGCAGGAACTGCAGCCTAACACACCACACGTATCGATGAGACGCACTATGAATCGACTCCTTCTTGCAATTGCTGCTGTGATTCTCTGCACGGCTTCACTCTCGGCGCAAGACGAACCACAACCTGTTGTTCTCACGGAGACAGTACAGGGAAGGTTCGGAACTGTATGGGAGTCGCTGAAGTCGGCGATCGAGGAGTTCGGCTGTCCGAAGCCGCAGGTGATCAAAGTGATTGAACCTGCAGAAGAGGGCGGACTCTACAAGGGGCAGTACGTGTCGGATTATTGCGTGCTTGCGCAAGGCGAAGACACAACCAAGGCAACGATCGAAAAGTACTCGGATGTCCCACGCATTCGCGGCGGTATCTGGGTAACCTGTCGCGTGCAGTACAAGATCAATGTGCGCGAAGAAGACGGTGGCGTTACCAAGATTATCCTTCGTGCCGAGATGTCGGGCTTCGAAGAGTTCATTACTGCTGCAAACCACTTCTGGGTTTCAAACGGCATTCTCGAACGCCAGATGATGGAAACCATCCTGGCGAAGGTCAAGAAGAAGCAAGCCGAATCCGGCAACTAACGCGAGCCGTTAGACTGTTCGCGTGACCTCGTATTCGGCAACCTTAATGTCGAACTCTGAACCCACAGGATAAAGCGATGCTGTTGCATCGCTGAGTGGACGTTCGACGCGAACTGTTGCCCAGCATCCACCGTGAAATTTCACGACAGTCGCCTCATACAATGGCTGATTGCGAAGTGCTACGTTATAGCGATCGCCTGGAGTAAATTCTTCTTTTGGAACCTTATCGTGCTGTGGCTTCATGGGACGTTATCTCAGTGCAAAGCGTTGCGTGAAGTCGCGTGAGAATTTCAGCTGCGTACGGTGATGGAACAATGACATCAGCTCGCGATGACGCAGCATCAGTCATGACGTCGAACGGACGACAATCGTGGATGTCGGCAAGAATTGGTGTGATCGATGTGACGAAGCGCATTGGATCGACATACAGTGCTGTGCAGCGATGCTTGCCATCACCCAGATCAACACCGACAACAATCGGCTGCACGATATCATGCTGATGGTCGATAACAGTTGATGCACCATTAGGAACATGCGCACTAGCAATGCGAACAGGAATGCCTGCATGCTCAGCCGGTTCCATCATCGTTGGATACAACAGCTTCACGCCTGCCTCTGCAGCAATGCGAGCCTGCACATACGACAGATGCTCGCGTGCATTCGTGTTCGACACAACGTGAGGATCAGCGCTTCGCACCCCCTCAACGTCTGTGTAGATTGTCACCATAGTTGCATTGAGCGCCGAGCCAAGCAACGTTGCTGTGAGGTTTGATGATTCACGTCCCATGGTTGTGATATCACCTGTTGTAGCTTGCCCGACAAAGCCCTCAATAACAACTACATGCCCCGTAGCAAGCAGGGGAGTGATGATTGCTGTTGCATGCCGAGTTGTAGCATCCTGCAGGGGGCGCGCAGAGCCAAACTCGTCGCTCGTAACGATCACCGACCGTGCCGGTACGGAGGCAACGGTGAGCTGCTGAGATGCCAGCCATGTGGTCGCAATATCACGGGCAATGTCCTCGCCCCAGCTCAGCACGCGGTCGCGCACACGTGGTGTGCACTGGCGTGTGGTGGCGATCCCACGCAATACTGTCGTCAACGCCGTAAGCCGTTCGCCGAGCAGGACTTGCAGAGAGCGTTCCATGGCTGGACTGCCCGATAACCGAGCAAGGCATGCCGCGTGAAGTCGTTCAATTTCGGCCACGCGCTCCAAAGCAGCCCCAAGATTGGCAGCTCGTGCCTGTTCAATGGCGGCATCGAGAAGCCGCGTTGTGGTGCCAAGGGCCGAAACGACCACGACGATCTGTTCGCCTCCCTGGGCCGAAACGATCGCTGCCATGGTCTGGAACCCCTCTGGGGTTGCCAGTACCGCTCCGCCAAACTTGCAGACTACCATGTCGCAAATCTAGCAAGGGGCAAGTGACCAATCGACAAGCACTTGCACAGAATATGAGCTTGCCGTATCTTTGTCGTTCCTAGCAACACGATCTACACACCCTCAGCCCATTGAGGACGTCATGGCAAAGCAGCAAACATTCGGCGATAAGAACAAGAAGAAAGCCGGAGACAGCAAGATTAGCGTTAAGGTCATTAAGGCATTTCGCTCAGAGAAGGGTACTGTAAAGTACCTCGAGCGCTTTGTCAAGGTTGACGACGTTGGTCAAATTGAAAAGATGGATCTTTCGAGGTAATCAGGATGAAGAAGGGAATTCACCCAGCATACAAGACCATCGACATCGTGATGACCGATGGCTCAACATTCAAGACACGCACGTGCTATAAGGGCGAGCGTATGGTACTTGAAATTGATTCAAAGTCGCACCCGTTCTACACGGGTAAGCAGATGCTTATCGATACAGCAGGTCGCGTCGATCGCTTCAAGAAGCGTCTCGAAAAGACACAAGCTGTGCGCGACGCTAAGGCACAAGGAAAGTAAACAGGAGAACGCATCGTGGCAATGCCATCAGCACCAAACCCAAACACGATCAATTCGCCGTTCCGTCAAAAGCGGAATCAGCCGAAGAAGCGCACCAACCCACTCAAGAAGTCTCGTCTGATCGATTATCTCGATCCGAAGTTTCTGGGTCGTTTCACGAATGATCAAGGCAAGATCCTTCCACGTCGCATCACTGGAGTCACAGCACTTCAGCAGCGTCGCCTTTGCAGCGCGATCAAGTATGCACGTCACCTTGCATTGCTTCCGTTCGTTGCGCAAGACACGCGTTAATCACGTAGCACGAAAACGTTGACGACTACAGAGCCCCGCGATTACGGGGCTCATCCATGTAGCCTTCATCTTGCAGAAGTATTGTTCTGAGCCGTATATTTGCGGCTCGACAAACTGGGGCGTCGCCAAGTGGTAAGGCAGCGGTTTTTGGTTCCGCCATTCGTTGGTTCGATCCCAGCCGCCCCAGCCAACTGATTACTAGCCGGAAACACCGTGGATTCAGAGATTAAGATCGTCGCCGGCAGATCAAACCCTGAGATCGCAGAACGCATCGCCGCAGCGATGGGACGCGAACTCGCCAAGGTTGCGATCCGCAATTTCAGCGACGGCGAAATCTGGGTGAAGTACGAAGAGAACGTACGCGGCGTGGACTTGTACATTGTCCAATCGACATGTTCTCCTTCTGACAACATCCTTGAACTCCTGATGTTGATCGATGCGGCAAAGCGAGCTTCGGCTCGTCGCATCACGGCAGTGATCCCGTACTTTGGATATGCACGTCAGGATCGGAAAGATCAGCCACGTGTTGCAATTACAGCAAAGCTCGTAGCGAACTTGTTGGTGGAAGCTGGTGCTAATCGTGTCATCACGATGGACCTCCACACACCGCAGCTACAGGGCTTTTTTGATATTCCGCTGGATCACTTGTACGCCTCTTCGGTGACGGTGCCAATGCTGAAGCGATTGCAACTCGCAAACCTTGCTGTTGCCGCGCCAGATGTTGGCGGTGTGAAAACAGCGCGCTCCTATGCAAAGCTCGTAGGAGATGCAGACCTGGTTGTGGTTGATAAGCGTCGTCCGAAACACAACGTTGCTGAGGTGATGAACATCATTGGTGATGTTGATGGCAAGAACGTCATCATCATCGACGATCTCATCGATACAGGTAGCACATTCGTGCAGTGTGCGGAGGCCCTGAAGAAGCAGGGAGCCGAGCGCATTGTTGGTGTGTGTACACACCCTGTATTTTCAGGAACGGCGATGGAGCGGATTGCACAAAGCGATGCTATCTCGGTTCTGTACGTAAGCGATACGATCCCTCTCAAGGGGGATCATCCAAAGATCGAAGTCTTCAGTGTGGCCGAGTTGTTCGCCGAGGCGATCATTCGTACACACGAAAATCAGTCGATCAGTTCCTTGTTCGACAAGGCAATTGGCTGATCCTGTTCACGAAACATTCTCTCAAGGTCATAACATGAGCCAGATCATTCTCGCCGCCGAACCACGTGTTCCGGGACAAACAGCAGCGAAGGCACTTCGCCGCGACGGACGTACACCGGGCGTGTACTACGCGAAGGGACAAGATCCCGTGCACTTCTCTGTGCAGACATTGTCACTGCGTCCAGTGGTTTACACTGCAGAAGCAAAGACAGTCAGCCTCGAAGTAGGTGGCAAGGCTCTCCATTGTATCCTCAAGGAAGTAACGTTTGATCCGGTAACAGACAAGATTCTCCACATTGACATGTTGGGTATCGTTGCTGGTGACAAGATTGCCCTTGAGATCCCACTCCACGTAGTTGGCCTTGCCGTCGGCGTACGTGAAGGCGGTACACTTGAGCACATCATTCACAAGGCACACGTCAAGGTCGACCCAACGACGATGCCTGAGCATATCGATGTTGATGTGACGAACCTTGGCCGCGGCCAGTCGATTCATATTCGCGACCTCAATGTCCCGGGTGTTGAATTCACAGACCGTCCAGACGCTGTTGTCGTAGCTTGCCACAACCCGAAGGGTGGAGCAGCAGCTGCAACGGAAGAAACACCAAGTAAGAAGAAGTAATAGCTCGATACCATCGAGTATACAGAACGGGCCCCACACGATATGTGCGGGGCCCGTTTTCGTTACAACTCGTTACGTGAGGCGCATTGGTGGTCCCAGGGAATCCTGGTTGTTACGAAGCAGAAGATGCCGGTTCAACCCAGCGGTCATCAGATTTAATGATCTCGATGAGTGCTTCAACCGCACCATCCGACGGAATATTCCGCTGAACGATGTCTTGTCCGCGATAGAGTGTAATGCGATCCGGACCCGATCCTACGTAGCCGTAGTCAGCGTCGGCCATTTCGCCGGGACCATTGACGATACAACCCATGATACCTATCTTCACACCCTTGAGGTGATCGGTATGCGAGCGGATTCGTGCTGTAGTCTCTTGCAGGTCAAACAATGTGCGGCCACATGACGGACAGCTGATGTACTCCGTCTTTGTCATGCGCGTCCGCGTTGCCTGAAGGATCGTAAAGCTCAGACGAATTGACTGCTGAAGATCTACGTGCTCCGGCGTTCCCACGCGCAGCATCGTTCCATCGCCGAGTCCGTCCACAAGTAAACCGCCAAGATCTGTTGATGCATAGAGCACACAGGTGTCAAGTGACGTTGAGCGAACGTCACGCTCAAGGAGAATTGGCGCAGTCAGACCAGCCTCGGTGATGCGATCAATCGCTGCCCGCATGCTGGTGTAATACGACGGAGCGGTGCTCGACAGAAGCAGCACCACGGATGTGTCCGCACTCAGGTGCGAAACCGCAGTATCCGTAAGCTCATCGATTGTACACTGCACAACGTTCATCACGGAATGACGTGATGATGTCTGCAGATAGGCGTCGAGCGAGAATACAGGCACGCAGTAGAGCTTGTCGTCGTGTGCAGACCAGACATCGGCGTCGAGAAACTGGCGCGTGCCAGTAGGTGCCATGAATGGCAAGGGGGCTCTGCCCATATAGAGAAACTCTGCAGCTTGATCGCGCATTGCCCACTTATCCGTGGCTGCATCGTACACGTGTCCAATGGCTGCGAGATCTTCCATACGCGTAATCGACGCATCTGCAAGATGGGCGACAACGCGAGGTACATGGTCATGACCGATCGTAGCAACATTGCGCGACGTACGCCGGTGATAGGCGAATGGAGATCTCATGAATACCTCCGCGCAAGTGCCTGTGCAACTGGAATCTCTGCCTCTGGTTCTTCCGTGAGCGACACGCGAATCGTGTCTCCAAGGCCGTCCTCGAGCAGTGTGCCGATACCAACGGCGCTCTTGACACGACCATCCTCACCGTCGCCTGCCTCCGTGACACCGAGGTGTAGGGGATATGGCTTCATGTTCTCTTGCTTCAACCGAGCGACGAGCAGACGGTACGCTTGGACCATGATCAAGGGATTACTGGACTTCATCGAGAGCACGATGTTGTCGTACCCTTCATCGTCGGCTATTCGCAAGAACTCCAGCGCCGACTCAACCATGCCGTGCGGATTGTCGCCATAGCGACTCATGATGCGGTCTGAGAGTGATCCATGGTTTGTGCCAATGCGCATCGCCGTTCCATGCTCCTTGCAGATCTTCACAAGCGGCACAAACCGGTCGCGAATTCGCTCGAGCTCCTGCGCATACTCAGCATCAGAATACTCAAGCACAGCGAACTGCTTCTTGTCGACGTAATTGCCTGGATTGATACGCACCTTTTCAACGACACGTGCAGCAATCTCTGCCGCGTTCGGCGTGTAGTGAATGTCGGCAACCAGGGGAGTGGTATACCCACGTGCACGGAGACCCGCACGAATGTGCTCGAGGTTCTTCGCCTCGCGCATGCTCGGTGCGGTGATTCGCACAAGTTCGCAACCGGCATCGATCATACGAATCGACTGTTCGATTGTCCCCTCGGTGTCCATGGTGTTCGTCGTTGTCATCGACTGCACACGGATCGGCGCAGATGATCCCATGGTGAGATCACCGATCGTCACCGTAATGGTCTGACGTCGACGGTAGGATGTGAGCGAGTCACAATAGAGGGGGAGAGACGTAGCGTCGAGGTCCATGGTTCAGATTTGGCGACTGACTTCAAACAGAATACGTTTTTCGTGTTCCGTCAGACTATGATATCCTGCCTGTGAAATCTTATCAAGGATCTCATCGATAGCCTCTTGGGTGATCGATTCGCCATCAACAACAAACCTTGTAGGAGTTGCCGTGCGCACAGGAGGTGGCGGTGTTACTGTCTGTTGCTGATAATCATATCGCACACTCTGCCGGGGAACATCACGATACTCTACATCGATCACGTCGTCGTCGCGCAAGCCCCTTGGCATCGATGTTGCCTGACCATCGGCGAGTCGGAAGAGTGGAGCGCCGAAGCGCATGAGCAACCATCCACCGAGTGCGCCACCGAGGTGGGCAAAGTGTGCCACGCCATCGTTCGTGTTCATGAGCCCCATCACCAGATCGAGTCCGGCATAGAGCAACACGAAGATGCGCGCAGGAATCGGGAAGAAGAGCGGGAACATCATCACTGGTCGCGTTGGGAAGGTCATACCGAACGCAAGCAACACACCCATGATCGAACCCGAAGCACCAACGGTTGGTGCGCCGTTACCCATGAGCACGCTCACACCAATGTGTGTTGCACCAGCTGCGATACCGGCGAGAATGTAGTACATCGCAAAGCGACGTGTACCCCAAAGATGCTCGAGCTCCATGCCAAACATCCACAGCGCTAGCATATTGAAGAACAAGTGTCCGATGCTGCCGTGCATGAACTGGTAGGAAACGAGCTGCCATGGTAGGAAGCCATCTCCAAGTGGCATCAGTGCGAACCACTGCATCATCAGCAGATCGAGGCGCGTCCCTCCATATGAGAGTCCAGCGAGGAACAGATTCTCTACCACAAACACGGCAATGTTTGTCAGCAGGAGAAACTTGATAAAGGGAGGGAATGCTGTGTTCATGAGTTATCGATCGAGTGCAACAACGCCCGGAAGCTTCTTGCCCTCGAGAAACTCGAGAGACGCACCGCCACCAGTAGAAACGTGTGTGACGTGTGAGGCCAGACCGAATTGCGTTATCGCAGCTGCAGAGTCGCCGCCGCCAACAATGGTGATTGTACCCGATGTGGTGGCTTGCGCCATTGCCTCGGCAATTGCATGTGTTCCAGCTGCGAAGGCTGGAAACTCGAACACGCCCATCGGACCGTTCCATACAACCGTTCCTGAGCTGCGGATGGTTCCGGCGTAGCGTTCGGCTGTCTCTGGTCCAATATCAAGGCCCATCCATCCATCGGGGATGGAGGCTGTTGCTACGATTTGAGAGGGGGCATCCTGCGCAAAGGCTGATGCGACCACGGTGTCGGTTGGTAGGACGAGATCGACGTTGCGCTCGGATGCAATGCGAAGAATCTCGCGTGCCACATCAAGCTTCTCGCTTTCGACGAGCGAGGAGCCAACGGGATGCCCTTGTGCAGCAAGAAACGTGAACATCATGCCGCCACCGATGAGAATCGTATCGCACGAATCCATGAGTGCTGTGATGACGTCAATCTTGCCGGAGATCTTTGAGCCACCCATGACACTCACGAGCGGACGCTTTGGAGCTGCCAGCGCTGAACCAAGGTAGGTGAGCTCTTTATCGAGAAGGAGGCCGCCACACACTGTTGTGATGTGTTGCGCGATGCCAGCCGTGCTTGCATGTGCGCGGTGTGCGGTGCCAAATGCGTCGTTGCAATACACGTCGCCGAGTCGAGCGAGACTTGCACTGAATGCAGCATCATTGGCTTCTTCCTCCGCGTGAAATCGAAGGTTCTCGAGCAACACGATGTCGCCGGGTTGTGCCGATGCACAGATACGCTCGACATCGTCACCAACGCAATCATTGGCCATGATGACGCGACGCTGCGGCAGCAATGTCTGCAAGTGCTCGGCAACTGGACGCAGCGAGTATTTCTCGACGACGGCTCCCTTTGGTCGACCAAGGTGCGACATCAAGATGGCGATACCACCACGACCTACGATGCTCTCGATCGTAGGTAGCGACTCACGCATGCGCGTGTCGTCGGTGATGGCACCTGTGCTGTCCTGAGGAACATTAAAGTCGACACGTGTGATCACGCGCTTGCCTGCGACGTCGACGGCATCGATACGTTGAATCACGCAGAGACTCGCAGGAGAAGATCGACAATACGGTTTGAGTAGCCCCATTCGTTGTCGTACCATCCAACGACCTTCACCGTTGTGCCCATCGACATTGTGCTGAGTGCATCGAAGATGCACGAGTGCGGGTTACCAACGATGTCTGATGATACCACAGGGTCTGTGCAGTACTCAAGGATGCCCTTGAGTGGACCTTCTGCTGCGGCGCGGAAGGCAGCATTGATTTCGTCCTTTGTTGCTGGCTTGGCAAGCACTGCTGTGAAGTCTGTTACCGATCCGTCCGGTGTTGGCACGCGGAACGCAAGGCCATCAAGCTTGCCCTTCATTGCAGGGATTACTTCGCTCACAGCCTTTGCTGCACCAGTTGTTGTTGGGATGATGTTCACCGCAGCTGCGCGTGCGCGACGAAGATCCTTGTGCGGAAGATCGAGAATGTTCTGATCGTTCGTGTAGGCATGCACCGTTGTCATGTAGCCATTGACCAAACCAAACGTGTCGTTGAGGACCTTGACCATTGGTGCAAGACAGTTCGTTGTGCATGATGCGTTCGACACAACCTTCATGTCTGCACGCAGTTCGTCGTCGTTCACACCAAGCACGATTGTGCCGTCGAGTGTGTCCTTTGCAGGTGCCGTGAGAATTACCTTCTTCGAGTGCTTGAGGTGCTTCGTGAGTGCTTCCTTCGACGTGAAGACTCCTGTCGACTCGATGACGACGTCGAGATCGCTCCAAGGGAGGTTCTCGATTGCCTTCTCAGCAGAGATCGCGATGCGATCGCCGTTGACGATGATCGTTGAGCCGTCGACTTCAACCGTGCCGTTGAACTTGCCGTGTGCTGAGTCGTACTTCAGCAGATGCGCAAGAGTTGCGGCATCTGTCAGGTCGTTAATCCCAACAACGTTAATGTCGAGTCCGCGTTGCTTCATTGCACGGAACACGAGACGTCCGATGCGACCAAAACCATTAATGGCAACGTTGAGAGCCATGAGTTCTTCCGTTCGATTGATGATGTAAGAAAGCGCAAAAATACGCCGTTTCCACCGAACGAATGGACCTTAGGACTTCACCTTTTGCGGGTGGTTCTCCACAAAGTCCTTCCACGCTTGCCGCTTGGAAACCGTGCCCCCTCGGGCCATGGCCGGCGGGGGACCACCATTCACGGCATGGCAGATGGCTACCGCCAGCGCGTCGGTGGCATCGAAGAACTCGGGGGTCTCGTCGATCTTGAGAATTGCCCGAACCATATGCTGCACCTGGTCCTTGTTCGCGGCACCCCGTCCGGTAACGCTGCGCTTGACCTGCATTGGGGTGTACTCGATCGGGTCATGCCCAGCCTGTGCGCAGGCCAGGACGGCTACACCGCGGGCGTGTGCGAGCTGGACAATCGACAGGACGTTTTTCGCGTAGAAGACCTTTTCCATCGAGCACACGTCCGGCTGTGTCCGTTCAATGACGGCAACCAGACGTTCATGGATTTCACGCAGTCGGCCGGGGAAGGATGTCGTGCGCCGCTTCACGGCGACCACGCCGTACTCGACGAGCGTCATCTTCTTGCCCGTGACGTCGATGACGCCATATCCGCAGACCACTGATCCTGGATCGATGCCAAGAATGCGCACTATTCGTCCTCGTCGGGAAGGTCGGCGTTGTGAAAAACGTTCTGCACATCATCGTTGTCGTCAAGCACGTCGAGCATTTTTCGAAGTGCTACAATTTGCTGTGCATCTGCCGAGCAATCTACCAACGTTTGCGGTTCGTACACGATATGTTGCTCTCGTACGGGAACATCGCGCGACGTGAGAATATTTGCGCTCGTACCGAGCGATTCGACACTACAGAACATGATAGCGCCGTCGTCGATCATGTGGACATCATCGACGCCAGCTTCGAGTGCATGTTCAAGAAGTGCCTCTTCTGAAAGGTTGGTCTCAACGCGCAGCTGACCGCGGCGGATGAAGTTCCATGCCACAGAATTGGTCTCACCGAGATTCCCACCATACTTCGAGAACGTAGCCCGGAGTTCCTGCGTGGTGCGATTGCGATGGTCCGTGGTGCACACCACGATCAGGGCAACGCCCATCGGACCGTATCCTTCGTAGGTGACGTCTTCATAGACAACGCCCTCGATTTCGCCAGTGCCACGCTGAATGGCTCGTCGAATGTTCTCGACGGGCATCGAGACAGCGCGCGCGTTGTCGATCGCCATCCGAAGCCGCGCATTGCTGTCGGGGTCGCCACCACCAAGCCGCGCGGCAACGATGATCTCCTTTGAGCACTTCGTAAACAACTTGCCTCGCCGCAGATCAACAACGGCTTTGCGACGCTTGATGTTTGCCCATTTACTGTGTCCAGCCATAGTGCAAAATTACGACGTCGATCACTCAGGGCATGGTCGATGATACACGATGGAGCAAGGCAACGACGTCGCGATACGATGGCGATGCATGCAGCACGTGTTCGTTCCCCACAAGCACAAGCTGTTGTCGTGCCCGTGTGATTGCCACGTTGAGCTTTCGATCGATGCTTTTGCCATGTACAAGGAGATGCGATTCGATGGACGAAAGATCGGCGCTCGTGCCCACTGCAGTGCCATAGATGATGATGTCGCGCTCGCTCCCCTGAAACCGTTCTACGGTATCGACCGTGATGATGTCGCGCACGTGATCAGGCAATAGTTCGCGGATACGCGCATTCTGCACGCGGAATGGCGTGATGATCCCAAGGTCAAACGCGCACTGCTGCTCACCACACCGCTGATGCAGTAGCATTGCAAGATGCACGATGTAGGCAGCTTCTGCAGCAGCCTGGTCTTCCGCAGTAACGTTGACGAACACAGTCCGATGCGGCAGCACATCAGCCCAGGGTGTCGCCTCAGGAGAAAGCTGCCATGGAAGCAGTGTCTGAAGATTCCCATCGTAGACGGCATTGGATACAACCCGCATGATGTCGGCGTGCATTCGACCCTGCTGGGTGAGCATTGCCACTGTTGCAGTATCATGTTGTTGTTCGGCACACGCAATCAACCGTTCAAATGCCGAGCGGTCGAGTGACGTCAGACCCAGCGCTCGAAGCTGTTGATTGGTGGGTTGGATGCTCGCTGGATCGAGCGTGATGACTGGCGGCAGCTGGCAGTGGTCGCCTACGAGGATGGAGCGTGGGACGCGACTCGTGATGCCGAGCAATGCGGGTTCGAGGATCTGTGAAGCTTCGTCAACGATAACTGTTGTGAACGCACCAAACTCCCAAATCTCACTACTCGAATACATCGATTGCACGGTAGCAACGATGCACTGTGCAGACGCGATGCGCTCGGCTAAAACGTCGGGCGTTGTGATGCGAGCCATGTGCGGAATTGCATGCATGCCCTCGGCACCCTCGATACTGCCATGTCGGAGATACGCTATGCCATTGCGCTCGAGCACGCTGCACAGCTCATTCGCAGCACGATTTGTGTAGGCAACCGCTAACACGCGCTCACTCTTGTCGCTCACCAGTTGCTGAATGATTCGACGAATGACTGTGGATGTTTTGCCGGTGCCAGGTGGACCTTGAATGAGCATGAGCTCGTCGGCCGACAGCGCTCGTTCGATGATCTGCTGTTGCTGTGGTGTGCAGTCGGGCGCCGTGATCTCATGCGGTGTTCCGTGATGGGGGAGTGCTCGTCCGAGCAGCACATTCCGCCGACGCGCATCTGCATCGACGAACGAACGCAACCCAGTGTAGAGCGCTCTCGCAGAGACATCCATCACATCCTGCTCAATGATCCACACCGGTGCGTCGAACACGATAGGATCAATGAACTTGTTACGAAACGCAATACAGATCGATGTCGGCGTGAGATCACGAACAACACCCTTGTACATCGCATCGTCACAGGGCGATGCATCGGAGGATGGCTGTGGGTAGAGAAGTATCTGATCACCGACCCGAATGGCAGTATCGCCACGTCGTGCAGCCGGACGATGGAACGTGAGATGTAATGCTGCAACATCCGACGTGTCGCGGTCGATGGTGAGATCTGTCAGAACGCTCGGAGAACTCCGCTTGTCCTCGAGCGGTATCATCCAGACATCTGCGAGCGATCGCTGGCCATTCCCGCCAACACGCGTCGCAGTATGCAGCGATGCTGCCATCGACATCCATGCGCGTACAGCGAGGATTTCAACCGAATCGCAGCGCGTTAATGACTGCCGCAGATCCTGTACTGCATGGACTTCGTATGATGACCCACCTGCAGACGTCTGCCCAAGCCATTGCAGGGGAGCGATGCTACCGCGCTGAATGGCTAGGTCGGCAAGTAGGACGGTGTTGCGAGCGCGAAGAAGATCGCCGATCAGGTGTGCGGCGTTGATCGTTCGTAGAGGTTGATCGGCAGCCTTGACATACCATACCGACGCAGTAATGTCGTCGGACTCAATGCTCCCGAGGATGGCGGCATATCCAGCAACCTGGGCAGCATGGTCATTGCGTACCGCCTGTGCGCCCGATGGCACACTCCCGGCCTTCATCTCGATAATGTGAGTCGCACCCTGCGTTCGGCGGATAATGTCGGCTCTGCCCTGCAAGCCCCATCGTGGCGACATATAGAACGGCTCGAGGTCGAGCTTCTCGTCCTTCCACGCCTCAAGCATTGATCGCAACGCGGGAATCGACTGCCGTATGCGCTCCTGCAGGTCATCAGACCTACCTTGGCGCGCCACCAAGGCCATTGCCAACGGCCGCGTTGCTATCGCGCGGCGTACGTAGTCGTCGTCCGTCCCCGTAGGGTCCTGTACCAGCGTATCGAAGATTCCGTTGATCAGCGACCCCTCGAGTGAGGCAGGATGCGTCACGGCTGTCCGCAGACGTCGTACGAGATGTCCCGTATAGCTTGTGCCAACAACGGAGGCAGCTTCCGATACGTCAATCAGCACGTCGGGCTGAATCACCGTAATCCGATCGCCTGACTCGGTTTCAATGACATGTAAGCCCAATCCACGCAGATATCCACATGTGGATAACCATACAGCATCGGGTAGAGCAGGTCGGATTTCCTGCGTGTGGATAACGCCGTTACTGTCAGTAATTTCAACGCATTGCGATGATTGACTAACGTCAGTTATCGTGCCTTGAAGGACGAGTTGTGAGCGCATGTGCGGCGTCTGACGGGTTAGTCGGGTCGAAGATCTTTGATGCGCAGCTGCGGCGTCGATGTACCATTGAAGAAGTTTTCTTCAAGGGTATAGACCAGGGAAAAGGGGCGTCCGTGACCACAATCGTTGATCCGATGGCCCAAGTTGAACCCGATTGCATCCATTGCGAACCCGCGCTGCAAGGCGCGGAACTTCAAATGGTTGTTCCCGACGATTTTCACGCCGCCCGCGGTGGTTACGTTCGAGGTGTGGAAGACCGGACGATGATTCTTGTAGCCGTATGGCGCAAAACGTGCCAACGCATTGAAGAAGTCGGGGGTTAGTTCGTTGAGCTGAAGTTCTGCATCAATAATAATCTCAGGTTTCAGCATCTCATCCGTGAGGGATGATGCAGCGATTTCATCGATACGTCGTTGAAGTTCGGGGATGGCTTCCACCCGCAGTGACAAGCCAGCGGCGTGCTTGTGTCCACCGAACTCGAGCAGGAGATCCTCACACTGCTTAAGTGCACCGTGGATGTCAAAATCCTTGACCGAGCGAGCCGAACCCTTGGCGATACCATCGATGGTGGTCAACATGATTGACGGCACGTGGTATCGTTCAACGAGGCGAGAGGCAACAATCCCGATAACGCCGGCATGCCAGTGATCGGCATGAAGAACCAGGGAACGTCCGCTCTTTGTCGACAATTGGGCTTCAGCGGCCTTCGCGGCTTCGTCGAACGTTTGCTCGTCGATCGTTCGGCGTAGGCGGTTATCGTGCTCGAGTTGTTGAGCGATGTTAAACGCCTTGAGCTCGTCGGTTTGGATCATCATTTCCACCGCGCGTCGAGGATCGCCCAAGCGACCCGCGGCATTGATCCGGGGGGCAAGACCAAAAATCACGCTGGCGTTCGTGAGTTGTCCCAGATGCAGACCTGCACAGTCGACAAGCCCCTTGAACCCAGGCCGAGGATATGCGTTGAGAAGTTCCAGGCCGTAGTGGCTTAGGATGCGATTTTCGTCGGTCAGTGGCGCGATATCGGCAGCAGAGGCAATTGCAACAAAGTCCAGGTACTCGAAGGCCAGTTCTGGATGTCCGTGGCGTTCTGCTAATGCTTGGATAAGCTTGAATGCTACGCCGCAGGCTGCAAGCCCCTTAAACGGGTACGAGCATCCAGGCTTAATAGGGTCGAGAATGGCAAGTGCCGAGGGAATTTCCTCAGCAGCTTGGTGGTGGTCGCACACCACCACATCGATGCCCACGAGGTTGGCTGCTTCGACGGCCTTGGACGCAGTTACGCCCACGTCGACGGTCACAATGACCGACGCACCTGCTGCACGCGCGCGCTCAACAGATTGCGGCGTGAAGCCAAATCCTTCTTCAAGGCGACTCGGGATGTGATAGCTCGCATTTGCGCCGATGCTGCGCAAAAAGTGCAGCATCATTGCGGTGCTCGATGTACCGTCCACGTCGTAATCGCCGTGGATCCACACCAACTCCTGGTTGGCAATGGCACGCTCGATACGATCTACCGCGGCCTCCATCCCATCCATTTCCCAAGGGGCATGGAGGTGATCGAGGGAAGGCTCAAAGAACCGGCGGGCAGAATCGATCGTTTCAATCCCACGTCCGACCAGCACGCGTGCGATCGGAGCAGGGATTCCTAGCGTAGTTACTATTTCTTGGACGGCATGCTCATCGTTACATTCCCGGCTGATCCACCGATAGTTCAACGTGTTCCTAGTAATTTGAATTTCAACTGGCAGAAAGATACGACCGAGACCAGCGACGTGTCAACTTTTCTCCACACTTTTTCACGGACTCGTGGCACGTAAAGCAACTAATGTAGACCCACATGACGACAGTGAGGAGCCGCTGGATTACCGCGGCCGGACGCGGGAGCGTGCCAAGCGGCTGGATCGTACCAAGACGCGGGTAAAGTCAGGCGGAACAGTCTCAGCTGATGCGCGACAGGGCATCGTGATTTCGCCGATCGGACCCAAATGGCTGGTCAATGCGGGGGATGAGTTCTGGGTGGCTTCTGTCTCTGGAATCGTCGATGCCCCGGAGGGTACGACGCTCGTGGCGGTGGGCGATCGCGTGTGGTTCGTGCCGGAAGTCGAGGCCACGGAGCACGGCGACCGCGCCGGAACAATTGTCAAGGTGGAAGAGCGCACCACGGTACTCTCGCGAAAGGCCGCTGGCTTGCAGCAACGCGAGCAGGTATTGGTAGCCAATGTCGAACAGCTTGGGATCGTGATGGCGGCTGTGCTTCCGGGCTACAACAAGCGTCTGATTGACCGGTATCTGATTGCTGCTGATAAGGGCGATTTACGTCCGTTCATTGTGATCAATAAGTGCGATCTGCTTACTGACGAGGACCGCGAGGATATCCTCGACGACCTCCGCACGTATTGGGACTTGCTCCACATTCCGGTGATCATGGTGAGTGCGCGCTCCAATGAGGGACTCGAGGAGCTCGGCGAAGCACTGGCCGACACGTCAACACTCCTTACCGGTCCGTCTGGGGTAGGGAAATCATCGCTCATCAACGCACTCACCGACTCACGGCAGCGTGTTGGCGAGATCTCCACGAAGTACCTCAAGGGCAAGCACACTACAACGTCGTCGCTCGTGATTCCCTTGCCGAGCGGGGGAATGGTTGTGGACTCCCCGGGTATCCGTGAGTTCGGAATCTTCGAGCTTGGCAAGGAAGAGCTTCCGTTCTACTTCGAGGAGTTCACGGAGTTCGCCAGCGACTGCCGATTTACGCCGTGTTCGCACACCCACGAGCCCGGCTGTGCGGTCAAGCAGGCAGTCGAGGATGGCATGATCGACGAAGAGCGATATGTCTCGTATTTGAATCTCATGCACGACATATCGTCGTGAGTTGTATCTTTGCGGCCCCACAAAAGACTGCGATGTGGAGAGGTGCGAGAGTGGTTGAATCGGGCGGTCTCGAAAAC
Organism: uncultured Melioribacter sp.; assembly: GCA_964432155.1. Classification (GTDB taxonomy): domain Bacteria; phylum Bacteroidota; class Ignavibacteria; order Kapaibacteriales; family Kapaibacteriaceae; genus UBA10438. Next base: position 137,015 of record CAYSMF010000002.1, on the reverse strand, counting down.
CGTTAAAGGAGCAATCCTTTCGAGGGTTCGAATCCCTCCCTCTCCGCTGCAGCATGGGCGAGTGCTGAAATTGGCAGACAGGCGGGTCTCAGAAGCCCGTGTTCGCAAGGACGTGTGGGTTCAAGTCCCACCTCGCCCACACCATGCATGGTCGCGTGCAACGGCCGCGACCTTCGACAGAGTTGAAGAGCTGTGCTCCTCTGTCACACGAAAGCCACCGGAATTCCGTAATTTCCCTCGCTTTGGAACGCGTTCGCGTTTCGAAAGCGTTTCAAGGTTTTCTACTCATCAGCACACGACCATACCATCATGAGTGTACCGGTAACGAACACGGCGACGATTGAACGCGTTGAGAAGCTTCGTCAGAGCAAGATCTTGCGCGAAGTGCAGGACAAGGACACGGTTGCAATGTTTGAAGATCCGCTTGAGAACGATATGGTTCTCAACATGGGTCCGCAGCACCCTGCAACACACGGAGTGCTCCGCGTACTGCTCCGTCTTGATGGCGAGACAGTGGTCAAGTGTGTGCCTGAGTTGGGCTACCTTCACCGCGGTTTCGAAAAGATTGCTGAAAACAGCACCTACCACGAGTTCATCCCGCATACTGACCGGTTGGATTACATTTCGCCGATGTCGAACAACGTTGGTATCTGTCTGGCCATCGAGAAGGCGGCAGCTATCCATGTTCCTGAGCGAGCAACATGGATTCGCATGCTGGTCAGCGAGCTTGCACGTATCTCGTCGCACCTGCTCGCGATGGGCGCAACGTCGATGGACGTTGGTGCGATGACGGTGTTCCTCTGGACGTTCACGGAGCGCGAAAAGCAGTACGATCTGTTTGAGCGTATCTGCGGTGCTCGTTTCACAACGAGTTTCTCTCGCATCGGCGGTGTTGCCAACGACATTCCAGACGACGTGTTGCGCGATACGCGTGCGTGGTTGAATCAATTGCCGGAGCGCATGTCGGAAGTTGAGCGCTTGGTGAATCGCAACCGCATCTTCGTCGATCGCATGGCGGGTGTCGGACACATCACAGCAGATAAGGCGATTGATCTTGGGTTGACGGGTTCGACACTGCGCGGATCAGGCATCCCACGCGACCTTCGTCGCGATGAGCCGTACATGTTCTACGATCAAGTCGAGTTCGACGTGATCACACGCAACGACGGCGATTGTTACTCGCGCTACATGGTCCGCAATGCGGAAATCTGGGAATCAATGAAGATCTGTCACCAGTGTATCGACAAGCTCGAGCAGCTGCCACGTACACCGGTGCTTGCGGAAGATCAGCCACAGCTGGTGCTTTCGCGCAAGCAAGAGATCTACACGAAGATGGAAGAGCTGATCAACGACTTCATGTTGATCAACTTCGGTACGATGCCACCGAAGGGTGAGACGTACACAGCAATCGAATCACCGAAGGGCGAGCTTGGCTTCTTCATCGTCAGCGATGGCACAGGCCATCCATGGAAGATGAAGATCCGTTCTCCGTCGTCATCGAACCTTCAGGCACTGAAGTTCATGGCTGAAGGTGCAATGGTTTCGGACGTTGTGGCGATCATCGGTAGCATCGACCCTGTGATGGGTGAAGCCGATAAGTAAGCACGCCCGTGCCCAATCCTGAGTCAATCACGCCCGAACGGCGCGCCCGTCTCGAGTCTGCTCTGCGTCGACGTCAGCCGACGCTTACCGTCGTATTCGAAAACGTTCATGACCCGCACAACGTGAGTGCGGTCATTCGCTCGTGCGACGCCGTCGGTGTAGCAGAGGCGCATGGTATCTACTATGGCAGGACAACCTTTCCAGAGCTTGGAGGGAAGTCGTCTGCGAGTGCGCGAAAGTGGGTCGACGTTAATCTGCACCAAACAGTCGATGAGTGCTTCTCGCACCTACGATCGCAGGGCTTCCGCATCTTCACCACGCACATGTCCAGCGACGCCGTGTCGCTGTATGATGTTGACCTGACGCAGTCAGTTGCACTTGTGTTCGGCAACGAACACGACGGTGTTTCTGAGGAAGCACGCAATGCCGCAGATGGCAACGTGATCATCCCACAGGTTGGCATGATTCAATCACTCAACATCTCGGTAGCCTGCGCTGTATCGCTTTTCGAAGCGATGCGCCAGCGCAACGAAGCAGGGATGTATGATGCGCCGCAGTACGGCGAGGTAGAGCTCGCGCAGCGCATCAACGACTGGTGTTCGCGATAACGCGACGTTACTTGTAGAACACTGCGTTGCGCAGTGCGATTTGTGCCGGCGTTGCAGCTGGATCGAGCTCGATGAAATGGCGTTCTACGTTCTTGACCATCGCAGCTGTGCCCTTGAGCTCGAGAACTTCGCCATTGCGTCGCACCGTAATCGTCAATGGGTCACCAATCTTCGGACTGCGAAGCTTATTCATGAGTGTCGCGCCGGTGGCTGACGAGAACAGCTCTTCGAGTGGCGTGCCCTCCATCGAGAGAAGCACATCACCACGGCGAGCACCCAGTGGGTTGTTTTCGTCATCTGGTTGCAGCGTCACGATCATGTCCTTACCCATGGCGCCAAAGTTTGGCTTCAACCCGAAGCCCGCAACGGTCGTTGTCTTCTCTGGAATGTACTTCCATCCAATCATCTGAAGGACTTCTGCAGATGGAAGGGGCTCGGTACCCTTGATATGTCGGTCGAGGTATTGGCGAACAGTTGGGTTGGTTACACGCTCGATGAGCGCAAACAGTGAATCGTCCTGGAACGGACGGCTTGGACCGTGGTCCTGCATGAGACGGTAGATCACGTCGCGCAGCCCCATTTCACCCGATGTTGAATTGCGAATAACAACGTCCAAGAAGAACGCATTCACTGCACCGTAGGTGTAGACCATTGGGTAGAGACGTTGGCCTTCTTCACTCAAGACATTGCGCGAGAACTCGGTAAAGGAGAAATCCTTCGGCAGCATCTGCTGCGAGCGAAGGTTTCGCTGCATGTCGCGACGGAAGCCTTCTTCCTTCGAGCTTGAGTCGTGCACCGGCGCAAGTGTTGCGAAGTACTCCGTCGTTCCTTCATAGAGCCACAAGTGTTGCGACATCTTCGGATTGCGGAAATCAAACGCGTCGATTTCTTCGCTGTGAAGATTCAATGGCACAAGGATGTGGAGGAACTCATGAATCGCGATATCGCCGAGTCCGATCGGACGCTTGCTGAAGCCTAAAAAGTAGAACGAACTCTGACTATGCTCAAGCGCGCCCATCGCTGACGGATCGCGCATGACCTCGCGATTACCTCGCCACAGATAGAACAAGAATGCATAGTCCGACACAGGCATCGACGGCAAGAACTTTGCAATTGTCTTCGTGTACTTCGCAAGCTCCTTTGCATACGTAGGTGCTACCGTATCTGTACCCGAGTGCGCACACTGAACACGCACGCGAACACCCTCCACCATGAACGACGCGGTATCGGGAAGGGAGTACAACACTGGCGAGTCGACGAGATGATCGTAGGAATCTGCCAGGTAGGTATCGAGCGTATCCGACACGCGCGCAATGTTCAGCGCCGAACCACCCCACAGGTGCTTCGGACGTCGCACATTGATCTGAAACGGCACCTTTTGCAATCCATCGATATACCCGATGATGCCACCATGATTCAAGACGAAGATGCTATCTGCCTCGAAGCTTGTGCCTGCAGGTGCAAACACACTGATGTTGCTGACAGTATCATCGAACGTGTCTTCCAACTCGTACGAGAAGAATCGCAGCGCTGAGGCACGCTCGATCACGAACTGCGAGTCCAGCGATCGTCGCACAGGAAGTGGACGGCGATTCGAGTCGAGTGCGATAAAGTTCCGGACGATCTTCCACCAGTTATGCGACTCGTACGTGCCTGGCACGGTAACCGGAAACACAACAGTGGCGGTGTCGGATGTCACACGTGGTGGCCAGACAGAAATGCGAACACGATCGTTAAACACGTTCGCGATGTCGACATCGATTCGATACCGGTCTGCACGTTGCGCAACGGCCGTCGTGAACTGAAGAGCTGCAAGGGCGAGGAGGATGAATTTCATAGGCATCAAAAATACGTAGGGTCGACCCTATGTGGTCGACCCTACGTATTTAAACAACCACGCTGTCGACCCTATGTATCAGAACAACGCTTTACGGTCGACCCTACGTAGTTCCCCCGACCCTATGTGGTCGACGCGCCGTTGTCGACCCCACGGTGTAATGAAAACCCCCAATTGTAATTGATGTATGTCCGTAGATGTCATAGTAGCCAGTGTATGTTGCTTGTAGCAGCTGCATTGCATGGTACCGTGCTCCGATTCTTCACCACGAAAAGGACATTGATCATGGTTTTTATTAGGACGATTGGCGTGATGCTCATTCTGGCATTTCAGATGAGCACCGCTGCCACAGTAGATGTGTCGAACCCCAAATGCCGTCCGCCCTGTTGCAGAGAAGTCAAACGTGAAGACGGTGTCGTGCGCATGTACCGATGTTGGGTCGATCGCGACGTATGCACGATCGGCTGGCTTCTCATATGTGGCTCGGGTGCAGACGATGGGTCACGACCTCCAGCAGGAATCTGTGGTTCTACTACCACAATGACAGATCTGTATTGCAAGCAGTCGAGTCGCTACGTGAACGATATCGGTTGTGATATGCCCCTACCAAATCAATGTGCAACCACAGTAACTGTACCTGACAATCTCACCCAGCTTGCCTGTCACTCAGCTTGCCTGGCAACGTGCAACGGGGCGCATTTGGGTTGCGAGGTTGTTCCAGTTATCCGAGAGAACACGCCATGAGTAAACACCATGCATACATGTCTGACATTGCAGCAACACTCCTGCTGCTTGTCTGTTGCAGTGCATCCTTGTCTGCGCAGTATCTGTTCGATACCACGCCGGAGCTCAATCGGTATCTCTGGTATCATCAGATCGTCAACACGTTTGATTCGGCAGTGGTCACGTATGAAGTTGGTGAGTTTACGCTTCATCGTGTTACTGGAAATGAGCGCATCTTCAACCGTATATCTCGGGCGGACTTTGCATCAGGGAGTGAGGGGAAGGCACGCGCTGGATCCTCGGTACGTGGAACCGATCCTGTACTTTCTGCTCTCGCACAAACGCGACCGTTTCTGCTACCTCTCCAGCCAAGCTCGGTCTCGTTTGCACGTGTGCTCCAGGCCAGCACATGCGACGACGTAGCATCGCAACCAACGGGTGGCAGCGGGAGTGATGGACGGTTTACACCGCGCGATCAGCAATACCTTGCGGGGCGTGGAAGAATTCTTGATACTGCTGAGTTTGTACTCGAAGTTGTCGATGCATCAACAGGAGAAGTGTACGGGACGATCGATAGTGTTGGTCTGATCCCAAATCCGACAACTGATGTCGTTCAACGGTACGGTACAGAGCCTGATGCGTCGACGAGGGCCTTGGTTGCGGTTCCCACAAGGGCAGCAGGGAAGACGGTGTTCATCCGAGTATCTGTCCGTCGGTGGGGTCCGTCACCGCATGGTATGGCGCTTCGGCGCGTGCATCATGGCATCTCGCTCTCTGCACAACATGCGTATATGCCGAATGATGCGTCACGAGATCTTCCTTCGTGGTGCGATCCTGCGCACGGAGAACGGCTCGACTCGCTGTATCACGAGGCAGTCGTTGGATCGATCGTTGCGCATCGGGACTCAACGGGATGTCTGCTCGTCCTGCCGCATGGGGCAAACACACGTGATGCGCGGCAAGAGGTCCTTGTATCCGTCATCAACAGCATTCGCCAGTCTGCAGCACAGCTGCCAAACTGTACTGATGCATCACGCGTCGCATGGAATTGGTACCTCTCCACGCTCGACGAGGATCCGGCATCGATGACAAAGCCTCGGCTTGATGCAGCATATCGAACAACTTCACCGCTGTCGATGCTTGTCACGCGGGCCCGTGGTGATGGGGCAACACAGTGCGTAGTTGAGTCGTCGACGGCTGCGCCAGCAACCTATGAGCTATGGTCACTTGCCGGACAGCGGGTATGTGCTGGCACACTGCACCTCAGTGAAGGGCGATCAACGTACACCCTCGATACACCTGCGTTAGCATCAGGCGCATACCTCGCGATCCTACGACGTGAGGATAACATAGCCGTACAACAGGGGTTTGTTATTCACCAGTAAGATCGACGAGTTCACAGATCCGGGGTTGTATTCCCCACGCCTTGCATGTATGTCGAACGCGATCAGCCCACCGGTGCTGGTCGCGTTCTGGCATGTGTACCCGGACCGCGCGTAAGAGTACGTTCTTCTGGGTATGCTCGAGGGCAATGAACTCCTCGAGGTGTGCATCGTACCCAAACGAACGCAACACATCTCGGCGCACCGTATCCGTGAGCAAGTCGCCAAGGCGTTCACGTGTGATGCCATCATCAAGAAGGGCACGTGCTTCGTCGGGTACGCTCGGCGAGCGCAGTTGTTGTTGCACGTAGTGGTGGCAGCAAGGGGCGATAATCATCACAGAAGCCTGCATGCGTAGTGCCAACGCAAGCGCGTCATCGGTCGCGGTATCACATGCGTGTAGGGCAATCACAACGTCACACGAGACTGGTTCAGCGAGTGAGCCAATGGTGCCGCACGTAAATGCTGTGTTGTCCATGCCGAGCTCGGCTGCGGCATTCCGACAGTGCTCAATGACATGAGGATTTGTGTCGATACCGTGGAGCTCGGCAGAGATACCCTCGCGGCGAAGCAGATACACCAGTGCAAGCGACATGTAGGCTTTGCCACATCCCGCATCAACGATCGACATTGGACGCCCCTTGAGCGATGCAGCAAGAGTTCGTAGCTGCGGCATCCATTGCGCACACAAGTGGTTTACCTGACGAAACTTGTCGGCCATTGCGGCCAAGATCATTCCGTCGGCGCTTGCCAGGTCGAGGACGTGGAGAAGATGCGCATCTGCGTCAGTCGTGAGAAGAGTTACCTTGGTCCGATGGCCAATCTCAAAATGTTCCCATTCCTTGCGGGAAGGGGGCTTCCGAAGTGTGGTTGACGTGCGGTTGCCAGATTTGAGCCGTTGAAGGATGACGGAATCTGACTCCGGCGTCTGGATGTGCACCTGTCCCCAGCCGTGCGAGAGTTCCAGCTCGAGAACCTTTTCAGCATCGTTGCCGTGCGCGTCGGCCGGATCGGTAAAACACTGCGTACGCGTGAACCGTTCTACATGCACATCCCACCCGTCGGCAGCGCGAGCTGCCGTAACAACGACACGCTTCCAGGGGCTGCCGATAGGTGGCTTCGAGCATGTAGCAATGAAGAACTTCGTTTCCGAAACGAGTGATGTCATACCACGAAGATAGACAGCCTACAGCTGTCCTTTGTTGAACTATTCCTCCGTGACAACAATCGTCTGTCGCACAGTCCCAGTGTCTGTTTGCAGTTCTACAACGTACACACCCTTTGTCGGCGCGTAGGAGGTCTGATACGTCCTGCCTACAGCATCAGTCATGCGCAGCATCCTCGCATTCATGGCAGACCACTGCATTTGATGACATTCCCATGAGCACGCACTCATAGGCGACGTTCGCGCGTTCGACGAGGAAACCGATGTCGAACGAATTGATCGATAGAGGCCGTTATTCGTGCAATAATAGACTGGATGTTCCGGCGAAGTGCCGTGCGTAAAGAAGGACGTGATCGTAGTTCCGGATAGATCTGCTTGGATGTCATGTGAATTCCACGTTGCGCCGCCGTCAAGACTTTCAACGGCACCGTCGGGCGATACCAGCAGCATCACACCTTCGCTTGTTTCAAGGCCACTGAAGCCCACAAAGCGGAAAGACGCGGATGTGTTAGAAGTGTGAACTGTGTGCCACGTAGCTCCGTCGTCTGTCGATCGCAGTACAACGTGATCGTCCATCTCATGCGTGAGTGACTCAGGCGTATTCGAATCCATTCCCGTGGTATCGCGTACAACGGATGTTGCTGATGCGAACAATTCACCGGTAGAACGTCGAACGACTCCAAGCATATACTGTTGCTCTGCCGGATATTCCGCACGCTTCCACGTTCTTGCTGAATCATCACTGTACAGCACACCTCCGGGCGAGAGTACGGTATGTGATTGATCGTCGGGGTCACGTAAACGCAGACCAGACACGAAACACAGAATGCGTCCAGAGGGCAGTGGCTGAATCCAGCTTACAAAGCCACGCTCCAATGTACCGGCAGAGTCGAGCAATGCGAGTACATTCATCGAGTCGCGACTGCCATCGGTGCGATACACAACAACGTTGTTGGTTCCGGCGACTATGATTGAGGAATCAGATATTCTCGCAACAGCAGTCGATGGACTGTCATGGATGACCGCAGTCATTCGCCCGTTGCGATCAAGTTTCTGCACGATGGAGCCAGGAAACAGGACTTCATGTTCTCCGACAAATGGCATACGCATACCATTGACGGTGTAATCAAGCGGCGCAAGAAAGGATGGGTAGGTGACACTTCTCTGTGGCGCATCTCGCAGCCGTACCGATCGAACGCGTCCAACCATGCGCGCGTCGGGGGCGATGAGGTCATCGCCCAGATCAAGGCACAATGGGTTTCCCGTACTATCCGTGAATCCCATAAGTACAGGCATGGTCTTATGCTCATCATCGCTAGCTGCCATCGCATTAAGCGTCATGTGTTCATGGGTGTCTGAGAACAATATCACGTTTTCACCCTGATAGTAGGTAAGCCAGCGACTTGAGAAAGCATCGACTTGAGGAGAAGCTCGCAGCATGTTCGAACTATCTGGAATGTCCCAACCAAATGGCGAGTACGGATTGAAGCGCACAATGATGAATCGTTTCTGAGATCTACTGTATTGCAGGCTTGCACGACGCGATCCTCGGCTCCCAAACGGCTCGGTGATTGAACCTCTTATGTATCTGATAGGGATTGTTCCTATACTTCGCCATCGACCGCTATCATATCTGGCATACGACGATGAACCGCTTGCAGGATCATCACGGAACAGCAACACATCTCCCTCATAGTTATCACGAATAAACACAGACTTCACGGGGATGGCAGTGTCGACACCATCAATTGAAACAAGAGTTGACTTTCGGACCCAGATGCCGTCGTGGAGTGAAGCAAAACATACGGTGTCGGGTTTTCCCTTACCGCTGAGAACCGCCAACACAGAGTCGGTGCCGACCCGTGCAAGAACGGGTTCGCTACTGAACTGATCACTGCGTAGACGCAAATCAAACTTGCGACGTTCCTTTCCGGGACAGATCATAAAGAGGTTGCGATTGCGGTCTTCAACCACAGACGCACCGGCAGTGGGTTGTCGTATCCGTGCGATGGTTGTATCACACGTGAAGTTCGCGCCGCAGTCATAGCTGTAACATATCACACGATCGTCACGGTCGGACGAGAGGATGATCCTGTCGCAGTCTATTGTGCTGTCGAACGCAGTAGAGCTTCCGATCGGACTTTCAATAAGCGTAAACCTATCGTTTGAATCGATTCTCCAAGACCGACTTCCAGAAAATCCTTGCTGTGCAATCAGTGCGAAACTGCTCCCAGCAGAGACACGATGGCTCTGATATGCAGCTGTTCCCTCTACTTCCGGAATCTTATGCAATGTCCATGTGGCAGTATCGATTCGATAAATTCCTCTACCTGCGATTCCAACGAATATGGTACCACTCTTGGGCTGTTGCACTAGAGCAGGGGTCTGAGTTGTACGAATATCCTTCGACCGTAGCACGAGTTCCACGTGGGTCTGCCCAAGCATGTTCACCGCAGCACCAACGATACACACGATACACGCCAGCGAGCGGAGCGCAAACACTGGCAGGGCAGCCAGAAATATTAGTCGTGTCATGGTTGCACCTCGCAACATGTTTCGCGGCTTGAGCAATCGATCGGCTGGCATGACTGTATCTGTTCGCAATTCGTACTTGGCTTACCACAGTACCAGTTTGCTGGGCCTCCTCCTTGCATCGCGGACTTTACATCGAGAGTACACGAACCATCTGCTTGTCGCTTCCATCGTGATGCCAGCACACAGCATCCATCGCCGCAGCGTTCGATACACCCAGTGGAATTGACGACACGGACACAGTTCGGAGTCACAGCTGTCCAGCAATAGATGTCGCCCGGATTAGGTCCAACTTGAGCTCCAAAGTTCCCCGGAAACTTACAGGGGTCCATTCGGCAGAGCAGAGCATCAAACACGGACTTTGCGTCGATTGTAGCGGGCTTGTCTCCTACGAAGCACAGCTTGGTGATACTTGTGTACTGGTTCTGCTGATCAGAACCAGGACAAATGTCAGGAAGAAGTTGTCCGATCGGCGGCACTGTTCTACAGCCATAGGTGGCAACTGTGTATTGTGTGTTGTCGATACAGATATCGAGGTTAAACATGAATTGTGGGTTCACACAATTGCATGGATCACCTTGACTCTGTGCTTGAACCTGCTCGGCTAGCGGCAGGGATATCATGAAGATCGTAGCTAACGTCATGCGGATCAGAATACTGGTCATCGCTACTCCACGTAATACAAGAAGAAAAAAGCACCCCCTATGTTCCTGGGCATAACATACGGAACTCTAGAGACGGTGTCAATGCAAACAGGCACTCTTCCTCTATCCTGTATGTCTCCAATCCGCGTATTTTGCAACCCATGACATCACGACAAATTCGACAAGCGTATCTGACGTTCTTTGAGGAGCGCGGACATCGTGTTGTGCCATCGGCTCCGGTGGTACCGCATGGCGACCCGACGTTGCTGTTTACGAACGCAGGGATGAACCAATTCAAGGATGTGTTCCTCGGCATCGGCAAGCGCGATTTTACGCGCGCAGTCGATACGCAGAAGTGTATCCGTGTGAGTGGGAAGCACAACGACCTCGAAGAGGTGGGATACGATACGTATCACCACACATTCTTCGAAATGCTCGGCAACTGGAGCTTTGGCGATTACTTCAAGAAGGAAGCAATCGCATGGTCGTGGGAGTTTCTCACGTCAACGCTGAAGCTCCCGAAGGAGCGCCTCCACGCTACGGTGTATCGCACCGATGACGAGGCATACGAAATCTGGAAGGCGTACCTGCCTGAGACACACATCCATCGCTTCGACGAGAAGGACAACTTCTGGGAGATGGGTGACACGGGGCCATGTGGACCGTGCACGGAGATTCACTTCGATCGCACGCCGGACCTCTCGGGAGGTCCGCTCGTGAATGCCGGTGTGCCAGAGGTGATTGAAATCTGGAACAACGTGTTCATCCAGTACAACCGTACGGCAACGGGTGAACTTGAGAATCTGCCATCAACGCACGTCGATACAGGCATGGGCTTCGAACGTCTGTGCGCCGTGATGCAGCAGAAGGATTCGAACTACGATACAGATGTATTCCAGCCAATCATTGCCTTCACGGAAGATCTCTGCGGACGTTCCTATCGTCCTGAACTTGATAATCCTGATGGCGTAGCGATGCGTGTGATCGCAGATCACATCCGCACATTGTCGTTTGCGATTGCCGACGGTGCACATCCTGGTAATGAAGGACGTGGCTATGTGCTGCGTCGTATTCTGCGTCGTGCTGCGCGCTATGCACGCAACCTTGGTCTCACCGAACCGGTGCTCTGGAAGCACGTTGGCATCCTGTGTGAGACGATGGGCGATGTGTTCCCGGAACTCGTTGAACGTCGTGACATCATCGAGCGCATTATTCGTGCGGAAGAAGAGTCGTTCCTCGCAACACTCGACCGTGGTTTGCAACGCTTCGACGCACTCGATACACCAAACGGTGTTGTGCGTGGTGCTGATGCATTTGAGTTGTACGACACATTCGGATTTCCACTCGACCTCACGCAATTGATTGCCCGTGAGCGTGGCTTGCAGGTTGATGAAGAAGGCTACACTACGCTGCTGCAACAGCAACGTGAGCGCTCTCGTGCAGCACGGAAGAGTCATGCACAAGAAGCACGTACATCAACGATCGATCACGCTTCGGAATTCGTTGGCTATACATCCACGCAGGTAACATCTGATGTGCTGTACGTCGACGGAACATCGGTCGTGCTGGCCAAGACGCCGTTCTACGTCGAGATGGGCGGACAGATGGGCGATACGGGTGTGATTACCGTGGGCGGACAGTCGGTGCGCGTCGAAGAAGTTCGTAAGGTGGGGGATGCCATCATCCACATCTGCGAGCAGCCCCTTGACATTGCACCCGGTGATAGCGTGCTTGCCGTTGTCGACCGTGAGCGTCGTCGCGACATCGAACGCGAACATTCGGTAACGCACCTGTTGCATGAAGCATTGCGTCGCGTTCTCGGAACGCACGTGCAGCAGTCGGGCTCGTTGGTCAATCCAGAGTATTTGCGATTCGACTTTGCGCACTTCGAACGTCTGCGTCCCGACGAGTTGCAAGCCGTTGAAGACATGGTCAATGAGAAGATTTTCGCGTCAATCGACGTTGTCACAGAAGAACTCCCCATTGCGAAAGCGCGCACTGTTCCCGGTGTAAAGATGTTCTTCGGCGATAAGTATGGCGACAGTGTTCGCGTGGTGTTTATCGACGAGACCTTCTCGGTAGAGTTCTGCGGTGGAACACACGTGCGGAACACAAGCGAAATTGGAATGTTCAAGATTCTCTCCGAGTCAAGTGTCGCAAGCGGCGTACGCCGTATCGAAGCGATTGCCGGACGGAGCATTCCGCAATGGATTCACAATCGTGAGCTGCAGCGTCTTGCCACGGCGGACGAGATGGCAAAGCATCTTGAGCGCATCAAGCAGCTGGAGCGTGAACTTGCATCGCTCAAAACAGGCGAGCTGAAGTCGCTCATCCCGAACATCATCAATGCCGCAACAACCGTTGGCGACATCAAGGTTGCCGTCGGAACCGTCGACGTAGCAGACAGCGATCAGCTCAAGGAGTTGGGCGATGCGCTGCGTTCAGGACTCGCCACACAGGGCATCGGACTCCTTGCCGCGGTGGTTGACGAGAAAGTCCAGCTCGTGTGTGTTGTCACGGATGACCTCACTCAAACACACAGTGCAGGAAAGCTCGTTGGTGCCGTTGCAAAACTTCTCGGTGGCGGTGGCGGCGGAAAGGCGCATCTTGCGACCGCTGGCGGTCGAGACGTTGCGAAGCTCACCGACGTGCTGGCACAATTCCCGACAATGATTCAATAATCGATCCTCCGAAGGAACACACACAATGGCAAACTCATACGAAGCAGTCGGCACGCTCGCTGCAATCATGGACACCCAGCAGGTGAAGGACACATTCAAGAAGCGCGATTTCGTTCTTGAAATTGCTGACGGTAATTACCCGCAGCACATCAAGTTTCAAGTAACGCAAGACCGCTGTGCGCTGCTTGATGCAATGAAGGTCGGTCAGCAAGTCAAGGTCCTCTTTAACCTCCGCGGACGTCCGTTCCAGAACCGTGAAGGTCAAACAGTGTATTACACAAACCTTGAAGCGTGGCGTATTGAAGGTGCATCAGCAGCAGCTCCTGCATCAACAGACTACAGCCAGATTTCTCCTGCACAGTCAGGTGCCAAGGACGACTTCGACGACGTTCCATTCTGATGACCGTAGATGCATATATCGGCGCGTGCCAACAACAGCATGCAGTGATCCTCACTGAGATCCGAACGATTGTGCATCAATGTCTGCCGACCGTTGAGGAGTGTATCTCCTACGGCATGCCAACATTTCGTTTCCAGAATGCCGTGCTCTTCCACATAGGAAAAGCACGGCATTGTTGTTCTATTTATCCGGGTTCTCGTGTCATTGCGGAGTTAGGAACGATGTTGGACGGTTACTCCGTGAGGAAGGCAACAATTCATCTGCCTCTTGATCGGCAAGTATCACAGTTGCTCATCGAAAACATCATCTCCTTGCGCATCCGCCATTTATAAGGCGATCTGCCACCTGCGCCGTAACTTTGCAGGAATGGAACGAATACTTCTGATTGGATCGGGCGGACGCGAGCATGCGCTCTCTGTCGCACTGCTTCGCTCGACATCGTGTGAGAAGCTGTGGGTTGCACCGGGGAATCCCGGCATTGCACGCGACGCTGAATGCGTCCAGCTCAATGCGTCGGATCACCTTGCCGTAGCCAAGTTCTGTCTCAAGAACAACGTCACGTTGGTCGTGATTGGACCAGAGCAGCCCCTTGCCGAGGGATTGGCAGACGCACTTCGCGAAGAGAACATCGACGTGTTTGGTCCGTCCCAGGCAGCCGCACAGCTTGAGTCGTCGAAAGGTTTTTCGAAGGACTTCATGGCGCGGCATCATATTCCCACAGCGCCATACCGGCGCTTTACCGCGGCACAGCATGCAGATGCTCGTGCGTATGCCGAAGCGCATGCGCTTCCCGTTGTGATCAAGTACGACGGACTCGCAGCTGGCAAAGGGGTTGTTGTAGCAACAACGCACAACGAAGCGCTTGAAGCCATCGACATGATGTACGACGGCGTGTTTGGCGACGACGGCATCGTCATCGAAGGGTTTCTCTCTGGTCAGGAAGCCAGTGTGTTTGCAATCTGTGATGGTCGTGATATGCTCACGCTTGCGCCCGCGCAAGATCACAAGCGCATCGGCGAGGGAGACACAGGAAAGAACACTGGTGGCATGGGCGCATACGCACCGGCACCACTCGTGACAGCCTCACATCTTGAAACGATTCGGCAGCGCATTGTGCGCCCCTTGCTCGATGGCATGCATGACGAAGGTGCACCATTTGTTGGGTGTCTCTTCTGCGGACTCATGATCGACGGTGATGATGTCAACGTCGTTGAGTTCAACGTACGATTTGGTGATCCCGAAACGCAGGCTGTTCTGAGCGTGCTTGATGCAGATGTGGCCGCACTCTTTGCGTCGGCTGCGCGTGGTTCGCTCGATGCATCGACGGTGCGTTCAACACATATCGGATATGCATGCAACATCGTGCTTGCATCCAAGGGCTATCCCGACGCGTATGCGAAGGGGCTTCCCATCACCGGCATTGATCTGGCCGAGACAGATCCTCACGTAACGGTATACCATGCCGGAACTGCAGAGGTTGATGGCGAGCTTCGCACCAGTGGTGGACGTGTGCTCGGCGTAACTGCTGTTGGCGACTCGCTGGCTGACGCTGTTGCACGTGCCTACGGTGCCGTGGACAAGATTGCATTTGACGGAAAGGTGTACCGCAGAGACATCGCGGCAAAGGCCCTATGAAAGTTCTCGTCACTGGTGGCGCCGGATTTATCGGATCGCACGTAGCAGATGCCTTCCTCGCAGCAGGGGAAGACGTCGTGATTGTCGACAATCTCTCGATGGGACGGCGTGAGAACGTTCCTCAGGGGGCTCGCTTTGTCGAGATGGACATCACAACGGATGCATTCACGAGCTTCTTGCTCGACGAGAAGTTTGATCACATCAATCATCACGCAGCACACATGGAGCTGCGCGTAAGTGTCGACAAACCTGTTCATGATGCAACCGTGAACATCCTCGGATCAATTCGCGTCCTCGACGGTGCGCGACGTTCCGGTGTGAAGCATCTCACGCTTGCATCCTCGACAGCGGTCTTGGGTGAGTTTGTGCACATCCCTGCGGCCGAAGACCATCCGGTGCAACCGATTGCCCCCTATGGCGTGTCGAAGCGCGCAATGGAACTCTATGCCGAGTATGAGCGGTTAGCACACGGTATGAGCATCACCACGCTCCGATATACCAACGTTTATGGTCCGCGCCAGAATCCGCACGGCGAATCTGGTGTGATTGCCATCTTTCTCGAGAAGTTTCTCGCAGGGCAGACCCCTACGATCCATGGTGACGGTCTTCAGGAACGCGACTACATCCACGTTAGCGATGTGGCCCTAGCAAATCTGATTGCGTTCGAACAACACGTCCAAGGCACCTATCACATCTGTGCAAATTCCGCAGCGAGTGTGCTCGACGTGGTGGGTAATCTGCGTTCGGCGCTCGGCACGGAGTGTACTGTGCACCACGGACCGGCTAAGGCAGGGGATCCAGCCAAGACGCGTGGTTCACACGATGCCTTCACGGCTCGCACCGGCTGGCGTCCGATTGTACCCCTGGAAGAAGGAATTTCCACGACCGTTGCCTGGTTTCAGGAGCGCCATGAAACATCCACATGAACCTCAGGCCCTTTTTTTTCACCCTCCCGAGCGTGTAACTTTGGGGGATTCGGCTGAAAACGTCTTATACACAAGGTTGGTGAACATGCAGATGGTTGGTCGACGCACTCTTGGTGTCCTCATGACACTCATCGTTTCCACGTTGCTCACAGCGTGTAATATCGACGGTTTCTTCACCAAGCTTCAGGACGACCCAGCATGGGTCGATCCGAACGCTGCAGCGAAGGAAGCTGCTGGTACGGCTGATGCCGGCGGTCCGGGCAAAGCCGTCTACTCTCGTAAATGCGCCACCTGTCATCAAGGCACCGGTAAGGGCGTACCAGGAACCTATCCGCCACTTGTTGGCTCCGAGATCGCAAATGGCGATCCGACATATCCAATCCGCATTGTCCTGCACGGCTTCCGCGGTCCTATCGAACGTCAAGGTGTAGCATACAACAATGCTATGGCGTCGTGGAAGTCGCTGTCCGACCAAGAGATTGCCGACGTGCTTACGTACGTGCGGTCCTCATCTCTGGGCAATTCGGGTGCAGCAGTGACTGCAGACGAGGTCAAAGCCGTGCGCGAGGCTACTGCTAGCCGTGCTACGCCGTACACTGAAGCAGAACTGCTTCAGTAATACAACCACGTATACAAATTCTCACTGGAGTTCTGATTCATGGACGGTATCCTCAGCGTCTTCGACATGCTCGCGTGGTTCCCGGAGAACATTTCCACGTTTGGGCACGAGCTTGACAGCCTTTTCGCGATTATCTACTGGGTTAGTGTCGCGATTTTCTTCCTCACGTTCGGAATACTCGGATACTTCCTTGTGAAGTATCGGTACAGCCCTGATCGTAGGGGATACAACTACCACGGTAATAACGTGGTGGAAATCACCTGGACGGTCCTTCCGACGTTGTTGTTCGCTGCAATCGGTCTGTATTCTGACGATATCTGGGAGCGCACGAAGTATTCAAAGCGCGTACCAACGGCTGATGTCGAGATTCTTGTTCTTGGCAAGCAGTACGGTTGGGTATTCCTGTACCCAGGTGCTGACGGTACGTTTGGTCGCAACGCGCACAACGATCGTACAGCTCGCTCGCTGATGAGTGCAACGAATCCATTTGGACGCGACACTGCAGATCCTGCGGGATTCGATGATGTGGTTACGGAAAATCAGTTTGTCGTTCCGGTGAACGCAAACGTTGTTATGCGCGGATCGTCGATCGATGTGCTGCACAGCTTCTTCCTTCCACACGCACGTGTGAAGCAAGACGTTGTTCCGGGTACATGGATGACGATCTGGTACAACCTGTTCAAGACAGGGAAGTATGAGCTCGCCTGCGCAGAATTGTGCGGTGGCGGCCATTACGGTATGCGCGCCGAGTATGAAGTCATGAGCCGCGCCGACTACGATAAGTGGCTCGATGCTCGAAATGCCGAGGTGAAAGCTGCACGGACACCTCAACCTGCACCAACTGCAACAGCCGACACTGCCACTGTTGCTTCACTTCGCTAACAAATTCGACGTAGGAGTCTAACCGCATGAGTTCATCAACACTCCAGCACGGATCAGTCGCCGAGCACGGCCACGATCACGAGCACGAGCATCACCACGATCTTCCGTGGTACCGCAAGTACGTTTTCTCAACCGACCACAAGGTGATTTCGAAGCAGTTCATGCTTTCGTCACTCTTCTTCTTGTTTGTCGGTGGCGCATTTGCGCTCTTCATCCGTTGGCAGCTGGCCTACCCAGGTCAGGCTGTTCCAATCATTGGTGACATTCTGCCAGCATCGTGGGCAACCAATGGTGTGATCTCGCCAGAGTTTTACGCCCAGCTCCTGACGATGCACGGTTCGATCATGATCTTCTTCGTGATCATTCCATTTGCCGTAGGCATGTTCGGAAACTTCTGTATTCCGCTGATGATCGGTACCGACGATATGGCGTTGCCGAAACTCAACATGTGGTCGTTCTGGCTCGTGCCACCAGCTGGTCTGATCATGATGGCCGGTTTCTTCACCGACACTGGATATGCTGCTGCTGGTTGGACGAGCTATCCACCATTGTCGGCACAAACGGCACTCGAAAAGTTCACGATCTCGGGCCAGACACTCTGGACCATCAGCGTCTTCTTGGTTGGTTTCTCATCGATCATGGGTGCTGTCAACTACGTCGCGACTGTTCTCAACAAGCGCGCGAAGGGCATGAAGTTGTTCGACATGCCGCTTACAGTTTGGGCACTCTTCATTACGGCGATCATCATCACGCTCGGCACTCCGGTGCTTGCAGCTGGTCTGTCCATGTTGTTCATGGATAACTTCCTGCACACGAGCTTCTTCCTCCCCGACAACCTCGTGACGAACTCGACGTACTTCGGTGGCGGTCAGCCAATCCTGTTCCAACACGTGTTCTGGTTCTACTCGCACCCAGCTGTGTACATCATGATCCTCCCACTCATGGGTATCGTATCTGATGTGATGGCAACATTCGCCCGCAAGCCGATCTACGGATACAAGGCGATGGTGTTTGCGATTGCTGGTATTGCGTTCCTCGGCTTCATCGTGTGGGGTCACCACATGTTCCAGTCGGGCATGAACCCGCTGCTCGGAACAACCTTCATGCTGTCGACAATCGTTATTGCTGTTCCATCGTCGATCAAGGTGTTCAACTGGTTGGGCACCCTCTGGCGCGGAAACATTCAGTTCTCGACAGCGATGTTGAATGCTCTTGCATTCGTTTCGATGTTCATCATCGGTGGTTTGTCGGGCGTGTTCATGGCATCAGCTCCTGTTGACATCTACATCCACGACACATACTTCATCGTTGCACACATCCATTATGTGCTCTTCGGTGGATCGCTCTTCGGAATCTTCGCCGGTATCTACTACTGGTATCCAAAGATGTTCGGCAAGATGCTCAACGAGACATGGGGCCGCCGTCACTTCTTCTGGACGTTCATCACGTTCAACCTGACCTTCTTCCCAATGCACATCCTTGGTATTGGTGGTCACATGCGTCGTATCTACGATCCAAACGTGTATGACTTCCTCAAGGGTCTTGGTGGCGTGAACGAAGTTGTCACGATTGGCGCGATTGCGCTTGGCTTCTCGCAGCTCATCCTCGTCGGTAACGTCCTGTGGTCGATGAAGTGGGGCAAGAAGGCACCACGCAATCCATGGAAGGCAAACACACTCGAGTGGGCAGCTCCAGAGCATCCTGGTCATGGCAACTTCGACATGGACATCACGGTATACCGTGGACCATACGAGTTCGGCGTTGAAGGCCGTCAGGACGATTACTGGCCACAATGGGAGAAGGGCGCATCTGTAACGGTTCATCACCATACGATTGCCGTTGCAGACGATACAAAGACGTTCGGCGCACACTAATCCCACTTCACCGCGAGAGGCACCACAGGTAATGTCGTCGGCCGCACCATCAACGGACCAACAAGCTGCATTGCGCACGATTCATCGTGTTGCGATTGTGCTATGCGTTCTCACGTTCGGCCTCATTGTATGGGGCGGGCATGTGAACACCACGCGCAGCGGTATGGCGTTTCCCGATTGGCCAACGTCAAACCTTGCGCCGATGGTCACGTATACACCGTCGGAATGGCTGTGGGCGAAGGATAAGTTCTGGGAGCACGGACACCGTCTGTTTGCAGGACTTGTTGGTCTTGTAACGACGTTGTTGCTGGTACTCACACTTCGTGCGACACCGCGGTCCGAGCGTCCGCATACGAGTATCGGAGTGCTGATCGCTGTTGTGTTCGGAACTGTAGCTACGGCCATTCTTGGACTCAATGATATGCCGACGGGCATCATGGAGTCCTTCATGGTTGCCCTGGCGGTACTCCTCGTGTCGTTCCTGACGATTGCGTTGCGTTCGCAACAACATCGTCGCATTCTCTGGCTTTCAATTGCGGCCTTCGTTGGCGTCTGTCTGCAGGGTTCATTTGGTGGTTACACCGTTCGAAACAACCTGCCTGACTGGACGTCGACCACGCACGGTGTGCTGGCGGAGATCTTCTTCATGATGGCCATAGGCATCGCGCTGCTCACATCACAGTCGTGGCAGGCAGCACGTGCCTCGTGGAATCCATCGCGTTCGATGCAACGGCTCGTCACGGCAACGTGGGCAATCACCCTGTTGCAATTCGTGCTTGGTGCCCTTACGCGACACATGGACGCGTGGGGCGTGAGCATCACATGGCCGCACTGGACGGACGAATCGTTCTTTCCGTCGAGTGATCTCTTCCAACAGACACAAGTTGTGGTCCACTTCCTTCACCGGACAACTGCATACGTCGTGGCACTCTTCGTGGTAGCGCAAGCAATCACGTTGCGTCGTGCCGATGTACGCGCTGTACGAACACTCGGATTTCTGGCAGCGCTGCTTGTTGCTGTTCAGATCGCGCTGGGTGCTGGGATTCTGTGGACGTTCCGTGGTGAACTTGTTACAACCTTGCACGTGATGATCGGTGTGGCACTGTTGGTGACAAATGCGATTGTCATGTTCTCGGTGCGTCGTCGCCAGGAACAGGTCGCACAGCAGTCGCACACCACACTTGCGCAACAGGGAGGGCATTAACGGTGGCAACACACGACACCGACGCACTTCCGATGGCTGAACGCGCTGCGTCCGATTCGCTCGTGCGTCAGTACTATGAGTTAACAAAGCCTGGCATCAGCCAGATGGTCGCCATGACCACGCTGACAGGATACTACTTAGCAATACCAACCGACCTGATGTCGTACATCACGTCGAGCGGTGCTTGGTTGCATGCTGTTAGTACCCTCGTTGGCACCCTTGCAATCAGCAGTGGTAGCTGTGTCGTCAATCATATCATGGAACGTGACGTCGATGCACGCATGAAGCGCACGGCCTCGCGTCCCATCCCTGCCGGTATCATCTCGACGACGCAGGCAACAGTGTTTGCCTCGGTGCTGACCATCGTAGGTGCGGCCCTGCTTGCGACGACGAACATGTTGACATTTGCCCTGGCAATTGCAACGTGGCTGTTCTACGTTCTGGTGTACACGCCAATGAAGCAGCGTTCATCGCTTGCGGTGATCATTGGTGGTATTCCGGGAGCGCTGCCATTTGCTGGTGGATGGACAGCCGTGCGAGGAACGATGGATCCAATGGCCATCGCCTTGTTTGCGATTCTCTTTTTCTGGCAACTGCCACACTTCTACGCACTCTCGTGGATGTATCGCAATGACTACCGAGCTGGGGGAGTGGTGTTGCGCGCCATTTCTGATGATACGGGTTCGACGCTTGCGTGGCAGATGATTCTCACGAGTATGCTCACACTCGCCTCGACAGTTGTGCCGACGTTGCTTGGATCGACAGGGTATCTCTACCTCGTTGGTTCGAGCGTTCTCGGTGTATGGCTTGTCATTGAAAGTGTTCGTTTCCGTGCTACGCCTGATGCCGCTGCGGCGCGACGTGTCTTGCTGACATCGTACGCAGTGCTCATGGGCGTTGTACTCCTCATGTTCCTCGACAAACAATGATCAATTACTAGGGTGGACGAATGTCATCTGCATTGAATCTTTCTCATGAGCCCGTCACCAAGATTGCCAGTGGCAAGCTGTCGATGTGGGCGTTTCTTGCATCAGAACTCATGTTCTTCTCGGGGTTCTTTGGTGCATTCATTGTGCTTCGTAATTCGAACTACGAAGTCTTCAAAGCAGGTTCCGAGCAACTCAGCTGGGTGCTCGCGCTTGTCAACACGTTCATCCTCATCGGTAGCTCGATGACGATGGCGCTGGCAATTCACCACCTTGAGCGTCAGAACACGAAGCTGTTCCGCGCATTCATGGGGATGACGATTCTTGGCGGTTTTGGCTTCTTGATCGTGAAGTACTTTGAGTACTCAGCGAAGTACCATCACCACTTGTTCCCAGGTCAAGAAGAGCACACCATCTTCTTCTCGTTCTACTTCCTCATGACTGGCTTCCACGCCATGCACGTGATTGGTGGGATGATTCCGATGGTATACATGCTGTTCCGTTCGTACGGTAAGGGTGGATATCCATATCCGGTAAAGGTTGAGACGCTTGGTCTCTACTGGCACTTTGTCGACTTGATGTGGATCTTCATCTTCCCAGCACTGTACCTCATCTTCCCTTAATCTCCCTACGACATTACATCGGAGTCTACGCTCATGAGTCATGATCACGGAAATGTGCTGCCGTCATACCTGAAGGTGTTCTTCACCCTCATGGCGCTTACACTACTCACCGTTGCAGCTGCAAAGCTTGTGCACTTCCCAGACCTTGGGTTCATCCCTGGGTACGTTGTCAACATCACCGTTGGTTTGGCAATTGCCGTGGTGAAGGTCACAGCTGTGATGTACATCTTCATGCACTTGAAGTTTGACAATCCCATGCTGCGCTTCTTTGTCTACGTTCCTGTGTTTCTGTTCTTGGTGTTGGGCTTTGCGCTCAACTTCCTTGAAAAGTGGACATACCTTCACTAATCCGTACAGATGCACGTGAACATCCGCACCGTTCTTCGAGGGCTGTCTGCTGCTGCATTGCTGACTGTCGTGGTGTCCTGTACACCGTCGGCACAGGATGCTCCGCAGGCTAGCGATCAAGAGCGCGATACGCTTCCTGTGTATCGTGTGGTTGCACCGTTCACGGCAACGGATCAACAGGGCGCGCCATTCTCGTCGAGCTCGTTGGCGGGGAAGTACTGGCTCGGTTCGTTCTTCTTCACACGCTGTCAAACAGTGTGTCCAGCGCTGAATCGAGTGAAGGCACAGATTCAACGAACGTATGGTTCAAAGCTGTCGTACGTTTCGATCAGTTCAGACCCCGCATACGACACACCTGATGTGTTGGCGGCGTATGCGAGTTCATTCGCACAGCCGGGCGGGTCGTGGTGGTTCGTAACGATGCCGAAGGATAGTATGCTCAAGGTGGCATCGCAGGGCTTCGGTTTGATTTCGCCAGCAGAACCTGAAATGCATTCAACACGCTTTGTCCTCGTTGATCCGATGATGCAAGTGCGTGGTTTCTACGACTCGGAGGATACGGCTGCGATTGCCAAGCTCCGCGCTGATCTCAAGGGGTTGGGACTATGACCGAAGTTCTTCCAGCAATCAACGCATCGCTGAATGCGCTGAGCACGGTCTTGCTGCTCCTTGGCTTCAAGTACATTCGCGCTAAACAAATCGAGCAACATCGTCGCATGATGCTGTCGGCATTTGTGATTTCGATCATCTTCCTTGCGTGTTATCTCCTGCACAAGTGGTTGTTGTTCCAGGAAACTGGTGCGTACAACACAACATTCCAAGGGCAGGGTGGATGGCGAACAGTGTACTTCACGATCCTCATCACTCACGTGGCGCTTGCGGCATGTGTGCCTGTGTTGGCGATCATTACCATTCGTCGTGGACTTGCGATGCGAATTGATCCGCATCGGCGCATTGCGAAGATTACGTTGCCGATTTGGCTCTACGTTTCGGTAACAGGAGTTGTTGTCTACTTCATGTTGTACCACTGGTTTGCAACATCATGAATCGGGTAACGCGCTCAATTACAGTTGGAATTCTGTTGCTGCTAGTTCATGTGGATAATTGTTTTGCATGCCCTGCATGCAAGGATAGTTTCACATCAGCGGGTGGTAACGCATCGACGGGAGACGCCTACTCCTGGTCGATTCTCTTCATGTTAGGCGTTCCACTTACCATCGTTGTTGTAGCGTCGGTCTTCATTGCACGACGTGTTCGACAGCATCCAAACTCGCTCACATCGTGAATGAGATGTGAGATTGGTTTCAACAGAGCAATATATTTGCAGGTCATAACACGCTAAGGGAAGCGAATGTTTTCACGCCGATTCGACATGGGGGTTAAGGTAGGCGGTGCCATTGTAGGTGCTGTAGCTGCCGTTGTATTCCTCATTGGATTTTTCGGGTTCCGTAACGACGTCGCCGACGTCGGATATCGTCCGGAACAACCCGTGCCATTCTCGCACAAGCTTCACGCTGGTGAGATGCAGATTCACTGTCAGTACTGCCACGCGGGAGCAGAGGTTTCTGCGCATTCGCCAGTACCCACATCACAGACGTGTATGAACTGCCACATGGCAGTCACGCCGAAGGATGAGGTGCAAGAGGCCAAGATCAAGGTCTTGAAGGATGCCTACGAAGCCAATCGTCCGATTGAATGGGTACGCATTCACAAGGTCCCTGACTACGCGCACTTCAACCACAGCCGACACATCCGCGCGCAGATCGACTGTCAGAGCTGCCACGGTCCTGTCGAGCAGATGGGCGTCGTGTCGCAATACAAGCCCCTTACCATGGGTTGGTGTCTTGATTGCCACCGTGCGCCGGAGAAGCACATCATCGGTGCCCGCCCGATCTCGGGTGTGTTCACGGGTAAGCTTCACGACATGAAGAACCTCTACGACAGCGCGTACATCTTTACGCCGATCCCTGCACAAGTAGGGGAGTCGCTGCCAATTACTGAGCCGCAGTTCGGTTCGTACGAGACAGCGATCCCTCCGGTAACAGTTGCTGGCATCCCGCATCCGAAGAAGGCTGGAATGGGACCAGAGAACTGTTCTGCTTGTCACTATTGATCTGACGGAATCAGATCCACGCCAACAACGATAATCCAACAAGGTTTGCATTATGTCCGATCGTTCGCTCCACGGTTCCACGAACACTACCTGGAAGAGCATCGAAGAGCTCGCCCACGGTCCACAGGAAACAGGTGAGTTCGCTCCTGGCACAACATCAGCGCCATTGATTGATTCAACGGTAAGCCGTCGTGGCTTTATGGCATTGGTCTCAGCTTCGATGGCTCTCACAGCCGCCGCATGTCGCCGACCAGAGCAGAAGCTCGTGCCAACGGTGAAGTCACTCCAGAACGCCACACCTGGTCTGCCACTGTATTACACATCGGCATACATGCACCGTAATGTGGCGTATGGCGCAGTGATCAAGACGCGCGAAGGACGTCCAATCAAGATCAAGGGTAACGAGTTGCATGCAAGCAACTGTGGTACTGCGTCGGCAGAGATGCAAGCATCGCTGTTGTCGCTGTACGACCCAGATCGTATCCGTCGTCCACGCCAGGGCTCTGGTCAGACCTCGTACGACGCAGCAGTGCAGAAGATTGCTGATGCTGTGCTTGAGGCACAAGGGGCAGGCAAGAAGGTCGCGATTGTGATTGATGAGCATTGCTCACCAACATTCGCGCAACTGCTCTCGCAAATGACGGCTGCAATGCCGTGGGTAACAGTAACAACGATGCCATCAATTATCGCAGACAATGCACCGCGTGCAAATGCGGCGGTCTTTGGCATCGATGGTGTTATCGTACCTGACCTTTCGAAGGCATCGGTGATTGTGAGTGTTGATGCTGATTTCCTCGGCACCGACAAACTTGCGCTTCATCACACAGGTCGCTGGGCTGCCCGTCGCAAGCCGACGAAGGACAATCCAACGATGTCGCATGTGACGGTAGCGGAAGCGCAGTACTCACTCACTGGCATGAATGCAGACACACGCGTGCGTCTGCACCCATCACAACTCGAAGCATTCCTCGGTGCACTCGAAGCAGAAGTTGCAGGCGCATCGGCAATCGGTAGCGCTCTTGCATCAACAGCAACAGCAGAGACAAAGGCAGCAGCTGTAGCAGCTGCAGGACGTCTTCGTGCTGCAGCACCAGCAGGTCAGGCTGTTGTGATGGTAGGGGAGCATCTCTCTGCTCGCGCGCAGGCAGTGGCGATCAACATCAATGCAGCGCTCGGCGCGGTTGGTGCAGGTAAGATCATCGACACAGCCAACGTCCTTCCGTTTTCGAACGCAAAGGGTGCAGCAATTGCGCAGCTCCGTTCAGACATGGAATCAGGTGCTGTGCACGCAGTTGTCTTCTGCGATGTGAATCCGGAGTATTCCGCTGACCGCGCAATGAAGACAGCGATGGCAAAGGTCCCGATGATCGCCGCCATCAATCTCTACGAAGACGAAACAGCATCACTTGCAAAGGTGAGCATCCCTGCGGCCCACTGGCTTGAGTCATGGGGCACAGCAGTTGCATTCGACGGCACGGTTACCGTGCAGCAGCCGATGATCGCACCTCTGTGCGAAGGCGTTCCGTCGACACCAGACGTCCTGATCGCGCTTGCGAAGAAGGTCAACCCAGCGTTCCTTGGTGAAATGACCACGTACGCAGAGTTCGTCAAGTCATGGGTTGAAACATCAGTACTGCCAAGCAGTGGTGGTGCAACGTGGACCAAGGTTCTGCAGGACGGAGTTGTGAAGTCTGCAACACCAGCTGTCGGTACATCGTCGATGAACATCGCAGCAGGAGCGTCGCTTCCAACGGCAACATATGCTACTGGTATGACGGTTCTGGCAGCACCATCACTGGCGCTCTATGATGGTAAGCTCGCTAACAACGGTTGGCTGCAAGAGCTTCCTGATCCAGTCACAAAGGTCACATGGGACAACGTCGCATTGATGAGCCCAGCTACAGCCGTATCGCTGCAGCTTGCCGCCGACGTTTCGCCAAAGGTTGTTATCAAGGCAAACGAGCAAGTCGTCACTGTCGCAACTGCAACAGGTACGATTGATCTCCCGGTGATGGTCCAGCCTGGTATGGCAGACAACGTCATCGTCACGCAGCTTGGTTATGGTCGCACGTCGACCGGCGCTGTGTGTGATGGAGTCGGTTCAAACGCCTATTCACTTGGTGCAGGATCGTATGCTGCTGCGAAGACGGTTGCGGTTAAGGCCGGCGAACGTCATCGTATCGCAACTACACAGCAACATCACACGCTCACAGACGGTCACGGTGAGCGACCAGTCGCGAAGTACATGACGCTTGGTGATGTCGCAAAGGGCGACTTCAGCGTTGTGAGCGAGCACTTCAATGCGCAGGGTCCAGACGGCAAGCCGCTGGCACACGGTGAAAAGGGTGATAGCAAGTTCCTCACACCACTTTCAGCGACGGCTGACTACAAGTACAAGGGACACCGTTGGGGCATGGTCATTGACATGAGCCAGTGCACCGGTTGTTCATCCTGTGTTGTTGCATGCCAGAGCGAAAACAACATCCCAGTTGTCGGTAAGGAGCAAGTGCTTCTTGGCCGCGAAATGCACTGGATCCGTCTTGACCGTTACTACACGGGCGACATGGATGCTCCAGGTGCAGTGGTCGAACCGATGCTCTGTCAGCATTGCGAAAACGCACCATGCGAAAACGTCTGTCCGGTTGCTGCCACAACGCACTCGCCGGAAGGATTGAATGAAATGACGTACAATCGTTGTGTCGGTACGCGTTACTGTCTCAACAACTGTCCGTATAAGGTTCGCCGCTTCAACTTCCTCAATTACAACAAGGGTGATCAGCGCCAGCCGCTCGACCTTGTGTTCAACCCTGAGGTCACGAGCCGTTTCCGTGGTGTGATGGAGAAGTGCACATTCTGCGTGCAGCGTCTGCACGAAGCAAAGTGGCACGCCCGCGACAACGGACGCTCACGTGTACTTGATGGTGAAGCCGTAACAGCATGTCAAGAGGCATGTCCAGCAGGCGCAATCATCTTCGGTGACATGAATGATCCGAAGAGCCGTGTATCGATGACGCAGAAGGACGACCGTGGCTTCCGCGTGCTGTCGGACATCAACGTCCGTCCATCGGTAACGTATCTCGCAAAGGTGGTCAATGCTCCGGCAACGGAGAAGGCTGCTGGAGCTGCGCACTAATAACGATCGAATACGAAACGAATTCATTGACGGGAACACAACATGACGGTGGTCCAAGAACAACAACGATTGCAGCATTCCTCACACGAGGAACCAGTACGCGAAGAACTCGTCCTGGGCAATCCATCGCTGCGTGACGTTACTGCACGAATCGCCAGCATCGTCGAATCGAAGATCACGCCGAAGTACCTCGCGACCCTCTCGGTCACAGGTGGTATGGCGGCACTTGGATTGTTTGCGCTGTATTACACGATTACCACTGGTATCGGTGTATGGGGCTTGAACAATCCAATCGGTTGGGGATGGGACATCACCAACTTCGTGTTCTGGATCGGTATCGGTCACGCCGGTACACTGATTTCTGCGATCCTCTTCCTCTTCCGTCAGAAGTGGCGTACTGCGATCAACCGCTCGGCAGAGGCGATGACGATCTTTGCCGTTATCTGTGCCTTGACCATGGTGTTGAGTCACACAGGTCGTCCGTGGCTCTTCTATTGGTTGCTGCCGTATCCGAACCAAATGCAGATGTGGATCAACTTCCGCTCGCCTCTGGCGTGGGACGTATTCGCCGTGAACACGTATTTCACGGTATCGGCACTGTTCTGGTTCGTCGGCTTGATTCCTGACCTTGCAACGCTTCGCAACTACGTCAAGAGCAGCGTTGCGAAGAAGATCTACGGTGTACTCTCGCTCGGTTGGACAGGCTCGACGCGTCACTGGCACCACTACGAAATTGCATACATGATTCTTGCCGGTATCTCGACACCTCTCGTGTTGTCGGTGCACTCGGTGGTTTCGTTCGACTTTACGGTGGGTATCCTTCCGGGCTGGCACACAACGATCTTCCCGCCGTACTTCGTTGCTGGCGCTATCTTCTCTGGCTTTGCGATGGTGATGACGCTTCTCGTGATTACGCGTGAGATCCTGGATCTCAAGCAGTTCATCACGATGAAGCACCTCGAGAACATGAACAAGATCATGCTCGCGACGGGCATGATGGTTGGTTATGCCTATGCAATGGAGATGTTCATCGCGTGGTACTCTGGTAGCGACTGGGAGCGTTGGATCTTCATTAACCGTGCGATGGGTGATTACGCATGGGCATACTGGACGATGGTTCTGTGCAACGTGATCTCACCGCAGGTGTACTGGTTCAAGAAGCTTCGTCGTAACCTGCCACTGATGTTCGTGATCTCGATCTTCATCAACATCGGTATGTGGTTCGAGCGCTTTACGATTATCGCCACAACACTGCACCACGACTTCTTGCCGGCATCATGGGGCTACTACTCACCAACGTGGGTCGAAATCTCCATCTTCATCGGCACGTTCGGCATCTTCCTCTCGCTCTTCTTGCTCTTCGCAAAGTTTGTTCCGGTGATTGCGATCGCCGAAATCAAGAGCATCATGCCGGGCGCACAGCCAAAGCATCATCATGGTGACCACCATGCAGATGCATCGGCGCACTAATCCTTTCCATTCGAAACAACGATTCAGGTTGGTCACGTTATGAGCACAACACCAGTTGGCGTCATTGGCGAGTTCACAGATGTAGAAGCGGCCGTGCATGCTGCGGAAAAGCTTCGCGATGCTGGATTCCGTAATTGGGACATCCATACTCCGTATCCTGTGCACGGACTCGACAAGGCGATGGGCATTAAGCGTTCCATCCTCACCTACATCTCGTTTGCAGGTTTGGTTGGTGGCTTCACATCAGCACTTGGACTTCAGTACTGGACTGGAGCAATCGACTACCGGTTGAACATCGGTGGCAAGGGATTCTTCGATTGGCAGTTCTCGGTGCCGATCGACTTCGAGTTGTCGATCCTTGGTACTGCGCTGATGACGGTCATCGGACTGTTCCACCTGTGCCGTATGCCAACCTGGTATAACCGTTACCAGCACGATGAGTCGTTCATGAAGGCAACAGACGATACGTTTGTTGTGACGATTGACTCTGATGACGATCGATTCTCAGCAGAGGGAACACCAGAGATGCTTCAGCGTCTCGGCGCTACCCATGTGCACCTTGTACACGCCACGGCGGAATGATCACGAACTACAACAGCGAAAACGCATGAACGCACGCAACATTATTTTGATTCTGATCGGACTGGCAGTGGCAGTGTTTGTCGCAATGGTCCTCTCCGGTAAGATCATGTGGTTCTCAACAGAGCCACCGGTTGAAATTCAGTCGAACATGGATCACCAGTTCAAGGCGATCCCACAATCGGGGAATACGTTCTTCAGCGACCGGAAGAGCCTTCGCGAACCGGTCGAGGGAACAGTCGCCCGAGGCGCTGAACCATACACGCTCGGTGTAGGTGATATCGACATTGCTGAAACTGCAAATGTTGATCCAAACCTGCCCGACACGGAGTTCGTGCTCGCACGTGGTCAGAACCGTTTCAATACGTTCTGCTCACCATGTCACTACTACGACGGTAACAGCGAGAAGTCGCAGATGACGAAGCGTCGCTGGGAGAACATCCCGAGTCTGATGGCAGATCAGGCAAAGGGGTACTCCAATGCGCGCATCTTCCACATCATCAGTGCTGGCCAAGGTCTGATGCCAAGCTATGCCGACAAGATGAATGCAACAGACCGCTGGGCAGTTGTTCGCTACGTCCGCCACCTGCAAGGCGTAACGGGAACAGCATCAGCAGCACCAACGACTCAAGCTCAGTAATCAGCGCCCAGGAGAAAAACTACAATGTCAAACGTCTCACTCGGTTCAACCCCGCTCATCGGGAAGATGAACAAGATTGGTACCGCGCTTGCTGCAGTTGGTGCACTTGGTCTTGGAGCAGTATTCGCGCTCAACGGACAAGAACGCTTCTTTGCTGATTACTTGCTCGGCTTCTGGTTCTTTGCCGGTATCAGTGTTACCATGGTGTTCTTCTCTGCACTGCAGTTCCTTGCACGTGCTGGTTGGAGCTCGGGGATCCGTCGTATCGCAGAAAACTTCTCGGGAATGGTCCCGTTCCTCGCGATCGGTGTGCTTCCGATTATCTATAACCTGCTGTCACATCACTCGATCTACGAGTGGTCGCATGCTTCGGCAGCGACAGATCCGATTATCCAAAAGAAGGCTGCCTACCTCAACTCAACGGCGTTCATGATCCGCATGGCTGTGTATGCCATCTTCTGGATCTGGATGCACCGCTTCGTTGTGGGCAACTCCCTCAAGCAAGATGCATCGGGTTCCGACATCACACCGACACGCAAGAACTGGAAGCGCGCTGCACCGTGGGTGCTTGTGTACGCCCTCAGCATCACCTTTGCGTCATTCGACCTTCTTATGTCGCTCGAGCCACATTGGTTCTCGACAATCTGGGGTGTCTATACCTTTGCCGGTCATTTCGTCGGTGCATTGGCGATTGTCACGATCATGACGGTTGCCCTCTACAACAACGGCCATCTTCGCGAGTACATCACACCTGAGCACTTCCATGACCTTGGTAAGCTCATGTTTGCGTTCTCAGTGTTCTGGACGTACATCGCATTTTCGCAGTACTTCATCATTTGGTACGCGAACCTTCCAGAAGAGACGATCTACTTCGCAACGCGTAACATGTACGGCTGGGAGCACTTCGGCGTAGCGCTCGTGATTCTGCACTTTGTTGTGCCATTCATGGTGCTCCTGCGTCAGGACGTCAAGCGCAAGACACGCGTTCTTGTTGCAGCGGCCGTGATCATTCTCCTGTCGCACTTCCTCGACCTTGCCTACATCATCATGCCGGCTGTCAGCAAGCATGCAATTCCTGATGCTCATGGCCACGTCGTCTTCGGCTGGCAAGAGTTCACAGGATGGCTGTTCTTCGCGGGTGTATTCATGGTGCTGGCTGCACGCCAGTATGCAAAGAATAACGCGGTGGCAATCAATGACCCACTGATCCACGAGTCGGCAGAGTACACCAGCTAAGCTGGCTTCAGATCGATTGAATGTTGAGCCCCTTGCCGAATACGCAAGGGGCTCTTTCGTTTGGAACAACCGTGCTATTTTTGCTGTTCACTTCGAACGTTTCCACTTACTTCTCATAGCTATCCATGAACCAGCACACGTTTGATCTCGTCGTCATCGGCTCAGGCCCCGGCGGATATGTCGCAGCGATTCGCGCATCGCAACTCGGACTCAAGGTTGCCTGCGTCGAGCGCGACCGCCTCGGTGGTGTATGCCTTAACTGGGGATGCATTCCTTCGAAGTCACTTCTGAAGAATGCCGAGTACATGAACTTCCTCAAGCATGCAGAGGATTATGGCTTCGGTCTCAAGGATATCGACGTTGACTTCCCGAAGGTGATCTCGCGCTCACGTGGCGTTGCTGATCGCATGAGCAATGGTGTTGCGTTCCTGTTCAAGAAGTACAAGGTGACGCAGATCACAGGTTGGGGATCGATCAAGAACCCAACAACGGTAGAAGTCAAGGACGAGAAGGGGGCCGTCACAGATGTGATCGCTGCAAAGACAATCATGATTGCCACAGGCGCACGCCCACGTCAGATCCCAGGCATTGAAGTTGATCGCGAGTACATTCTCACATCAACAGAGGCGATGCTTCAGCAGAAGACGCCGAAGTCGATGATCGTCATGGGTGCAGGTGCGATTGGTATCGAGTTCGCATACTTCTATAAGTCATTCGGTACGGAAGTCACGGTCATTGAAATGATGGACCGCATTCTTCCAGTGGAGGATGAGGACGTTTCGAAGGAGCTGCGCAAGACCTTCGAGCGCGACGGCATGAAGATCCTTACCGAGACAAAGGTTATGTCGGCGAAGAAGAAGGGTAAGGGCGTTGAGGTGATCATCGAGAAGAAGGATGGCACAAAGGAAACGCTCACGGCAGATCTCGCGCTCAACGCTATCGGCGTGCAAGGTAACATCGAGAATATCGGTCTTGAGCAGGCTGGCGTTCACATGGAACGTGGCTGGATCAAGGTTGATAAGTTCTGCCGCACGAACGTGCCAACGATCTATGCGATTGGCGACGTTGCTGGTGCGCCATGGCTTGCCCACAAGGCATCAGCCGAAGGTATTGTTGCTGCCGAGCACATTGCAGGACATCACACCGACGGTGTTGATTACGCAAACATTCCAGGCTGTACGTACTGTCAGCCGCAAGTCGCAAGTATTGGTCTTACGGAGAAGAAGGCCAAGGAAGCCGGCTATGAAGTCAAGGTTGGCAAGTTCCCATTCACAGCCAACGGTAAGGCCCACGGTATCGGTAAGGCTCAAGGATTCGTCAAGCTCGTGTTTGATGCGAAGTATGGCGAGCTTCTTGGTGCACACATGATCGGACCAGACGTCACAGAAATGATCGGCGAAATGGGTCTTGCACGTACGCTGGGCGCAACTGGTCAGGCAATCTTCAAGACCGTGCACGCGCACCCAACCTTGAGCGAAGCCATCATGGAGTCTGCTGCACTTGCCTATGATGAGTGCGTGAACTTCTAAGTGATGGAAGTTCAGGACTGGGGTACAATTGATTTTCACGACGCATGGCGTCGGCAGCGCGAGCTTGCCGACGCCGTGTTGCGTTTGGGCCATCCCGACACGTTGGTGTTCTGTGAACATCCACCCGTGATCACGTTGGGTCGTACCACGCAGGAGGGAAGTGTGCTTCAGAGCACGGAGCTTCTGGCACAGCAGGGGATCGACGTTGTTGCGATCAACCGTGGTGGCGAAGCGACAGTGCACAACCCTGGTCAACTCGTAGGGTATCCGATCTTTCACCTCGCACGCTCACGACAGGATCTGCACTGGTTCCTGCGCCTCCTAGAGCAATCCGTGATCGACGTCCTTGGTGCGCACGGACTTGCAGCACAGCGCGTAGAGGGCCTTACCGGTGTCTGGATCGGTGAGTCACGAAAGATCTGTGCAATCGGCATTCATTGCAGTCGGTGGGTCACGTCACACGGGTTTGCGCTCAACGTCACGAACGATCTCCGATTGTTTGATGCAATCGTTCCATGCGGAATACGCGAGCGGGGAGTGACATCGCTACAGCGTGAGCTGTCAGCGACCGCAGTGTCTGTTCCATCGATGCAGCAGCTCAAGGCCGAAATTGCTTCTGCAATGCTGAAGCACCTTCATGCAGATGTTCCGGCGTATCCTGCAACCTCTTGAAAACAAATAACTTGCACGAACAAAGCTCGCCCTATTTTGACCGTA
Source organism: uncultured Melioribacter sp. (assembly GCA_964432155.1). Taxonomy (GTDB): domain Bacteria; phylum Bacteroidota; class Ignavibacteria; order Kapaibacteriales; family Kapaibacteriaceae; genus UBA10438. The sequence goes on along the minus strand of CAYSMF010000002.1, from coordinate 102,987 downwards.
GAAGTGCTCGAAACGTCAGTATTTGCGGGCGTTAACGCGGTTTTTGCCAGGTCCTACACCCTGTGGATAAGCATGTGGATAATGCTAAAGCCTATCAATCGCGAGGGGTTACGAAGACGCGGCAAAAAAGGGTTTGACTGATGGTGCCCAGACGCGTAGTTTTGTATCACCAACAAGCGGGAATAGCTCAGTTGGTAGAGCACAACCTTGCCAAGGTTGGGGTCGCGAGTTCGAGTCTCGTTTCCCGCTCGACGACGCGAGTCGTCACTTCCTCTTTATGCTGCATGCCTTGCCATCTCATTCCCCCCTGATGGCGAGGCATTTTTTTTGCGGTAACTTTTCCTCCGCCATCGATACAATACGGATAGCTCTCAGCGTCTGTACATCAGTTGTATCACTGAATCTCCCATCAATGCTTCACTCTTGCATGCCGAACACCGTGGTATTTCGTTGGGGTATCGTTGCGTTGTGTCTCATTCTTGGAAGCGTATCTGGGTGGGCCCGTCTTCCGAAGGGCATTACTGTCCACGAACGCACTCCTGTAGCAGTGGCCTTCCGATACACGCCCAACGTACGTGCGTGGGACACACTAACGACAGCACACGGTCAGAAGGCTGTTCAGCCTGTGATCGATGGTGCGAGTGTTCGCATCTCTCCATCAGGCGCCGAGGTCCAGTGGGTTGTTGACGTTGATCTCATCGTTCCTGGTCCGACATCGTACAGGATCGATCGCGCCGATGTGAAGGCGACAGACCTCGCGCACTCGCTTCCGTTCGACGTGCAGATGCGTGATCCGATCTACTGGCGGACTTCTGAGCCCCTTATCACGGGTCGATGGGCACTGACCTACATCGGCATTGCTGGCGATCGCCACCTCGCACGTGTTTCGATTGTTGTTGCGTCGCGTTCTGCGTCTGGCGTAACAACTGTGACCACGGCTGCTGACGTTCGTGTGCTCTTCCAGGGTGCACCAACGCAGATTGCCAGCACAGCACCATCGTCACTTGACGTTCTGAACCCGCGGGCCCCATGGCATGCGCAACTTCCAACCCAGCGCACGAAGGTGTCGGATCGCGTACAGGCGAACGAGTTCACCGACGTCTATCGCATGACGATTGATCGCGAGGGTATGTATCGTATCACAGCCGATCAACTCAGGTCGGCAGGTATTCCTGCCGATGCAGCAGCAGCAACCACACTCAAGGTGTTTGGTCGTGGTGGTATGGAGTTACCGGAAGACGTCGACTCAGCGCGACAAAGCACCCTGCGAGAACAGCCGGTGATTGTCCGCCAGAATACCGATGGGTCGATTCGTGACATTACGTTCTACGCACAGGCAACGATGGGATGGCGCCAGACGTCGAAGGGCATTCGGCACTATATCCATCATTATGCTCGCGAAGCAGGGTATTACCTGACAACGGGAGGATCACCTGGACTGCGTGCTGTTCCACGTCCAACGGCAACCACACCGGCAACGATCACGCCATCGGTGGTTACCGGAACAGTGGCAATTGAAGATGAACTTCAGAGTCCATATGCCTCAGGATCTGGTCGCCGCTGGTATGGTCGGTCGATCGAAAGCGTTGGATCAACAGTGTACCAGACGATGCTTCCGGGATTGGTTCGCAACGGTAACGTTACCTACGCATTCGTTGTGGCACACCGTTCGACGGCCCCAGGGACTGTTACGGTATCTGAGAATAGCGTCGTTCTCGGTCAGACGACCATTCGTGCAGTACCCAAGTATATGGATGCATTCACGGCCGTTGGCTCGGCAACCATACCGGCGCAACAGCTCGCCGCTGATGGGCGCAGTGTCGTTCGATTCGCATACACCAGCTCCGACCGTGCGGCTTCAGGCATGCTCGATTGGCTAGAGATCCACTACCCACGTCAGTTGCAAGCCGATGGTGGGGTGTTCCAGTTTTGGACAGTTCCTGGTGTCGGTACGCACGAGTATGCAATCAATGGATTCGGAGAAGGCGTCATCGCTGCTGATGTGACAGATCCGTCACGACCAGTGTTTGTAGAAAATGTCTCGACAGTAGGGGGCGTTGCAGCCATTCGCGAGACATGTGATTCCGCGCGTCGGCGCTACTTCGTCTCGTCATCCTTCTTGCAGCCATCACTGTCGCGTATTGCCTTCCCGAATCTGCGGAGCAAGCCGCGTGGTGCAGACCTCATCATCATCACACACCCTTCGCTCCTGGGTTCAGCCCAGCGCTATGCCGAGTATCGTACATCACGCAGGGAAGTGACTGCTCGTGTTGTCACCACAGAAGAGATCTTTGCTGAGTTCTCCTATGGTATGCAGGATCCGACAGCAATTCGGGATTTCGTCGCCATGGCGTATGATAGCTGGACGCCACGTCCGTCTGCTATCCTGCTCTGGGGTGATGGACACTTTGACTACAAGAACCTTGCCTCGACGCAGCAGAATCTTGTACCTCCGTATGAGAGCCTTGATCCTGATGCAGAAGACTATGGTCTGTTCACGTACACGACTGACGATTTCTTTGTCCGCATCAATGGGAACGACCGTCAACAGGATCTCGCCATTGGACGCATCCCTGTAACCAGCGATGCCATGGGCGATCGCATGCACGCGAAGATCAAGGCGTACGAAACAACCGCCTCGCGGGATGATTGGCGGACGCGAGTGACCTTTATCGCAGATGATGGACAGCAAGGCGATGGTCTCTCGGATGGGGCAATGCACCTCAACCAAAATGAAACACTTGCAAAGAGCTTTGTCCCAAAGGCATTTCAGGCCCGGAAGATTTACCTCGTTGAGTACCCTACGGAAAATGTTGCTCGTGGACGTCGGAAGCCGTCGGTGACAGAGGACATGGTGTCGAGCATCAATACCTCGGGTTCGTTGATCCTAAACTGGATCGGCCACGGGAACCCGCGTGTGTGGGCACACGAGCAGATCTTTGTTCGTGAGACAACGCCACAAATGATGACCAATGTGAACAAGCCATTCTTCCTCACGGCTGCGACCTGCGATTTCGCACGCTGGGATATGGCCGACATGCAGTCGGGTGCGGAAGAACTCCTTCTCATGGAAAATGGTGGCGCAATCGGTGTGTTCTCAGCCGCGCGCGTTGTGTTCTCGCTTTCGAATGCAGCATTGAACGAAGAGTTTTACTCCGATCTGTTTACTCGGGACGAGCGCGGACGGTATCCAACACTCGGCATGAGCATGTTCCGCGTGAAGCAACGCTTCACGTCGAATAACGACGAGAAGTTCCACATGCTGTGTGACCCAACGATGCGATTGCTTGTTCCCGAAGAGCATGTGCGTTTCACGTCCATCAATGGCGTCGCCATTCGCGATACCATGGCTCCGGTAACGATTGCTGCACTCAGTACGGTGACCGTTGAAGGGGAGATTGCATCAGCGCGTGACATGCTGCTCGATGACACGTTCACGGGTAACGTTGTCGTCTCGTTGCTTGATGGTAGTCGGACAATCACCATTGTTGATAACGACGTGCACCAAACCGTCAACACATTCGCAAAGCCTGGGCCTGCGCTGTGTCGCGGAGCATTTACTGTTCAGAATGGTCGGTTTACGGCAACATTCGTTGTGCCGAAGGATATCTCGTTCTCAACGCAGCGCGCTGGTTTGTTCGGCTACGCTGCGAGTAACGACGATCGCTACGCGATGGGTGTCACAGATAAGGTCACGGTCGATGGCGTAACGACGGTTGTTGATCCAGAGACGCAAGGTCCACAGATGCAGATCTATCTGGATTCGCGCAATTTCCTCCCTGGGAGTATCGTTCGGAAGAATCCAATCCTGATCGTTGATCTTGAAGATGCGACGGGCATCAATACAACAGGCGTCGGTATCGGACACGACATCGAGGCTTCGTTTGATCGCGACACACGGACTGAGGTTCTTACGCCATATTTCGCCACGTCCCTTACGAACAGTCGCGCCGGAAGCGTACAAAAGCAGATCTTCGGTCTCGCCGACGGACTCCATACGGTGACCGTTCGCGCTTGGGATGTATTGAACAACGTCAGTTGGGCACAAACAACGTTCCGCATTACATCCACGACTTCCGCGATTCCAACCGAAGGCTTGATTGCCTATCCGAACCCATTTGCGTCGCGCACCACAATACGATTCGTTCATGCGAGTCAACTCCCATTCGGTGCAGACCTGCTGATCTACGATATGGACGGTCGGCTCGTGCGCGAACAGCCAATGCGGATTGTTGAAATGCAGACTGCTGACATTGACTGGGATGGCCGCGATGCACAAGGCTCGCCACTCCCATCCGGTTCGTACCAAGCTGTTGTCCGACTCACGACAGATCAGGGAGCGACCAGCTTCGTGAGTGGGAAACTTACCCTCATTCGCTAACTTTGTTCTTCATTGCGAGCTAAGGAGAGATCATGACGCTACTCCGCACCTGCGGAATTCTCGTTTGCACTGCACTTCTGTCGGTGACCACCATGTACGGTCAGGCAGGGGGCGCTGCAGTTCCATTCCTTTTGATTAGTCCTGATGCACGTGCCAGTGGTATGGGTGATATCGGAACGGCTATTGCCGACGACATCAACGCCGTATTCTGGAACCCTGGTGGACTGGCGTTTGCCAATGAATCGAACCAGGTTGCTCTCAGCTACTCGAAGTGGCTTCCGCAGTTCAATGCCGACCTGTTCTATTCGTACGGAACCTACGGTACATATGTGGACGCGATCGGCGGTACTCTTGCTGGAACGTTCATCTTCATGAACCTTGGTGAGTTCACGAAGACAAACGAAAATGGTCAAGCGCTTGGCAAGTTCCGGTCGAATGAATTCTGCCTCGGTATCTCCTACGGCACAGAGATCGCTCCAGATCTGGGTGCTGGTGTTCAAGTGAAGTACATCCAATCGAACCTCGCTCCGGCAAGCGTCGGTGGATCGGGTGCTGGAACAGGCGTATCGGCAGCATTTGACCTTGGTTTCCTCTGGACACCGTCGAAGCTGTCAGTCTTTGGTGCAAACCTTGACAATACGCTCCGTCTCGGTGTGAATCTCCAGAACGTCGGTCCGAAAATGACCTACGATAAGGAGTCGGATCCACTTCCAACGAATCTCCGTCTTGGCGCAGCTGTTAAGCTTGTCGAGGACGAGTTCAACGATCTCACGATCACTGCCGACTTCATGAAGCTGCTTGTCAAGCGCGACTCACTGAGCTCGGACCCGATTCCGAAGTCATTCGTTACGGCGTGGGGTCGCGGTGGTGTCGAAACAGGCGTTGGTATGGAATACGTCTACGATCGCATTGTTGCTCTTCGTGGAGGCTACTTCACAGAACCAGCAGCAGCAGGTGCTCGTGAGTACTTTACACTTGGCGCAGGCGTGCGCTACGATGTCTTCAAGCTCGACTTCAGCTACTACATCACCGTTGAGCAGAATCACCCACTGGGTAACACACTGCGTTTCTCGCTCCTGGTTGATTGGGGCGGCAATACCGACAGTTAAGGAGCGCGCTCATTGCGCTTCACGACAAACGATCATAAACACGGCGATCTCAATCTTGGGATCGCCGTTTTCGTTTCCGGATGAACCAAATGGCGAGTGCTACTACGAGGAGCCCCGTCACAACCCATCCATAGACGGAGAGCCAGCCATCGATGCTGCGCCAATTTTCGCCTACAGCCGAACCCGCATAAATCAGGATTGCATTCCACACAGTTGCGCTGATAGCGCTAAGAACCACCGTTCGGACAAATGGCTGTCGTGTAATCCCTGCAACAAACGACACCACCGCACGTGTGCCCGCAAGGAAGCGGTTGCCAAGGACGAGGAGGCCGTGATACTTGGAAAACCACGATTCAACGCGTGCGATAAGCGGGGGCGTGATAAAGGGCACGAGGGGCGACTGTGCTAACGCCTCGCCATAGCGCGCGCCGAGCGCGTACGCTGTGGCAAATCCCAGTACCGAGCCACTGGTAGCAGCGACAAGTGTTGGTACGAACCCGATAACGCCTGCACCCACGAGCGTCCCTAGCACAACGAGGACGACATCGCTCGGACTGGGTGGGAAAAGGTTCTCGATGTAGGCGAATCCAAACGCCATAGCAAGCACTCCGACCGGGGGAAGCTGCTCGAGGACTGCAATAATTGGTTCGATCATACGCGATTCACCATGTGGTATTCTCAACCTACGACAAACACGTCGTAATTTGCGACTTCTCTAACACGAGGATTTCATGAAAGCGTTTGTCAACGAAGTTTACCTTGATTTCACCAAGCCAGCTATCGCCGCCAAGCAACGCGCCGCAGTCGACGCAGTTCGCAAGAAGTTTGGGAAAGAATACCCAAACATCATCGGTGGTAAGAAGGTCACGACAAAGGCCAAGACGGTTAGCATTAACCCGTCGGCTACGAACGAGACGATTGGCGTGTTTCAAAAGTCTGGCGCAAATGATGCCGAAAAGGCAATGCAGGCTGCGCTTAAGGCGTTCGAATCGTGGAAGCAAGTGCCAATGAAGAAGCGCGCAGCTGTGCTCTTCAAGGCCGCGAACATCATGCGTCGTCGTCGTCTTGAGATCAATGCATGGATGATCTCCGAAGTAGGGAAGAACTACCTCGAAGCTGATGCAGACACGTGCGAAGCGATTGACTTCCTTGAGTTCTACGGACGTGATGCACTGCGCCTCGCAGGTCCGCAGCCAATCGTTCCACAACCAGGTGAGAAAAACGAACTCGTCTACATCCCGCTTGGTGTTGGCGTGGTCATTCCACCATGGAACTTCCCGTTTGCCATTCTCGCTGGAATGTCATCCGCCGCAATCGTTGCAGGTAATACGATCGTCCTCAAACCATCGAGCGACTCGCCGATGATGGGCTGGTTGTTTACCGAGATCATGAAGGAAGCCGGCTTGCCTGCTGGTGTGCTCAATTTCCTTGTTGCCTCGGGTGCAGAAGCTGGTGACTACCTGGTTGGTCATCCAAAGACACGATTCATCTCGTTCACAGGTTCGATGCAGGTTGGCTTGCATGTCAACGAGCTTGCAGCAAAGACAGCACCGGGACAGATCTGGATCAAGCGTGTTGTTGCAGAAATGGGTGGCAAGGATGCCATCGTCGTTGATGCAGAATGCAATGTTGACGAGGCTGTTGCAGGTGTCGTCGCGGCGGCGTTCGGGTTCCAAGGACAAAAGTGCTCTGCGTGTTCCCGTGCTATCGTTGACGCAAAGGTCTACGACGAGTTCGTCGCCAAGCTCAAGGTGGAAGTCGATAAGATCACCATCGGTGATGCGAAGGACAACGTGCGAATGGGTCCAGTTGTGAGCTCGCGTGCTGAGAAGACGATCCTTGACTACATCGCGATCGGCTCGAAGGAAGGTAAGCTCATCGCAGGGGGCAAGAAGGTCGCCGGACTCAAGGGATACTACATCGAGCCAACAGTGATCGTGAATGTCAAGCCAACAGCTCGCATCATGCAGGAAGAGATCTTCGGTCCAGTGCTGGCTGTGTGTAAGGCCAAGAACTTCGATGACGCTCTCGCGATTGCCAACAACACGATCTACGGCCTCACAGGAGCTGTCTACACCAACAACAAGAAGAAGCTTGCTCGCGCACGCGAAGAGTTCCATTGCGGTAATCTCTACCTGAATCGCAAGTGCACCGGCGCCATGGTCGGTGGACATCCGTTCGGGGGCTTCAATATGAGTGGAACAGACTCAAAGGCAGGTGGACACGATTACCTCCTGTTGTTCCTCCAAGCAAAGTCTATCGCTACGAAGATCCGATGAAGAACGTTGCTCTGTGCACGCTGTGCATAATGCTACTCCTCTGTGTACTGACACCGAGCCCGACATTCTCGCAAGGAATGTCGGGCTCGCAGCAGGCGTCCTATGGTGAGTTTCACGGCACATGGTTTCATAGCGCGTTCATCGAAACGCTTCACAAGACAGCATCGATTGAACAAGCGCTGGCAGCCAAGACCGAGCGTGAGCCACTCTACATGGTCATCGATTCCACTAATCAAGCGGGCAATGTCCGTGTTGGTTTGTCGGTCGGACGTGAAGAGCGTGGGTTGATGCTCAAGACGATGGTGCCGAACATTGGCCTGAAGTGGGCAATCGGTACTGAGGACGCACCCGTGTGGATGGTCGCAAGCGATGCACGACAGAATTCGTACATCGCACTCACCGAACTCGATAGCATTGAGAAGAAGCCAATTGTGTTGGGAAAGCTCCCTTCAAAGAACACAGACCCGCTCTTCATTCTCAAGCGCATGATCAACACGTCAGTTCTCTCCGGGTCCTGGATCGATACACGTGGCGCAGCAGTGACGTTTACGCCGACCATGGTAGCCACCATCGATGGGGCGACATTCCCGTATGAGCTCACCATCGAGCCTACAACGCTGCGCCTTACGCTTATCTCAACTCAGGGCAAGCCTCGCAGCTATGTGGTTAACCGTGCCGACGATATGCTCACGCTGACTCCGATCGGCTCGAAACGCGCACCACGGCCACTCATTCTTCGCAAGAAGTAGTACCGCAGAGGGGGAGATTCCCGTGAACGCATCGTAACCCGATGTTATACAAGGGGTTGCATATGTTCCATGATTTCTCGTATCTTTGCTGTCCTATTCCAATCGCAACATCTTTTCGAACAGGGATATCATGCATCCAAAAGTCAAGAACATTGAAAACCTCGCGGCTGTCGAAGCATTCGAACAGCGCAAGGCCAAGGCTGGCGATCTCTCACCAGAGATCCCATCATTCCGCCCGGGCGACACAGTGAAGATCGCTGTGCGCGTTGTTGAAGGCGAAAAGGAACGTATCCAGAACTTCCAAGGTGTAGTCATCGCACGCCGCGGAAGCGGTATGAACGAGACATTCCGTGTACGGAAGATCTCGAACGGCGTTGGTGTTGAGCGTATCTTCCCGATCCACTCACCAATCATTCAATCGCTGCAAGTGCTGAAGGAAGGCACTGTCCGTCGCGCGAAGCTTTACTACCTGCGCGGTATGAGCGAGAAGAAGATTCGTCAAAAGCTGTCGTAAGTAAACCGCCCCGATTCAATCGGGGCTTTTTTTTGGGATACCACGATGATTGTTGCGCTTTGTTCAATCGGTGACGAGGTACGGATTGGTCAGGTCACCAATACGAATGCGTCTTGGATTGCTGCCGTATGTACAGCGATCGGATGCGCCGTGTCGGAACACGTAACAATCGGGGATGATGCATCAGAAATCGTTGCTACGCTTGATCGACTGACGCCGGTATCCGATGTGGTGATCATCACCGGTGGACTGGGTCCGACGCATGACGATATCACAAAGGATGTGGTAGCATCATACACTGGCGACACGCTTGTGGAGTCAGCAGCATTGCTATCTCATCTGCATGCATGGATGGCGCAGCGTGGAAGGGAACTCACCGAACGCAACATGCGTCAGGCCATGGTTCCATCACGTGCAACGATTCTACCAAATCCGCACGGCACCGCTGCAGGTATGCTTCTCCATCATGGGAGTTCCGTGCTGATTGTGTTGCCCGGTGTGCCGACAGAGATGAAGGCAATCATGGACCAGTCGGTCCTTCCGTGGCTTCGTGAACGTCTTGCTGAACAATCGGTGCCGAGCACATCGTATCGTACTCTCATGACGGTGGGCATTGCCGAGAGTTCGCTCGCTGATTTGCTTGGCGATCCGTCGATGTTCCTTGGAACATCGACACTCGCGTTTCTGCCAAACTACCTCGGCGTACGGATGCGTGTGGGAGCTACCGCGCCATCGGCAGAAGAGCGTACAGCTGAACTCGAGCGCATCTGCGCGTTTATCTATGAGCGTGCTGGTCGGTTCATTTTCGGTGAAGGCGATACCTCGCTGGCGGAAGTTGTTGGACTCCGTCTCCGAGATCGTGGCGAGACCGTTTCCGTTGCCGAGTCGTGCACCGGTGGTTTACTCGGTGGAGCATTCACCGACGTTCCCGGGTGTAGTGCATGGTTCATCGGTGGAGTGTTGGTCTACAGCAACGAAAGTAAGATTGCTCAGCTCGGAGTCGACGCAACGCTGATTGCATCGCATGGAGCAGTCAGTGAGCCGGTTGCAATTGCGCTTGCCGAGGGAGTTCGACGTCGTTTCGACACCACGTATGGTATCGGTATCACGGGGATTGCTGGACCGACAGGAGGCACCGAGACAAAGCCTGTCGGTACGGTGTGGATTGCTGTCGCAACCCCAACCGAGACTGTCGTCCATCGTTTTCTGTTTGGTAATGATCGCCGAATCACGCGCGAACGCAGTGTGGGTTCGGCATTGGGGATGTTGTGGAAGATCGTTCGCTGACCATTCTCGCTATCGAGACATCATGTGATGACACTGCCGCGTCGGTTGTGCGTGGCGGTGAGGTCTTGAGCAACATCGTGTCGTCACAGGACATTCATAACCTCTACGGAGGTATCGTCCCCGAGCTTGCATCACGCGAGCATGTGCGTGGGATTGGACCAATTGTCCGCGCTGCACTCCAGGAAGCATCCGTGACCATGGAACACGTCGATGCGATTGCCGTAACCTACGGACCTGGTCTTGCTGGATCACTACTTGTCGGCGCTCATATGGCCAAGGGGCTGGCAGTACGCTTTCACAAGCCAATCATTCCGATTCATCACATCGAAGCACACTTGTACTCTGGCTACCTCGAACATCCAGAGCTGCCATACCCAAGTATCTGTCTTGTGGTCAGTGGCGGCCACACAAGCATCTTTCGGATTGATGGTCCAACGGCCTATCGCATTCTTGGTTCAACGCGCGACGATGCGGCAGGAGAGGCATTCGATAAGATTGCGAAACTGATTGGTCTTGGATATCCGGGTGGACCTCATGTCGATCGTCTGGCGCGAACCGGGGATCCCACACGGTTCCAGTTCCCTCGCGGCCTGCGAGATACGCATGATGACGACTTCTCATTTAGCGGACTCAAGACGTCCGTCCGACGTGAAGTTGAACGTCTTCGTGCTTCACAGACAGATCTGCCGATGGAGGATCTGTGTGCGAGTGCACAGCGCGCGATTGTTGACATCCTTGTGCAGAAGACCATGCGCGCTGCCGACCGCGAAGGTGTACGTGCCGTGGTGATCGCAGGCGGCGTGAGCGCCAACAGTGAACTGCGGTCGCGAATGCACGACGAAGCAACGCGACGATCAATGATGTTCGTCGCACCTCGCATGGATTATTGCGTGGACAATGCTGCTATGATTGGATTCATCGCAGCGCTCCGTGTCGATCCACAGACGTGCACGCCCGAGAACTTCCCTCCGACGTTCACGATATCACCTCGCGCGCTACGCGCCGAGGTTACGGCTTGATAGCCCCTTTTACTTCGTCGACAATGCTCTGAACGGTGTCAGCAACTGAATCTGCTGCATGGTCCAGTGCATCGCCGATGCGCTTTCCTACCTCATCAACCGAGTAGTTGAGGCTTGGATAGAGAGGGAACTGACGACAGAAGTGCTTCACGTCGCCCTTCACAGCTGTGTACACGTCCTCGTTGCCTACGTTTGTGATCACGCGATCGATGAGGCGTGCAATGTGGCGCATATCGTCTTCCATGAAGCCACGGCTGGTCATCGCTGCAGCACCAAGACGAATACCACTTGTTACCAGTGGTGGTTGCGTATCGTATGGTACGGCGTTCTTGTTACATGTGATGCCAGATGCGTCGAGTGCTAGCTCGGCTGCTTTGCCGGTAACGTTCTTGTTACGAAGGTCAATCAACATCAGGTGGTTCTCTGTTCCACCGGAGACAATGTTATAGTCGAGCTTCATCAGCTCGTCGGCCATTGCCTGCGCGTTGCGAATCACTTGCTTGGTGTAGGCGTCGAACTCGTCTGTAAGACACTCGCCGAACGCGACGGCCTTTGCTGCGATGACGTGCATCAGTGGTCCGCCCTGAATACCAGGCATCACCATTGAGTCGATCAGCTCGCCCATGAGCTTCTTGCGTCCGCTCTTTGGAGCGACCTTGCCGAATGGGTTCTCGTAGTTCTTGCCCATCACAATCAGACCACCGCGTGGACCACGAAGCGTCTTGTGTGTTGTCGATGTGACGATATCACAGTAGGGAACGGGGCTCTGCAGGCGCCCCTTGGCAATCAGACCTGCAGGGTGCGCAATGTCGGCAAGCAAGAATGCGCCAACCTTGTCAGCAATCTGTCGGAACGCCGCGAAGTCGATTTCACGTGAGTACGCACTTGCACCCACAGTGATCATCTTCGGCTTGTGCTCCATGGCCAGCTTCTCGACAACGTTGTAGTCAATGCGTCCCGTCTCTTTGTCGAGTCCGTACCCAATGAAGTTGTAGAACATGCCCGAGAAGTTCACCGGTGAGCCGTGTGTCAGGTGCCCGCCGTGCGACAGATCCATACCAAGAACCGTATCGCCAGGCTTGAGGTAGGTGAAGTACACCGCCATGTTTGCACCAGAGCCCGAATGCGGCTGCACGTTTGCGTACTCGGCGTCGAACAACTTCTTGAGTCGCTCAATAGCGATGTTCTCAGCAACATCGACCCACTCACATCCGCCATAGTAACGCTTGCCGGGATAGCCTTCAGCGTACTTGTTCGTGAGAATACCACCCTGAGCTTCCATCACGGCGAGTGAGGTGAAGTTCTCGCTCGCGATCAATTCGATCTTGTCGCGTTGGCGTTCGTATTCACCTTGAACAGCGTTGTAGAGTTCTGGATCCGAAGAGCGAAGATGAGGATACATGATTGCTGGATTTAGTGCGTGATGAGATCGTCGTTATTGAGTGTACTGCGGTCGATTACTTGACAACACGGAGAGGGAGCACAACGTTCGCATTCGATGTGTGAACGCGCAGCATGTATGCTCCAGTTGCCAACGAGGTTGTTGACACAGTGATGAGCGGACTTGCCACTTGCATTGCGCTTGCGAGGTTGATGATCTGGCCGGAGGGGGAGACTGCGTCAACGTTGACAACTGATCCGAGCCACGATGCTGGGAGGGAAATGGTTGTGTGATCAACCGAGGGATTCGGTGCGACCATCACGTGACCATCTTCAACCTCTTGAACCGATGTAAAGATGTCAGCGCCACAGATTGTCTCACCAGTGGTGGCATGCACGAGGCAAACAAATGGGACCGACGTTGAATCCATGCCCGGATCCTCTCCAAATGGAGCCCAATTGATCAACCAAAACGGTGTTTGTGCTGGGAAGCCAAATGCTTCTTCCGGAGAGGTCGTCAGCACGACAAGCGACGGCGTGCTGTCTGGGTAGGCTGTTCGGAATTGCTGGTACTCGGCGTTAGCGTTAAGGCGAGAAGCGAGGCCGGAACCTTCGATGTAGTTCGTTGGAAGAGGAATCGTACCGATGCCATCGATAGGAATATCTGGTTCCTGACCGCCACCGCCAAGCAGTGTACGCGCATCCTGACATGCAATGACGAGGCGCACCATAGGTACGGTCACGACCGAATCTGTAGCTCCTGCGATGAACGCATAGACCCAGAGTCGAGCTTTTCCATCCTTCGGATTCATCGAAAGGTCAATTGGCGGGGCCGTGGAATCCACTCCGACCGGAAAACCGATGCTGATAAGGGAGACCAAGCGTGCGTTAGCCGCTGCACCGCCCGCGGCGTTACGGGCCGCCGAGAGACAGTCCTTGGGTGCAAACGGTGAAAGGAGATCAAACTGTGCAGATGCGCTCGACAGCGCGAGCACGAAGAGGGAGATTACAGCAAGAAATCGATTCATTGTGGTGCCTTGAAAATGATGTACAAAAATACGCTAGAATTGGGTCGTGAAACGACCCCGTCGCGTAGTTTTGTAGCATGACAAAACACGAATGGTTCAGCGTCGCGCGGACAGTCCTCGCATCCCGCGCAATCGATATCATTGAAGAAACAGAACTCGCTCCATCTGGACAGGTGACCTACCAGTTCTCTGCGAAGGGACATGAACTCTCGCAAGCGATCCTGGCGCATCACATGCAACATGGACGCGATGGCGCAACGGTGTACTACCGATCACGTCCGTTCGTGATTGGTGCCGGGATGAGCTTCGAAGAATCCTTTGCTGGCCCTCTCGCTCGTGCTGGGAGTCGCAACGGTGGACGCGACATCGGAGTTGTGCATCATCTGCCGAACCGTCGCGGTGTTACGGTCCTGCCTGCCAGCGGCGACGTTGGTGCACAATACACGCCATGCGTCGGTTGGGCGCAGGCCATCACATATCGCACGCGCGTCATGCAGGACGATGCATGGAAGGGTGCCATTGCTGTTGCACTTGGTGGCGACGGATCGACAGCGACTAATGGTTTCTGGGCGGCGCTCAACATCGCGACAACAATCAAGCTTCCGATGATCTTCTTCATCGAGGATAATCAGTTCGGTATCAGCGTTCCAGGCACGATGCAGACGCCTGGTGGTAACATCGCACAGAATCTCGGCTCCTTCGGCAACCTCCGTATTGTCGAGGTTGATGGCACGAACCCAGATGAAGCCGATCGCATGATCGGAAAAACCATTGCGCACGTCCGCGAGAATCAATCACCTGCACTCATTCGTGTGCGAGTTCCGCGAATCTGTGGACACTCAGGTGCAGACAGTCAGTCGTACAAGACACAACAACAGCGCGAGGACGAACTCGCACGCGATCCAATCGGGAAGCTTCGCGAGTTCTTCATCAAGAAGAACTACGTTGATGCTGCAGGATGGGATGCACTCGTAGCAGAGGTGGACGCAGAAGTCCGTGAAGCCTGTCAAGCAGCTGTTGCACAACCAGAGCCAACGCCAACGGACGCGCTGACGAAGGCATTCGACGAAGGAAACGCTCCGCTCCACGGAGGCCTCGCAGCCGACGGTGTGCAGCCGCCACATGCGAGTGGTGCGAAAGTAGAAGAAGGCCCTCGCGTCAACCTGATCGAAGCCGTCAAGCGAACACTTGATGTCGAACTCCGTCTCAATAATCGCGTCGTTGTCTTCGGTGAAGATGTCGGCGTGAAAGGGGGCGTGCACGGAGCTACTGTTGACCTTCAGACGCGCCATGGTGTTGATCGTGTATTCGACACGTCGCTCAGCGAAGAGGGTATTATCGGTCGCGCTGTGGGTATGGCAATGGCTGGACTCGTTCCAGTGCCAGAGATTCAATTCCGGAAATACCTCGATCCCGCAACCGAACAGATCAATGATGCAGGAACGATTCGCTGGCGCACGAACGGTGATTTCGCTGCACCAATGGTTGTGCGCATTCCTGTCGGTTTCTCGAAGCGCACCGGCGATCCGTGGCACAGCGTGAGTGGCGAAGCCATCTTTGCGCACACTATCGGATGGCGTGTTGCGATGCCATCGAATGCACAGGATGCCGTGGGTCTGCTGCGCACAGCGCTGCGCAGTAACGATCCAACATTCTTCCTCGAGCATCGCGCAATTCAGGATACAGCGCCTGGACGTGGAATCTACCCTGGAGATGACTACACCGTGCCGTTTGGTGTGGGCACCGTTGTTCGTGAAGGCTCACGTGCTACTGTTGTGACATGGGGCGAAATGGTGCACCGTGCCAAGAGCGCAGTCGAGCTCCTCGGCGAAGACATCGAAATCATCGACTTGCGTACGATCGTGCCATGGGACAAGGATCTTGTCATGGCATCGGTGGCAAAGACAAATCGTTGCATGGTGCTGCATGAAGACACGATCACAAGTGGCTTTGGGGCTGAAATCGCATCAGTGATCATGGCTGAAGCGTTCCGCAACCTTGATGCACCTGTTGTTCGCTGTGCACCGCCAGACGTGCCGATTCCGTACAACAAGGGCATGATGGATGCTGTGATACCACCGATCGAACGTGTGGCTGCACAGTTGGCAGACCTCCTCAAGTTCTGATGACATGAAGAAACTCGTTCTTCGGAAGTCGCACATCAACGCCCAAGGGCGGACGTACCGAATTCCGTATGAGCAAGTTCTCAACGAGCAACAACTCCGTGCAGTCATGCACACCAACGGTCCAGCGCTCGTGCTTGCAGGAGCTGGAACTGGCAAGACACGCACGCTTACGTATCGTGTTGCTCGACTCGTCGAAGATGGCGTCGATCCAGCTTCAATCCTCCTAATGACCTTCACACGCAAGGCCGCGTCGGAGATGCTGCGTCGTTCGGCCTCGCTCCTCGACGGTCGGTGCGAACGCGTAGCGGGTGGAACGTTTCATGCATTCGCCTACGGGTGTCTACGACGCTTTGGGTTCGGCAATACAGGAACGACTGACGCAGAGTCGCAGACGCGCCCGGTGCGTGTACTCGATCAGTCTGACGCACAGGATGTGATGAACCTTGTGCGCGGCCGCTTTGATGTGACTGCACTCAAGAAGCGGTTTCCGCAAAAGGGAACACTGCACGATATGTACAGCACTGCGATCAATACATCACGTCCACTCGTTGATGTGATAGCTGAAGACTTCTCGCAGTTCATTGACTACACGGATCGTATCACCGAGATCATTCAAGCCTACAATGCCTACAAGCATACAAATGGCTTGGTAGACTACGACGACTTGCTGCTCTATGCACTGTCGCTGACACGTCACGCGGAGATCGGACCTATCCTCCGTGCTCAGTACAAGTATGTCATGGTCGATGAGTATCAGGACACCAATGCCCTTCAGCATGCGATTGTCTGTGGTCTGGCCGGTGATCAGCAGAATGTGATGGTCGTTGGTGATGATGCACAGAGCATCTACGCGTTTCGCGGTGCAGACATTCGAAACATTCACGCGTTTCCAACAGTGTTCCCACACTGCGAGATCATCCGTCTCGAACAGAACTACCGCAGCAGTCAGCAGATTCTTGATGTGTGTAACCACATCATTCGAGATTCACCACATGTGTTCGACAAGGAACTCCGCTCCGATCGAACAGATGGTGAGCCCCCTATGCTGATCTCAGCAGTAAATGAACGTCAGCAGTCGGAGTTCGTTGTGCAGCAGCTTCTTGCGGCACGCGAAGACGGCGTATCGCTGTCCGAGATGGCTGTGCTTGTTCGCAGTGGATTCCTGTCGTTCGACCTCGAAATCGAGCTTGGGAAGGCGAACATTCCATTTCGCAAGTTTGGCGGACTGCGATTTACCGAAGCCGCACACGTCAAAGACTTTCTCGCAATGTTGCGGTTGACCGAGAACCCACGTGACATTGTATCGTGGTACCGCTTGCTGCTCCTGCTCCCGGGTGTTGGACAAGTAACGGCGCAGAAACTCCTCGACGGCATGCAGGGGATTTCCGATCCACTCGCATCAGACTATCTGCTACAGCTTGGTGGCAAGGCTGGCGTATCGATTCGTGAGCTTGTCGGTGCGTTGCGCACTGCACAAACGATCCGTGATGCGGCCTCGCGCATGCGCTCACTTGCCGAGACGTTTCGTCCGCTCCTCGAGACAACGTACGATGATCATCCAAAGCGCTGGAAGGACATCGACGTAGTTGTGGGAATTGGATCGCGGTATGCGACAACGGCGGAGTTTCTCGCCGACATTGCGTTAGATCCACCGAATGAAGCACTCGACGACATTGATCCCGATGACGGCGAAGAAGAGTTTGTAACGATCTCGACCATTCACTCTGCAAAGGGGCTTGAATGGCACACCGTGTTTATGATCTGGGCGAACGAAGGACGGATCCCGTCAGCGAAGAGTGCGGAAGATGAATCCTCACTCGAAGAGGAACGCCGACTGCTCTACGTTGCGTGTACGCGTGCGAAACAGCGACTCCTCATCGTGTATCCTGCAATCATGGCTGAGTGGCATGGAGGCGACGTGGTCGGACGACCTAGCCGCTTTCTTGACGCTGTTACGAAGGAGATTTGTCCGCAGTACTATCTCACAGAGGAATCCGACGCATGACCCTACGACGAGCACTGTTTCTCGACCGTGATGGCGTGATCAATCGTCGCATCATGGGCGGCTACGTTCGGACCCCTGAAGAATTCGTCCTCCTGGAAGACATTCTTCCGCTGTTACGTTCAGCCAAAGCAGCTGGCGACATCCTTGTGTTGATCACCAATCAACAAGGAGTTGGTAAGGGGCTCATGTCGAAGTCTGATCTCGATGCCGTACACGCCCACATGAATAACGTCCTGACCTCGCACCTTGGGTTTGGCATTGATCATGTCTATGCCTGCATGTCACTTGCCACTGCAAATGATCCCCGTCGCAAACCCTCACCAGGTATGCTGTTGGATGCTATCGCCGATCTCGGTATCGACCCTGAAACGAGCTGGTTTGTGGGGGATTCGCTGACGGATGCACAGGCAGGAAGAGCTGCCGGGGTACGTACGGTGCTGATTGGTGAGTATCCGAGCGATATAGCCGACAGGGTTGTTCCTGATGCACTGGCGGCAGAAAACGTCATTTACGGGGAACCTGGCTGACCTCCAGGATGTTTGACGACATGGTGAATAACTGACTTTTCGTCATCTTTGTGACCGTTAGTCAGAAAATCCTCAAATCGTCATTTCAAGACGTCCGAAAGGCAGATCCATGGCAACACGACTGCGTTGTGTGCTTCTCGTAACTCTCGTTGCATGCACTAGCATCCTCCATGCTGGCGTTCGTCCGATGTCGCTCGACGAAGCGATCACGCTCGCGTTGAAGCAGAATAGGGAACTCACCATTGCGAAGCTCTCCGTTTCGAAGGCATCCTCGCAAGTGACCGAAGCGTTCGGCAACGCTTTACCATCACTTGCGGTAAATGCGGGCTACAACTACAATCTCCAACTCCCGGTCTTTTTCTTTCCGAACCCGCAGACGGGACAGGTAGCGCCACTTCGGTTTGGTCTGACGAATGCATATCAGGTGAATGCGCAGGTTCAACAGATCCTCTTCAACAGTGCCGTGTTCACCGGCATCGGAGCCTCAAAGATCTATGAAGATGCTGCCGAGGCTGCGCTCGACGCGAAGGTAGCGGAGGTTGTCGCTGAAACGAAGAAGCGCTACTATCAAGCACTGGCTGCATCCGGATTCGTAGATGTTGCCGAAGCTACATTCAACAATGTGCTTGAGACTCGGAAGACGATCACAGCGTTGTTTAGCGAAGGTCTGGTTGCGGAGTTCGATAAGATTCGCGCAGATGTTGCTGTTGCCAATACAGAGCCAATCTTGATTGACGCCCGCGCGGGCGCCAACAACGCACTCGCTGCGCTACAGACGTACCTATCGCTTGATCTCACAGATACGCTGACACTTTCACAGGAAGGTCTCGACGTGCCTGTTGACCCGCCGGCTGAGGATGCCGCACTGCGTCAGGCCATCGAGCAGAATCTTGACCTGAAAGCACTGGCGTTGCAGGTAAAGGTCGCGAAGGAGCTCATCACAATTAATCGTAGTGATTACTACCCGACGATTGCTGCATTCGGTCAATGGCAGAATCAAGGTCAGAGCGAGTCGTTGTCGAACTGGTTCTCCGCCTCGAGTACGGTAGTTGGTTTGAACTTTAGCATGAACCTTTTTAATGGCCTACGCACATCGGCACGCGTTGAACAGGCATCGATCGACTTCAAGACAGCACAACAGCGATATGATCAAGTGCTCGAATACCTCAAACTCCAAGTACGAGCCTCGCTGAACACGGTCCGTTCAGCCAAACTCCGCATCGATGCGCAGAAGACATCCGTTGCACAGGCAACACGAGGCTACGAGATCTCCAAGATTCGCTATACCGAGGGAACAGGGAGCTTGCTTGAAATCACCGATGCAGAAACAGCGCTTGCTCAAGCCCGTTTGAATGAAATCAATGCACTGCTCGATTATCACGTTAAGCGCGCAGACTTTGATCGTGTCACTGGTGTCGTCGACGAAAAGTATCGTCGCATGGTTCGCTAAGGATGTGATCCATGGGAGTACGCGAACGAAAAGAGCGTGAGCGCGAGCAACGAAGGTTCGATATCCTCGAATCAGCGCGCGTAGCATTTGGCAAGTATGGACTTGAGCAGACGTCAATGGACCGTATTGCGCAAGAGGCCGAGCTAGCCAAGGGTACTCTCTATCTCTACTTCAAGAATCGTGACGAACTACTCATGGCTCTGATGGTGCACGATTTCAATCGATTGCTTGACGAAATCGAGGCAACGGTAGCCAAGCGTGATACACCGCAAGAGCAACTCATCGCAATACCCGGATGTTTCTTCGACTTCTCGTGTAAGAACCACGTCTTCTATCAGATGATCACGCATCTGAACATGCAAACTCTTCTCGCATCACAGCAGGAGAGTGAGCATCTCGAGCATTTCCGCACCACAAATGCCCGGATGATGAACGTCGTTACATCGATCGTGCAGCGTGGTGTGGATGAAGGCGTGTTTCATCTCTCGCAGCCGATTCAGATGGTTGTGATGGAGATGATGATGGCTACCAAAGGAACCATGGTCATCATTTCGAACGGCATGTTCCCGCCAATGCTTCCAATGCCAGACCTCCGGTTGATTCTGCACAACATGTCATGCATGTTCATTCGAAGCCTTGAGTCGTCAAAGACACCTTCTTGTGCGGCATATCTCTTCGGCGACCATACACAACCACTCACGTCAACAGCAGGGAACTCATGAAGACCATCGGACTTCTCGCACTCGTGATCGTTTGTATCGGTTGTTCATCCAAGACTGACGGGATTCACCCTGAACGTCGTGATATCACGCAGGCCGTCTACGCCTCGGGTAAGATCTACCCGCTCAACTTCACACAGGTATCAACAAAGGTTCCTGGTATCGTACAGGAAATCTTTGTGCGTGAGGGCGACTCAGTTGTCGTCGGACAGCCCTTGCTTCGGATTAAGAGTGTAGCCAATGATGTTGGGATTGAAGCTGCACGGAATCAACTCGCACTTGCACGCGAGAATGCGCAACCGTCGGGAGCGTTCCTTCTGACGTTTGCACGGGACGTCGAGGCCGCACGAGCACGCTACACGCTCGACTCACTCAACGCAGCTCGTCAGGAGCGACTCTACCAGCAGCAAGCAACAACCCGATCAACACTCGATGCAGCACGTGCCCAGCTCACGATCTCGGCGGAAACACTAAGCAAGGCGCAAGATGCTCTTCGGTCGGCTCGTCAGCGTGTAACGACAGAGCTCCGCAACGCCGAGCTTCAAGTGTCGTCCCAAACGGCGCTTCGTGACGACTACATTATTTACGCGGCTATCGATGGCACGGTGTACAATGTCCTGCCAGACATCGGCGAGCTCGTCACGCAGCAAGTTGTGCTCGTAGAGATTGGTTCGTCAGCAGGCTATGAAGTCGAGCTCTCGGTCGATGAACTTGATATCGCGCTGGTCCAGCTAGGACAGCGCGTCCACTATTCAATCGACGCATACGAGGGTCAGACCTACGAAGGAGTCATCACTGAGATTACACCTCGTGTGTCGGCAAGTGATAAGTCCGCTCGCGTGCGTGCTACGCTTACCATCCGTGACGTGAGAGTCTATCCAGGTATGTCGGTCGAAGCAAACATCGTCACGCGTCAACAACGATCGGCGCTCGTTATCCCGCGAGAGTACCTGGTAGGGGGCTCGCAGGTCCGTGTTCGCCGAGATGGCGCGGAGCAGATGGTTGCCATTGTGAAGGGCATTCAGGATCTCCAGTACGTCGAAATCCGATCAGGACTCACCGAGTCAGACGAGGTCGTGAAGTGATATCACCGTTACGATCAAATGCTCTGGTGAAGATTGCGTGGGTGCATCTCGTCAGCAAAAAGCGACAGACCATCGTCGCGATGCTTGGCGTGATGTTTGGCGTAACTGTCTTCATTTTTCAAGCCGGACTTCTCACGGGCTTGCAGAACTATTTCATCGAGAAAACGGTCAACACGACTGCACACATTCATATCTACAACGAAGTCCGCGCTGAACGCCAGCACGTCCTCGATAAGGTATCGGCGTACGACACAACATGGAAGGTCGTTCGCAATCAAAAGCCACGCGATGAAGAACGTCGATTACGCAATGGATATCAGATCCTGCGAGCACTCGAGCAAGATCCACGTGTAGAGGGTGTGGCACCATACCTTGGGTTGCAAGGGATTGTCCGATTCGGAACCGCACAGCAGGCGGCAACACTTGCCGGAGTTGACATTGTTCGCGAGGATCAACTGTTTCGGGTTCGTGAGAATCTGATTGATGGTGATATGCTCCGTATGCAGACGATACCGAATGGCATCATTCTGGGTTCAGGATTAGCCGAAAAGCTTGGTGTGCAGGTTGATGACAACATCGCCATTATCTCATCGAAGGGTGTTGTTCTCGATATGAAGATCGTTGCCGTGAGTAAGACAGGCATTACAGCACAGGACAACACGCGGGCATACATCACGATCCGTAATGCTCAGCGACTGCTGCAGCAGTCGGGCACCTACATCACGGATATCAATATCCGACTTCGCGATGTCAATGCTGCTCAGTCAATCGCATCAGAGTATCAGTCGAGATATCAGTATCGGGCTGAAGACTGGGTAGCGGCAAATGCCAACATCTTTGGTGTGTTCCGCATTCAGAACATCACGATCACCTTCGTGATCATTTCAATTCTTGTTGTTTCGGGCTTTGGCATCTTCAATATCCTGATGACCATCATCTATGAGAAGATGCCTGACATCGCTATTCTCAAGGCGATGGGATACCGTAATCGAGACATCAGCACCATCTTCGTGATTGAGTCGCTCGTGATTGGCATCACCGGTGGTCTCTTGGGTCTGTTGTTTGGGTTCATCGCTTCGATGATCATGAGCTCGATCCCACTGAATATTCAAGGCTTCGTCAGTGTGCAGTATCTGACAATCAATTTCAACCCTGTGTTCTACATGGTCGCCTTTGGTTTTGCGCTCCTCTCCACTGCAATAGCTGGTTACTTCCCAGCGCGTAAGGCCTCACGATTTGATCCGGTGGAGATCATCAGAAGCCGATGAGTAATACGAACCATATCATCGTTGCTGAGCATGTGTCGAAGGTCTTTACCGATCCGGTGGACTTCCGTGTTCTCGACGACATCTCACTCACGGTCGAACGTGGCGAGTTTGTTGTGCTCGTTGGTCCATCGGGGAGCGGTAAAACAACGTTGATGTACGCGCTATCGACCCTCGATACCAACTACGAGGGTACAATCACTGTAGACGGTACCAACATCGCATCACTTAATGCGAATCAACTCGCACAGTTCCGAAACACCACAATCGGCTTCGTCTTCCAGTTTCACTATTTACTGCCAGACTTCACTGTTCTCGACAACGTTTCGCTCCCTGCAATCAAGGCAGGGATATGGAGCGCAGAAGAGATCGAAGAGCGCGCAATGAAGAATCTGCAGTTGCTTGGTGTTGCGGATCAGGCTACAAAGCGATCAAGTAGGTTGTCTGGTGGACAGCAGCAGCGCGTAGCAATCGCTCGAGCGTTGATGAATAATCCGAAGATCCTCTTCGGCGACGAGCCCACCGGTAATCTCGACACAAAGAATACCTCAATGGTTCTTGACATTCTTCAAGAACTCAAGTCAGAGTTTCAACAGACCATTCTCATGGTTACGCATGATTTGCAGTTCGCACAGCGAGCAGATCGCGTGATAGCCATTCGAGACGGTCGCATTGTACAACACGAACAATCATGAACACACTTTTCACGTTTTCAGGAATTCGCATGCGTACCAGCATACTACGCTCGGCAGCAATCGTCGGACTGGTGCTCAGTGCCTGCTCTTCGGAGTCTGGCCAATCGGTAGACAAACAGCTCGATGAACTGCGCAAGCAGCGTGCTAGCATTGATCAACAGATTCGTGACCTTGAGGCACGCCAGAACCCAGCCGAGGCTATGGCTGGTGCTCAGCCTGTTGAAATCGTAAGTCTTGCACCACAGGTGTTTCAACACCATGTCGATGCAAAGGGCACGGTCGACTCACGATCGTCAGTAACCATCTCGCCGTTGATGGGTGGTCGTGTTGATTTGCTCAGCATCTCCAACGGACAGGCGGTCAAAAAGGGACAACTTCTCCTCGAACTCGACAATGAGGTGATCAAGAAGGGCATCGACGAGGTGCAGGTTCAACTTGATTTCGCCACGACGTTGTACGAGAAACAGAAGCGCATCTTCGAGATGAAAGCTGGCAGCGAGATTCAGTATCTGGCTGCGAAGAATCAAAAGGAAGCACTCGAGCGTCGACTCGAGTCGCTCAAAGAGCAGCTCAGCATGTCGCGTATTGTCGCCCCAACAAGCGGCTACATCGACAATCTTACGGCCAAGATTGGTGAGAATGTTGGTCCAGGCATGCCGATCTGTACGATCGTGAACACGAGCGACATGCGCATCGTCGTTGATCTTGCGGAGTCCTTCATCCCAAGCATCACAACAGGTGATCCCGTGATGATTTACTTCTCTGAGATTGGCGACTCAATGATCACAAAGATTACGACAGTTGCAAAGACTGTGAATCCGGTTAGCCGCACCTTCCGTGTCGAGATTCCACTTACATCGATGCCAAAGAATCTTCGTCCGAACACGACGTGTCGTGTCGTTATTAATGACGTTACTGTTCCGAATGCCCTCGTCCTGCCGTTGAGTGCTGTTCTGCATGATAATGCTGGAACCTACGCTTACACCGTCGATGCAAAGGGTGCGGTCCATCGTCGTGCGCTGACAACTGGTCTGACAAGTGGTGGATCGATTCAGGTCCTCGAAGGATTACAAGCTGGCGAGAAGGTGATCACCCGTGGTGCTACAGATGTAGCCGACGGTCAAATTGTTCGCGTTGTGAACTAAGGAACTCCTATGCACCATCACAAGAAGTTTCCAATCACATCGTGGGCAGTTGAAAACAAGACCACGATCTACGTACTGATGGTGATCATTACCATTCTTGGTGTGATTACCTATATCAGGTTGCCCAAGGAGCAGTTCCCGGACATCGTTGTGCCAACAATCCTTGTCACAACGATTAATGCTGGAACGACGCCCACCGATGTTGAGAATCTGATCTCTCGTCCGATCGAAAAGCAGATCAAGTCTGTATCGGATGTGAAGAAGGTCACGAGCACAAGTATTCAAGATGCATCGATTGTTGTTGTTGAGTTCACAACGGGCATCGATCCCGTGGTCGCAAAACAGCGCGTCACCGATGCTGTTGATCGTGCGCGCTCTGAGCTTCCGAACCAGCTGACGAAGGAGCCAGACGTACGCGAGATTGACTTCTCGGAATTCCCGATTATGAACGTCAATATCTCGGGTAATGTCGGCCTTGATGTGCTGAAGCGATACGCAGATGAACTTCAGGATAAGTTCGAGTCGCTCAAAGAGATCCGACGCGCGGATATCATTGGTGCGCTCGACAAGGAAGTCCGTGTCGACATTGACCCGTACTTGTTGCAAAACGCAGGTCTGTCGTTTGACGATGTAGCCCGTGCTATTCAATACGAGAACGTCAACATCTCCGGTGGGGAAGTCCTCAACGCCGGTGTTCGTCGCAATCTCCAGGTGACGGGTGAGTTTACGAGTGCAGACCAGATCAAGAATGTGATCATCCGGGGTGGACGGGGTAACACGGCCTATGTTCGGGATATCGCGTCAGTCGTCGAGACCAACAAGGAACAGCAGAGCTACGCACGTTTGGATGGTAAAGAGGTTGTGACGCTGGCGGTTCTGAAGAAGGCCGGCGAAAACCTCATCAATGCATCGGATCAAATCCGCGAAATCGTTGATGAGTATCAGGCGACGAAGCTGCCTAAGAACGTCACGATCACGATCACCAATGATCAGTCGTCGGCAACCCGTATCAACCTTGCTGACCTGATCAATACGATCATCATTGGTTTCATCCTCGTGACGATCGTGCTGATGTTTTTCATGGGTGTGCAGAATGCGCTGTTCGTTGGCTTGGCTACGCCGTTGTCTGCCTTCATGGCGTTTCTGCTGATGCCATCGTTTGATTTTACCTTTAACGTGGTCGTAACGTTTGGTTTTCTTCTGGCGCTCGGCATCGTGGTCGACGATGCGATCGTTGTGATCGAAAACACGCACCGACTGCACACGAAAGAAAATCTGGATATCAAGACAGCGACGAAGTATGCGGCTGCGGAGGTCTTCGCACCAGTGGTCGCGGGCACACTCACAACGTTGGCTCCGTTCTTCCCACTGCTGTTCTGGCCAGGTCTCGTTGGTGAGTTCATGGTCTACCTGCCATCGATTCTCATCATTACGCTTACAGCATCGCTGATTGTGGCGTACATCATGAATCCGGTATTCGCCGTTGACTTCATGGATCGTCCACCACAGCGTGTTACCAAGAAGCGTCTGTACGTGCTCGGAACTGTCATTGGACTTGTCTCTGCTGTAGCGATCGGCACAGCATTCTCACTAGGATCTGGTACGGCATGGATCGGTGCTATGGCACTCTTTGTCTTTGGATTCTGGTGGATTAATCGCGTCTACATCACTCCGCGCTTGATCAAGCCATTCCAGGACGTCGTCCTGCCAGGCATCATGGACTTCTACCGTAGAACACTGCGATACTCACTTGAAGGGCGACGTCCGTACTACATCATCGGTGCGAACGTGCTGTTGCTGGTCGTATCCGTCGCGTTGATGGGTGTGGCAGGTCCAAAGGTGACCTTCTTCCCGAGTGCTGACCCGAACTATGCGTACGTGTATGTGCAGCTGCCAATTGGTACAGATGCTGCCCAGACGGATTCTGTAGTAAAGATCGTAGAGCAGCGCGTCCAACGCGTGATCGGTCCGAATAATCCTCTCGTAAAGTCGGTCATTTCGAATGTAGGCTTGGGAGCAGGAGATCCTCGAAACCCCGACCGTACAGTAACTCCGCATAAGGGCAAGGTCACAGTCGCCTTCGTCGAATACCAGTATCGAGGTGGTAAGAGCACACAGGACTACCTGCCGCTGTTCCGCGAGGCACTTACCGACCTTGCTGGTGTTGAGATTGTCGTTGATAAGGAGAGCAATGGACCACCAACTGGCAAGCCAATCAACATCGAGATCAGCGGTGATGATCTTGATACGCTTGTAGCCGTGCAAGAGCGCGTTCGAAAGCTTCTTGTCGACTCGCTGAAGATCGGTGGTATCGAACGGTTGAAGAGTGACCTTATTCGTAACAAACCGGAAATCTCCGTTCGTGTCGACCGTGAGAAGGCGAATGCTGAAGGTGTCTCGACGGTTCAGATAGGTATGGCGTTGCGCAACGCTCTCTATGGCGCAGAGGCAACAAAGTATCGCTCTGGCGAAGAGGAATACCCTGTTCAATTGCGTGCACGCGAAGATTTGCGCGGAGACGCAGCAGCCCTGCTGAACATTCCGTTGACCTTCCGTGACATGAGCACTGGACAGTTCCGTCAGATTCCGGTTTCTTCGGTCGCTCAGATCGAATACGCATCGACCTTCGCCGGCATTAACCGGAAGAATCAGAAGCGCGTTGTGACACTTGGCTCAAACGTCCTCGAAGGCTACAACGAGAATGAAATCAACGCAGAGATTCGCCAAGCTGTCAAGGGCATGAGTATTCCAGCAGGGTATGAGATCTCGTTGACCGGCGCGCAGGAAGAACAGGCTGAGAGCGCGAGCTTCCTCGGCTTTGCCTTCGCCGTCTCTGCGATGCTGATCCTGCTGATCATGGTTACGCAATTCAATTCGATCCGCAAGCCGCTCTTCATCATGGTAACTGTGGTGTTCAGCTTGATCGGTGTGTTGCTGGGCTTCATCATCTTCCGGATGACGTTCTCGGTTGCAATTACTGGTGTAGGTATCGTGGCGCTCGCGGGTATCGTCGTGCGAAACGGCATCGTGCTCGTCGACTTCACCGACGTGTTGCGAAAGCAGGGGTATCGCATCCGCCGTGCAATCATCGAAGGTGGGGCGATTCGCTTCAACCCGGTGATTCTCACGGCCACAGCAACGATCCTTGGTCTTGTTCCGCTCGCGGTCGGACTCAACATCGACTTCTGGGAACTGATTAACCTGCGTGACCCACACATTCACATCGGCTCCGACAGCGTTGCCTTCTGGGGTCCGCTCGCATGGTCAATCGTTTTTGGATTGAGCTTCTCAACGTTCTTGACGTTGGTCGTCGTTCCGTGCATGTACTATATCTACGCTGTTGGTGAACTCAAGCGCCGCCGTCGCGCGATTCGTCGTGCCGTCGTCAATGCTCGTGAGCTCGCAGCTGAGGGTCATGTAGGCCACCACTGATCGCAAGGTACCGCATAACTTGGAAGGGGCACGACAACGCATGTTGTCGTGCCCCTTGCGTTTTGTTGCTGGGTGAATTGAGGAGGTGCCTTAGCGCTTCTTGAACGATAACGATGCACTGTTGAGGCAGTAGCGCAATCCGGTAGGTCGTGGACCATCTTCGAAGACGTGGCCTAGGTGCGCATCGCACCGAGCACAGGTTACCTCGGTCCGGACCTCCAACAGCGAGCGGTCCTCGTGGAGTGCAATGTTGGACTTAGCTACAGGATCGAAGAACGATGGCCAGCCCGTTCCAGATTCATACTTCGTCTCACTCGAGAATAGCTCCGTGCCGCAGCATCGGCATAGGTAGATACCGTTGTCGTGATTGTCCCAGTACTTGCCGGTAAACGCACGTTCCGTGCCTTTCTTGCGCGCAATACGGAACTCTTCTGATGAGAGTTCGCTGCGCCACTCGTCGTCGCTCTTGACTACTTTCTGCATAGGAATGGCCTTTTTTATGGTCGTCGAATAGATCATCACCGTGGTAGATGACGCCGTGCCCTGCGAACCAGCTTGGTGTTGTGTTGGTGAGCAGGTGATCATCAGGCTGGCCATCAAGACCAAGGGAATCCGAGAGTTCATGGGATGAGGATCGTTGGTGCAACAACAGCTTCAGGCTCGTCGTCGGAATAGCGCACGTGATGCAGAAACAATCCCGAAGGGGGAGCCGTCTTCACCGCTGGTAACGTCGAGCTCGATCGCAAAAGTTCACGTACTTGTTCCGGTTTCATTGCACCGCGACCGACTTCAGCGATGATGCCGACCATTTGGCGGACCATTTTCCAGAGGAAGTGCGAGCCTTGGATGTTGATCACGAGCATTGGACCGGCCTCGAGCATTCGGCACTTCTGCAGTTCTACCGTTGTAGACTTTTCCTCGGGATCGTCTCGCGTGAATGATCGAAAGTCGTGAAACCCCTCGAACACGGCACAGGCGGCATGCATGGCCTGCACATCCAGCTGATCCTTGATCCACCATACATAGCGCTTGCCGAAGGCAGTGCGTCGACGGCAGATCTGGTAGATGTAGGACCGACTCACAGCGTGGTGTCGGGCATGAAAGCGCGGTGGCGCCTTTTCAATCTCAGTAATGTTGACGTCAGCCGGGAGGATGTCGTTGAGCTTCATCCGCATAATGTGCGGTGCCAACATTGTGGAGGCCTCGAGGTGCGCTACCTGATGCAGGGCATGAACCCCCGCATCTGTTCGGCCGGAGCCCATAAACTCGAAGTCGCGTGTTCCCAGGACGTCTGCAAGTGCGCCAATGATCTCGCCTTGTACCGTTCGTGCATTCTTTTGCACCTGCCAACCGGAATAGCGTGTACCTTCGTACTCAAGTGTAAATCGGAATCGTGCCATGAAGCAAGTTACGGATATCGACCTCGGTAGGGCTGCATTGTGTGCATCCTTGGATGCCTACTTCGAGCGGCACCCCGAGGAGCATCACACCATTCGACAACTTCGCGCATTCGTTGAACGTGAGCGTGGCTGCTTCGAGCGCACGACACTGGAGGGCCACATCACGGGTTCTGCCTGGGTCGTTGATGAGCAGCGTACGTCAACACTGTTGACGCATCATCGGAAACTTAATCGCTGGCTTCAGCTTGGCGGACATGCAGATGGAAACGTGCATGTGTGGGAGGTTGCCCTTCGCGAGGCACAAGAGGAGTCGGGAATCGACGATTGCGTGCTGCTCTCGCGCGACATTTTCGATATCGATATCCATGTAATCCCGGCACGTGGTGACGACCCGGAACATCTGCACTACGACGTGCGTTATTGCGTCCTGGCATCGCATCGTACCTACGCCGTTAGCGAAGAGTCACACGACCTTGCATGGGTAGCCCTTGACGAGATTGAACAGTACACAACAGAGGAATCCATGCTCCGCATGGCACGCAAATGGAACGCATTGAACAACGTATTGTAATCGCAGCACCGATCGAGCGTGTATTTCATTTTCACGATGATACGCGCAACCTGCTGCGTATCACGCCACCATCGATTAAGGTGTCGATTGAGACGATGGGGAAGCCGGGTCTTGGATACGAGGTCGTTCTGAAGGTCCGTCAGTTCGGAATCTTCACAATGCGCTGGAAGGTGCGTATCACGGAGTATGTTCCGCCTACCCTGATGTCCGACGAGCAAGTGTCGGGTCCGTTCGCATACTGGAAGCAAACGCGACGATTGCGTGAGGTTGACGGTGGCACGGAGTTGACAGATATCGTCGAGTACAGACCGCCGTTCGGAATTCTTGGACGCATCGCGAATGCGCTCGTTATTCGTCGACAAGTGCTCGAGATGTTTGCCTACCGTCAGGCAACAACGAAACGGTTACTCGAATCAGCGTGATTCGAGTGCAAGCACACGCTGCCGTGTCGTTGCAAAAAGCTTCGACAACTGCAGGGAATCACGCGTCTCCAACGCACGCGAGAGCATGTCTTCCATCACAGGTTCAATACGGAGGAGCGTCGCCGATCGAGGCAACACACGCGACATCGATGCAGTGGCGAGGAATCCGCTCAAGAGTGGATCGCCCGTAAACAGCGAGTCGGTTTGCGCACGAGCGAGGTCTGCAGGAAACCCTGCGTCGCTGATACGTTCACAAAATGCACGAGCGTTCTCGTACTGTGTTAAGAAGCGAATCAATGTGAGTGCTGCGTCGCGATGCTTGGTTGTTCGCGATACCGCGAGCACATCTGCATTCAAGATTGATGGTATTGGGCGCACGTAGAGCTGTGTTCCACGCTGACGAGCCATGTCGACAATCCACGGTCCGGTGAAGACGCCTGAGACACTTCCTTGCAGGAGCAACTCGTCGAGCTTCCGTGATCGATCTAGCACTAGGTTCGGAACATCTCGATGCAGCGCAACAAACGCGCGCACGAGTGTTTCGTCGAGATCAGCCGAGATGGGTTGTCGAGTGTAGAGTGCACTGCCACGTTCCCACAGTGCAGGCAAGACACGTTTGATGACGTTATGTGCGTCACTTACTGCACAGGCATTGAGCAGAGGAGTTGGTGTTGGACCAACGAGTGCGCGCACATTCACGAGCCAGCGTGCGGCATTCCCATCCGTTGCGATGTCTGCTGGTAGCGTGTCGAATACACCTGCTGCATCAAAGTCAGCGAACCAATCGAGACCAAGATGAACGACGTCGGGCTGTGTGCCGGCGTTGAAGGCGAGCTGCAACTTTGATGTTCCATCCGTCCATGTCAACTCGGTGAGTTGAACATCGACACCTGGGTGTTGTGCTTCAAACTCCTGGACGAGTGAGTCGAGTACGTGACGTTGCGCAGGTTCCGACCAAAAGTGCCACATGGTGATTGTGGTTGTCGCACCCGTGTCAGAGCAGCTCGGCAAGAGCACGCTCATAACGAGTAGCACGACAGCGAACAACGGTCTCATCGTTGGGGTGCGCTTGGCTGTGCGGTTGTTGGTGCAGCAGGACGTGGAAGCGTTGCGACGGGGCGCTCAGCGTATGGCTTTGCGAACGGACCCTTGCGCTGGGGCATTGAGTCCGTTGGTGTGCTCTTGGCAGGGGTGATGCCGGGCTTGCGTGTCCATGTTGTATCACGAGCAACATCAGCCGGCCATTGCTTGAGGAAGAAGAGATCCAACAGTTTGCGGGCAATAGGTGCAGCGAAGGCTGCGCCATAGCCCGCCCCTTCGCCCGTAACGACCATTGCAATCTTAGGATCGTTCATCGGAGCGAAGCAGATAAACCACGACTGTGGTGGTTGCCCCTTGCGTACGTCGGCCGTACCAGTCTTACCACAGACGTCATATCCTGGCAAGTCGACGAGTCGAGCTGTACCGCTGGTTACCACGGCACGCATAGCTTCCTTGACAACTTGGAAGTACTCCTTCCGGATCGGGATTTCGCGCGATTCGTACGAAACCTTGATGCGCTTGTTCAGCGTCTTCGAGTAAATCTCGCGCACGGCGTGCGGTTGATTCCAGAGTCCGTTCATGGAGATCGCCGCTGTGTAGGCGGCTAACTGCATCGGGGTTACTTCAACTTCACCCTGACCGATGCCCCAGTTCATCAGCACGTAGTTCGTCCAGTTACCCTTACCAACGTGCTTGTCCATGAACTCTCGCGAGGGGAGCAGACCGCGCTTCTCTTCGCCGATATCGACACCAGTTTTTTGTCCGAATCCGAAGAGCGACCCGTAATAGTAAAATTTCTCCAGTCCAACCTTTACGCCGAGTTGGTAGAAGAAGCTGTTGCACGATACGGCAATCGCTGTCTTGTAGTCGATCATTCCGTGCACGCCACCGTGGCACGTCGCAAAGCGGTTACCATACTGATAGCCGCCGATGCATGGCAACTTCGTCGACGGTGTAATGATACCTTCCTGCATGGCCATCAATGCCATAAGGGGCTTCCAGGTCGAACCCGGGTGATACTGTCCTGTTGTTGCACGATTGAGCAGGGGAATGCCAGGCGCATCACGCACCACATTGTAGTACGTGCGGCCGCCTCTGCCGGAGAAGTTGCGTGGATCGTAGTCTGGCTTTGACACAAAGCAGAGGATTTCGCCATTGCGCGGGTCGATGGCAACAACGGAGCCACGTGCAGTCCCCATCAGTTTTTCTGCAAGCTCTTGCAGATCTGTATCGATCCCAAGATGGAGGTCGTCGCCCTCAAGTCCAGCAACGTCCGACTTCCCATCGTTGAAACTCGCAACACGTTGTCCGTTCTTGTTAACTGCGACGTACTGCAGACCCTTGATGCCTCGCACATTACGCTCATACGCGCGCTCGAGACCAGTCTGTCCTGTTAGGTCGCCAGGTGAGTATGCATCGCCAAGCTGCTTCAGCTGCGCCTCGGCAACTTCACGTGTGTATCCCAACAAGTGCGCCGCGTTCCCGTCGAAGGCATACTGTCGCTTCGGATCGACGATCAGATCGACTCCAGGTAATGAATCGCGTTGTTCCTCAACAGCACTGATTACCTCGAAATCGACATCGCGACCATAGAACAGCTTGGCTGCAGCGAACTTGTTGAACTTGGCTGACTTCTGAACATCCTGCCAAATAAGCGAGTCGGGAATACCAAGGATCTTTGACAAGCGCCTGCAGGACTCGTCGGTGAACTCGTACGGAGTGACGGTGATCGAGAAGCCCGGCGCATTCTGCACGATTGCACGTCCATTCCGGTCGTAGATCATCCCACGGAATGGCTCAGTGGCAATCTGCTTGATTGCCTGCGCTTCGGCCTTGAGTTTGTAGACACTACCTTGAATGATCTGCAGCCAGGCAAGTCGACCAACGTAGACCACACTAATGGCTAATACGATGATCTGGAAAATGCGCTGACGTTGTGCGGAGCCAAAGGCTCCATCGCTTGGAAGCAGACTCATTGCAATTCAGGAGAAGGATCTTGCTGAGCACGACGGAGGGCTTCCTCCGACAAGGCAACAGCGGCGAAGATGAACGCGAACATAACATTTCCGTAGCGCTGATCGAAGATACCCGCCATGAAGATGTTGATGTACAACGCAGGAATAAACGCAAACACGCCGATGGCAATTGATCGCGCTAAAGGGGGAGCGTTCGGTCGGCGAGCGGCGAGCGCAGCACGAATGCTCCGTATGCTAAACCCAATCAAGACGCTGAACATGATCAGTGCCGTCGGGAATCCCAGTTTATGAATCAGTCCGACATAGCCGATGTGCACAAACGCCGTTGCATTGTGCCACTGCTCGATCGGAGCCCACGTGACAAACTTCGCACGAAGTCCGTTCCCACCGAGGGGGGCTTGCTTCACCTTTCGCCAGGCATTCGAAACTTCGATCAGACGTGTCTCGAATGAGAAGTCTCCGCCTTTGAGTTGCGTCGACGACGTAAAGCGTTTCTGAATGAACAGCAGCGCAACATCAGCCACTTTGGGATTGACGGCGTAGAAGGTGGTTACAGACACCGCGATCAACGCCACGCCACCGAGTACAATCTTCGTGTTCTGCTGCCAACGAAGAAAAAGC
This sequence comes from uncultured Melioribacter sp., assembly GCA_964432155.1. Classification (GTDB taxonomy): domain Bacteria; phylum Bacteroidota; class Ignavibacteria; order Kapaibacteriales; family Kapaibacteriaceae; genus UBA10438. The sequence continues at coordinate 68,761 of CAYSMF010000002.1, read as the reverse complement.
ATTGCGAGGAAGCTACAGGCAAACACGAGCACCCACAAGGTTCGTGTGAAGGTCATCACAAGTGCGGCGATGTTTGCGAGAACCACAACAAACGTTGCGAGTTTTGGACGCCACTTCACATGGAAGATCAGAACGAGTCCGACGCAGATTGCCAGCAGGAAAAGTGGTCCAAGCGTAGCCGATCGTGATGCCTGAATCTGATACGCATACACCATGTTCTCTGCCATCCTCTGCTTGAAGGTCCATGCGCTGTACAGAGCCATGAGCAGCGACGACACGCCGGCAAGCGCAATAAACTGACGGAATGTTCCGGTATCCTTCCCGTACTCTTCACGAAACGGGAAATAGTAGAGCATTAACAGGAAATACGACCAGTCAACGGCCCATCCACTCAGAGGGATGTGATTGAATCGTGCAACGATAATGTTGGCAAACGCTGCGGTAACGAAGAACAGCAGTAAGAAATCTGTCCACCCCTTGACCAACGGGCGTGGATCGGCAAACAGACGCCAGATCATCCACAGCGCAATGGAACCCGTGAAGAGTCCACCGATCACCACCTCGGTTACTGAAAGCCCCTTGCCCGTATCCGTAAGGAAGTATGGTAGCACTATCAAGAAGAGGGCAAGCCAAACCTTTGGGAACCGGATCATGGCATACAGGATGCCTACGCCACCGGCGATAGCAGGGATGAGCCAGGGAAGATCAGCAATGATGCTCACGATGCCGTTGTGAGGTGTTCATCAGCTTTGCGGAACATCATGCGCCATCCGCGCACGATGAGGAGAACAAGCAGGAACAGCACACCAACGCCGAGACCAGCACCGAGAGCGATAAACGCACGCTTTGGCTTGTCACGCTTTTCGGGAGCAACAGGTTGGTCGACGATCAACAATGCTGGAGCAGTCTTGTTCATATCGAGCTTTGCTTGCTCGAGTGACGGAAGAAGGAATGCCTTCAACTTTGTGTGTGCTTCAAAATCTGCATACAGACGTAGGTATGATGCGCCAACACCAGCTGCATCCGTCAACGCAAAATTGCCGGCGAATCCCGGCTGTGTTTGTGCACGCTCGTACTGATCCTTGAGTTGCGTCACGAGGCTCCGCGTTGAACGGACTTGTGGATCGTCCTTGCCGTAGTTCTGCTCAAGAATACCAAGAATCGCTTCCTGCTTGAGCAGTTCAGCCTTCGTCTCTGAGAGAGCTTTTGCTGATGCGGTAGCTTGATCGAGCGGGGAGAACAGTCGGTAGTCGCGCGAATACCGCTGCAGCGAATCAGTCAATGCAGATAGCACCGAATCAATAACGCCAATACGTTGCTCCAGGTAGAACGCCGACTTCTCAGCTTCCTGACGTTGAATGCGATTGGTAATGTCGTTGGCATACGACACAAACGCATTGCACATCTCGACAGACTTCTGTGGGTTCTGACTCCAGATCGAGATCTCGTAGTTCCCCTCGGCATGATACTGTACTTCGAGATTGTCTTCGAGTTCCGAGCGAACATCATTCATCGGTTCGCCTTCCATCGCGTATTCACGAATCAGGTCGAAGCGTTGAATCATCGAATCACGAATCGTACGCGTAAAGAGGATGGTGATGAACTCGTACGTCTCACCCGAGGTCCCACCAAGCTTTGCAAGACCAATGTCTTTCAGTGTCGAGGAAATGCCACCGAGGGCGCCGCCCATTCCGCCCATCTGCTGTGATGGAGGAACGCAGTTAATCGTCGCCTTGAAATACTCCGGCAATGATCGCGCATACAGATAGGCACCCAATGTTGTCAGAGCGACAACACCGAGCAGCCACCACTTGAAACGAGCGAGGTAGCGGAGAATATCTACGGTCGGAAATTGTTGGGTCATGGGTCCCACACATGAGTGATCAAGTACAAAACTAGCTAGGGAAGGGGGCTCATCGACGGGCGACAATCAGCATGTTTGGTGTTGCTATGGTCGCATTCCAGCTGATGCCCTGCTCGATGTGACGCAGACGCCTGCCGAGCGTGCTCAAGGGGCGTACAATCGCACGGATCAGACGAGCCAATGCGCTACCGCCGACGCTCGGAACTGGGAGTACCTGGACCGATGAGAACGGCAGCGTTGCGAAGAGCTCAAGCACAGACGTCTTGTTGAGATGGAGCTCGTGCGTCAAATCGCCATACGAGAGAACGCTTCCAAGACTCGCATCCACATTTGGTGTTCGGAGAATTAGTATACCACCTGGCGCCAACACATGCGCAATCGACGTTAGCGCAGTGATGGCCTCGGCGCGCGTAAGGTGTTCGATGACGTCAAACATTGTGACCATCGCAACGCCCTGCTCTTGCGAAAGGGCCGTGAACAGATCCTCAACTTCAACGCACTCCAGTCCCAATGCACGGGCAAGATCAACTTGCTCCTGCGAGAGGTCGATCCCACGAAGATCGGAGAACCCTTGCTCCTGCATCCACAGGAGGAATGCGCCATAGCCACAACCGAGGTCGACAATGCGGCCCGTGCGATTCTGCGGGAGGTGGGGCGCGACTGATGCACGTAACCCGCGGTGTTCGGCCTCGACCCGCCGACGGGCATCGTCAATCGATGCAAATCGCGATTGTGCCGTCGTGTACTGGTTGTAGAAATGCTGTCGATGATCCATGGGGTGTGCCGACGTGACAGGGAGATTCCTCGTGCACGAAGATACCACTGGTAGGTCCTACGGGCACACCCCTACGTATCTTCGCAGTGATATGGACGCGCTTGCCCTTGGTTTTGCCTGTGTTTGGGATCGTGGTGACCGTGCTCGGACATGGTCGCACACGCCGCAGCGTCTATGGGAGGCACTCGAGCGCCGCGCCGACGTGCATCTCAAGGATCTTCCGTTGGACATCCCACCCGTGATCGACCTGCTGGGTCGGGTTTCGTCGCTTCGACTCCTTCATGGTCGTCCATTCTCAACCTGGACGATGCAGCCGGCGTATTCACGCATCGCCCACACCCGCCTTCAGCGCCATGAACAGCGTGGACTGAATGTGGACGCTGTGCTCTGCATCGGTGAACATGGTGCTTCGACAAAGCCACTGTACATCTACCAGGATTTTTGCTTCGGACATGGCTTGCACTTAATGGACCGAGGTCTGATTCCACATTGCTGGGATGCTCTCTCGCGACGCACCCTTGAACGACGGGCAGCGATCCAGGCGGAAACCTATGCTGGTGCTGCTGGTGTATTCACCATGAGCGAGTGGAATGCGCGATACCTTCGTGAGGCGGGCCTGCTGCCTGCCGACCGCATCCATGTGGTCCATGCAGGTGTCAACGTTCCTGTCGACCCACCGCATCCTGACCGTTTGCTGCGCAGGTCCGCGCGGCATGAAGTTGTTATCGCATTCGTCGGACGGGACTTTCATCGCAAGGGCGGTGATATCGTTGTTGATGCTGTTGCACGTCTGCAGCAAGTAATGTCAACACCAGTCCGACTTGTTGTGGCTGGCCCTACCACGTGGCCTCTCGAGGGTGCGATTCCAGACTGGATTGAGTTTCTCGGTGATGCACCATTTGCCTCGGTACGCGAGCTGCTTCGTCGAGCCGATGTGCTTGTGATGCCATCGCGATTCGAGGCCTTTGGTATCATCATCGCAGAAGCATTATCGAGCGGTACGCCTGTGGTTGCTCGTCGCGACTTCGCCATGCCTGAGATGATTACACACGGAAGCAATGGGATGCTTGTCGATAGCGATGATGTCGACGAACTCGCCTCAGCGCTCCGCCACGTTGTCGAGTCGGATACGATTGCTGAGTTCTGTGTGCAGGATGCACCGCGTGTGCGCGAGTATTTCACATGGGACCGCGTAGCACAGGATATGACGTTTGTGATGCAGCATGGGAGGGGGCAATGAAGATCCTCATGATCCTGCCGCGTATTCCGATACCGGCCCGTGATGGTGGAGCAATTGTGATGCTTGAGACCGTTCGAGCACTTCATGAGGCTGGTCATCAAGTAGACATTTGTGCAGTCAACACGCAGAAGCACTTTGCCGAACCATCGGTAATGCAGGATGTATGTTCCTCGATTACGGCGGTTGATATCGATACATCGGTACGACCCCTGCGTATGCTTCGCGAGGTGATTGCATCTTCCTTCCCAACGCAGTTTGGCATTCCAACGTCGAGTTCCTATTGGCTCACACGATTTGCATCGCAACGCATGCTTGATCAGATCGAGAAGCTGGTGCGCGAGCGTGGTCCGTATGACGTTATACTGTGTGAGTCGCTCTTCACGGCGTGCTATGGCGAGGCACTGCGACGTCGATCGATCATTGAACCACATATTCCCATTGTGCTTCATGCACATAACGTTGAAGCACGCATTCAAGATCGCCTTTCGAATGATCTTGCTCGTTCTCTCATAGAGCGTTGGTTCCGTCGCCGACTTGCTGATCAAACTCGCACGTACGAGAATCATGCCATCGAGGTCTTCGATGGCGTCATTGCGCTGAGTCATGTTGATGCGGCTGCATTTGCGATGGTATCTCCTCGAACGCATGTTGTGACGGTTCCACCAGGCGTGCGGGAACATCATCCTACGGGTGTTCGTGAACCAGCGTCGTTGTGGTTCTTGGGAAGTCTCGACTGGACTCCGAATGTTGACGGACTGCGCTGGTTTATGCGGTACGTGTGGCCATTGATTCACGCCGAGATTCCCGAGGCAACGTTCCACATCGCTGGACGTTCCACTCCGGCAGAGGTGCTTGCCTATGATGACGGTCAGAACGTCATCGTGCATGGCGAAATTGTTGATCCTACTGAGTATCGCGAGAGCTACGAGGTTGGGGTAGTGCCGCTATTGAGCGGAAGTGGTGTGCGGGTTAAGATCATTGAAGCGCTGATGGAACATGCGTCCATCGTGACCACGTCAATCGGCTGTGAGGGTATCCCACTCGAGCACGGAGCGCATGCAATGATTGCCGATGACGCAGGAGCCTTCGCCTCGGCATGCGTGCGCCTGCTTCGTGATACTCCACTGCGCGAAGCGCTCCGCGAAGCAGGGCACGAAGCCGTGCATTCAGTCTACTCGTGGGAACACTGCGCTCAGCAGCTGCAGCAAGCGCTGCATCACGTCATCTCGATGCAGCCTACGCGTCGTTGAGCGCTTGAAGACGGGTAATCTCGTCGCGTAGTTCGGCCGCACGCTCGAAATCAAGATCGCGTGCAGCGTTCTTCATTTCAACAAACATCTGGTCAATCATTTCCTTGCGTTGCACCGGTGTGAGATACTTCGCGATAGGCTCGGCAGCCTTCTTAATGCGCTCGCGTTCACGCTCGGCCGACTTTGCAACGCGTGACGATTGCATGTCGGCAACTGACGTTGATTCAAGAATCTCCTCAAGCGACTTATACACCGTCCGTGGTTCGATACCATGCTCAGCATTGTATGCTTCCTGGAGTGCACGGCGACGGTTCGTTTCATTGATCACGTGTTCCATCGACCGTGTAATCTTATCGGCGTAGAAAATCACGAGGCCGTCTGCATTGCGCGCGGTTCGTCCTGCTGTTTGCATCAAGGATCGCTCGCTGCGGAGGAACCCTTCGCGATCAGCATCAAGAATAGCCACGAGCGAAACTTCAGGCATATCGAGACCTTCGCGCAGGAGATTGACGCCGACGAGTACATCGCTATGACCGAGACGGAGATTGCGGATAATCTCGACACGCTCAAGAGAGTCGACGTCACTATGAATGTACGCGACGCGTATGCCGAGGTTCTGGAGATACTCGGTGAGATCCTCTGCCATTCGCTTGGTGAGCGTCGTCACAAGCACGCGTTCCTTCTTTTCGACACGCTTACGGATTTCCTCTAACAAGTCGTCGATCTGATTTGCAACAGGTCGAATTTCAATTCGAGGGTCTAACAAGCCTGTTGGACGGATCACTTGTTCAACGACAACACCCATTGATTGTTCAAGTTCGTAATCACCAGGAGTCGCACTGACGTAGACAACCTGATTGATGTGCCCGTTGAATTCATCAAACGTCAACGGACGATTTTCAAGCGCACTCGGCAGTCGGAACCCGTGCTCAACAAGCGTCATCTTGCGCTGTCGATCCCCGTTATACATCGCTCGAACCTGCGGTACTGTTACGTGGCTCTCATCGATCACCAGCAGAAAGTCATCTGGGAAGTAGTCGAGCAAGCAGTTCGGTGTCTCACCGGGCTTTCGCCCAGCCAGGTGCATCGAGTAGTTCTCAATGCCGGAACAATAGCCTACTTCTTTCATCATCTCGAGATCAAACATCGTGCGCTGTTCAAGGCGGGCGGCTTCGAGCCCCTTACCAAGTTCACGTAGATCCTTGAGCCGGTGTACGAGCTCTTCTTTGATGTCGACGGTTGCACGCGCGAGGTTCGATTGCGACGTTACGAACAAGCGGGCAGGGTAGAGCAGCACGCGATCACAGCGCTCGAGTACTTTGCCGTCGCGACGATCAATCCATGCGATGCGATCGACGGTGTCGCCGAAGAGTTCAATGCGAATAGCCTTGGTATCCTCGTCAGCTGGCATCACATCGACGGTGTCGCCGCGCACGCGGAATGTGCCACGCGTGAATTCAAAGTCGTTGCGACTGTAGTGAATATCGCTGAGGCGATGGAGAAGGGCTTGGCGGCTAATCTCCATGCCTTCCTTGATCAGCAAGAGCTGATCCTTGAAGTCTGCCTTCGCACCAATACCATAGATACACGAGACCGACGCCACGACAATCACATCGCGTCGTCCTTCGACGAGGGCGCTTGTTGCACGCAGTCGAAGTCGGTCGATCTCGTCGTTGATCGAAAAGTCCTTCTCGATGAACACGTCCGTTGTTGGAACGTAGGCTTCCGGTTGATAGTAGTCGTAGTAGGAGATAAAGAATTCGACCGCATTGTTTGGGAAGAAGCTCTTGAATTCTCCGTACAACTGAGCAGCAAGCGTCTTGTTCGGCGAGATCACAAGCGTCGGACGCTCGACCTCGCGAATCACGTTGGACATCGTGAAGGTTTTACCAGAACCTGTAACGCCGAGAAGAACCTGACTCTTGCGGCCCTCGCGGAGTCCGTCCACGAGCTCTGCGATCGCACGTGGTTGGTCACCGGAAGGTTGGTACTTGGTATGAAGGTCGAAGACGGACATGATGCCTAGGGGGAGACGAGAATAACCTGCGAACGTACGACGAGAATGCGATATTCGTAGTATGAAGTCGCGCATCATCGGCATCGTCTGCATCGGAATCATCCTCCGATTGTTTGTGTCGTTTGTGGTGCTAGTCGATCAGCCGCAGGGGGAGGACGGTCCATCATACGCCGAACAGGCACTGCAGATTGTTGCCGGCTCTGACGAGCACTACTACTTCCCGCCGGGCACGGCGATGCTCGTTGCACCTGCGTATGCGCTATTTGGACGAAGCGCCAGTGTCGATCATGCGATTGGAGTTGTGCTCACCAGTGGCGTGGTAATCGCGAGCGTCTGGTTCGCCGTCGTACTGATGGGGTGGACGCGTCCGACGATGATCGTAGCGCTGCTTGCCTCGTTCTATGGACATACCGTGCTGTCGGCCACGCAGATCTCGTCACAACCTGTGACAGCAATCGCCATTGTTCTCGCTGTGGGGCTTACGGTACAGTGTGTTCAGTCGTGGTCGTGGCTGCGATGGACTGCTGCTTCCATGTTGCTATCGCTCGCCGTGCTTACACGTCCTGCATCAGGTCTGGTTGTTGGAGTAGTCCTCTTGGTGCTCGCATATGAGGCCTGGAAGCAGAAGCTCTCCATGCGCACGGCCCTCGGCGCATGGTTTGTTGCCGCGGTAGTTCTGGCGGCCGCTGTCGTTCCGGTGATGCAGCACAATGCGCGCGCGCAGCAGGGGATGACGATCTCCACGAACAACGAATGGAATCTCTTTCTGAGCAACACACCATTCACGCCTGACTACAAGACCGGACATTTTGGTCAACGGAGCTTCGATCAAATCGATCCTGCAGCGGCTGCATGGCTGTCTGCCTGCTTACCACATCAAAACCCTGCCCAGGCAACGCTTGATGAGCGCCGGCGCATGACCGATGCTGCGCTCACGTACATGACGTCGCATCCCGGACGCACGCTCTACCGCGTCTCGAATCGTGCACGAGGGTACTGGGGGATGGATTACTCGGCTACGCGCTTGATCCAGCAATCGTATGGCGTCTCGAACCTGAAGGCTGCGCCCCTTCTCGCATACGAGGCAGGGAGCTACCTCATTGTACTGCTCGCCGCCCTGTCAGCCCTCGTCCTTGGGGTGTCTACCCCGGCCCTGCAGGGGCGGTTTGTCCTGTCGGTTATCATTGCGGGCATGCTCCCATACCTAGTTGCCTTTGCCCTTCCACGATTCCACTTGCCGGCCATTCCGCTGCTCATGCCCCTTGCCGCTGTGGCGATTGATCGTGTGTGGAGCGCACCCGGTGAGAGCCTGCGATTGCTCGGTACTTCACGGCTCTGGTGGATGATTGTGTTGGTAGTCCTGTTGATGCAAGTCGAGCATTTCTATCACCTTGCGCGACTTCAGTGAATCTACATTCTACGTCGAAAACGCTGGCATTCGCCCTCAAATCGTCGTATCTTTGTGGTTTCCTTTTTACTGATGTACTGCCTCCATGAAGCTCTCTGAGTTCAAGTTCTCTGTCCCGAAAAACGCCGTTGCAAAGTATCCAGCGGACCCACGTGAATCCGCCAAAATGATGGTTCTCAATCGCGAGACGGGCGAGATTGAAGACAAGCACTTCAAGGACATCCTGCAGTACATGGACAAGGGCGACGTGATCGTTGTCAACGACACGAAGGTGTTCCCGGCGCGCCTCTTCGGCAAGAAGGAGAAGACCAATGCCAAGATCGAGGTCATGCTGCTGCGCGAACTCAAGGCGCAAGAGCGCATTTGGGACGTTTTGGTAGAGCCGGCACGTAAGGTGCGTATTGGCAACAAGATCTACTTCGACAACAACCGCTTCTACTGCGAAATCATCGATAACACCACGTCGCGTGGTCGCACCGTGCGTTTCTCCTACGATGGCGATCTGCACGAGGTCATTGAGCGCATTGGTCAGATGCCATTGCCTGAGTACGTCAAGCGTGAGCCGACCGATGCCGACAAGGAGTCGTATCAGTGCGTCTTCGCCAACCCAGGTAAGGTTGGTTCGATTGCACCGCCAACGGCAGGCCTCCACTTCTCCGAGAAGTTGCTCAAGGCAGCTGAAAAGAAGGGGATCAAGGTCGCCACGGTTCAGCTCAACATCGGTCAGGGCATCTTCGAGACAATCGAAGTAGAGGACCTCACAAAGCACCGCATGTACAGCGAGTACTTCGAGATCACGAAGGACTCAGCCGACGTCATCAACAAGGCGCTCAAGTCCAAGAAGAACGTCTATGCTGTTGGTTGCAGCGTTGTCCGTGCACTCGAATCGAGCGTTCTGACGAGCGGAATTGTGAAGCCAAATAAGGGATGGACAGACAAGTTCATCCATCCGCCGTACGAGTTCAAGATTGCGAATCGCTTCATCACGAACTTCCACCAGCCAGCATCGCCGTCACTCTTGGTCGCGACTGCCTACGCGGGTGGCAAGGATCAGATGTTCAAGGCCTACAAGCGTGCCCTGAAGAGCGACTACCGTGTCTTCGGATACGGTGATGCATTGATGATCATCTAATTCTCGTTGGTTGGCTGCGCCACACACCCTACAACAAGGAACGTCCTATGTCTGCTTACGAGCACCTGCTTCAGCGCATGCATCTTATCACGGACCTTGGCGCTGCGAGTGCGGCGCTTGGGTGGGATCAGGAAACCTACATGCCTGATGGCGCAGTTGAGTCGCGTGCAAACCAGCTTGCGACACTGTCCACATTGATCCATGGGTTCACAACTGACGACACAGCGGTTGCGCTGGCGTCTGACGCACAAGCTGCGTCGGCGTCGCTTGATGCGCGGAAGCAGCGAGTCGTTGCAACCTTTGTGAAGGATCATGATCGTGCTCGCCGCCTCCCAGCAGAACTTGTTGAGGAGCAAGCACGCACAGCAGCGATGGCACAAGATGCGTGGAAGCGCGCCCGCCAGGCGTCTGACTTCACGATCTTTCAACCGTTGCTGACGAAGACAGTCGATCTCAAGCGTCGCGAAGCTGAACTGCTTGGTCCATCGGCGCACCCGTACGATGCGTTGCTTGATACGTTCGAACCGGGACTGACGGTCGACATTCTCACGCCGTTGTTCACACGACTGCGCGAGGGCACTGTTGAGCTGCTGCGCGAGATCACACCGCGGCAAGCAGCCGTGTCGGATGCGGTGCTCTACCGTCAATTCGCAAAAGACACACAGCTTGCAACAGCGACGTCGATCATCACCAAGCTTGGTTTCGACATGGCCACCGGACGTGTCGATTTGTCGGCGCATCCATTCTGCACCAACTTCGGCAACAAGGACGTCCGTCTGACGACTCGCATCCGCGAGAACGATCTCCGCTCGTGTCTGTTTGGTCTGATACACGAGGCTGGACACGGCATGTACGAGCAGGGGATTCCTGACGACATCGCACGTACGTTCTCGGGTCAGGGGGCAAGCATGGGTATCCATGAATCGCAGTCCCTGTTCTGGGAGAACGTCGTCGCACGGAGCGAAGAGTTCTGGCAATGGGCATTCCCGATTCTTCGCGATGCCTTCCCAACGCAGCTTGCCGATCAAACGCCGCGATCCTTCTATCAGGCCATCAACAAGATGCAGCCGTCACTCAATCGTGTGGAGAGCGATGAGCTGACGTACAACCTGCACATCATCTTGCGCTTCGAAATTGAGCGTGATCTCCTCACTGGTGCTCTCGAAGTTGCCGATGTTCCAGCAGCGTGGAATGCGAAGATGGAGCAGGCACTTGGTGTTGTTCCGCCAAATGATGCTGAGGGATGTCTGCAAGACGTACACTGGTCCTTCGGTGGCATTGGCTACTTCCCATCGTACACGCTTGGGAAGCTCTATGCCGCAATGGAGTGGAATGCAATGCAGAAGGACATACCTGATGCGTCGTCACGCATTGCGAATGGGGACTTTGCGCCGATCCTCGCATGGCTTCGTACACACATCCATGCATATGGTCGCACGGAAACGCCACGTGAGATTATCCAACGCGTCACTGGAAGAGATTTGACAGAGACGGACTTCTTGGCCTACGTTGGTGCAAAAGCACGCAACGTGTATGGCTTCTAAGTCCTTCGCACAGGCGATAGCTCGCTTTCTTACCCAACTGGAGCCCCCTGTCGGACTTCCCGATGGCGTCGAGGTGCTCCATCCGTATCGCGACCCTGAGGTGTGCCGTGTCGTCCGTGAAATGGCTAACCGCTATTACACCGAAGCACCGCCGCGTCTGAGCGTGTGGGGTATTAATCCGGGTCGCTTCGGTGCTGGACTAACGGGGCTCTCATTCACCGACCCCTGGGCGGTAGCACATGAGCTCGGCATAGAAACAACACTCAGCGGTCGGCGTGAGCTTTCGGCAGAGTTCATCAGTGATGTCATTGATGCCTACGGCGGTCCGTCCGAGTTTTATCGCGACATCTACCTTGGTGCTGTGTCGCCCCTTGGCTTTGTCGCTGATGGAGTGAACGTCAACTTTTACGATACCGCGCCTCTTCTTCAGGCAGTAACGCCGTACGCGATTTCGTGTATGCAAACACAGATAGGGTACGGACTCCGACGAGACGTCGGCGTGGTGCTCGGAACCGGGAAGTTGAAGCAGGCTATAGAGAAGCACGTTAATCCAATCGTTGGATTTGAACGCGTTGTCTACCTTGAACACCCACGATTTATCATGCAGTATCGTCGTTCACAGCGCTCTGCCTATGTTGACCGCTATGTTGCAACATTGCGATCATTGCACGCATCGCAGGTACCATCTACAAGGACGTTTTTATGAAAAATAGAGCACTGTGCACTGTGGCACTTGTGGTGGTTTTGACCTCGCTTGTTGCGAGCTATTCGGCATCTGCTCAGGTGTTCGCTGAGGCGTTTGTTTCGATCCCAGCACAGCACGACTGGGGGACAATGCGACTGCCATCGACGCTCACACTTGAAACGGAGATCCCGATCGTCAACATCGCGCGGAAGGGCGACGTACGAATTGTTGAAATCAAGCCGGGTTGCGGGTGTACCAAGACCGACCCTGATAAGACGGTGCTGCAGCCCGGAGACACAGCGCGCGTGAAAATTCGACTCAACGTCACCACATCGCAAACAGGTCTGATTCAGAAGAACGTGCGAGTTCGCACATCACACGATGGCGACACCTTGGAATCAAATGTGATGCTGCAGGTAACGTTGCAGCGCGCACTTACGATCGGACCCTCATTGTTTATCCCGTTTAATGATGCCGTGGTAGGACGTGTAGCAACGAGTGAACTTACGTTTCAGAACACGTCCGACGCGCCGGTTACGATTGTCGACCTTGTGTATGATCAGGACGTGACGTCGGATCTCGTGCCGAATGAGGTGATTCCTGCCCGCTCCACGCGGACTGTGCGCGTCTCGGTGTCGCCGAAGGCCCCAGGGCAGCTGTATGGCGGTCTGCGCTTTATCGCGCGCGGTAACGGCGACGACGACAGCTTCAATTTGCCGGTGTATGGGATGGTCACAAAGGTTGCAGGGAAATGATCGCCGTAGCCGATCAGCATGGTTTGGTGATCTGCAAGGGTGACGCTAACTTTGCAATCCGTTTTTGTAACGCCAATGTAGCTCAGCTGGTAGAGCAGCTCATTCGTAATGAGCAGGTCACCGGTTCAAGTCCGGTCATTGGCTCCACACGGAACACGCCCCCTGTACCTCGGTATGGTGGGCGTTGTTTGTTTTCATGAGCTTCATGCAGAATCGAGCAGTCCCGATGCAATTCCATGTTTGCTTGATCATATGCGTTCTCGTGCTCGTCGGGTGCGGCAAGCCCGACTATCTTGGAGTGCCTCCGATGGAGGGGGCGCAGACACTGAGTGTGCGCGACGCTGTTGATCATCGTAACACCGGTCGAACGGTCGTCATCGAGGCAACGGTCGGTAGCGTCTGTCAGGACGAAGGGTGCTGGCTTACGATGTCGGACGGGACAGCAGAAATCAAGATGAAGTTTCTCGATCCAACCCTCGGCGTGCCACTTGATCTTCACGGTCGAGTCCTAGCACAGGGAGTCCTGCGCGAGTCGATTGTGAATGGCGTTCGCGTTCCTGAGTTGCATGCGAGCGGTATTCGCTATCTCGATCGATAACGGGACTGCAACTTTTACGGTGGGCGTGTCGTATCCTGCCGCCGGAGATTCAACGTATGCAGGTATCAATCAACGTCGAGCGTGACGGAGTAGCGTCAGCTAGTGGTGTCCAGATGGTTATCTGGATGTTGCTCAGTGTGAGCGCTCTCGTCGTCCATGCAGTGCTGGGTATAGTGGTGCCAACCGCTGGTCCGACCTCAGCAGAGATGTGGACCGGTCAGATGGCCCTGCTCTCGACAATCGGTTTCATCTGCATCGCAGGGATTGCGGTGCTCGTGGCATTGTTTGTTCGAAACCGCCGCGTGCAGAGCTCATTTGATGTTGTCTCGTGGTTCCTCACGGTATACTCCGTAGCATCAATGGCGCTGTTGTTGCTTGGTGCGCTCACACCGGCATCAGTCGTCGGAGCGGGAGGTATCATACCTGCCGTGAGCACCCGCATCCTAGGGGTTGCCTCGACGGTGATTGTTGCTGGACTCGTAGGATTTGTTGTTGCGATGCTGCGTGCTCGTCCAACCGCCCGGCTTCGCGCGTACCTGCTCACGCAATCGGCACTGCTGAGCATCATCGTGCTAGGAGCGCTTATCTCGGTCTCGTCGTCAGGTGGGGTCGCACTTGTCATCATGGCAACGATCACCAGCTCAATCATGACCTTGCTTCACGCACCGCGTCTACCATGGCTGCAGACGTTGGTTCTCGAGAAGAAGCTCCGCCTGTTGTGGCTCAGCGGCTGTGCAGCGTTTGCATCAATCCTGATGCTTGTGGTGTTCCTGCAAGAGGATACGGTCGTGAGCGTATCTGTGTCGACACTTGTGACGCGATTGAACCTGGTGTTCGCATCGTGTTGCATTATCGCGCTCGTGCTGTTTCTCCGACTGATCGGTACCGTCCTCTTCGCTCTGCCAAACAGTTCGATTGTCGATCGTCGATCGCTTGAGATTGCTTCGCTTGCAGATCTTGCGCGACTCATGGCCGAATCAGCGACAACAGAGGACGTGCTTGCACGGACAACCGAGCTCGCCGTTCGCGTCACGCAGGCTCATGGTGCCTGGGCTGAGATTGGCGCGGGTGATGCGTCGTCAGTTGTCGCGACACAGCATGTCCATGCCGACTACGTGCGCTCGCTGCATCAACATCCTGTCATCCGGAACATCATCACCCAAGCAGAAGAGCCCGTGGTGATTGACTCTCTCGTTGAGTATGGCGTTGATGTTCGGACACTGGCTATTCGATCGCTCGTCATTGTGCCCATTGCCATCGACGGTCAGCGTTCTGCAACCCTGGTAGCCTTCATGACCGCAGAGTATGCCTTCCATCCGGATGATCACCGGCTGCTTGCGGCCTTTGGTGACATTCTCTCGATCGCACTCGAACAATCACGTCTGCACGCATCGGTGCTCGAGCGTGAGCGGTTGCAAAAGGAAGCAGATGTTGCCCGCGAGATTCAAACCTCACTCCTTCCACGGGAACATCCGCAGGTTGATGGTTTCGACCTCTATGGCGTAATGGTCCCTGCATCAGAAGTGGGTGGTGATTACTTCGACTACGTGCGATTTGCTGACGGTTCCTTGGGCGTTGTGATCGCCGACGTTGCAGGCAAGGGTATTCCTGCTGCGTTATACATGGCTACCCTCAAGGGTGCCGTCCTTGCAGAAGTTCGAGAGGCAACTGGACCAGCAGATTTGCTCCACAGACTGTCTCTGACGTTGTCTGGACAAATGGACAAGCGTTCGTACATCACCATGAGCTGCGTGCAGCTCAAGCCCGAGACTATGTCGGTAAAGTATGCGCGCGCCGGACACTCTCCGATGATCGTGCGCACGTCGTCGGATGTGGAAGTTATTCGCCCAAAGGGCGTCGCTATTGGATTGCTCCCTGCAGAGACCTTCCGCAAGGAGATTGAGGAGTATACAATCGAACTCCAACCGAATGACGTGTGTTTGCTTACCACCGATGGTGTGACGGAACGACGCAACGGCGACATGCAAGAAATCGGAATGGCCGCGATCAACACGCTACTTCGTGCATCAGAGCCGACATCCGCTCGGAGCATTGTGGAAGCAATCCAGCAGGAACTTGATCATCACGCGCAGGGCACCGATGCACACGATGATGTGACCATTGTCGCCATCCGTGCACGTCCTACAGCACAACATCACAAGATTGAGCATCCATGAACACGTTCTCCATTACGCTTGCACCAACAGATCGCGCGATGATCGTGCAGTTGCACGGATATCTCGATGCACACACGGCGAGTCAGTTCGAACGCGAACTGCGCACCGTGATTGCTGATGGGGCGCGGTTTATCGTTGTTGACTTTGCCGATCTCGATTACATCTCGAGTGCCGGACTCGGTGTGTTCATGGTGTTCATCGAAGATATCCGCCGAGATAATGGTGACATTCTGTTGGCGGCGATGCGCGAGAACGTCTTCTCCGTGTTTGACCTTCTCGGGTTTCACGTCCTGTTTCGAATCTTTCCGACTGTCGATGACGCAGTAAAGGTCCTTGAGCCGCAGCAGTGAAGTCGCAGCACCACGATATTGCACCCCTGCGTATTCTTCCGAACACGAGGAATCTCGAGCGCATTCGCTCGTATGTCGGAAGCGCGATTACAACTTCTGTACTCACGAGTGTGGAGCAGAACGGGGTGGTACTGGCCGTTGATGAGGCCTGTGCGAATCTCATCGCGCATGGCGTCACCGCACAGCCTGCGCAGGAGATCGAAGTACGTATCGATGTCACAGGGCAGGAGATCACAATCGAGATTCGTGACGGATCGCATGCGTTCGACCCTCGGACGGTAGCTCAGCCGGATATGGAGACCTATTTCCGGGAAATGCGCTCGGGTGGACTCGGAATCGCGTTGATTCGACGGGTCATGGATCAGATTGAGTACGTGCCCGCATCTGTTGAGACGCCGTTTAACCGACTGATCCTGCGTAAGCGTCACCGTTCTGCGTCGTAATTTGCGCGCATGAAATTCGTGCTTATGCTCGCCGGTAGCTTGCTTGGTCTTGCCATCGGGTACATGCCTCGCAACCTGCATCGTCCACGCCCAGCATGGTGGCGTGTTGTCGCTGTACTCTCCGTTGCACTCGTTGTTGTCCTGGCAATCTATCCGCCCCTTGCCGGAAGTACCATTGATGCCGTTATTCAGCATCGCGCCGACAGCACGAAGAGCGTGCCGGTACTGATTCGTGTTGGTGCCTCGCAAGCCACGGCAGACGAGCAGGGGACATTCCTTCTTCCAGCTGAGGACGCGCGTGTTGCGAAGCGTCCGATCATGCTGCGCGCATATCAACCTGTCGTCGATGCCATCACTGCCGCCGGTGCAAACGTGCCTGTGGTTGTCCTTGTTCGTCGTGCGGAATCAGACGTTGTGTTTCAGGCTGATGATGTTGTTGCCATCGATCCAGTAGTCACGCTTCCGTATATCATGGGGCTTGAAGAACGATCGCGCATTCTGTTCTTCCACGTGCCAATGTCGTGGATTGCCACAATTGCGTACCTGCTGAGCATGATCTACGGAATCGGTTATTTGCGGAAGCGAACGATTGAATCGGATGATGTCTCGGTTGCAATGGCGGGTGTCGGTACACTCTATGCCATTCTTGCGACACTCACTGGTGCAGTGTGGGCCAAGTTTAACTGGGGGTCGTTCTGGAACTGGGATCCGCGACAGACGTCGATTTTCATCCTGCTGCTCATCTACGGAGCGTACTTCTTGTTGCGCTCAACAATCGATGATCCTGCTCGGCGCGCGCGACTAAGCTCGGCCTATGCTACTGTGGCGTTCGCAACGGTTCCTTTCCTCGTGTTCGTACTTCCACGCTTGCTACCAGGCCTCCACCCGGGATCAGCAGACGACTCCACTGCTGGACCGCTGTTGAGTCTGACATCAGACTCGCTCAATAGCACGAAGCAGGTCATCTATAGCATCGCTCTCTTTGCGTTCACCATGGTGTTCTTCTGGATTGCCAACCTGCGCATCCGCAGTGAACGTGCATCACGATTGATAACAGTTTCGAAGGATCTCGCATGATGTCGTTCCTCACAGCCAACGCGATCTATGTGGTTCTCGTTACGGCATTAGTGATTTGGGCTGGTGTTGCCATCTACATGCAACGAATTGATGCACGCCTGCGCGAACTAGAATCACGGATTGATCGTTAATCATCATCATGAAGAACCTCCCCTGGAAATACATTATCGCAGGTGCTGTGATCATCGGCCTTGCGTGGGTCGGCATCTCCGCACTCTCGGAGTCATCCATTGAATACGCTACCGTCGATCGAGCAGAAAAGCTCGGCAAGACTGTGCAGATCATTGGCACGTGGGAAAAGTCGAACGGCTGGACCTACGATGCGCCGTCGAATACGTTTGCCTTTACGCTGCGCGATGAGCAAGGCAAGTTGATCCCAGTTGAGCTTACCGGCGCGAAACCCAACAACTTCGAAGCTGCTGTCAGCGTCGTGGTCAAGGGGCGCATTGAAGACGGCGTCCTCAAGGCGTCGAATGTCCTGACGAAGTGTCCATCGAAGTACGAGGGACAGCCAACAGACGAGATGCCGGCATCGTAACGGGGAACGGAATGCTTAAGCGTATCATCATCATTGCAGCACTTGTTGGCATCCCGCTCGGAGTGTGGATTGCATCAACCTATGGTCAGCTCGAAGAAGTGACATTCGCTGTCGCATCCAGTGATCATGCCTCCGGCGTTGAAGGTGATCAAGCGCCGAAGGTCATCATCGTATCAACCATTGTGCGTGCAACGGAAGCGCCTGAGCGTATCGCATGTACCGACCAAACGGGCGCGGCGTTTCGAGTGCAGTATACAGGGAACACGCCAGAAGTGCCGTTCGCTGAGGGACAGGTTGTTCGTTTCGTAGGGCATGTCCATGACGGACACGACCCGTATTTCCACGCAACACAGGTATACGCCCAATGATCGCTCAGATCCTGATTCATGTGCTCTTCGGAATGGCGCTGTCAGCGACCGGACTCTATGCCGCTGCGCTGTATTCCGACGAGGAGCGAGCAGCATGGTTCTCAACCATTGCGCGTAGGATCTTCGGAACGATGGCCCTTGGTCTTGTGGCATCAGCTGTCATCCTGGTGGTACTCATCCTCCAGCATCGATTCGAGTACACCTACGTCTGGAACTATTCCTCACGTGAACTCCCGCTGCATTTGCTGATTGCGAGCTTTTACTCGGGACAAGAGGGTAGCTTCCTCTTGTGGACGATGTTCGTCGCACTCATCGGCGTCGTGCTCACACCGTATGCGCGTCGCCACTCGTACGAAGCGCCAGTCATGGTCTTCTACGGTCTCATCGTCAGTTTCTTGACGCTGCTCCTCGTAGCAAAGAATCCGTTTGCCTACTTCCACGAATCATTCGCAGCTGATGGAATCACCATTGCTGATGTTCGTGAGAATGGTAAGGGGCTTAACCCGCTGCTTCATAATGCGTGGATTACCATCCATCCGCCGATCCTCTTCGTAGGCTTCGCCTCGATGTCGGTGAGTTTTGCATTTGCCATGGCGGGCCTTATTCGTCGCGAGTATCATCGCTGGATTGATATCGCTTTGCCGTGGACGTTGTTTGGCACTGCGGTGCTTGGATTCGGTATCATGCTCGGTGGCTTCTGGGCATACGAGACACTTGGATGGGGGGGCTTCTGGGGCTGGGACCCTGTTGAAAATTCTTCGCTGATTCCGTGGCTCGTTGTGGTAGCACTCGTTCACACGATGCTTGTGCAAAAGCGGACGCGTGGACTGGTGAAGACGAACATGATTCTTGCCGTAGCCAGTTTCGTGATGGTCCTGTACTCGACCTTCCTGACACGCAGTGGTATCCTGGGGGATACGTCTGTTCACTCATTCGTTGACCCAGGAAAGTTCGCATTCTGGATCCTTCTGCTCTTCATGGCCACATTCACCATCCTTGGTGTGACGATGGTTGTACGTCGCCGACGCGACATGAACATCCACCGTGAAGAGTTTTCACCAACGACACGCGAGTTCATGCTCTCGATTGGATCTGCACTGATCATGGCCTCAGCCATTTTCGTGACGATCGGCACGTCGTGGCCCGTAATCATGGAAGTGTTGGGCCTACCGAAGGTAGCTGTCGCCATCGAGTTCTATAACCGCGTGCATCTGGTGCTTGTACCGGCAGTTCTCATTGTCAATGCTCTGTCGCTCATCTTCATTTGGCGCTCAACACCACGCGCGAAGATTCAGTCGCTCGTGCTCTTTGGTGGCGTCATTGCTGCCGTTGCAACCACGATCATGGCCGTGATTGGAATCAATGACATCGGACAGATCGCGCTTGCGTTTACGGCGTGGTTCTCACTCGCGATCAACCTGCGAATCGGCCTCGGAATCATCGGTGCATCACCGGCGATGGCTGGTGCGTATATCTCGCACACCGGTATCGCGTTGTTGATCTTCGGCGTGATTACGACGTCGTCCTACACAGAGTCCCACCACGCAGTTCTCGTGCATGGTGTTCCGACAACTGTTGGTGAGTACACGCTAACGTACCTCGGTAAGGAGCAGGTAGAGAAGCACTATGCTGATCGTGAGAAGTACAAGTACTTCGTACGAATCGAGCGTGGTGGATCTGTAGAAACGGTTGCTGCAGTACTGTACTGGTCGGATTTCAACAAGCGTCAATCAGCGTTCCTTGAACCAGGAATTCGCTGGGGGCTCCACAACGATCTCTACGTATCGCCGAAGTCGACGGAACGTGAGGATCTTTTCCAACGTACCACGATCATGCGAGGCACGTCAATTCGTGCCCCATACGATTCATCAGTCGTGATCGAACTTGAGCGCTTCACGATGCCAATGGAAGAGGGACAAACAGCAGACGGCCGCATGCAGATGTCGGCTGTGCTCAACGTGCGAACGGCTGATTCAACGGTCGCCGTAAAGGCTCGTACGAAGATTGCTACTGGAGCATCCGGTCCGGTGTTCGACCCAGAGTGGGTCCAGTTGCCGGGGTCAACAATGGCGGTTGGTCTCGCTGAGATCATGCGCAACAACGAGGATCCGAGCAAGTCCACCGGCGATCTGGTCTTCCGCGATATGTCGAAGCCACTGCCACGTCCACGCGAAGTGTTCACGGTTGACTTTTCGGTCAAGCCTTGGATCTCACTTGTGTGGTTTGGCGTGATTACGATGGTCCTAGGCTTTGCGTTCTCGATCGTTCGTTACACGCGTCAAGTTCGTAAGCAGACTGCGCTCCGTGTCGCTCAGGATGCGCCACTGACCGGGAGCGATTCCGAGGTCCTCGAGGCGTAATGCGCCAATAGCACGACGCAGCAGACGAAGCGTTGGGAATCCAATAGCAGCTGTCATTCGGCGCACCTGGCGGTTTTTTCCCTCACGCAAGTCGAGCTCAATCCACGACGTAGGAATTGATGCACGAAATCGCACAGGCGGTATTCGCTCCGGTAACCATGTCGGTGGTTCAACGACCCGTGCCACGCACGGCAGGGTAGTGTATCCACGAATGACAATGCCACCACGCAGACGTTCGAGGGCTTGATCGCTGATGGCCCCCTCAACCTGCACGAGGTAGGTGCGCTCGTGTCCGTTCTCTGGGTCGAGTACTGCTGACGGTAACTGTCGCTCGTTTGTAAGCAGCAGCAGACCCTCGCTGTCGGCATCAAGTCGTCCGATTGGATAGACTTCCGGAGGAAGATCAAATGCTGCCAGTGTCTGATGCGCGCTGCCCGGCTCGGGAGTGAACTGCGACAAGACGCCGTAGGGTTTGTGAAGGGCAATAATCATCGCTCGAAGTATACTCCAGGCGGTTGTCCTTCGAGCGACGTACCAACAAATCTTCCACGAATGTCGTAGTAGCGGCGCTGTCGCTGAAGGGGCTGCATCGTTGGGTCGAACAAGCGTGGCGTGCCACGGTCAATGCAGACGCCATCTGTAGCGAGAATTCCGTCACGATCATCGGTGCGAATGTAGAGTGAGTCGCCGTTGCCTGCATACCAACCACTACCATAGACATCAATCACTGAGGAGGTGTCTCGACCCAACGTATGCGTGCCCGGCACCCGTAGGATGGTATCGCCAACAACAAGCGAGTCGAAGGAATATTCCCACTGGAGCGAGCTGCGGAGCGAGTCGCGTTGTATGCCTTGTGCTTCGAGCGGTACAAACATCGTTGCGTCGAAGCTCAGTGATCCACGTACCGTGGTCGCACCACTCAGACGTACTTCTTGCTCACTGCTGATACTGTCGACCACGCATAGCAAGGTGTCTGGCGTACCAGGACGTCCACGACGATCAAGCGCACGGAGTACGACCACAGGTGTATAGAGACGCTCGAAAGCCATGCCTCCGGTATAACCGTACGACTCGGCTGGACCATAGCCGTAGACGATGATGCCAAACGTCGTGTCGCACTCGAGTCGGTGAATACCACGTGCTACGTCGCACTGTACATATCCGAGCGCTGTTCCTGCAATTGGTGTCGCTGCGGGAGCTGCTGCACCATCCAGCGTGAGCGAACTCGCGTGCGACATCGGCACGATGCACGAAATCTTGTGTTGCGTGTAGAATGCTGCACCTGATTGACGGGGCTCAATACTTGTCACACGATACGACGAAAGAAACTGCTCGACCGGCGGGACAACGATCAATGAAGGATCACCGGAGCGTCCAGCACCGTTGAGACGATTTGCTGATCGATCGATGATTGTAACCAAGATTGGGTTCGTCGCCGAGATGTCGAGCGGATCGTTGATGAGAGGTATATCGAGGAATGCACCTGCGCCCAACACGGCTACAGGATTCCCATTCACGGTCACGCCTGTCTTAGTACTCGAGGCAAGAACACGCACGAGCGTCACATCTCGTTCCGATTCGCGAACAAGATCAGATGGGGGAACCAGCGGTGGGACAACTACGCGTTTGCCCCAGACGTCAGTGCTTGGTAGCTGCTCCACGAGGCAGTCGCGCGAAGCCCGCTCCGAGAGAATTGGAACCTGCGCTCGAAAATGTGCTCCCAACACGGCGACGGGCTTTGTCGATCGAACTCGACTACCCGTAAGATCATCGTTTTGCCGCTGTGCAGAAACATACGCCTGCACGAGGTATGCTTCGCCACGCTGTAGTGTTACCGTACGAATATCTCCAGTCGCTGAAGCTGATCGATCGACGGACAACTGCACGGTGACATCTGTGCTGTCCTCGGTTGCGATGACGAGAAACTGGCTCGGGTATGCCGCTGTGAACGTTCGTGAAAACACGGTTGTATCGGCTTCAGCAGATGATGCATAGGTCGACACGATGTACTCAGTTCCGAGTGCATCGGTCGGCAACACAATCCATGCATCACTGGTGTTGTCGTCACGGATCACGGCGTAGACCGTGACGTCGGTCGACGTGGTGACGTGAATCGAGGAGGGGATTGGTTCTTCGCAATCATTGCACCGTCCGCCCGGTGTCGTCACACCGCGGAGCTCATAGTCGCTCGTGGCAAAGCGTAGCTCCCAGACAGCCGCACCCGGCACGTTAATTGTTGAGTTGAATGCAGTACCATCTCGCTTCTGCGACTCAAACCGTAGTGTTGTTGCTTCGTTGCACACGACGAATACCGACAGCATCGACGGGTCGCGATTGCCAACCGATGAGTGATCGTTTGGCGGCACGGCAATCCAGAAGTCGCGTCCGTAGGTATCGCGCAGTTCCTGAGCGCGACCATGCGATAATCCTGCGAACAGGATACAGAGGCTGATGATTACGAATTGTGCCATGTTGTGATTGCTGACGCACACAATGCTCGCATTTGCTCAGCACTTCGGTCCCATGTGAATTGTCGTGCCCATGCAATAGCGCCCTCTGAGAGCTGTTGGCGGAGTGTCTGATCTTCGAGGAGTCGAACAACTGTCGATGCAAGAACCTGTGTATCACCGTAGGGATACAGCATGCCCGAGACACCATCACGAACAGAGTCGCGAAGTCCTGGTGAATCGGCGCTGACAACCGGCACACCGCAGGCATTCGCCTCGAGATTGGTGATGCCCCAACCTTCTTTCATTGATGTGTTCACCATGACATGTGAACGCTGAAGGCGACGAATCTTCTCTTCGTTCGACACAAAGCCAACGAATTCCACTGAGGCTTCGATACCCAGTGCGGCAACACGTGATTCGAGAAATGGTCTGTCGTCGCCCTTGCCGATGATCTCAAGTCGTGCCTGCGGCACGTGCGTGAGAATGGCAGGCATGGCATTGATAATGTGGTCGACCGACTTGTATCGCTTTAAACGACCGAATGACGTGATCGTTGGGACGTGTGCTTTATCCCCGATCGACATCGGAAAGCTGGCCTCATCAAGTCCATTGTAGATCACGTGAAGATGCTCTGCAGGCAAGCCGACGTCGATGCATTCCTGACGTGTACTCTCGGACACCACCGCGATCGGTGTGGTGCGGTAGACACGCGGGATACGTCGCTCGAATGCCTGTACATAGGCTCCCACAAGTCGTCCAGCCTCCAAGACGATGCTCTCGCCAAAAAGGTGATGGATGATGCCAACAATCGGTCGACGCATAAACAGGGGAGTCATCACCGGCAGCTTGTTGATGTCATCGACAACAACATCAACGTCGAGGTGGCGTCCGTAACGCCACCACCAAAGAGGCAATGCATAGTTGAACGTCGCACGCGACGCGATACGATGGACATCGATCCCGTCGACAACGTCGCGGGCAGGAGCCCCTTCAAAACCGCAGCAGACAAGCGTCACATGGTCGCCGGCAGCGACAAGACGTGAGAAGATCTCATGCAGATGCGTTTCCGCTCCGCCGGACTGAGGATGCAGTCGATCCTGCCAGTTGACTACGAGAATTCGCATTTACTTGCGAGGTGCTTCCACAGTGATTTCAACAGTACGGTTGTAGAACCGACCCTCTGGGTAGTCATTGTCGTACAGTGGAAGGCGTTCGCCATTCCCAACGACAACAGCATTCGGAACACGGAGTTCTTGTGCTACAGCTGAGGCACGCTGCTGACTCAAGCGTTGGTTGTACTCTTCAGAACCCACCTTGTCGGTGTATCCAACAACACGTACTTGTGATCCCGGAGTGATACGTCCACGGACGGTTTCGATTAACGAGCGATGCTCGGATGTCAGTTCCGACTTATCGAATCCAAACAGAATCAACGAGTAACGATCAATGGTCTTGTCTTGCGCTCCGCTCCGTTGCTTCTGATCAATGGTCACTTCGTTCACTGTGAGTACCTTCATTTCTGATGGCACAACACGTCCGGTCGTGTCACGAGCGACAAGCATGTACTCCAGCGTGCGAGCGCCGACAGGGATGTACATCTCTTGCTCAGCTACGCGCCAGTCGACGGAAGGAGGCAGTGTAGAATCACCGTGGAATGTCTTGATCAAACGCTCATCTTCCGAGATAAACACGGTCCATGATGCGATCGGTACCTGTGGGTCGATCGACGGTGTAAACCGGAAGCCAGCTGGGGAAAACACACGCATCGTGTCGTTTGAGACAACCGGCGCGAGGATTGACGGATCCGATGATGAGAGTTCAACGCGACGATTCTCGGCGCGTCCCTCAGGGTCGGTTGTTGATGATGGCGAACTCGGTGCATCGCGACGGGCAATGGTAATGCGCGATGCGTCGATGCCCCACGTTGAGACAAGGTACGAGCGCACACTCTCAGCACGCGCTTCACCTTGGCTGCGCTGTGTAGCCTCAGCAACGACCTCTTCAGCACCAGCAAAGCCAGCAAGGGTCAGCGTGGCTGATGGTTTCTCCTGCAAGCGCTTACCAACGATGTTCAGAAGCTGATGGTAGGTAACCATCGCATCAAGATTGTAGAAGTTGTCGAGCGAATAGCGATCGACTTGCTCTGCGTTAAGGGGCGTGTAACGCTCCGGAATCGTGACCGACTTTTCGTCGAAGAACACGTATGGGAGGAGAGGACGAATGCGCGTTGACGCAAACTGTTCAACCTTCACAGCCTGCTCGCCCGTGGTACGGCCGTCTTCCGCAATGCCTGATGCTGTGATCGATGGGATGAATACCACGTTCGTCTGTCCACGGATCGGCAATGGAGTACGACGAGCAACATCAAACAACTGGAATGCGTCAAGTGAGTCGACAGCCGAAGGTGGGATCAGCGAAATCGCAAGTCCAGCACGGATGTGTCCAATCGTCCACGACACGTTATCCATGATGCTGAATGGGGCGAACGAATAGTAGACTTCCGGACTGATGAACATCGTTCGCGCTGTGTTAAGCGGCAGGTCATATGATGCGCCAACCGTAAACGACAAACCCACACTGCTTACAAAGGGAAGGTCGCCACCAATCTGATTTCGTGTGCGGCGGCCGGTCTCGAACGTAGCATTGGATGGTGCAAGCATCGTCTCCTTCTGCTCAAAGGTCGATGAGATGCGATAGGCAACAAGAAGGCCAGCACGCAGGGCGAAGTCTTGTGTAAGACGATAGCCGAGCAGTGGTTCAACACCAATCTGAGTGAACGACGACGAAAGTGAGTGCTCAATCTCCGCTGTTGTCAGCGCTCCCGTTGCAGTCGTCACCGGGAGGGTTTGACGAGACGTCATTGTGCCCGAAAATCCACCATACTGAAGGCGGACGTCCATAAACAGGCTGGACTCAATCGGAGAGATGTATGATAGGCCACCGAAGAAACCCGATCCAGTGCCGCCCGTGAACTCAGGACAGCAGTTCGGCACACCAGGAATTGCGGAGAACGATGCTGCATGCATATCGTAGGTGTAGTTGCCGAAGAGACCAACGCGTGGCTGCTCTTGCGCCTGCGATACGGTGATGACGGCAGCGCTAGCGATGATGCAGGCGATGAAAAGGTTGAGATGCTGCTTCATTATCGTACCACCTCCATGCGTTCAACAATTCGTTGTGATGGTGTCGAGAGAACGACGTAGTACGATCCATTTGGTATCACACTTACATCCAGTGGTACGAACCATGTACCAGGGGGGAGATTGCGATCAACGAGGGTGTGGATGATGCGCCCCGTGATATCGAGCAGTTCAACACGTGTACTGCCAGGTTCAATCGTCGTTACGTAGATCGTGGTTGCCGAACGCACTGGCATCGGAGCGATTTGAACACCAGCGGCAAGGTCTGTATTGCGGAAGAGTCGAGCTCCACCCTGATAACAGATGTCGCTGAGTGAGACACGTCCAGCCACTGGTGTGATCTCGAGTGTATCAGCTAGGATCAGCGAATCGATCGAGATGATGCCAACCGTGTCGTTACCCCACGACGTCGTGAACTGCAGTGTCGTAGCAAGCGAGTCACTTTGGGGAATCGGAATCATTACCGGAATCAAACGTGTTCCGTCAGGTTCAAACGTGCCTTGTGGCGTTGTGCCTGTTGGCGTCAGAATGGTGCCGTTTGTGCGCAGAATTGCACCAATAGACGTGACAGATGTACGGTCGAAGTTGACCTTGTTCGAGACATAGACAGGCACGCCTACCTGCTGTCCAATGCTTGCTTGAACCGATCCAACTCGAAGCGTGGCTCCGATGTAGCTCTTCACACTTGCACGAAGGGAGAGCTGCTCCGTTGTGCCACAAATTGAATCTGTGAAGGTATACGACTCCTGATAGATGGTCCCGGCCGTGCCGCCCAGGAATCGAACCGTGAGATTCGAGCGCTCCCCAGGTTGTGTGACCTCTGGTGTAATCGACTCGATGCGGAACCGACCAATTGTAATCGATTGACGTGGCCAGCGGAGCGCAACAGTGCCCGTGTTGAGAATCAACAGACGCTCGATCACTTCTTGACCTTCACGAATGTTCGCGAAGTCGACGAGGGTGCGCGATAGCTCAAACCCAACACTGTCACGTCGAGCGCTGACTTGTGTGACACTCCGACCGTTCGGTGCGTTGATAGCGCTTGACGAAACAACCACACGTGCGTCCTTAACACCATTGCTTCGTGGTGTGAACGACACCGTAAGTGTTGTCTTCTCGCCCGGTTCAACACGTATTGGCAAAGGATCCGACGTCACGCTGAACTCGCTGGCGTTCACACCCTCGACGCCGACCGTGAAGATCTGCATCGATGCTTGCCCGTAATTGTTCACCTGAATTGTTTGCGACGGAATCGTTGTGTTGCAAGGGTTCGTGGAGAACAGAATGGTTGGTGTTACTTGGATGCGCCCGTCGCCACTACCTTCGCCGTAGAGGCGCACACGCAGCGGCTGTCCGGATGTTGGTTGGCATTGCAATTCACAAGCATAGCGACCGAACTCAGTTGGCTCGAAGCGGATCGTGATTGTGCGTGACTGACCCGGTTGCAGTGTAAATGCGCCGCCGCCATTGATGATTCGGAACTGCGACGATTGTGGTCCAACCAACGTGGTCGTGTTGACACTTACCGAACCTGCCACGCCGGTAGGGACGCGGATCGTGATGTTCGTATCGACAATGGTCTGATTCGCGATACGGCGTCCAAAGTCGACAACCGTCGGCCCATCGAGCAGTGGAACCGAACCGTTGCCCGTAAGGCGAACGGTGACAGTGCCCGTACCTGTGATAACGATGAGGTCTGCTGAACGCGGGCCAAGCTGGGTTGGGACAAACGAGACAGTGAGTGCCAGCGGCGAAGATGCGGTGATTGAATCTGGTAACTCGGCTGTGCATAGCTCAAAGTCGCGTGCGTCACCACCTGTGATGGACGCGCCCAAGATGACGAGGGGATTCGCACCCTGTGTGGTCACCGCCGTCGCCGTCTTATCGGACCCGCTACCGAGGGCAACGGAACCCATGTCGATGGTGGCCGCTGACGCAGTGCCGCCGAGTACTTGGAAGTTGGTATTCGAGATATCGAGCACGGTACCGATGCCTTCAAGCTGCCAAACTCGTGCAGTTTGATCAGTCGATGCCGTTACCAATCGGCGACCATCACTGCTCAATCGAGCACCATAGATGATTCCCTGGTGTCCGGCGAGTGACGACTGAAGCGCCATGGTCGAAGGGTTGTAGATCTTCGCTGTACCGTCACCACCAGCCGACACAAGCGCAGAACCGTCAGCTGAATACTGAAGAGCGAGAATTGATCCGATCACGGATTCTGCCGAGGCGATGAATGACCCGTCATTGGCCGAAAAGGTCGAGAGAATGAAATCTGTTCCACCACTAGCAACACGCTGTCCGTCCGGCGAAATCGCAACAGCGTAGATCTTTCCTGCGCGTCCAAGGGATGCGCAGGTTGCTGTTACTTCGAGGTTGGCTGCGTCGCGCACAGTTGTTTGTGTTCCTTCTGCTACCGCCAGGCGAGCACCATTTGCCGACAAACTCAGTGCATGCACAGGGCCAGCATCAACAACCTTTGTGAACAGTGAGGTCCACGTCGCTGTCGAGTACACTGTCAATGTGCGTGCCGTACCAACGTAGAGCTTC
This sequence comes from uncultured Melioribacter sp., assembly GCA_964432155.1. Taxonomy (GTDB): domain Bacteria; phylum Bacteroidota; class Ignavibacteria; order Kapaibacteriales; family Kapaibacteriaceae; genus UBA10438. Next base: position 40,040 of record CAYSMF010000002.1, on the reverse strand, counting down.
GTGCCATCAGGTGAGAAGGCAATACTATATCCCTGGCTTTCGAGAGGCAGTGTCGCGATGCGATTGCCAGTCGTGTAATCCCACACGCGAACAGATCCATCGAAGGATGCTGACGCAACGTTTGTGGTACCCGGCATCATGGCCAGTCCCCACACCCAGTTGAGATGCACACCCACAATGCGCTCTTGTACACCGGTGCTGGAATTCCACAATCGAACTGTACCATCATGCCCACCGGTGATCACGTGCTGATTGTCAGAGGTGAACACACTCGCATACACTGGTCGCACGTGACCACGAAGCACCGTGATGTTCTGATCGTTGATCATCGTGCGTGATACACGGATTCGTGCCTGCGTCGTTACTTCGGGTCCCGTCACCCAATCATAACGCAAGCCTGTGGCAGCCTCAGCGATCGGACGCCATGACGCGCCACCGTTCGTGCTGAACTCGATACGCACGGGATCCTGTGGCAAGACGTTCTTCCACGTGATAGGAATGGTCCGTCCAGCCAACGATGTTTCGCCACCGTTTGGTGTGAGGAGTGTGAGAACGTCACCGCGAAGGGGCGACCCACCACGCAGCGAGATTACCATTGGTTCGCACGACGTCGATGTGAGCGACCACGTACCATACGCTCCGTCCGTTGATGCAGCGCTGTATTCAAGCACAAACGTCGCTTCGCCACCGGGCTGCAGCGTGAGTGGGAGGGAGGGTCCGCTTACAACCGAGAAGGCTGTCGATGAAAATGTGCCACTCGTAATCGTGATCGGATGATCCTGTGTCGAGAGCGTAACAGTGCGTGAGACCTTCGATCCGCCCGATGGCTGACCAAAATCGACGCCGAGTGTCGAGGACAGCAGGCGCGGCACGGATGCGTCTGGCGCCGAATACGCGAGGGCGCGGGTGACGGTTCCAACGGTGATGCGGACGTCACGAGGAGCTGCGCAACGCTCATTCGACTGCCACGAAACGGTGCATCCTGGTAGCCCCTTTGCATCAGCAACGAAGGCGCGTGCGAACGCAATAGCATCTGCATTCGACGTCACGTTCTCTGTCCAAGCACCGCCTGACGAGTCCGCCAAACGCCGAAGGTCAGCAGTGAGTGCGCTGCGCATACCAACAACATAGACGCGGATCCCGAACGTGCGGGCTGTACCAAGTGCTGTGAGAACATCAAACGACGGAGCACCGTCGGTAAGCAACAGGAGGGCTCGCGCATTGCGTGCGTTTTGAAGGTGGACGAGGCCGCCCATCGGCTGCGCGAGAAGTCCATTTGTCAGCTGAATGCCGGACGAACTCCGAACATTGTCGACCACAGTTCCGTACAAGGATTTATCCGAGCTGAGACCATAGAGCAGGTTCGCTTGTGCGTCAATCGTCATCAATCCGAGCTCATCGCCGGTCGAAGCAAGGAGCGTGCTGACGCTGCGAGCTGCATTCTTCATGAGATCCATCGCAGATGGACTGCCCGAGGCTGTCGAGGCGGAGGCATCGATAGCGACCAGCAGGCTGAGGTTGCGTCCCTGCGTCGATGGATTGCACGTTACTGATGGTGCAACGGCGACACCGTTTTCCGTGACCGCGACTGCGCCGTCGGCTAACGCTTGCGGCTGACCAACTGCGTCGAGCGAAATCACGCGGGCTGAGATCGTTGGTGCGCCGTCAGCATTGATTCGAAGCGGAACAACAGTCTGCGAGAGCGAGACCTGCGCGCCGAACCATAGCGCACACATAGTTACGAAAAGCGGAATCGTAGTTCGACTGCGCATATATCCTCCGATACATCAATAGAGTGGTTCTTGATCGCCAAGAACGATCACAATGATACCACAATCGAAAACAACCGGAGAAGTTACTTTACGGCGTTAATGAGCTCCACAATCACCGTACGATTGTATGCCCGACCCTCTGGCAGGGCGTTGTCGAATCGGGCATCCTGCTCGCCAGATCCTACAATTGTTGGCGCTCCAACTTGGAGCTGTCGAGCCACTTCACGTGCGCGACGTAGCGACAGATCTGCGTTGTACTCTCTCGAGCCCATAACATCGGTTGCGCCGATGATGCGTACCTGTGTTGTCGGTGTAATGCGCGAACGAATCAACGTGAGCAAGCGCGCATTTGCACCAGTGACGGTTACGTCATTGAAGTCGAACAGAATGAGCTGATATCGTTCGATCTGCGTTGTACCGAGATTCTCAATACGTCCTTTTGATACCGATGACACCTCGACGTTGAGCTGCGCACGTGCCTCAGCGCTCTGACCGAGACTATCCTTCGCAGTAATGGTGGCGATCAGTGGCTCATCAGTGAGTGATGCAATGTCGTCCTCTGTGAGATCAAGATCCAGCGTATCATCTGGGACCTTCGGCCGATCATTACGTACGATCAAGCGCCGCCCCTGGCGAAGCTCTACAGCAGATGTGGCAACTGGCAGTGCCGAGGTAACCGACGACGTGATGCGATACGACGATGGTGTCACGTCGATATCCGCCGAGCCGAGGGTGAGCGGTGCGAAGATCGAAGGCGTCGTAGACGTGATCTCGACGCGACGGTTCTCTTCGATTGCCAGCTTACTCTCGGATGTATCCGACGCAGTCGTCATCTTCTGCGGTGTCGTCCGTGCCTGTACGTCAATGCGCTCAGCCGGCACACCAAGCGAGATCAGTACGTCGCGAACGGTCTCGGCTCGTGCACGAGCGAGCGCAAGCCCCTGATCACCAACAGTGCCAGATGTCGTTCCCGTGCACGTGATCGTAGCACTCGGAGTGCGAAGCATTCGCTGGGCAATCACATACAATTCGGCATGCAAGGCCTCGCGAGGTTGAAGGCGCAATGTGTCGCGCTGCGCACGTTCAATGCCACGTTGGTATCGCTCCGGTATGAAGGACTGTCCTGCGTCGAAGTAGACGTGTCCGAGCACGGGATGAAGCGTGGTGACCTGAGTTTGCTCAACCCGGACGGTCGGAGTTGTGAGCACTGATCCGTCGATATCACGTCCGACCAGAGCAATGCGAACGCTCGGCGGTGTAAATGCGATCACCGGTGGCGGTGGCGGAGGTGGTTGCTGCTGACGTACGGGTTGCACGGTGTCGACATCAGGTGACATGTCCCACCCAAGAGCAACGCCAAGTCGAAGCTGCGTGACGTTCCACGACACATCACTGGCTACGCCGCTGAGAGGCACATGCAGGGAGATTTCGGGTGCAATGAACGAGCTGCGTCCACGCCCCACAGGCATGCGATATCGAAGACCTGCCACTGCCGTCAATCGAAGCGAGGCTGCCTGCGGAATCTCTGCCTCGGTATCGACCCACACGCGGTCATCTCCGAGGTAGCTTCCATAGTCGGCTGGCTCCACAAGCGTCTCTGTCTGACGGAACATGCGCGTAACGACAAGTGCGGCACGTGCACCAGCCATCACCTCCAACGAGCCACCGATGCGGTAGGTAAGCAGCGGCTCAATGCCGATGCTCATCAATGATGCCCGAAGATCATGCTGAAACAGAGCGTTGACGATCCGGGCCGTATCCCGTAGGTCCGCGACAACCGATGGCTCTTGATCCGAGAGAAGTCCAGATTCTGATGAAGCTGAGAGGCGACCAAGGAGCCGCATCGATGGAGAAAGATGCCAGCCGTACCAACCGCCGGCGTACCATGCAAAACCAGATCCTCCGGTAAACTCCGGACAGCACGATGGGTATGTGCCGAGCTTTGTGAACGATGCCGAGTGGATGTTATACGTGCCGCCAGCGAAGAGTCCAGCCTCTGATGTTGGCTGCGATGAAAGCGTCACCGTGCAGAGTAACACAAGGGCGCTGAGAAGGAACCGGCTGGAGCGTATCATGCTTGCGAACATAGAGAATGTCGGGTCAGAATTCAGTGTCAGCATGTCGGTTCGATGTGACACTATTTACTGTGCAGATGGACAGAGATCGGTGATCGGACAGGTGCCGCATTGCGGTCGACGAGCAATGCACGTGCGACGTCCGTGCGTGATGATCAGATGATTCATGGCGTTCCACCGGTCTGTGTCGACGATTTTCATGAGCTCAAACTCGATTGCTACCGCATCCGTGGTGTTGACCATACCAAGTAGGTTCATGATTCTCGTCACGTGTGTATCGACGGTGATACCAGGGATATCAAAACAGTTCGAGAGCACGCAATTGGCCGTCTTCCGTCCGACGCCAGGTAGCGTGACGAGCTCTTCCAGTGTTACAGGCACTTCTCCCTGAAACACATCGATAAGGCGCTTACAGCAGGCTTGAATATTCTTTGCCTTGTTCCGGTAGAAGCCGGTCGAATGAATGTCCTGCTCCAATTCCTCAAGTGGCACGCGGAGGTAATCGTCCGGAGAACGGTACTTGGCGAACAGCGATTTCGTGACAATGTTCACGCGCTCGTCGGTGCACTGCGCCGAGAGGATCGTCGCGATCAGCAGCTCGAATGGTGTTGTGAAGTCGAGGCCGACCCGAGCATCAGGGTAGGCTGCGGCAAGTCGATCAAGAATGACTGCAAGGCGATCACGCCGAACCGCCCGGGATTCACGTCGTGCCATAGGTCACCGTTAGTGCGTCGGGGGAGTCCCGGTGATAGATATATGTTGGGTGGTCCGTCTGCGCAATTGTCACCCCGCGCGTCGTTGCGCGCTCGAAAAACAGCGCATCCTCGGCGTATGGCACCAGATCGAATGCCCCGAGCTCGTCGAAGACGCTTCGGCGAATCACAAACGTTCCGCCGACAACGCACTCCGAGAGATGAATCTTCACCGAAGGATCGTTCTTGTCGATCACGTACTCGTCGCCGATGATGGTCACCCCGCCATGAAGCAATTGAATGCTCGGATACGAGAGAAGCATCTGACGTCGAGAAGCCAAATGATCAGGGGCATACTCGTCATCACTGTCGAGGAAGGTCACAAAGAGCCCCGTAGCAGCGGCAATACCCGTATTGCGTGCTCGCGCTGATCCTCCATGGTCCTGACGAATGAACCGTATACGGCGATCTATTGATCCGTACTTTTGCACGATATGTTCCGTGTCATCCGTCGATCCATCGTCAACAACAAGCAATTCCCAATCGGACTCCGTCTGCAGACGCAGGGAGTCGATCGCGCGCGTGATCAACGCGGCGCGTTGATAGGTACACATGATGACCGAAAAGAAGGGAACGTTCATGGGGGACGAAACTACGCACAACACTCGCCATTGGTCGTGTCAGGGGGCCAGCAATGACGCCTGTTGATATCTGGACAACCTGCGGTGCCAACGGCGTGATGCTCGATAAAGAGCAAGTTGATGCTCTCGAGCGCTACCACGACGAACTCAAGTACTGGAATCAGCGCGTGAACATGATATCGCGCAAGGACGAAGACAACATCTGGGACCGCCACATCCTGCATTCACTGATGTTGCTGAAGTACGTCACGATCCCACAAAAGGCTCGCGTGCTGGATGTTGGTACCGGAGGGGGCCTGCCCGGCATCCCCGTTAAAATTGCGCGGCCCGACATCAAGCTCTTGATGGTCGATTCGATCAAGAAAAAGGTCTCGATGACGAGCATGTTCGCGCAGCATACCGACCTCAAGGATGTCTCAGCCATCTGCGCTCGCGTGGAAGACCTCGTTAACGATCCGCACTATCGGAACGGCTTCGACGTTATCATCTCTCGTGCGGTTGCCAAAACAGCGCTTCTCATTACGTGGGTTCGCCCCTTAATGAAACCGTCAACAGTTTGCGCGTTCCTGAAAGGGGGCGACCTGTCGGAGGAAATCGCTGAGGCTCGCGCTGAACATCCGGGCTTAATCGTCGAAGTGCACGATCTGGATGTGTTCGGTGTACCGTGGTTCCGTGAAGATCAAAAGAAGGTCGTTGTGTGTCGTTTGTCGTCGTAACGATTATCGCCTGTCTATCTGTGTTCCTGCTGCACGTCGATGCTGCGGTGGCACAGGTGCGTATGCCTGTGCGATCACAGCCAGCAACTCCACCGCCTCCACAGAATCAGTCGGCAATCAAGTTGGCACGCGTGAAATATTCAGGTGGGGGAGATTGGTATAACGACCCGAGCGCCGAAATCAATCTCTTGCGATACGTGCGAACGCACACGTCCATAAATGTTGATCCGGTATACGAGTACGTTGATCTCTCGACTGATAACGTGTTTCTCTATCCGGTGCTGTTTATGACCGGACACGGCACGGTGAACTTTACCGAGTCGGAGGTGCGAAACTTGCGCGCCTACCTCGAGAACGGTGGGTTCCTCTACATTGACGATGATTACGGGATGGATGCATCCATTCGCAAGGAACTCAAACGTGTGTTTCCAGAGCAAGAACTTCGCGAACTACCGTTCACGCACCCGCTCTATCACGCACACTTTGATTTCCCGAATGGTCTGCCGAAGATTCATGAACACGACGCAAAGCCGCCACAGGGATTCGGATTGTTTGTCGGCACACGACTCTGCGTGTTCTATACGATTGAGACGAATCCAAGTGATGGCTGGGCTGATCCCGAGGTCCACCACGACCCGCCTGAAAAACGCGAAGCCGCATTGAAGATTGGAACGAACATCATTGTCTATGCACTCCGCCAATAACCATCCAACTCGCGAGCAACTCGTTGCACGCTTGCGCAGCGTGCGCAACGCGGAGCACGTGTGGAGTGCGTTGCGTGGCGTAGGTACTGCGGCGATGGCATCATCTGCAATCGTACTCCTGGTTGTGTGCATTGAGGCCCTCGTCCATGCCTCGATGCAGGTACGTTTTGCGATGTGGTTGTTCACGATGCTTGGCATCGCTGGATCCGTCGCGTATTGGGTTGTACCACACGTTCTACGTCGTGTTGGATTTGGCGCTCAAGAGGCACCCGCCGATACTGCGCTGCGTGTTGGCCATGCGTATCCAGAGCTGGGTGACATGCTCTGTAACGTTCTGCAGTTAACAGCCGCATCAGCAGACGGATCGGAGTTGACACAGGCGGCATTTTCGCGTGTTGCTGCTGTGGCCAATCCACTCGATTTTTCAGTGATCGTCGATCGCGAACAGCCACGCCGTGCGCTTGTGCTCGGATGGATTTCGATTGCCTCCGTGTTGTTGATAGTAAACCTTGTACCTGTTCCGTTTGGTAACGCGTGGCATCGTATCGCTTCGTACGATACATCCTTCCTGGCGCCGGCACCCTACACACTGTCGATCACTCCACAGCGCGACACCGTCATGCGGGGTGCAGCGGTGCGCATGCACATTCGCGCAACAGGTGTGCCACCCGATGAGGTAACGATCCACGTGCGAGAGGAGGGATCAGATCGATTCCAGCCTTGGACCATAAAGCGGGATACTGGCTCGAGCTACGTGTACACGATTCCAGGTATCACACGATCGGTTGAAGTGTACGCAGAAGGTGCATGGCTCGAAGCAGGCGTTCGCACGGATACCGCCATCATTACCGTCCTCGACCGTCCACTCGTGCGCACGTTGCGTGGACGTGTAACACCGCCTCTGTATACACGCATGGCGTCGACAGAGCTCACAGAACAAGAAGCTGATGTAACAGCACTTGCGGGGTCGGTGGTAGACCTCGCAATCCAGTCAAACAAGGATCTGCGTACGGCGACAATTCTGCTCACCCGTGACGGTGATAGCACCGCATCCGACACAACGCGAATTCCAATGACGGTTGAAGGCAGTGCTGCGCGGGGTCGCTTTGCAGTGAGCACGCAGGGTAGCTATACCATTGAGCTCGTCGATGGTGATGGAACTCGGAATCAGGATCCACCGACGTATCGCATTGTAGCGTTAACGGATGCCTTCCCGACGATCACGCTTGTACAGCCAACGCAGGACGTTGAGCTCACGCAGCAAGCAACGGTCTCTGTTGTTGCATCAATCACGGATGACTACGGATTCACCCGTCTGCGTCTCTTCTACCGTTTGCAATCATCACGGTACGCACAGCCAGAGAAGAACTTCCGAGCAATTGACATTCCGCTGCTTGGTGATGGCACCATTCGCGACGTACCGTACATCTGGAACTTGACGAAGATCGATGTAACGCCTGAGGACACCTATGAGATGTACCTCGAGGTTGCGGATAACGATGCGGTGCGCGGACCAAAAACGTCACGGACACGATCGGTGACCGTGCGCATGCCATCGCTCGATGAGGTGTTCGCGCAAGCAGACAAAACACAGACAGAGATGCAGCGCGAGTTGAAGAACCTTGCGAAAGAAGCCGAAGATGTTCGCAAGGAAGCCGAACAGCTGCAACGCGAACTGCAGCGTCAGCAATCGCAGCAGAAGCAGGATGTATCCTGGTCTGATAAGAAGAAAGCCGAAGAACTCTTGCAGCGTCAGGAGCAGTTGCAGAAGCGCATGGACAAGGTTGCTGAGACTATGGAGCAGATGACCGAGAAGCTGCAGCAGAACAAAGCGATCTCGCAGGAAACACTGCAGAAGTATATGGAGCTGCAAAAGCTGATGCGCGAGGTGAAATCTCCAGAGCTTCAGCGGATGCAGGAGCAGATGAAGAAGGCCATGGAGCAGCTCAACCCTGAGGAGCTCCAGAAGATGATGAAGGACTTTAAGTTCAACGAAGAAGAGTTTCGTAAGAACTTGGACAGGCAGCTCAATCTTCTCAAGCGAATGCAAGCGGAGCAGAAAACGGACGAGCTTCAGCGTCGTGCCGAGGAACTCGCTCGCAAGCAGGATGAACTGCGTCAGCGCACAGAGAACGCCAACTCCATGAATGCTGAGGACCGGAAGAAGCTTGCTGAAGAACAGCGACGTCTGCAGGAGGATCTTGAGCGTCTGGCGCAAGAGGCGAAGGATCTGCAAAATCTCATGAAGGAGATTGGTCAGGACATGCCACAAGACAAGATGGACCAGGCACAAAAAGATCTCGACCCGCAAGGGACGAAGAATCAGATGGATCAGGCCAGTGACAATCTTGAAAAGGGCGACCAAGACCAAGCATCACGTCAGCAGCAGCAGGCTTCGCAGAACCTTCAACGGTTTGCACAGCAGATGAAGCAGATGAAGCGCGAAATGCGCCGTAACAGTCAGAAGGAAGCAATGCGTCAAATGCAAAAGGGGATTAACGACCTTGTTGATCTTTCGAAGCAGCAGGAAGCATTGCGTGATCGCATGAAGAACATGGATCCGAACTCATCGCAGTTCTCGCAAATGGCGCAACAACAGCAGAAGCTCACCGAGTCGATGCAGAACATCGCCAACAACATGATGCAGCTCGGACAAAAGTCGACGAGTGTGTCGCCAGAGATGGCACAGGAGCTTGGGGACGCCTTGCAGGGCATGAAAGATGCGATGCAGGCGCTCTCGGAGCGCAACGGTCAGCAGGCAATGCAGCAACAGTCGGGCGCAATGAGCTCGATGAATGGTGCAGCCTCGAAGATGAGTCAGGCGCTTAACTCAATGATGCAGGGTGAGGGTCAGGGTGAGGGCGGTTCGGGACAGAAGCCGGGGCAAGGGCAGGGCCGCGGACAGAGTCCGTTCCAACGCTTACAGCAGTTGGCTGAAGACCAGCAAGGAATCAACGAGGGTATGCAACGCCTCGGTCAGGGTGGACAGCAGATGGACGAGCGGCAGCGTGCAGAGCTCGGGCGCCTGGCAGGTCAGCAAGGGCGTGCCATGAAGGCACTCCAAGAGCTTGAGCAAGAGCGACGCACAGCCTCCGGATCGAAGAAGGAACTCGGTGATTTGTCGCAGATCGCCAAGGACATGCAGGAAGTCATGAGTGACATGCAATCAAGTTCGATCACACCCGAGACGCGACTACGCCAGGAGCGTATTCTCTCACGATTGCTCGATGCATCGCGTTCGATGAACGATCGTGATTACGAAAAGAGCCGCGAGTCTACCTCCGGTCAGGACGTCATGCGACAAAGTCCAAAGGCACTCGATCTTCAAGAGCTCCAGCGTAAGTCATCACGCAGTGCGATGGATCAACTCCGTCAGTCCTACACGAAGGACTACGAGAACCTGATTCGACAGTACTACGAGGTTCTTCAGCGTCAACAACGACAAGGGAATCCGCGATGATGCAGTTGCTCGCATGGACGGTGTTGCAGTCTGCACTGGCCGTCGGTGGCATGGCGCTCCTTACACACGCGCTTCACGGTGTGCCCCTTGAAGTGCGCGCACTGAGCACCGCATTTCTGTCATTGTGGGCACTCGCAGGCGTCGCTGCACTTGCGGCATCGTTTGTCGTGCTCTCGATCATCCTGTCGTTTGCTTCGTGGTCGACCTTCATCCCGATCAGCACAGCATGCACGTTTGTATGCACCATATGCCTCTCAATGATCATCCAGACGGAAGCTGTTAGCATCCGTACGGTGATCGGCATGGTGCTCATCATCGCTGGCGTTGCGGTGATTGCATCGAAACGAACGATCTGATCCTACGCTCAGTAGTTGTCGATCTGTGCGCGCTGCAGCTTGCCGCTGAAGTCGACGTAGACGGTCTTCCACTCTGTGAAAATGTCAAATACTGTCCAGCCCCCTTCGCGGTGTCCATTACCTGTACCCTTGACACCACCGAATGGCATGTGCGCTTCTGCACCAATCGTTGGAGCGTTGATGTAGGTGATGCCCGCTTCGATGTCGCGGATCGCCGTAAATGCAGCGTTGACATCACGTGTGTAGATGCTTGACGAGAGACCGTATGCTGAATCATTCGCGAGTTCGAGGGCATGCTCGAAGGAATCGGCACGAACGACGCTCAGTACTGGACCGAAGATCTCTTCTTGGAAGATGCGGTCTGTGCGCTCGACATCAATGAAGATCGTTGGCTTGACGAAGTTACCCTTCGAGTTGTCGCCCGTCATATCGCGCTCGCCGCCGAGTACGCATGTTGCTTCGGTCTTACCAATCTCGATGTACGAAAGAACCTTGTCGAGCTGACGTTGGTTGATGACCGGTCCGACTTGTGCCGCTGCATTCGTCAATCCGTTGCCAAGGACGATGTTCGATGCTTGGCGCTTGAGTTCTTCCACGAACGTATCGTGAATGTCCTTGTGCAGGATCAACCGGCTTGTGGCCGTGCAGCGCTGTCCGGTTGTTCCAAACGCACCCCACAGCACACCTGTGAGCGCGAGATCCATGTCGGCATCCGGCATCACGATCTGGGCATTCTTGCCACCCATTTCGAGCGACACCTTCTTGTTGAGCGCTCCGCAACGTGCAGCGATTGCATTGCCCGTTGCTGTTGATCCTGTGAATCCGATAACCTTCACATCTGGATGCTCGACGAGTGCAGAGCCGGCCTCTGCCTGACCATGCACAACGTTGAATACGCCTGTCGGCAAACCAGCCTCTTCGAGAATCTCGGCGAAGATGTTTGCGCTATGCGGTGAATCATCGCTTGGCTTGAAGACAACTGTGTTGCCAGCTGCAAGTGCTGGAAGAATCTTCCATGATGGCACAGCAATAGGGAAGTTCCATGCTGTGATGATACCACACACACCAATCGGCATACGGAAGGACATGTTCATCTTGTTGTCCATTTCCGATGGAGCGGTGTATCCGAACAGACGACGCGTCTCCGTTGCTGCGTAGTACGCAGTGTCGATAGCTTCCTGAATATCACCCTTTGTCTCTTGGAGCGTCTTGCCCATCTCCCGCGTCATGATCGCGGCGAGTTCATCCTTGCGACGTGTGAAGATATCACCGGCCTTGCGCAGGATGTCTCCGCGCTTTGGTGCGGGCATCAATCGCCATGCGCGGAAGGCTGCCGACGCTGCTGCGACAGCTGCTGCAACGTCATCAGCGCTCGAGAGCGGGAACATGCCGATCACGTCTGTGCTATCGGCAGGGTTCAGATTTGCGAATGTGCGACCCGTTGTTGAGTCGGACCAGGTACCATTGATGTAGTTCTTCATGGATCGAGGGGGAATGAATGTGTCGGTTGTTGGGATGGCCGAGGCTGCTCAGCCGCGAAAGATCTCATAGTCCGGCTCAATATCGCCGCGGGCAATGCGCTTAAGCTTGCCGCTGGCTAGTGTGCGACGGATCGGACTGAGTCGCTCGTAGAAGTAGATGCCGTTAAGATGGTCGATTTCATGCTGCATCACGCGGGCGAGAATGCCATCGAACTCACGAACCTGCTCCTTCATCAAACGGTCCAGGTATCGCACTTGAATAGCTGTTGGACGGATCACCACGTCGCGCAGGTCGGGAAGACTCAGACATCCCTCTTCGAACTCTTCTTCCTCATCCGAGAAGGCTTCGATCACGGGATTGATCAACACAAGTGGTTCCGATGATGACGATGATTCATCATCATCAGACTCTTGCGTGTCGATCACGGTGAGGGCGAGCCCCTTACCAACTTGGTTTGCTGCAAGGCCGATTCCATTGGCGTTATACATCGTAGCGAACATGTCGTCGATGAGCGAGTTGAGCTCGTCCGACATATCATCGATCTGCGACGTCTTCTGCTTGAGGACTGCGTGGTTGTAGGTGTAGACGGGCAGAATCATGCGACGATCTCGAGCAGGTCCTTGATGTCGGTAAGGATGTAGTCGACATCCCGCACGTCCTGGTTGCCGAACGAATCACCGTACTTGGCAAATGCAGTCTTCATACCAACGTTGCGAGCACCGACCATGTCGCGCTCTGCCCAATCGCCAACCATCAGCGCATGCTTTGGGTCGACATCCAGACGAGAGAGGACGGTCTTGAACGGGAGTGGACTCGGCTTTCGTTCGCCGGTATCGTCGAATGTGACGACCACGTCGAAGAAGTGATGGTAGTTGATAAAGCACAAGCGAAGCCATGCTTCTCGCGTCGGCGCGTCGCTCAGGATGCCAAGCTTGATGCCACGGCGATTGAGCTGCATCAGTGTCGCTGTAACGTGTGGGTACGGCTTCAGAGCAGCTTCGCGCGCGCGGCGGTAGGCAATGATGCCAGCCGAGATAATTCGCGGGTCGACGTGACCCAGCACATCCATCAAAAGTCGGTCGAATACCTGTTGGTATTCAATACCCAATTCCTTGTAGATGCTGTCGATGTGGTTCTTCACCTGATCATATGTCAGGTTGAGTCCCGCATCCATCATGGCGGCAATGGCAGAGTCCACGGCCTGGCGCTTCATAGCCATGAAGTCCACCAAGGTGTTGTCGAGGTCAAATACGACGGCTTGTATCATGGAACAAAGATACGGGGAAGGCGGTAGGCGCTGTATTTTTGCTGTCCAAGTTTCTCCACACAGCCATAACCCCATGTCCCTTTCCGACGTAATCAACGACCAAATCAAGTCGGCCATGAAGGCTGGCGATAAGGTTCGCCTCGAAACGCTCCGCTCCCTGCGTGCGGGCATCCTTGAATTCGAGAAGAGCGGCAGCGGACGTGCGATGACGCCCGATGACGAGTTCAAAATCCTCAACTCGGCTGCAAAGAAGCGGAAAGACGCCATCGAGCAGTACGAGGCCGTCGGTCGCACTGACACGGCGAATGCCGAGCGAGCAGAGCTTGCCATCATCCAGGAGTTTCTCCCGGAGCAGATGAGTGAGGACGAGGTTCGCGCAGCTGTGCAGGCACTGGCTGCAGAACTTGGTACCACCGACGCAACGCATTTCGGCAAACTCATGGGTGCCGCTACGAAGGCGCTCAAGGGGCGCGCAGACGGCTCGATGATTCAGTCGATTGCCAAGCAGCTGTTGAGCGGATCTTGAGTACGCATACAGACGACCGCGACCTTCTGCGCATTGGTTGCGCCGAAGTTGAGTTCCCACGCGTCCTCGACACCATCGCTCGATACTGCGTTTCGGACGCTGGAGCATCCTACACACGCTCTCTCGAGCCATTGATGGACGGAGTATCGATTCGACGCCATCTCTCCTTCGTCGAGGAATGTCGATCGCTGCTTGCGCAAGGCGAGGTTGTACCATTTGAACGACTCGCCGATATCCGCACACTTGTGGCCCGCTGTCGCATTGAGGGGAACTTCCTCTCCGCGCCGGACCTCCTCAACGTGTTTGAAGCACTGCAAACATCACGTCGACTTCGAGCTTTCGTCATGGAACGTCGCGACAGACTCCCAGCGCTCGCAGAGCTCTGTGATCCCTTGATCGATGACCGTTTGCTCGAGAAGCATCTTACCGACGCCATTGACGACACCGGAGCAATCCGCGATACGGCAAGTCGTGAACTCGCGACGATTCGTCGCGACATTCTCGACGTGAGTGCGCGACTTCGCAATCGTCTTCAGCGAATCTTGAAAAAGTTCGGTGATGAAGAACTCCTCCAGGATGAGTTCATTACGCAGCGTGACGGTCGCTTTGTGCTCCCACTGCGCGTTGAAACCAAGCGCTCCGTCGAGGGCATCATTCACGGTGTCTCGGCATCGGGTCAGACCGTGTTCATGGAGCCAGCAGAGACCTATGACATGAACAACGAGCTCGCGATCCTGCATGGCAGGGAGCAGCGCGAGATGATCCGCATTCTGACGACGCTCTCTGCTGAAGTTGGCGCGGTGTCGTATGGCATTGATGCTGCTGTTGAGGTGATGACCGAGCTTGACTCGATTCTTGCGCGTGCACGCTTTGCACTCGAGTATGGCGGCATTATGCCGACGATCGTTGATGAACCAGAGCTCGAGTTTGTAAAAGTTGCACATCCCGTGTTGATGATTCAGGCACGAGGTAAGCGTTCGGCGGTGATTCCGCTGAGTGCAAGGTTTGATTCCGCAACGCGTGGGATGCTGATCTCCGGTCCGAATGCTGGTGGTAAAACGGTTGCCATGAAGACCATTGCCGTCTCGATGGTTATGGCTTATGCTGGAATCTTCCCACTTGGCATGTGCACACTCTCTCCGCGACGAGTTATGACCGCTATCGGGGATCACCAGAGCATTGAGAGCAATCTGTCGACGTTCTCATCACAGATCATCCGGTTGCGTGACATTCTCTCGCACTGTGATGCCACGGCGATGGTCTTCGTCGATGAAATCTGTGCTGGTACCGATCCAGCCGAAGGTGGCGCACTTGCGGCAGGCATCCTCGATTCGATCATCGAGCGTGGTGCCACCTTTGTGGTCACGACGCACCAGTCGTCCCTCAAGCAGTACGCCCTCACGCGTCCATTCATCTCGAATGCATCGCTCGAATTTGATGGCGAGCGCATGACGCCGACGTTTCGGTTCTTACCAGGTGTGCCGGGTAACTCGTATGCCTTTGTGCTGGCGCAAACGGTTGGCTTGCCCGACGTTGTCCTTGAACGCGCACAGGGCTACCTCGGAGACCGACATAACGAACTCGAAAAGAGTATCACTGCCATGCAGGCATTTCGCGCAGAAGCCGAAGCGCACGCTCGTGCAGCGGCAGAGGAACTCGCGCGTGCACGACGCTTGGCAGCTGAGGCGGAAGAGCGACTCAGTGCTGCCAAGGAAAAGAAACGTACGGCAGCTGATGATGCACGTGCAGAGGCTCGCGAAATTCTCCGAAAGGCAAACGCTCTCGTCGAGAATACTATCCGCGAGATCCGTGAGCAGCAGAAGTCATCAGCAACAATCAAGTCTGACTTCGAGCAGGGTAAGCGCGAGTTGCTCGACATGGTCGAACAGCCTGCGGCCGTTGCACAACCAAAGCCAAGCGCATGGAGCATTGGATCCTCGGTGCAGATCGTCGGTACATCATCGACCGGAACGCTCCTCGAACTCGACGAAAAGGCCTCAACAGCCATGGTCGACGTCAATGGAATCAAGTTCAAGATTCCACTGGAGCAGCTCACCGACGGTACCAGCAAGAAATCAGCCGAAGATCGCCAGCGTCGTAAGTCAGCCTCGCCGGTTGACTATCTCAAGCTTGATGCCTCGACAAACCTCGATCTCCGTGGCATGCGGGTTGACGAGGGGCTGCGCGCTCTGGAGGACTTCATCAATGGGGCAATCCTCGGCACTGTGCCGTTTGCGACTATTATTCATGGCAAGGGCACTGGGGCCATGCGGGCAGCTGTGCACGACTACCTGAAGGAACATCCCCATATTCACTCCTACCGATTGGGGACCATTCACGAGGGTGGCGACGGGATCACCGTTGTTGAGTTCGGGTAATGGCTAACGCCTTCGCTGGAAAGACGTAACTTTGCGCATGTTTACACGAGTCCTTATCGCCAATCGCGGCGAAATTGCGCTACGCGTGATGCGAACCTGCAAACGCATGGGTATCGAAACCGTAGCCATCTACTCGGATGCTGATGTACGTGCATTGCACGTGGCAGAGGCTGACCACGCCATCGGCATCGGCGGCTTTACGCCTCGAGAGTCGTACCTAGTTATCGAAAAGGTGATCGAAGCCGCCCGTACTGCTGGCGCTGATGCCATTCATCCAGGGTATGGATTCTTGTCCGAAAACGCAGAGTTCGCACGAGCTGTTGCCGCCGCTGGCATGACGTTCATCGGTCCTACACCTGAGGCGATCGCCATGCTTGGCGATAAAACAGCGGCGCGTGAACTCGCCATCGCTTCAAATGTTCCGATCTCGCCGGGTTCCGATGGTGCCGTGAGTTCCTTCGATGAAGCACGTGCAGTTGTTGAACGCATCGGCTTCCCAGTCATCATCAAGGCTGCGGCCGGCGGTGGTGGTAAGGGCATGCGGATCGTCGAAGACGCATCGGAAATCGAGTCGGCCTTCCGTACCGCACAGAACGAGGCACGCACATCGTTCAACGACGACCGTGTCTTTATCGAGCGGTACATCGTTGAACCACGTCACATCGAGATTCAGATTCTTGCCGACCATCATGGATCGGTGGTGTACTTCCCGGAGCGCGAATGTTCTGTGCAGCGACGTCACCAAAAGGTGGTTGAGGAATCACCATCAGTTGCAGTTACGCCAGCCATTCGCAGGGCGATGGGCGAGGCGGCTGCACGCTTGGTGCAGGCAGCATCGTACACGAACGCCGGCACACTCGAGTTCCTACTCGATGCTCGTGGTGAGTTTTACTTCATGGAGGTCAATACGCGACTCCAGGTAGAGCACCCGGTGACCGAGATGGTGACGGGTGTTGACTTCGTTGAGCATCAGCTTCGCATTGCGGCAGGCGAGCCGTTGCAGCTTCGTCAGGAAGATTACGCTGTCGCACGTGGAGCAGCGATTGAATGCCGTGTGTGCGCCGAGGATGTGTTCAATGAATTCCTTCCCGACACCGGTATTGTCAGCTACATGTCGCTCCCTGAAGGCGAAGGCATTCGTAACGACACCGCAGTGTACGAAGGCTACGAAGTAAGCGTGCACTACGATCCGATGGTTGCGAAGCTGATTGTACATGCGGAAGATCGCAACACATGTATCGACCGCACAATCAAAGCACTCGATCAGTATCAACTGGTCGGTCTCAAAACAACAATTCCGTTCTGCCGCATCGTGCTTGATTCTGAGCCATTTCGGTCGGGCAAGTACAACACGTTCTACGTGAAGGAGCATTGGCCGCAGCTCCCAAGCGATGATTTACTCTCGGCAATTGCGTCGATGGCGGCTTTTGGATTCTCAGCAGAAGATCAACGACGTCAACCACTACCATCCCATGACTGAACACATCCCCTACAGTGAGCTCGACGTCACCGTCGACACAGCAAAAGAACTTGGACTCACCGAGAACGAGTATGCACTCGTTTGCGAGCGACTTGGTCGCACGCCATCATACACGGAGCTCGGCATCTACTCCGTGATGTGGAGTGAGCACTGCTCGTACAAGAACTCCATTCTGCAGCTCAAGACGCTGCCGCGCTCTGGCGGACGCATGCTTGTTGCTGCTGGAGAAGAGAATGCGGGTGTTATTGACATCGGACAGGGATATGGTGTTGCGTTCAAGATTGAATCGCATAACCACCCGAGTGCTGTTGAGCCATTTCAGGGGGCAGCAACAGGTGTTGGTGGCATTCTTCGTGACATCTTCACGATGGGTGCACGTCCAATCGCAGCATTGAACTCGCTTCGCTTTGGCGAACCAGATACCGAGCGCACAAAGTACCTCGTCAAGGGAGTCGTGAGTGGCATCGGCCACTACGGCAACTGCTTCGGCGTGCCAACGGTTGGTGGTGAAATCTACTTCGACCGCTGCTACACCGACAATCCACTCGTGAATGCAATGGCTGTTGGTGTGCTGCGTGCAGACCGTATGGCATCAGCGACAGCAGAAGGTCCTGGCAACCCTGTGTTCATCATGGGTTCAAGCACTGGACGCGACGGTATCCACGGTGCATCGCTGCTGGCATCACGTGAGTTCGATGCAGAGACCGAGAACATGCGTCCGACCGTGCAGGTCGGTGATCCGTTTGCGGAGAAGCTCCTCCTCGAAGCGTCGCTTGAGTTGATCGATGCAGGCGTTGTCGTTGGTATGCAGGACATGGGTGCTGCTGGCATTTCGTGTTCAACAGCCGAAATGAGTGCAAAGGGTGGCGTTGGAATGTCGATCAACCTCGACAAGGTCCCGCTGCGTGAAGACGGAATGAGCGCCTACGAAATCATGCTTTCCGAATCACAGGAGCGCATGCTCGTCGTGGTAAAGAAGGGCATGGAGTCTGAAGCTGCCGCAGTGTGTGCTAAATGGGATGTGCCATTCGTACACATTGGCGACGTAACGGATGATGGCTTCGTCACCTTCACGCGTCACGACCGTCTCGTTGCGCGCATTCCTGCACAGTCGCTTGTGCTCGGTGGTGATGCTCCCGTGTATACACGCGAGCAGCGTCGTCCAGAGTATCTCGACCTCACACAACGTCCGGTTGACAACGGGGGTCATCTCGATCAGCAACAGTGCACCGACGTGCTCAAGCGTTTGTTGGCCTCGCCAACAATTGCAAGCAAGCGCTGGGTGTACGAACAGTACGATTCTCAGGTCGGCGACAACTCGGTGATGCGTAGTGGTGGCGATGCAGCTGTGCTTCGCATCAAGGAGCTCCCGGGCAAGGCCGTCGCAGTCACAACTGATTGCAACTCGCGGTATGTGTATCTCAACCCATATCGTGGCGGTGCTCTTGCCGTTGCAGAAGCAGCGCGTAACTGCGTCTGCGTTGGTGCAGAGCCTGTAGCGATCACGAACTGTCTCAACTTCGGCAACCCGTACGATCCGGAAGTGTACTATCAGTTCGCCGAAGCTATTCGAGGCATGGGCGACATGTGCCGCGCACTGAACACACCAGTGACTGGTGGTAATGTGAGCTTCCACAACGAATCACAACAGCACGCCGTGTTTCCGACACCAACAATCGGCATGCTTGGTTTGATCGACGACGTGTCAACGATCGTCGGCAACAGCTTCCGTACGGCGGGTGAACATGTGATGATGATTGGCTGGCATCGTGCAGAGCTCGGCGGTTCGGAGTATCTCAAGGTCATCAACGGAAAGATCACGGGCGATGCACCATCGTTCGAGATTGATCAAGAGGTTCGCTTGCAAAAGGTCGTTCTCGCAGCAATCCGTGGTGGTTTGGTCTCAGCAGCACACGATTGTTCGGAAGGGGGCCTGATGGTCGCCCTCGCAGAGATGACCTTTGGCGCAGGAGTTGGCGTCGTCAGCACGGTTCCATTTGCCCACCATGCAGCCGATCTGTTTGGTGAAGCGCAGAGCCGCATTCTCGTCTCTGTTCCGCCACAGCATGTTGATGCACTGACCGCTGCGTGTGTCGCTGCCGACGTTCCGGTAACGTCCCTCGGCATGACAGGGGGCGAGCGATTTGAAGTAGCTGAGCTTGTCTCTGCATCAGTTGCTGAACTCGCAGGCATTCATGGATCATCGCTCACAACCATCATGACATCACGATGAGTATGCTGCAGTCATATCCACGTCTGTTCACGCAGCCATGGATGACACAGATCGTGCCTATTGTCCTTCGTGTCCTCGTTGGTGTGATGATGATCTACCACGGAACACCCAAAGTCTTCGAGGGTACGGCTGGCATGGCTGAGCATCTTGCGTCGCGAGGATGGCCCCTTCCAGGGCTACTCAGCATGATGACAGCGTACCTTGAGTTCGTTGGTGGGATTCTGCTCGCAGTTGGATTCCTCAC
Organism: uncultured Melioribacter sp.; assembly: GCA_964432155.1. Classification (GTDB taxonomy): domain Bacteria; phylum Bacteroidota; class Ignavibacteria; order Kapaibacteriales; family Kapaibacteriaceae; genus UBA10438. Next base: position 20,014 of record CAYSMF010000002.1, on the reverse strand, counting down.
GCGTCCGATCGCACTTGCGATTGCGGTGTTGTTCTTCATCATCACCTTCGTGTTCCATGGTGGTGATCCGTTCAGTGACAAAGAGCTTGCGCTTCTGTACCTGATCCTGAGCATCTGTATCGCGCTGTTCGGACCTGGTCGGATCAGCGTTGATCACTATGTGATTACTCGAACCGCAGCGCCTGCGCAGGACGAACGCGCATAGCAACTGCCATTGGCACCAACCCTACGAGAAGTGCAAGTGCAATCGATGTGATTGGGACGAGCACAAACGGTAGAACAGGGAAGCTCACGGGCAAGACGCTCACGTAGTACAGCGCTCCATCAAGCGTGATGAGGTGGAATTGGTCCTGTACCACTAGAAGGACAAACGCCAGTGTCACTCCCACGATGCTTCCCGTGACGCTGATCGCAATTGCACGCATGACAAACACAAGGCCCGCGCGCACGGGCGACATCCCGAGTGTGATGAGGATGGCAATCGATCGTGACTTCTCGACGACAGCGATGAGGAGCGTCGAGATCATTGTAAGGCCGGCTACGAGTGAGATGAGCCCGAGGATGATCGGGATCGGCTCGCGTTGCAAGGCAATCCACGATGATACGGTAGCAAATGCATCTTGGTAGGTAAACACCATTACGTCCGGACCCAGCTCTTGTTGGAGCGCGCGCTGCTGTGCTCCGATCGACGTCCGGTCTTGACTTGTAATCAGTAAGCTGGAGGCAGCACTCGAGTCGACGCGCAGATGCTGTGCGAGCATGGTGCGACGGAAGACAACCACGGACTCATCGTAGGATGTCATGCCACACGAGATCACAGCACCGACGCGCGCTTGGAAGATGCGAGGGGATTGGCGCTGCTCGTCCGACGAATAGAACAGCAGCGTATCGCCTGGATTCACCGAGAGTCGCTCGGATAATCCACTCCCAATGAGCACCTCGGATTCATGGGTAGCTGATTCACCTCGAACGATGAGAGGTGTCATGAGTTTGTTGACGCGTTCTGGTGACATGCCGACAAGCATAACGCCGTCGATGCCGTTATTACCGCGCACGAGGGCTTCACGAGAAAGTACTCGATCAATGGCGACAATGCCGTCCTGCTGTGCAGCGCGTATGCCGGTGACCACTGGATCGGCCAACATGCTACCGAATCGAGGTTTGACTTCAATATCTGCCGTGAACTGCAATGCTGTTCGCTCGATAGCATCCTCATAGCCTTGTAGGATACTCATCGACACGATCAAAGCCATACATCCAAGCGCGACGCTTGCGATTGACACGATCGTTGCGAACCGGGAGAAGCGGTCACCACGTAACGATTGCGAGAACCGCTGAGCGATGCGTGCGATCATTCAGTGCTCGACGTGCTCCGGAACCCACCGCCAGACTTGGTGCCATGCAGTCCCGCATCTACGTACTGCTGTTGCAATAGCGATGGTGTGAAGCGTGGCTCATAGAAGAACTGTTGCCATTGGGACTTTGTCACGTCGAGGTTTACATCGACGCCGATCAAATCCATCAACGCAAACGGACCCATCTTGAAGCCAAGGCCCTGCATCAATGCGTCGGTCTGTTCGATTGTTGCAGCCCCCTCCATCACGATGCGTTGTGCCTCGTTATAGTAGTTCCGTGCAATACGATTGACGATGAAGCCGGGAGCATCCTTGGCGACAACTGGCGTCTTGCCGAGTCCGCGTGCAAGATCCACGCACGACGTCACTACATGATCTGCTGTTCGTGGTCCGCGGATCACTTCCACGAGCTTCATGATGTGAGCGGGGTTGAAGAAGTGCAAGCCCACGAACCGCGTCGGATCCTGCAAGCAACGAGCGAGTGATGCGATACTAATTGACGAGGTATTGCTGGCGAGAATCGCATCTGGTCGGCAAACCTTCTCAACCGACTGGAAGAATGCATGCTTGATATCTAGGCGCTCAGCGATAGCCTCGATCACGATGTCGCACGGTGCCATCGCAGCAACGTCTGTCGAGGTCGAGCAGCGCGTGACGCATGCGTCGAAGTCGGCTTGTGCGAGTTTGCCGCGCTCGACGGCTGCTGACAGTTGCTTGGTGATTGCGGCCACAGCAGTGGTGCATGCATCGGCACTGAGGTCGACAAGGACGACTGTATGTCCGGCCATCAGCGATGTGATCGCGATGCCGCGCCCCATTGTTCCAGCGCCACAAATACCGATTGTCATTGAATCACTCCAAGTTCACGTCCGGCGGTTGCAAATGCTGCGATAGCAGCGTCGAGGTGTTCACGCGTGTGAGCCGCCGAGACCTGGACGCGAATACGCGCCTTGCCCTTTGGTACAACAGGGTAGAAGAAGCCGATGACGTAGATGCCAAGTTCGAGAAGACGATCAGCCATCTTTTGTGCAAGAGGTGCATCGTACAGCATCACAGGAGTGATCGGATGCGTGCCTGGCACGATATCGAAGCCAAGCTTACTCATGCCCTCACGGAAGTATGCCGTGTTTTGCTCGAGTCGGTCACGAAGCTCTGTTGTCGAGCTCAGCAAATCCATTACGGCGATGCCGGCACCCACAATTGATGGCGGGAGCGAATTTGAGAAGAGGTACGGACGTGACCGCTGGCGGAGCATGTCGATGATCTCCTTGCGGCCTGTCGTGAATCCACCGATACCACCACCAAGTGCCTTGCCTAGTGTACCTGTGATGATGTCGACGCGACCAGTTACACCGCAGTGTTCAACAACGCCGCGTCCATGTGCTCCCATGAATCCCATCGAATGGCATTCATCGACCATCACGAGAGCCTGGTAGCGGTCGGCGAGATCGCAGATCGTATCGAGTGGTGCGATAGTGCCATCCATGGAGAACACAGCATCGGTGGCAATCAGCACCGTGCGTGCACCATCGGCGCGGGCCTGCTTGAGCTGGGCTTCCAGCTCTTCCATGTTGCACGATTCATAGCGGTAGCGCTTTGCCTTGCACAAACGCACACCATCGATGATCGAGGCGTGGTTCAGCGAGTCAGACACGATTGCATCTTCTTCGCCGAGAAGGGGCTCAAACACTCCACCGTTCGCGTCAAAACACGCGGCGTAGAGGATGGTATCATCAGTTCCACAGAAAGCAGCAATCTTCTGCTCGAGCTCGCGATGGATATCCTGCGTTCCGCAGATGAAGCGGACGCTCGACATCCCAAATCCACGCGTGTCGAGGTAGGTTTTTGCTGCGTTGATGATGTCGGGATGCGCCGACAGCCCTAGGTAGTTGTTCGCGCAGAAATTGAGCACGCTACCCTCACGACCGGCCACGGTGATCTCCGGACCCTGGTGCGAGGTAATGATGCGTTCCCGCTTATACAATCCGGCTTGGTCGATGTCGTTGAGTTCGCTTTGTAGGCGTTCGAGAAAGGCCTTGTCCATGTTTCTTCTCCAGTGGCGTAATGTCCGCGCAAATATCGGTCGTAAATTGCCAAGCTGAAGGGGAAAATTGGTAACACCTAGCCGACTTTTCGCGTCATACCTCGAACATCATTTCATTACTGCAGTACACCATGAGAACTTTTGCCGTCTTCTTGACACTTGTCTGCACAGTAATCGTGCACTCGAGTGTGCTGGCACAGACCCAGTACGAGCGCGTTCGTGCCGAGCTGAGCAAGCATCTCGAGAAACCACAAGCCGATGGAGCGATCAAGCCGAACAAGCAACTCCGCCGTTGGGAGTGGTACTGGCATGGACGACTGATGGACGATGGGTCGTTCCCGAGTCCTGCGCTGTATGCCCGTGAGCACCAGCGTGTGGCACAGCAAAAGCCAAGCGACGATGTACTCGCAACGAAGGCTTGGAAGGACCTCGGTCCTATCGCCCCCGATTTGCCAGGGGAGAGCCCTTCATGGAACGGCATTGGACGCGTCAACGTGATTGAGTTCTCGCGCCAGGATCCAAATCTTATGTGGATCGGTGCTGCTGCCGGAGGTGTCTGGAAAAGCACGAACGGTGCATCGACATGGTCGTATGTCAACATCGACATCATACCTGTAATTGGCATCAGCGACATTGCCGTTGCTCCAAGCAGCGATAAAATCATCTACGTTGCCACCGGCGACGTCAATGGTGCAAACCCAGGGAGCGTGACAGGATATGACGCGTTCAGCTACGGCGTGATTAAGTCGACCGATGGCGGCGTTACATGGAATACGACAGGCCTCTCGTTCGAAGCTTCGCAGAATGCTATCGTTGGACGTCTCTTTGTCGATCCTCGCAATCCAAACGTAGTTGTTGCGGCATCCTACAGCGGCATTCTCCGCTCAACCGACGGAGGCGCAACGTTCCGCCAGTCGATCAATGGCACATTCCGCGATCTCGTCGCGAATCCATCGAATCCCGACATTCTGTATGCTTCGACGTTCAATTTCAACGGAAACGCGAAGATCTTTCGTTCGACGAACAACGGCGTAAACTGGGAAGAGACGTTCTCAATCCCACGCGCAAACCGCATTCGTCTTGCGGTGTCGAAGGCCAATGCCAATGTGGTTGGTGCCGTCGCATCGGATGCCTCAACGAACGGCCTCGAAGGTGTGTATCGCTCGACAAATGCAGCTGAGTCCTTCAGCGAGATCAACACGTCGCTCAATCTGCTCCACTGGAATGCTAGTGGACAAGGATCGGGCGGACAAGGGTGGTACGATTTGTCGATGGAAATCTCGCCGACAAATGCGAACCACATGTTTGTTGGTGGCGTGAATCTCTGGCGCACAACAACAGCCGGACAGCAATGGATTCTATCGGCGCACTGGACAGGCTCCGGTGCACCATGGGTACATGCCGACCATCACTACGCGAAGTACCATCCTTCACTGAACCGCCTGTTCGCAACCCACGACGGTGGGGTAGCTCGTTCAACAGACGGGGGCATGACATGGCGCGACTGTAGCAACGGGTTGAAGATTCAACAGTACTACGGACTGGCGACGTCGGTAACAAACCCGAGCTTGATTATCGGTGGCTCGCAGGATAACGGCACCGCGTTGTCGAAGAACGCAGGTCAGAGCTTCGTGCATACGCTTGACGGTGACGGTATGATGGCTGCAATCGACCATGTCGATCCGTCGATCATGTATGCAAGTCAGTATGATGGACAGTTCTATCGTACAACCAACCAAGGTGCGAACTGGATCTTCACGTCGAACCGTAACCAGCGTGGTGAGAGCCTCGTGGCGTGGGTGGCGCCTGTAGCAGCAGATCCGAAGACAATGGGAACTGCCTACATCGGATACGGTCAGCTCTACAAGACAACAAACAGCGGCGTTTCTTGGACGCGCATCTCCAACATTGCAACGACCGTTCCAATGCGTTGGATTGCGGTTGCGCCATCGAATCCGCAATACATCTACGTGTCGTACAACTCGGCGCTATGGTTTACCACCAATGGCGGCACAGCGTGGACACAGCAAACGGGTATCTCCGGTACCATCATGGGTATTGAAGTGCACCCAACGGATCCGAAGCGATTCTGGGTGGCAATCGGCGGATTCAATGGTGGACAGAAGGTGCTCGAAGTCAACAATGGCGCAGTCTCGAACATCTCAGGCTCTGGCCTTCCGAACGTCCCGTGCAATGCCGTCGTGTATCAGCGTGGCACACCGAATCGTCTTTTTGCTGCAACAGATCTCGGCGTGTTCTCGTCGGATGAAGGATCGGGATTCTGGCAGAAGTATGGCACTGGGCTGCCAGCTGCGCCAGTGAGCGCGATGCGTCTGAATGCAACGACGAACACCCTGCGTATCGCAACGTTCGGTCGTGGCATGTGGGAGGTGGATGTGAAGCAGTGCTCTGCGACCACGCCATCGATCACGCGTGTTACAGCAACAACGGGATGCGTTGGCGACTCGGTTGTTCTGGAGGCAAATGCAGGTTACGCGTCGTACCGCTGGTCGAATGGCGACACAACACGTCGCATCGTCCTTAGGGCTGTGTCGCAGTCTGGCAACTACACAGTGAATGTGTCGGATGCCAACGGTTGCCGCGCCGTTTCGACGCCGGTTGCTGTTACCATTCAGACATCGCCAACGAAGCCAACAATCACACAGCGTGGCGCAGATACACTCCGTTCATCAGCCATCGGTGGCATTACCGTGTTCCAGTGGTTGCTCGACGGCAAGGAGATCCCAGGTGCTACGGCCCGCGAGTACGTTGCAAAGACGAGTGGCACGTACGCCGTGCGCGTTGAGAACAGCAACAAGTGTCGCAATACCTCTTCAGACTTCGTTCTGACGCTTACCCCAACATCAGTTGAGGGAGAAGCACCAGTGGGGGGAATGGCGATCTATCCAAATCCAGTGCTGGATCGCGCAACGGTAACACTCCCAATGGCAATGATGCGTTCACTCGAAGTGATCGACATCATGGGGCGTGTGGTGCTCCGTGCTCCTATCAGTGATGATCTGCGGGAGTTTGGTATCGACATGACCGGAATTGCGGCCGGAACATACGTGGTGCGCGTAAGCGCTGGCTCGTCGATGTGGACCGCACGTCTGGTGCGCGAATAATCAGGCAGGCAGTCGATTAACTAATCGACGCCCGAACACGCTTCGCATATTCACGGATGGCTGTCATGGCATCAACGCCATCGGCAGCCATCCGTTCGTGTACATAGATGGCAGCAAGCACATGCGTGAGCTGCTCGCCCTCGTCGACGCCAGGCACGGCAATCGCAGGGTGTTGCTCGTCAAGCAATGCAGCTTCCGCTTGCTGGAGTTGCTCGAGAGTGGCGGCCTCTACGAGCCCCTTAATCATGGCGATGTTCATGCCTTGAGTCTTTCGAGCATTGCGACCACTGTTTCTTCCTTCGCTGTTGCAGTACCCTCGACGAGCGCACCGTTCTTGAATGTTGCGAAGAACGGTAGGTTGTCGACACCAGCAAGCGTGCGCGCTTCTTGATCGTTCTCAGCGTTGATATCAACAAAGGCAATTCCATCGAACCGTTCGTCGGCCGACAAGCGGCGGAACTTCGGCGCGAAGAGCTTGCAGGATCCACACCAGTCGGCGTAGAATTTGATGACGACGTTCTCGTGGGAGGCGAGCAGAGTGCTGAGCTCGCCTGGTTGAGGATGAATGATTTCCATGAGAGTTGATTCTATGAAACGTGAGACATGTGTTCGTAGTTGATCATTGTCGCGTGACAGCGTCGAATGCTGCATCCATTGATCGGCGACCAGCAACAAACAATCGGTAGTTCTCCGATCGTTCCGCATGCGCGTCGCTGCGCAGGGATGACGAACAAGCTGTCAGCGCATTTGAAACATCATCTACAATCGACCGGATCGATGATGACTGGTGAGTGGTATAGATCAAAGGTTCACCAAGCTGCACCCAGCATGCAGGATGCTGGCTCCGTAGCAGCTCGTAGCGCATGGCGACAGGAATGATGCGCACATCTCCAAGCTTCTTGGCAAGAATGCCGATTCCAGGTTCTGCGGCCACGGGGAGGTCCTGATGAATGAGTGTGCCCTGAGGGAACATCCACAAATGTCGTGAGGTGTCGCGCAGACGGTCTGCCGCGTACGCAATCGACATCATTGCACTGCGTGGGTCCTCGCGGATGACGCTGAACATGCCAATGCGCGAAAAGAACCGGTACTTCGTCAGCTGCTTGTACTCCATCATCCCGTCGGCATCCAGACGGTACTCGCGAAGCGACAGTACAATGGTCATCGCCGCATCCCACCAAGAACTGTGGGTGCATGCGAAAATGGTCGGTACGCCGTCCGAGCGCTGTGCGTTGAGATTCGACTCACCGGTGATCCAACATGCCGAAAAGGCACGTCGAACGCTACGGTGGAAGTACCAACTCCAAAAGGCTTTGCTTGCGGGGTCGGGTTTGGCGGGGATGAATCGTTGTGACATCGCTAGTTTTGTGAAGACGCGAAAGCTACCACAGTGGAACGAAACCAACATAGAGTGATTGTCGGAATGTCCGGCGGCATTGATTCCAGTGTCGCTGCGGGTCTGCTCGTGGAACAAGGGCTGGATGTAATCGGCATCACGATTAAGACGTATAAGTACGAAGATGTTGGCGGAAATGTGGGGAATGACTCCTCATGCTGTTCGCTTGATGGCATCAACGATGCGCGACGCGTTGCACTCGGACTCGGCATTCCGCACTATACGGTGGATTTTACCGAGAGCTTCAAAGAGAACATCATCGACTACTTCGTCGAGGATTACCTCGCAGGGAACACGCCAAACCCATGTGTCCGGTGTAACCGTCAGATCAAGTGGGGCGAGATGCTTCGCAAGGCGGATGCCCTCGGAGCAGAGTATATCGCCACCGGGCATTACGCGCAGATCATGCACGACGAGACAACGGGTCGCCGATGGATCCGCCGCAGCGCGGATCTGACGAAGGATCAATCGTACATGCTCTGGAGTGTCCGTCAAGAGCATCTTGCCCGAACGCTCTTCCCGTTGGCTGGATTCACGAAGCCGCAATCACGACAGGAAGCAGAACGGCTGGAGCTTGGCATCGAAAAGAAGCCTGAATCGTACGAGATCTGCTTCATTCCAGATAATGATTACCGCCGATTCCTGCGCGACGCTGTTCCGGATCTGGAACAGCGTGTGGGGAAGGGAGCGTTCATGCTCGACGGGAAGGTCATCGCAGAGCATGATGGCTACCCGTTCTATACGGTCGGACAGCGCAAGGGGCTTGGCATCGCGCACAGTGAACCATTGTTCGTGTTGAATGTGCTGCCGGAGCAGAACATCGTTGAGCTCGGCACAGCCGAGAAGCTTGATGCGATGTCGCTCACGGCTCATAGTGTGAACCTTCTGAAGTATGCAGACCTGCGTGATCCCCAGCGGTTCACCGTCAAGATTCGGTACAAGGACGACGGCGCTCCTGCGCTCTGTTACACCGATGCTGATGGTATCCTCCATGTGGAGTTCGACGAACCTCGTCGTGCCATTGCTCGAGGACAGAGTGTGGTGATGTACGAAGGCGACGATGTCGTTGGTGGTGGCATCATTCAATAACGATATGCTGAACATGCAACGAGCGCAGAGGATTGCTCCTCTGCGCTCGTCATGTCTTCATGTGTTGTAACGGTTCGACGCCGATTAGTGCTTCGCGAGATAGCTCGCTACGCCCTCGTGTGTGTCCTTGAGTCCGTCCTTACCTGCTTGCCAGTTTGCCGGACAGACTTCGCCCTTCTGCTCGAAGAAGTGCAGCGCGTCAACCATGCGCATCGCTTCGTCAACGCTGCGACCAAGAGGGAAGTTGTTCACCACTTGGTGTTGAACAACACCGTCTTTATCGATCAGGAAGAGACCGCGGTATGCGATCAGTTCGCTTGTTGCTGTGAGTTCGCCATCATCGTTGTACTCATACCCGCCATCGAGCACGTCGTAGTTCGATGAGATTGTCTTGTTCGTGTCAGCAACGATCGGATACGTAACGCCTTGGATGCCACCTTTATCCTTTGGCAATTGCAGCCAGCCCCAGTGCGACTGCTCTGTGTCTGTTGAACATGCAACGATGGCAACGCCCTTGGCTTCGAATTCAGCCAAGCGCTCTTGAAATGCGTGCAGTTCCGTTGGGCAAACGAATGTGAAGTCCTTCGGGTAGAAGAAGAAGATTACATGCTTCTTACCGAGGTACTGGTCGAGGGAAAAGTTCTCGACGATTTCTTCGCCGTTAATAACAGCTTGCGCTGCGAATCGAGGAGCTTTCTTTCCAACCAAGACGGCCATGATAGGGTCCTTTAAGAGATGAAATTGAAACGTTGTGTGCGTCGTAATGCGCCCGATCCGGGCCTTTGACGATAACTCAGTACTTTTGTTGGTACATGAGTACCGCAACTTCGCTCTTTTCTCTGGAATGCACCGACCCGAACGGGGCGGCACGTGCTGGTCGACTTGTTACCGACCACGGGGAGATTCCGACACCGATCTTTATGCCGGTTGGTACGCAGGGTGCGGTCAAGGCTATGGATCACCGCTCGCTACGTGAGCTCGACACACCGATCATTCTCGGGAACACCTACCACCTGTATCTGCGTCCAGGTACCGATACCTTACGTGCTATGGGTGGCTTGCATCGGTTCTCTACCTGGGATCGACCAATTCTTACCGACAGCGGCGGGTTCCAGGTGTTCTCGCTGCGCGACCTCCGTACGATGAGCGAGGAGGGCGTTGAGTTCCGGTCACACATCGACGGCTCGAAGCACGTCTTTACGGCTGAGAGCGTGGTTGAAATCCAACGCGCGATCGGTAGCGACATCATGATGGTGCTCGATGAGTGTACGCCACACCCAGCTACCTACACAGAGGCGCGTCAGTCGATGGAGCTTACGCTGCGTTGGGCTGAGCGATCACGTGCGCATCATCTGGCCACGCCATTCCTGTATGGTCATCGGCAGGCCCAGTTTGGTATCGGCCAAGGAAGCGTCTATCCTGACCTTCGTCAGCAGTGTATGCGATCACTGGTCGACATGGACTTTGAAGGCTATGCTATTGGCGGACTCAGCGTTGGAGAGTCTGCTGAGGACATGTATGCCATGACACAGGCGTCGACCGAGGTGATGCCCAAAGACAAGGCACGGTACCTCATGGGTGTTGGTACTCCGGAGAATATCCTGCGCGCGATCGACCTCGGCGTGGACATGTTCGACTGTGTGATGCCCACGCGAAATGCCCGCAACGGAACCCTGTTTACCACATCAGGACGCGTGAACATCAAGAATGCGCGATGGAAGACGGCCGACGAGCCGATCGACGCGCTGGTTGGTGCCGAGAGCAGTCAGAACTACAGCATGGCGTATCTTCGTCATCTGTTCCATGCCGGGGAAATCCTGGGCCTGATGCTTGCTACGATTCAAAACGTCGCATTGTATCTCTGGCTCGTTCGTACCGCCCGCGAGAAAATTCTTGAGGGCACGTATCGTCAATGGGCAGCAGAGACGATTGAACGTCTCAACGCACCACGTCAATAACATCTTGTTTCAGCATTCCTGAACCCACATGCTTGCTCTCGCACTCATCCAAGCACCAGCACCTGGCGCTGTCGATCCACTTATCATGAACGTCCTCATGTTCGGTGGTGTGATCGCCGTGTTCTACTTCATGATTATCCGTCCGCAGCAAAAGCGCGCGAAGGAACATCAAAAGCTTCTTTCGAGCATCAAGAAGGGTGATCCAGTGGTTACCTCAAGCGGTATTCACGGCACAGTGCATGAGGTCGATGAAACATCGGTCACAGTCACGATTGCCTCGAACACACACGTCAAGTTCGACAAGAGTGCTGTAGCAAGCGTTCTCACGAAGTAACATGCTAGATACGATCGAATCAGCCCTGGCCGACCTCGCTGCCGGTAAGTGCATCATTGTTGTTGATGACGAGGATCGCGAGAACGAAGGCGATCTGATTTGCGCTGCTGAGCTCTGCTCGGAGCAGAACATCAACTTCATGGCCACCGAGGGCAGGGGGCTCATCTGTGTTAGCCTTACTGAGGAACGGGCGCGTGCGCTTGATCTTCCACTCATGGTGAACACAAACACGGCGTTGCACGGCACGCGCTTCACGGTCAGCATTGACTATGTGCACGGAACAGCCAGCGGCATTAGTGTGAGCGACCGCACAGCAACCGTACGCGCCATGGCTGACGACAAAGCAGCCCCATCAGACTTTGCGCGACCTGGTCACATCTTTCCGCTGATTGCTGTGGAAGGCGGCGTCCTTCGTCGTGCTGGTCATACCGAGGCCGTCGTGGACCTCATGCGTATGGCTGGTCTGAAACCTGTTGGCGTGTTGTGCGAGATCCTCAAGATTGACGGTTCGATGGCGCGCGTTCCAGACCTCCTTGAGATGGCCCGTGCGCATGAGTTGAAGATGATCTCGGTGCAGGATTTGATTGCTTATCGCCGCTCAAAAGAGACCCTCGTCGAGATGGTTGCTGAAGCTCGGCTTCCGAGTGATCACGGCGATTTCCTGCTGCGTGTCTACCAGAATAATATCGATGGCAAGGAACATGTCGCCATCATCAAGGGTGAGATTAATCCAGAGACACCGATGCTTGTCCGTGTCCATAGCGAATGCCTCACGGGCGACATCTTCGGCTCGCGTCGGTGCGACTGTGGACCACAGTTGCATGCAGCGCTTGATATGATAGAGCGCGAGGGCAGCGGTGTTGTACTGTACATGCGGCAAGAAGGGCGGGGTATTGGCCTGGTCAATAAGATTAAGGCCTACGCGCTCCAGGAGCAGGGGCTGGACACCGTTGAGGCGAACACGCATCTCGGATTTCCTCCAGACCCACGGGATTATGGCATCGGTGCGCAGATCCTGCACGACCTTGGAGTGAGGAAAATGCGGTTGATGACGAACAACCCGAAGAAGCGCGTTGGACTCCAATCGCACGGCTTGGAAGTGGTTGAGTTAGTTGGACTTGAGGTTGCCCCTACAAAGGAGAATCTAGGCTATCTCGAGACCAAGCGCGACAAGATGGGGCACGTGCTTCGCCATCTGTAACCGAAAATGCGTGGGGTTGGAACAGCCCAGCATCTGTTGTACATTAGCAGGTAACAAAGCCGCAGCGCGGCTTTGTTTTTTTTATCGAGATCACCATCGAACCTCAACGGAATTGGAGTCAGTGCGATGTCAAGCGACGCCGTCTATATCACGAAAGAAAAGCTCCACGAGCTCCAGGCGGAGCTGCATGAACTCAAGACCAATGGACGTCGGGATATTGCCCAGAAGATTGCCGAAGCGCGTAGCCACGGCGACTTGTCAGAAAACGCCGACTACGACGCCGCCAAGCACGCCCAAGAACTCCTCGAGATTCGCATTTCCCGCATTCAGACAATGCTCGGCAAGGCGCAAGTAATCGACGCGAAGGACTTCCCAGACGATAAGGTCTACATCCTGAGCCGCGTCAAGCTGATGAACCGCAAGACAAACAAAGAGATCGAATACCAATTGGTGTCAGCCGAAGAAGCTGATTTTGAGCACAACAAGCTTTCCGTGACAAGTCCGCTTGGTAAAGCCCTCCTCGGCCGTGTTGTTGGAGATGTGGTTGAGACAAAGGTTCCGGCCGGCGTCATTCAATACGAAGTTCTCGCCATCGGTAAGTAAGTCCGGGCCCACAGTCTGGCCCCTCGCCAAGCACGCTCTATTGTGTACTTTTGTACATGGCTTGGTTCCTCCGAAAGAATAAGAACATCACCACCGAGCAGCAGCTCCGTGAGATGCCCGATGGACTTTGGACAAAGTGTCCAGAGTGCACGACGATCATTTATCGCAAGGAACTCGAAGAGCACGCGTTTACGTGTCCTTCCTGCGATCATCACTTCCGCATCGGAAGCTCTAAGTACGTCGATGTGCTGATTGATCGAGGCACGTGGCAGGAGACCGATCGAAACGTTCGCTCGGCCGACCCCTTGGAGTTTGTCGACACACGTCCGTACAAGGCGCGTCTGAAGGAAGCGTATTCTCGAACCGACCTGCCAGACGCTGTGACGACTGGAACAGGTAAGGTGCACGGGATGCCGATCGCCTTCGGATGTATGAACTTCGGCTTCATCGGTGGTTCGATGGGCTCCGTTGTTGGCGAGAAGTTCGTTCGCGCCGGACGCCGAGCTCTCGAGCAGGGAATGCCGTTTGTGTTCATCTCGGCATCGGGCGGAGCTCGTATGCAGGAAGCTGCACTGTCGCTGATGCAGATGGCAAAGACAAGTGCGTTCCTATCGGAAATTGGCGAGGCAGGACTGCCGTATATCTCGTTGCTCACCGATCCTACCACAGGTGGTGTGTCGGCGTCGTATGCGATGCTTGGCGACGTGATTATCGCCGAACCGAAGGCACTGATTGGTTTTGCAGGTCCGCGTGTTATTGAACAGACGATTCGACGCAAGCTCCCTGAGGGTTTCCAACGCTCTGAGTTTCTCCTCGAGCATGGGTTTGTCGATATGGTCGTGCATCGCAAGCAACTCAAGCATCAGCTGTCGGTTGTTCTCCAACATTTGATGGGTGGACGCCGTGCGTAAGTCGACACGTGTGCGTATGCTCGGATTCCCGATCGACCTTGGTGCCGACCGACGCGGTGTGGACATGGGGCCTTCGGCACTGCGTATCGCTGATGTTGACGTAAAGCTCGAGGCACTTGGGTACACCGTCGTTGACGAGGGCGACATCCCTGTGCGCAACATCGAAGTCCAGGAGCTTCAAGATCCCAAACTGAAGTACCTGCCTGAAGTTGCTGCAATGAGCCAAGTACTATGCACGCGCGTTAAGGGCATTCTCGATGAAGGCGACTTCCCGTTGATCATTGGTGGCGATCACTCGATGTCGGTAGGATCACTTGCAGGCATCGGCGCACATTGTCGTGAGCATGGAAAGACGCTTGGCGTTATTTGGATCGATGCGCATGCCGACATGAATACAGCCGACACAACGCCGAGTGGCAATATCCACGGTATGCCTCTTGCGGTTGCAATGGGCTACGGTCATAAGCAACTCACATCGCTTGGTGGAGATTTCGCAAAGCTCGACCCACGTAACCTTGCGGTGATCGGACTCCGCAGCATTGATCCCGGTGAGCGCGAGCTGATCAAGGAACTTGGTGTTGCAGCCTACACGATGTTTGATGTTGATCGACTTGGCATGTATGAGATTGCATCGCGCGTGCTCGAAGACATGTCGCGCTCTGTCGACCATCTTCACATCTCGTTCGACGTTGATGGTGTTGACCCATCGGTTGCACCTGGCGTGGGTACACCTGTTGCAGGTGGTCTGACAATGCGCGAAGCGCATGTCTTCATGGAAATGATCTCGCAGATTGATGCCTACGCATCACTTGAAGTTGCCGAGGTTAATCCAATCCTCGATGATCGAAACAAGACGGCTGAGTTTGCCGCGGAGATCATCGCTTCCTCGATGGGTAAGCGCATTTTGTGATGCGTGCCGCTCTGATGATGGGGCTGCTTGTAGCTGCGCTCACATCAGATGTGATGGCGCAAGATCTCGAAGTTCTCAAAGCTCGTCCAGAACGTGCCGGCAACCAGCGTCCAGTGCGTTTCGAGGTGTCGTCGTCGTGGACCTTCGGTATTGATGCCGACCAGTTCTTTCGTGATTATCAAACTGTGTTCGGCGGACGTGCCAGTGGGTTTGATGTACCCGTAGGTTTTGGTGCATCGCTCTCGACGTATCAGCTCAACGACGTAAGTATTGGTGTGACGGCGGGGTACTATCGTGCTGTTGTGCGTGAGAACTACGATTACCGTCCGCTCCTACGCGATACCTCCTTTGGGCCCTCTCAGAACGTCACGCAGAACATGTCGCTGACATGTATACCGGCCATGATCTCGCTGGATTACTTCCCGGTGTTTCGCCAGTTTACCGGGTATGTGGGCGCAAGTGTTGGGATTGGACACATCACGATGCAATGGAACGAGGAGCTATCGAGTTCCACACTTCCGGGAGCTCGTCGTGGGGGCGAGCGCTACAATGCCTTGCACATTGTGCCTGCGGTTCACCTTCGAACAGGAGTCTCTCTCGGACTTGATGGTGAGGTGGGGAACAACGTTCGAGCAGCGCTCACGCTCGAAGGTGGGTATCTCTACATGCCCCTTTCCGCACCCATCATGCGCGATGCCGCATCATCGTTTGTGGCAAGTGTTCCTGAGCGACTCCGCGCTGATTATTCGGTGCAAGCAGGGGGCATGCAGCTTCGTATAGGATTTTTGCTGTTTATTCGTCCACCAGCCAAGACCACACCACGGTCGTAATTCGCCACGGTTAGCGGAAAGGATAGGTAGGCATGGATATTCATATCACTACGCGACACTACGAACTCACAGACTTGGAGTATACGCTCACGTCTGAGGCTGCCATCGGGTTTGAGAAGTTCACAAAGAAGATAACCCGAGTTGATGTTGTCGTATCTGCCGAGCCAATCGGTGTCTCTTGTGAGTTTACCGTAAAGCTCAATGGCAATATTCTGGTGGCAAAAGTTGAGCATGAGGAGCCAACAAAGGCCATCCATGATGCTGCGCTCAAGGTGCATCGTCAGCTGGCCAAGATTCACGACAAAGCAGCGAAGCACTAATACCGTATTTTTCCCGCCATGGCGCTTCGCAACCTTATCCCAACAGTCAAAGAGTACATCACGGTCCGAGAGCTTCTCTCGGGTCCCGTCGCGTTGCGTCCTCTTACGGGCGAGATCGGCCTCGACAACAGGATAACTGACAAGAGTCTCCACCGACCGCAGCTTGCTCTGGCTGGCTACACGGAGTTGTTCACCTACTATCGTGTGCAGCTCTTCGGGAATACTGAGTTCTACTATTTGACCTCACTCACTGAAGAACAACGACGCGCTGCCTTTGCTGGAATCTGTGCGTTTAACGTTCCAGTGATTGTGTGTGCCAACGATCATACGCTGAGTCAGGAGTTGCTTGATCTTGCGCAGCAGCATGGCATTGCCGTGCTCACTACGCCGTTCGACACGACAAAGACGATTTACTTGTTGAGTGAGTACCTCGACGATCAGTTTGCCGAGCAGCTCAGCGTCCACGCGTCCTTTGTTGACGTGTACGGCGTCGGCATGCTCTTCACGGGCAAGAGTGGCATCGGTAAGAGTGAGATCGCGCTTGACCTTGTTGAGCGTGGTCATCGTCTCGTAGCTGATGACATCGTTGTGCTCACCAAGAAGCGTGAGAGTATCCTGATGGGTACCGGTACATCACTCGTCAAACACTGTATGGAGATTCGCGGACTTGGTGTAATCGATGTGCGCCAGATGTTCGGGATTCGATCAATCCGCTTCCAAAAGCGCTGCGAAATCCTTGTCGAGCTCGAAGTGTACGATCGTGAAACGGAATACAATCGCACCGGGCTTGATGAATCAACGACGGAAGTGATGGGTGTGCAGCTGCCAACGGTGAAGCTTCCCATTTTTCCAGGGAAAAATGTCACTGTGATCTCGGAGACAATTGCCCTGAACTATCTCTTACGGACCTATGGATATGATGCATCAAAGGTCCTTGCCGACAGACTCCAAGAAGAAATTCAACGACGGAAACATTCACTGACATCTCTTGATCAACGCAATGTCACGTACTTCCAATCAGATGATGAATAAGTTCCTTGTACTCGCAAGTGCGGCCTTCGCACTATTCCTCACAGCATGTGGCGGTGGGGCAACTTCCGAATCAGACGTTGCGGGCGATCCCGTAGCAGGGGATTGGATTGTAATCCATCAGCTCTCCGATCCACACGGTATCAATCCGTACGTGACATCGGATGCAGGTGCAACAGCAATGGCTGATCGGGTGTTTCAGAAGCTGCTCGGACAGGATTTCCTGACAACGGAATTGTACCCGGTGCTAGCCGAAGCGCGCCCACTGGTGAGTGATGACCACCTAACGTATACCTTCACGCTCAAGCAAGGCATTACCTTTAGTGATGGCAAGCCACTGACCGCGAACGACGTGGTGTTCAGCTTCAAGGCAATTGCCAATCCGCTGATTGCCGATGCTGCAGCGCTGCGCAACTACTATGAGTCGATCAAGGAAGTAGTGGCAACCTCACCAACAACGGTTGTGATTACGATGACGCAGCCTTACTTCTTGGCTGAGTATTTCCTTGGCTCTCTCTGGATTATGCCAAAGCATGTGTTGGATCCAAAGGGGCTCACAGACAAGTATTCGTTTGCGGAGACGAAGTCGATTGACGCTGCACAGGCAAATCCTGCGATGAAGGAGTTTGCTGACTGGTACGGTTCAGAGGAGGTACGTCGCGATCCGAAGCTCAACATCGGAACGGGTCCGTACATGTACGAAGAATGGAAGACTGGCGAATCTGTAACGCTGCGTCGAAATGACGCATTCTGGGCCAAGGGCAAGGATGCGTGGAACCCAGCCTATGCAGACAAGCTGGTGTACAAGGTGATCAATGATCGTAACAGTGCCGTTGTTGCGCTAAAGAATGCTGAGATCGATTTCATGGAGTACGTTCCGCCAACAAAGTACACGGAAGAAATCGACACGGTTGCAACACCGCACCTACGCAAGTATCCATTTCAGACGCAGGCGTATTCCTACATCGGATTCAACATGGCTCGTCCAATCCTGTCGGATGTGAATGTCCGTAAGGCAATCGCGCATTGTGTGGATCGCGAAGCACTCATTAAGCAGCTGGTGCGCGGACTTGCAACCACGGTGAATTCACCGATCTATCAGGACCGTCCTGAGTACGATAAGTCACTTCCGAACATTGCCTACGATCCGGCAGTAGCGAAGCAGTTGCTTGCGCAAGCTGGCTGGGCAGATGCAAATGGTGACGGCATCCTCGACAAGGCTATCAACGGACGGAACACACCGCTAACCCTCACGATGCTGATCAATGCCGGAAACGAACTCCGTGAAGCACTTGCGGTGAATCTCTCAGAAGAGTTGCGCAAGATTGGTATCAAGATGGAGATCCGGAAGCTTGAGTGGAGTGTCTTCCAAGAGAACCAGAAGGCACGTCAGTTCGACATGTACATTGGCGGTTGGATCAACGATCCGATTCCTAGCGATCCATATCAGATCTGGCACTCGTCACAAGCGAAGAACCGCGGAAGCAACTACGTGAGCTTCATGAACCCACGTGTTGACCAGCTGCTTGAGATGAACCGCGTTGAGTTTGACGAACAGAAGCGCACGGCATACATGAAGGAGTTCCAGCAGATCATCGCTCGTGAACAGCCATACGTCTTCCTGTGGAGTCCACTCTACCCTGCGGTCTACAACCGTCGACTCCAGAACGTCACGTTTTCGTCGGTTCGTCCTGGTTACAATCCTCCGCAATGGTGGGTCCCGGCCGGACAGTGGAAGTACGTCCAAGCCCAATAACGATTGCATGCATGAAGCGGCACGAGCTTCGGGAAATTATCAGCCGTGGAGAATGCTCCACGGTTGAGTTCAAGCGCAAATTCACGACAGTCGACAAGATTGCCCGTGAGATCATTGCGTTTGCTAACACAACTGGCGGGATGTTGCTGATCGGAGTTGACGACAACGGCACGATTGTCGGCGTTGAATCCGAGAAAGAACAGATCGCTCAGGTAGAAGCGTGCAGTCATGTGATTACACCTGAGCTTGCAATGACGACAGAGGTGGTCGAAATCGACTTCCGTGATGTCGTCATCATTCACGTCCCAAACAGCCAGAACAAGCCCCATCGCCTCGTCTCCGACGATCCACACGAACGTCCGCACGAACGCAAGGCCTACATCCGGCAAGGGGAGAAATCCGTGACTGCGAGTCGCGAGATGACGCGCATTCTGGCAAGTCAAAATCCGACTTCACCACCGATGACCTTGAGCATCGGAGATCGCGAACGGCGTCTGTTTACCTATCTCGAGCGCCACGGACGTGCGAGCGTCACCGACTTTGCTCGACTTGTAAATATCTCAAAGCGACGAGCCGCACAGATCCTTGTCAAGCTCGTCCGCGCTGGCGTCGTACATATCAATAGCGATGCCGGTGGCGACTTCTACACGCTCGTGTAGGGGGCTCACCTCACCCCTGAGCGCGAACGCTCAATCTCCCATGCGATGTAGGCTTCGAGAAGCACATCCCATGGGACAAGTTCGTTGAATCCATTCTTCATCGGCAGATCTGCTAGCCGACGAATACGCGCGATCTGCGGCTCCATCGCCTCGCGCATCATATGTGGACGTGTGCGGAATGATGGAACCTTCTGCAGAGCCTTGATACAGTACCACAACCGCTGCTCCGATTCGCCCTTGAGATACCTCGTAGCATACACGTTGAGATTGAGGATCCGTCGATACGCCTCTTTCTCCTTGTTCTGGATCAAGAGGATAAATACATGGGCGATCACAATCAAAGCATTCGATCCATACTTGTTCGACTCCAGGACATTCATCGCATTCAGGAATGTCGATTCACGAAACGGAATCTTCGACTGTGGATCCGGATGCCCAAATTCACTGGCCGGTAGAATGGACGTGAGAATCCACAGGTATGCCTCGAGAAGCAT
>CAYSMF010000001.1:0-297539 GCA_964432155.1 uncultured Melioribacter sp. | reverse complement strand
ATGAGTACACACCAAACAACATCACGTCGAAGGTTGTACGCTTCTACATGGCTCGTTCGCCAAAGCGCGTTCTCACTTCGGTGCGTGGTGGTTCGTTGAATCTTCTCAGCGGCACACCAACTGCGAATCAGATTGCTGCTCGTCTGAATGCAGATAGCTTGATGGCAAACCTTGATAAGGTTGGCTATGCAAACGATGCAATCAACGACAACATTTCGTACGACATTCTTGACCGTGATAACTTCGAACAGCGTGCGATCGACTACACGCTCTATCGCACTTTGTTCTGGTCTTCAGACAACAACCCGTTGTCGCGCTTCGAGCGTCGTGACCTGCGCGCGTATGTGGCGTCGGGTACGCCAACGGCAAAGCGCAACCTTGCAGTTGCTGGTCAGAACTATCCACGTCAGCACGTCGGCCTCGACGTCATCAACGACCAGTCGTTTGTACAGTCGGTCCTCCGTGTACGCAATGATGCGCCGGGCAACCCTGTTCCTTCGTCGGGTACATACCATGGACGTCGCGTTCGTGGTGATGCTCTTGCACGTGGACTCGTCGAGATCGTCTCTCGCACAGGATTCACTGGCGATGCAGATCCACTGCCGGCTCTTGTTGAGCTCCATAGCGATCCAACACTCGCAGGGGTAGTACAGCGCGGCTATACATACGTGCTTGGCGATCGTCAGACAGCTGACTCGGTGATGGGTTCGGCAACGGCATCGCTTGTGACGAACGTCGTGTACCTTGGCGTCGATTGGCGTCACTGGCAGCATCAAGGCGAACGCACTGGCACGGAGCGCGTCCTTCGCGGTATCTTCGACTTCTTCGAAACAAACGGTGGTGGTGTTGTTCCTGTTGAACTCACATCGTTTGATGCAAAGGCTCGTGGAACAAACGTCGACGTAATGTGGACGACAATGACAGAGAAGAACAGCGATCACTTCGCTATCGAACGTGCAGACCTCCTGGCCGGCACAGCTGTCAATGGAACGTCGTTTGCATCGATCGGTACAGTCCGCGCTGCCGGTCAGTCGCTGACTGCTCGTGACTATGCATTCCGTGATCGTGATCTTGCACCGGGCCGCTATGTCTACCGTCTCGTTTCGGTTGACAAGGATGGTTCATCAGCAATGAGCCACGAAGTTGAAGTTGAAGTTGGTACGGATGGTCGTGCAACTGCACTCGCAATTGCACCACAGCCAGCTCGCACGGCTGCACAACTCAGCATCACCTCGGCAGTCGCCGGTGTTGCCACAGTTGAAATCATGAATGCCGCTGGCGCTCGTGTAGCAGTCATCAACGACGTAACAGTCGCTCAGGGTCAGCAATCGCTCGACCTTCCGATTGAGACGCTTGCGAGCGGCACGTACACGGTTGTCGTGTCGGTATCGGGTACGACACAGAGCACACAGCTCGTCATCGCTCGATAAGTCGACCTAGTCGAAACTGAAAACGCCCGGTGTTCAACTGAACACCGGGCGTTTTTCTTTTGAAGGCGATCGCTTGTGAGGAGACGTGTCGGACGCCGTCTATGCGCTCTGTGTTGAGGCTACTTCCATGCACTCTACGGAGCAACACTGCTGGAACTGGGCATCACACTCGTCGCACACGAGGTGTTGACGATTGCAGAGTAGATTCGCACAGTTGAGGTATGTCTCGGTTGGACCGCCGCAATGGAGGCACGTGCCGACGATACGCTTGTCGCCCGAATGGTTGATCTCAACGGCAATGCGCTCGTCAAATACATAGCATTTGCCATCCCAGAGAGATCCCCGTGTCTCCGGATCCTTCCCGTAGGTCACAATGCCACCGTCGAGTTGATATACGTTCTTGAAACCCTCGTGGATCATGAACGCCGTGAGCTTTTCACAGCGAATCCCGCCTGTGCAATATGTGAGAATCGGTGTGTCCTTTTTGTCACCGAGATGCTCTCGAATCCAGGTTGGAAACTCACGAAAGCTCTCGACATCTGGTCGAATGGCACCACGGAAGTGACCAATATCGAATTCGTAATCAGTACGTCCATCAATCACGATGGCGTCACCCCGCTCGAGTCGTTCCTTCCACTCGACAGGGGAGAGACGCGTTCCCGTCACCTCATTGGGGTTCGATGGGAGATCAGCACGGAACGTGACGAGCTCCTGTTTAACTCGGACGAACATCTTCTTGAAGGTATGGCCTTCCACTTCATCAATCTTGAAGACCATCGAGGCAAAACGTGGATCGGCATGCATTGCAGCACGATAGGCATCGCACGCTTCCTTGGTGCCGGATACCGTTCCGTTAAGTCCCTCGGTTGCAACGAGAATTCGTCCGCGCAGCTGCAGTGACTCGCAAAGCGCCCGATGCTCGATAGCAAACGCCTCGGGGTCGGCGATTGGGACAAACTGATAGTAGAGCAATACGTTGTACAATGGTGCAGTCCTTGTAGCGTCCAACAAAACGCTACGAATCTACGAGACAGGTTGCGAACAGAGGCCGTTGGCGTTGTAACTTTGTCGTGCAGCATACAACGAGATGACAAGAATTAATCAAAGTGCCGGTGCCCTCCTTGCAGTGATACTGTGGATTTGTCCGCTATCACTTCTTGCACAACAGGGGGCTAATCCGTACGTACCCATTGTTGGTTATGAGTCGCGTGCGCAAACGCTGATCTCAAGGGGTATGGTGCGTCGAGCTGTAGCTGACGTCGAGTGTCTCCACATTGAGGCACAGCGGTCCTCAGTCGTCGATCAGGTGACCTTCGACGAAGCAGCAATACTTCAGCGTACAGGGTTTCATACCCAAGCCATCAATGCCTTCGAGCCCCTTGTCAGAGATCGTAGAAACTCGCCGTTCTCGCCGTTTGCACGTGCAGAACAGGGTCTTCTCTCAGTCGAGGAAGGCAGATATGAGGATGCGATCCGATATCTCGAGGATGCTACACAGCGCGCGCTGCAGGCGCTTGATTCACGGGCAGACTCCACCTACCGCGATGTTGCGCATTTGACGTCGTTTTGGGAGGGGGCTGCACGCGCTTCACTCGGGCAGCACCAGGAAAGTCTGCTTGCCTTCGCTCGTTGCGCCGCGATTGATAGTCTGGGTGCATATGCTGGATGGTCGCACTACGCAGTTGGTCAGGTTCTCGAACGTAATGGTGATCTCGCGGCAGCTGCACTTGCGTATCAACGCGCATCGCGCGTTCGACCATCAGAACCGGTCGCGCTGGGAGCGCGAACACGGCAGGCGTCGGTCTATCTCGCGCTACGTCAGCCCCAACGAGCGCTTGATGTACTCACAGATATCGATAGTGCCTTGGCTCGGTCGGCAAATCGCGATACCACTGGTGTGGCCGGAGCGGCAACCATCGAAGAAGTAGCGCTTCTGCGTGCTGAGGCGCTTACCCTCATGGGATCATACGCCCAAGCGCTGCAACAATGTCAAACATTCTTGCGCACGTATTCTCGATCGGTATACCGTTGGCACGTCACGTTACATGCCGGCTACACTGCAATGCACGTGGGAGAATTCCCACGAGCGCTCACGTATCTCGAAGAGGTACTCGATTCAGTTGCTGATGAATCATCAGCGCTCCGACAGCAAGCCTTGCTCTACCGTGCTGTTGTGCTTGCAAGAAGCGGACGCACCGTAGAAGCACAGAAGGCATTTCAGGCAATGAGCGTGATGTCGGGATATCCGTTCCAGGCACACGCACTGGTCGAACTTGGTCAGATTGCCTATCAGCAGCAAGCGTATGACGAAGCCCGCACCTCTCTGGAGAGAGCCGAGAGACTCTCGCCCGACGCTACTGTAACTCTCCGTGCGCAAGTTCTGCTCGGTGCGTGCTTGATCGAAACGCAGCAATGGTCGAAAGCAGCAGCTGTGTACGAACGTGCGCAGAAGATCGCTGAAGAAGCCTCCGAGCAGGTTGTCCCCGAACGACTGTCGTTGCTCGCAGAAATCCGTCTCAAGCGTGGTATCAGTCTTGTGCAAGCAACGCAGATTCGTCCGGCTATTACTGCGCTTACCGAGTTCCTTGGAAACCATGCCGATGATAGTCGGCGTGACGAAGGAACATTTTGGTTGGCTGAGGCGATGTATCGAGCCGACTTGCTGAAGAACGCACAAGAACTCTACGAAGAAGTCGTGCGCCGATACACGGCGAGTCCTCGCCGCGAAGAGGCCTTCTATGGTTTAGCATGGACATACTTCCGGCGCCGCGACTTTGAGCGGTCGACGGCCATGTTCGGAGAGTTGTTGCGAACGTATCCAACGTCCAAGTATGCTACCGAAGCTCTGGCTCGTCGTGGCGATGGATTGTTTATCTCCCGCCAATTCGCCGCAGCGGCTGAACAATATAGTCGTGCTGCCGCGGCCGACCCTGGTAGTGACGATGGACAGTACGCAGCATATCAAGCAGGGCAGGCATCGTATCGAGCCGGTGATCATACCGGTGCGGTCAAAGACTTACGTCTGTTTATTCAGCGATACCCAAAGAGCAGACTTGCGGATGATGCGCTTTTTCTGATCGGGTGGATTGCATTTGAGGACCGCAACGACCTCCTAGCACTCGAGGAGTTTCAGCGCCTGCTTGCCGCATATCCGGACGGCGATATGTCGGTCCGCGCGCTGTACACGAGTGGTGTGGCACAGTACAACATGCGTCAGCAGGATGCTGCCTTAAGTACATTCCGCACTGTGCTGGCGAGATACCCTTCACATGCACTCGCAACAGAGGCAGCGAAGAAGATGCAAACGATCCTGCTCGGACAGGGGCGTACGCAGGAAGCGCTTGATGTAGCCGACTCACTGATGATGGCAAACCCACAATCGGTTGCTGCTGAGGACTTTGCCTTCAAGAAAGCAGAGATCTTTTACTCTGGTCAGAACTTCTCGAATGCTGCATCGGAACTCGAATCATTTATGAAGAAGTACCCATCCTCGGAGCGCAATGACGAAGCATTGTACCTTCTTGGACAGACCTATCTCTCCATGAATGATGAGCAGCAGGCATTGGCCGCGTTCCGCCGAATCGATAAAGCCTACCCGCGGAGTCCATTCCGCGTGCAAGCGTACCTCGAGACAGCAGAGTTCTATCGTGTGAATGCAAACAGCCGTGCTGCCGATTCAATGTATGCGATCGTGTGGAATGAGATGTCGCACGACTCTGATGCGGCCTCGCAGGCTGGATACGCTCGTGCGATGCTTGCCTACGAGCGTGGAGATACGCTCGCCTCGCTTACGCGGTTCCGTGAAACGGCTGACCGTTTTGCTGGCAGGGAGTATGCCGAGCAGGCTCGTTATCAAGTAGCAACGCTGTACCGACGCGGAATCAACATCGATAGCGCCACATATCATCTCGGGATTCTTGCTACGCGTGTCGATCGACCACACCTTGTGGCCAATGCTCTCTACGACCTCGGTACGATCTATAAAACGGCTCGTCGCTACGATGACGCGATCAACGTGCTCGAACGCCTACGTAATGATTATGCGGGATACGAAGACGCCTACTCCAAGGGGCTCCTTGACCTTGGTGAATGCTATGAAAAGGTGAAGAGGATTGATGAAGCCATTCAGGTGTACGGTGTTGTGCGAGATCTCCGTCCGGATGATTTCGGCAAGACTGCTGTGAGCCGACTGCAACGACTTCGAAAGGTGCGCCGATGAAGTACCTTTTGATTGTTTGTGCATGGCTCGCCCCGCTGATGGTCTTCGCTCAGCAACCGCCGGCAGCACCCCCAAATGCACCTGTAGAATTGCCGGAAGTCCTCGTAACAGGGAAGGAGCTGATCGATGTAGGTGCTGGCTCGAAGCAAGCTCCGTCTCGTCCTCCGATCCTCTCGGCGACACGACTCGACTCGCTGAATCCGAAGGAGAAGTTGCCGATTCCTCGTCTCCCGTCACGCAGCTTGCCATCGCTGCGTCGACCATTCGCGTTCTATCCTGGGTATGTTGATGCATCAATGGGCACGCTGCTGACTCCGTCGCTGGCAGCTGGATACTCGTTCGCAACTGGCGGTTATCGCATTGATCTCGATGCCGATCTCGAGGCGAGTGAAGGCTGGGTTGAGAATGCTGGGTATTTGCGTTCTGCGCTGAAACTCCGCAGTACGTACGTTGCTCCGGATCAGTTCATTGTCTTTGGTGGGAGCACGACGCATGTAAATGCTGATGCGTCGTATGGCACCTACAACCTCTTTGCCCGAACTGATGCTGCTGAGCGGACGCGACTGCATGCTGGCGCATCTATTGATGTTGACGGTTCGTTTGAAGATTTCAACTACGACGCATCAGTCGGCTACGCTGCTCATCAGGTGTCAACAGCTGGCCTGGACGGACTAGCCGATAATGCACTGCATGGGTATATGGGAATCAACCAGCGTGGCACTGGTCTGCTCTTGGGTGGCGACGCGCGCGTTGTGC
Source organism: uncultured Melioribacter sp. (assembly GCA_964432155.1). Classification (GTDB taxonomy): domain Bacteria; phylum Bacteroidota; class Ignavibacteria; order Kapaibacteriales; family Kapaibacteriaceae; genus UBA10438. The sequence goes on along the minus strand of CAYSMF010000001.1, from coordinate 291,134 downwards.
TTCGCAGTCTGCGCGGCGAAGATTATCCGTTTCTACAACTGCGCGCACGCGGTGCATGGTCGGAAGGGAATACGCGTATTCGTGCTACCGTGGGTCCACAGTTCGGTGCTTCAACACGTGCTGAGGAACGCTTTGGAATTGGTGCTGATGTTCATGCTGATGTGCGCGTGTCGAACGACGTTTCCGTTGTAGCGTCGCTCACGAGTGGCTTGCGACCGTTGAGTTTCGCGGATCTCTTTGCACAAAACCCATACATCGATCAAGCCGTCTCAGTAGACGTCCCGTACGATGTTGTCGCCATCGGCGGAACGTTGCAGTATCATCCATCGATTCGCCTTGTTGTATCGGGAACAGTACGACTGCGCATCACTGAGCGAGAACCAGTATGGTATCAGTCTAACGCTGGCATGTTTGCAGTGCAGTACTTATCTGTGCGTCGTCTTGATGCACATGCCGATGCGCGTTATGCACTATCGGCTTCCGATGAGCTACGAGCCGATGTTACGCTGACGCAAGCAGCAGTGGTCGATAGCGCTGCTCAGCCCTATGTGCCGGTGGCGATGGCGTCGCTTTCATATCGACGCGACTGGACATCAACATTGTCGTCCGATCTGGGAGTCATCTACGTCGGACAGCGATGGGCAGATATGTCGGAGAAAACGGCACTTAGCGGATACGTTGATCTCCGCGCGCGTGTCGATTACGCCGTCCTTCCGTCACTCCTCGTCACACTCCGTGCTGAGAATATGCTTTCTAGTGCCATCGTGCTCTGGGAAGGATATCGTGAACGCGGGTTCTTTGCAACTGCTGGACTCACCTGGAGGTTCTAACATGAGCACGACCGATACACCCTGGGGCGATACTGGCTTCGATGCCAATGACGATGGATTCATGAAGCTTCCGCCGCGCGAACACAACGCGCAGGAACCAGCTCCGGAACCTGATCAATCATCCGATGCATCACTCGGTGATGATGCTGCATCGACAGAACGTATCCGTGTTGATCCAATCTCTGCTATGCCACCGATTGCGCCTCCGCCGGTTGCTCGCCGAGGCAGAAGCTCACTCGTGTGGGTCGCATTGCTCGCACTTCTCGTATTGGTTGTTGCAATTATTGGTGTCGAGTGGTACCTCAACTCCCGATCGATCGAGGAGCAGGCCTTTATGGGTACGACGTCGGAGCCGGAAGTGCCCGCAGAGGCATCAGCACCGAGCGCTGATGATGCATCTGCATTGAACGATTCGGTCGCCCTCGGTGACGTAGTTCCGTCTGACACCACCAATGTGCTGGTGGCGGAAGCGCAACCAACAGCAGTGAAACCAAGCATCTCAACTTCTTCAAAATCCGTTGTTCCTCCGCCGACGGCAACGCAACAAGGAGAGAAGAGTGCGAAAACGGAGAGCACAGTCTCACCGCGCCAGGCATCAGGTGGGGATCCGACAGTGCCCCCTTCAAAGACGATGACAACCCGCAAGGCACAAACGAATGCTAATGGACCGGCATGGGTGGTGCAGGTGTTTGCGAGTCCGTCGCGCGATGATGCAGAAGAATGGCTGCAGCAACTCCGCGAGCAACGCATCCCAGATGGATATATCGTTGAGCAAAAGGTCAAGGGCCAATCATGGTATCGTGTGCGGTTCGGTCAATTCGCTACACGAGCCGATGCCGAACAAGCAGCAACAAGTCGTGGCTTTGCACAGCCTTGGATTGCTCGCGTACGATGAGTCGATTGTACGATAGCACAAACGTCCAGATTCGCTTCGTATGGAATCCGAATGCGATACGAGGGTACCTTCTAGCGCTGATCGTGCTTGCCGTGATTCTTGGCCTTTCGATGTGCAGTGGATATGAACCCCCTCTGACATACGAGGCAGCGAAGAAAGATTCGCTGGTGCTCTTACGCATTGGCGATGGTGACGGGACGGGTCAGCGAAGTGGAAACATGACCGAGCGCGGTGCTGCGTCAAGGGGTAAGCAAGCCAGCATGGACCTTGAAGATGCCCAGAAGCTTGCAGCCTCACCGAATCGGCAAGTTCGTTTCCGCGTGGTCAGTCCATCGGCGTACATTCCAGTTACGGAGACGCCCGCTGAAGAGGGTGCGAACGCTGTTCGTGATGCTGACGCTGCAGAAAAGAGCGTCGGTGTTCCCGATGGTTCGACAACGAATACTGGATTGTCCTGGGTCGGATCCGGAACCGGTAAGGGGCTCGGATACGGTGATGTCGACTGGGGAGGTGGAGGTAATCGTCAGCTTATCTCGAAGGTCGCTCCATCGTTCCCATCTGGTACGATGAATACCACGGTGGTGGTGCGGTTTCAGGTCAAGCCCAACGGAACAGTAGGGGTGATCTCGTTTGATCGTGACAGTGGTATCCCAGCGGTCAATTCTGCCGTGGAACGGGCAATCAAGCTTTGGCGATTCAAGGAGCTTCCACCAGGCGATACACGCCTCATGGAAGGCGTCATTACGATAACGTTCCGTAATGTGTGAGGTAGGTCATGGGTGAGTCGTTGCTCGTCATCGGCGATGGGATGCCGCCAATCGTGTTCTGGGGAATCGTCATCCTCGTCGTCCTTTTAGCGCTCTCGATCATCAAAAAACTTGTGAAGCTAGGTATATTGGTGGCCATCCTTCTCGTGCTCACCTTCGTGGTGCGGGCGCTCATGGCGCAGGGCATCTAGAGCACAGACCGGAGTTGTTTCATCTCAGAACGCCACAATGTCGTATCGCATTGCTGTCATTGGAACTGGATATGTGGGACTCGTTACAGGGACGTGTCTTGCCGACGTCGGCAATGACGTGCTCTGCATCGACGTAGATCCCGACAAGGTGGCTCGTTTGCAACGAGGCGAGGTTCCGATTTATGAACCTGGCCTTGATCATGTGCTCGAGCGTAATGTCCGTGAACGTCGTATTCGGTTCTCAATGGACCTCGCAGAGGCAGTCGCGACATGCGAACTCCTGATGTTTTGTTTGCCTACACCTCCGGGTAAGGATGGTCAGGCTGACCTTGAAATGGTGATGTCGACGGCCACACGCGTTGCCCAGCTCATGAACGAGCTCAACATCACCGACCCACGCATCGTGATTAACAAGAGCACCGTACCTGTTGGCACTGCCGCACGTGTTGCAGCGATCTTCGCCGAACATGCTCCTACACGTCGCGTTGACGTCGTGAGCAACCCTGAGTTCTTGCGCGAAGGGTTCGCCGTTGAAGACTTCATGAAGCCCGACCGTGTGGTGGTCGGAACGTCAAGCGCGTATGCAGCAGAGATTATGCGTGATGTGTATGAGCCGTTTGTTCGCACGGGAGCGCCAATCCTTGTATTCGATGAAAAGAGCGCTGAAGTAACCAAGTATGCAGCCAATGCCTTCCTCGCAGTGAAGATCTCGTTCATGAACGATCTCTCAGAGTATTGCGAACATGTCGGCGCTGATATTGAAAAGATCCGTCTCGGTATCGGTACTGACGGCCGGATCGGTAAGCGGTTCTTGTTTTCAGGGATCGGCTATGGCGGTTCGTGCTTCCCGAAAGATGTGAAGGCGATCATTCACGCTGCCAACGAAGTAGGTTCTCCACTCGAGATCGTCGAAGCAACCAAGCATGTGAACGACCGTCAAGTGCGTCGATTTATCGATCGGATTGTTCGCCGATTTGATGGTGCGATGGCAGGACGTGTTGTTGCGGTGTGGGGATTGTCATTTAAGCCAAACACAGACGACGTGCGCGAAGCACCTGCACTCGTGATCATCGAAGCGCTTCTCAACGCCGGTGCAACAGTGCGCGTATACGATCCTGAAGCAATGGATACCGCGCGACGTCAGCTTGGCGAACGTGTGACGTATTGCGAGACCAGCTATGATGCTCTCACAGGTGTTGATGCCCTCGTGATCGCCACAGAATGGAATGAGTTCCGAAAGCCAGATACACAACGCATGAAGGCGCAGATGATTCGTCCGCTCATCTTCGACGGACGGAATATGTACGAGCTTGAGGACATGGCCGCGGATGGCTTTGAGTACCACTCTGTTGGCCGTGCATCAGTCGATCCTATCACGGAAGACTAGTAGGCGGGTTAGCGGACTCCGCGTCTCCGCAAACTGCGTCCAGTTAGTGCACGAAACGCACGAAACTGCTTTCGAGCCAACCACCACCGCTTCACTTTGAGGTAGAGAACGCGAAGAAGTGTTCCGAGAGAGAGCTTCTGCTTGAAACTCGAAATGTCAAGCATGTTGCGGAGTTGCACGCGTTCGAGCTCGTTGATCGATAGATCCTCTGCTGTTCCAACTGGTCGGTTCAGAATGGCATCGAGCATCTCTCCTAGCTCGTTGGCCGATTGCTCAAAGCGGGATGCGTCAATCTTATTATACCGCATCAGCAACATGAGGTGGTCGTAGAGAATGGCCGCACGCTTGATGTCTTCTACCTGACGTTCATCACGAAGGGCTGCCAGGAGCGCATCGGCAAGCTCTTCGAGCTCACGCACCTTATCCTCGGGAAGTGAGAACATTTCATCGGGCTTAATGTCGTCTACGTTGACGTAGATCGTGCTGAGCTCTTTGATCTCACTCCCGTAGTTCTCAGCAGCCCAGGCAGAAGTCTTCTGCATTAATGTGTCAATGTGGCGCTGCACGAGTTGAAGCTGCGATTTCAATGCGAGCGTCCGGTTCTGACCCGATGCGCTGGCGATTTGCCGCTCAATATCGCGACGTTGTGCAATGAGCTCTCGAATACGAACAGCGTCTTCACTTGCTGACGTGAGGAGCTGATCCTCAATCATCTTGGCGTCGACAAACATGCGAGCATCACCGATCTTGACCGTGTTGATCGTGATGGAATTACCCAGCATTGGACGAACAAGATCGAGATCGATGTGCGCTACGCCGTCGGTTACCACCAGGATGTGAGCGCTACTAAGCTGGCTCTCGTGTGCAATATCCTCGATAGCTGTGACGATCGCCTTTTGGAGGACCGTTCCGTTACCCTGGGCAGAGAGGTGCATTACGTCGCTTATCAGTCGATCATAGCTCGGGATATCTCGGGCTACATAGCGCTCGCCAACGGTAAGGTCGAACGTCCGGAAAAACACCGTGCCGAGTTCACGCTGGTTCTGCGTGAGGAAGAGGTAGACGATTGCCTTGGCCAGGTGAATGCGATAATGCTGCTGCATCGACGACGATGTGTCGAAGAGGATGTACACCTTCTGCTTGCGATCATCTGGCGAGAAGCGATTACTCTCGGTTTGATAGCGAAAGTTCTTCGGCGTGCGTGGTCGCGGCATCCATAGCGATCGTTCGGCAAGCCGCCGGAGAAAGACCATTTCTGGTAACAGATGCTGCGCAGGGTAGATCGAGCGTACTTCCGTCACGCTACGAATGAGGTCGGCCTCGTACTCCTTTGCATCTGTGACAATCGGTATCGTGATCAGTTCGGGAGACGTCGAATCCGAGGCTTGTTCGAGCTCAAGAACGGGAGCAAGTGCCCGTGAAATAGCATGGGTCTGGTCCTCGAGAACACGCGCTATTTCGTAGATGATGGTGAACTCATCAGGGAGATGCTCTTCGACAGCATCAAAGAAGCCGAATTGCTCCATGCTTGAGAAGAAGCGGGATGTCTCGATTGACGTCCGTGACATGCGTTACGACGCTCCACGCTGGAGTTCTCGTTCAACTGCAATCAGTGTTTGCTGCAATGCGCGTTCTACCGAGTGGCGAAGCTCACGTACCTCGTCGCACACAGGCACGAAGTCGGTAATGAACTGCTCGAGCATCTTCTTGTTTTGATCCTTCGGTAGATCTTGTCCGAACTTTTCTCGCACCCAGTCCATGAACGAACGTCGTACCGGCGTATCAGCAAACGAGGTAAGGGGCTCGAGCATCATGCGAGGGTTTGCGCGGAGTTCACGTAACAAGTCTGTGAAGTCGAGGAGAATGGTGATCTGATCGAATCCTCGTGACGCTGTTAGTGAATTCAACACGGTGGTGTAGGCCTTTTTGAAGAGCGCGATCTCTTCTGGGATGCCAACAGTAGCAAAGATGAAGTAGAGGCGACTCACATCGTCGTGGATGACATGGCTGCGCCCCTTTAGCAGCGCAAGTGCACGCAAAAGGTCAAGCGACTTTGCCTGCGTCCGTGGTGAGATGTAGAAGTCTGTGCCTTCGCCCTTGCGTGCCGACTCCGAACGCTGCCGGTTCTGAAGGAACTCGTAGTGCCGAATGACGATGTTGGTGAAGTACAACAGTTCATTTGTAATCGAGATCTGGAAGTCTTCGGAACGTCCGACAATGATCCTGTGCATGTGCTGCAAGCGCGACAGTGGGATTGTGCTGGGTGGTTCGGCAACACGTCCGCCATGCTCGAGGTAGCGCTGCGCAATTCGGTACTGAATGAACGGATCCTTGTCCGGGAGAATAACTGCTTTGAACAGGAATCGGTCGAGAAGAGCTTCTGTGACCTCACTAACGCGGAGGTAGTTGGTTGCAGCGAGCACTGTATGGAGTGGCGAAGCAACGTCCTGAACACCGCGCAGAAGTCGACGTTCATTCAACAGCGAAAGGAGCGCGCGAAGGGTGAAATCGTTGGCATCAAAAATCTCGTCAATGAAGCCAAAATCACTCTCAACCAACGAGCCCTTTGTATTGTGAATGATCCGACCAGCCTTGAGTTCCTCAAGATCGAGTCCACCAAAGAAGGTGTCAGGTTGTTGTTCCTTACTGGCCTGCACACGGAACATCCGTGCTCCGTCGAACATCCGGAAGATCTGTTCGGCAAGCAGGGACTTACCGACACCGGTTCGACTCTGCAGAAGCATATGCTCGGCGGTGAGGAGAGCACAAAACGCCTGCTCGATAACCTCTTCGCGATTGATGACGCGCTGTCCGATGAAGGTTGCAGCGTCCTTGAGTTCTTTTGCAATTGCCTCGATTGAGGTGATTCCAGCGTTCGGTTGACTCATTAATCATGTCCTCACAAAAAAGCTCCGGTAATATACGTTTTGCCGTTTGAGGACCACTCCCAGAACATAGTTTTGCGTCATGGCTGATGCACAACGTCAACACTCCGATGAGCTCCTGCAGAAAGTCGCGGGGTTACCTACGCGTCCAGGGGTGTACCTCCATCGTGACGCACAGGGCACCATCATCTACGTTGGCAAGGCGAAAAACCTTCGCGCCCGGGTCAAGTCCTACTTCCAGGAAGGCCGTCCAGTTGACGCCAAGACACGAGCACTGATGATGCGTATTGTCGATGTTGAGACCATTGTGACCGATACGGAGGTTGAGGCACTCATCCTTGAGAATACCTTGATCAAGGAGCACAAGCCGAAGTACAACATCCTCTTGAAGGACGATAAGTCGTATCCCTACATCCGCATTACGCGTGAGGAGTTTCCACGCGTCTTCTCAACCCGACGCGTCATCCGTGATGGCAGCACATACTACGGACCCTATACTGATGGCACGTATCTGTATGGATTGCTGAAGACACTCCGTTCGGTGTTCCCATTGCGGTCATGCGAGCTGCCTCTTACCGAGACCTCTGTTGCAGCAGGGAAGTATCGTGTATGCCTCGACTATCACATCCGTAAGTGTGAAGGTCCATGCGAGGCTCACGTTGGTAGAGAGCACTACGGACAGCACATCCGCGACGTGCACCGTGTATTACAAGGAAAGACCAAGGATCTCGAGCGCGAGCTAGAGCATCGCATGCATGAGCTTGCTGAGCAGCTGCGATTTGAAGATGCTGCCGACATTCGCCGTCGTTTACAATTGCTTCGGGACTATACGGCGAAACAAAAGGTTGTTACCACCGATGAGGTCGACCGCGACGTTGTAGCGATGGCGCGTGGCGAATCCCAAGCATGTATCGTGCTCCTCACAATCCGTGATGGAAAACTGGTAGGGAAGCGTCACGTATTTGTGACATCTGCACGAGATAGCTCTGATGCCGAGATTGTGCGGCAGGCCCTTGAGCGCTGGTATCTCGATGCCGAGCAACTGCCCGAAGAGGTGCTTCTGCCATGCGAGATCGAAGACGCCGATGTGATGGAAGCCTACCTTGCACAGGTCAAGGGGCGGGTAGTTCATCTGATCGTGCCCAAGATCGGCGACAAGAAGAAGGTTCTGCAGATGGCAGAGATGAACGCCGACGTGTTGCTCCGTGAACGACTGATGCACCAAGCACAGCTCGATCAGTCGTTGCCCAAGGCGATCATGACGTTGCAGGCAGACCTGCGGATGGAACGCATGCCGCGTAGGATCGAGTGCTTCGATAACTCGCACATGCAAGGCACAGACTATGTTTCGTCGATGGTTGTCTTCGTCGATGGAAAACCAAAGAAATCAGAGTACCGACATTACAAGCTTCGAACACTTGACGGCAATGACGACTTCGAGGCTATGAAGGAGGTACTCACTCGAAGATTCTCACGTGCTCTCGCAGAAGAACAACCATTACCCGATTTGTTGATTATTGACGGGGGTAAGGGACAGCTTTCGCATGCGATGGAAGTGCTCGCGGCTCTGGGCTTGGTCGGCCGTTTTACCGTTATCGGTCTTGCGAAACGTCTTGAAGAAGTGTTCGTGCCCACATCGTCAACCCCTCTCTACATCGCCAAATCGTCACCAAGTCTGCGTCTGTTGCAGCAGGCACGCGACGAAGCACACCGTTTTGCGATCACCTACCACCGCACATTGCGATCGAAACGGACACTGCAAACAGGGCTCACGGATATTCCGGGTGTTGGAGCAACGAGAGCAAAGAAGCTGCTCACAGCCCTGGGTTCTCTTGAACAGGTGCGCCAGGCATCACATGAGCAGCTCGCCACAGTCGTCGGTGATGCAGTGGCAACAGCAATACGACGTCATTTCGATGACGCTGCAAGCGAAGGATCGGAAGCCTCGACAGACTAGGCAGCAGAGCGTGTACGAGCGATGATGCCACGAATATCCATCATCGCAGTCAGTAGGGTGAGTGTGATCGAGGTGTTACGCTGGATGTCGCGTGAGGCACGCTCAATCACGCTGATGACCGATGGAAGATCGGCAGAGCCAAATGCAGCAGCGAACTTTTCAAGTGCAGAACGATCGTCGGCATTCACAAGGCGTACATCTGGTCCACCTAGTGCTAACGCATACGCATCGCGCAACCACACGGCTAACAACGAGAGTGTAGCCTCAGCCTTCGCTTTGCTCCGCTCGTCGCCAATCTCGGCCACCGCATCGGCAAGTGCATTACGATAGTCTTTTCCGCGAAGCGCAGCACGCAACAAGGCGAGCGCCGACGTGCGTAGCCCTCGCACATCCTCGGAGACGAAATCTGCGGCTCGCTGAATGTCGCCCTCCGCAAACGGCGCTACAAGGGCCGCTTCCTCCGGCGTGCAGAGTCCGCGCTGGGTCAGCGCATTGATGACTGTCGCATCGGAAAGGGGCGGCACAATCAACTCTTGACACCGCGATACAATTGTCTGCAGGAGACGCTCAGGACGTGATGTTGTCAGAATGATCGTGACGTCGTCATGGGGCTCTTCAAGCGTCTTCAGAAAGGCATTCGATGCCTCGACATTCATCTCTTCTGCGTTGACGATGATCACGACACGACGACCCTCTTGCGCTGCCGAGAGCGACAACATGCGTTTGGCCTCGCGAATCTGTCCAATGCGGATCATTGACGCATTTGGCAGTCGCACGCGTGTGTATGGATCTTCAGCAACGGCCTGGAGAACATCGCGAAGAGCCTCGACAACGTCATCGGCAACATCCTCTTCTGTATCGGCTTTCCCAGCGGGAAGCGCCATAATGAGTTTGATGTTGGTGTGTTGCAGCGTCGACGATTGAATGCACGACGGACACGCCTCGCAGGGCTCTACTGATGTTTCCGTTGTTAACGGGTGGTGACAGTTGACTGTGCGCGCCATTGCTAGTGCGAGAGCGACAGTGCCTGCCCCCTCCCGACCAGTCAGGAGAAGTGCTTGCGGGATCCGGTGATCGATGATGCACCGTTGGAGCATCTGAACAACGCGTTCCTGACCGAGGATTGAGGACCATCTCATACGTCACGAAGATACGGTCCGTTGTATCTTGCCCCCATGCGTATTCTCGTTATCGAAGATGAACGAAAGGTTGCCAGCTTCATTCAACGGGGGCTTGAAGAAGAGCGCTACGTTGTGGAGACGGCATCTGATGGTCAGGCCGGATTAGATCTGGCACTGCACAATGTGTTCGATGCTATCGTGCTTGACGTCATGCTTCCAAAGCTTGATGGTTACAGCGTGCTTCGTGCGCTCCGTGCAGAGGGGAATGCCACACCTGTGTTAATGCTGACCGCTCGAGGTTCGATGGAGGACCGTGTGCAGGGTCTGGATCTTGGCGCTGATGATTACCTCTCGAAGCCGTTCCACTTCGAGGAGCTGGCAGCGCGACTTCGCTCGATCCTTCGTCGGTCGACTCCGGAGAAGACCACGAAGCTCCAGTGTGGCGATCTGACGTTGGATCTTGTCACGCACTTTGCGTACCGCGACGAAAAGGAGATTGAGCTCACCACAAAAGAATACGCCTTGCTTGAGTACCTGATGCGCAACAAGGATCGGATCCTTTCGCGTTCGATGATCATGCAGCACGTATGGAAGCACAACTTCGATCCTGAGTCGAACATCATCGACGTCTATATCAAGCGCATTCGTCAAAAGATTGAAAAGCCAGGTCAGTCACAACTTGTAACGAGCGTTCGTGGTGTTGGCTATCGCATGCGCGATGGTGGGCCTGCTGAGGGCGACGATGACGGGGAGAAAGAGGGGGAGATATGAGCATCCATCCGTTATGCCACGACCTGATTGCACAGGTTGAGCAAGGGCTTGCACCGGTACAACAGGCATTCGATGCCTATCAATCAGCGTGCTTTATCGCACGACCTCCGGAGTTCTTTGCGCTCGAGCTCAGCGGTGAGACGGGTGAATTGGCCAATCTCGAAAAGAAGCGCTGGCGCGGGTCGCCAGTCGATGAAGCGCATGTTGCAGACGAGGCCGCAGATGTGCTGATTTCGTTGATGAACTTTTGTAATGCGCGGGGCATCGACCTCGCCGCAGCGGTTGCTGCGAAGCTCCCACGCATCCGCACCTCGATCACAACCGATATCTAAAACGAAACAGCCCCGACTGAAAACAGTCGAGGCTGCTGAGAATGCAATAGGTAGAGGAGTCCGACTTAGCGGATTTCCTTGTGTACCGTATGACGCTTCAGGAACGGATTGTACTTCTTGATTTCAAGACGTTCCGTGGTGTTTTGCTTGTTCTTCATCGTCGTGTAACGCGATGCTGGCTTGCCTTCACCTTTGGCTTCCGTGCATTCGAGCGTGATGATGACGCGTGCGCCCTTCTTGGCCATGACTGTGTACTCCGTGTAGTCTCGATGGTAATGCTGCGAACAACAAAAGTAGGGGAAAAGTCCCGAACCTCCAAATATTCTTACCGCTTACGTGCAGGTTTTGCATCCCGGAAGGCCACCTTGACCGCTTCAGAGATGTGTCCGACGTAGGCAATGGTAAGGCCTTCGGTGACTTGGGGAGAGAGTTCCAGAACGTCCTTCTTGTTGTCTTTCGGGACAAGAACGGTTGTCATACCAGCCCGACGGGCAGCCAGCAGCTTCTCATTCAATCCACCGATCGGTAGGACGTTGCCACGGAGGGTTACTTCGCCGGTCATCGCCACGTCGCCACGCAATGCACGTCCGCTCGCAGCCGACAGCAGGGCGAGGGTCATGGTGATACCTGCCGATGGACCATCCTTAGGGATTGCTCCCTCGGGAACGTGAATGTGAAGCTCCTTGCCCTTGGCAAAGTCTGGATCGAGATTGAACATTGCGGCTGTGCTACGGAGGTACGATAGCGCTGCCATCGCCGATTCCTTCATGACGTCGCCGAGTTTTCCGGTGAGCGTCAAGCGCTCCGGCCCTGGCATGATGGTTACTTCGACCGGGAGCGTGTCGCCACCCATCGAGGTCCATGCCAGCCCCGTAGCCACACCAACCTTGTCGCTGAGTTCCTCTGCCTTCACCTTGTACTTCGGTGCTCGCAGGTGGCGTTCGACAGCCTTCTCGTCGACTACCCACGAACGCTGCGATGCGAGCTTGGCGATTGCCTTGGTTGTGCCGGCCTTCGATGATGCCTTCTTCGAAGCTGCACTCACGATCTCCATCGCGAGCTTGCGGAGGATGCTGGCGATCTCGCGTTCAAGTGAGCGAACGCCGGCCTCGCGTGTATACTCGCGAACAATCTTCAACAGAGCAGCGTCGGTGAACGTCACATCGAAGTCCTTCAGACCGTGACGCTCGAGTTGCTTTGGCACGATATACTGCTTGGCGATTTGCACCTTATCAGGCTCGAGATAACTCGAGAGCTCAATCACTTCGAGGCGATCAAGCAGTGGACCCGGAATATCGTACATCACGTTCGCCGTAGCGATGAACAGCACATTCGAGAGATCGTAATCGACTTCGAGGTAGTGATCGCTAAATGTTGTGTTCTGTTCAGGGTCGAGAACCTCAAGCAGTGCCGCGCTCGGATCACCGCGGAAGTCCATCGACATCTTGTCGATTTCGTCAAGCAGAATCACAGGGTTGATCGAACCAGCCTTCTTCATCGACTGAATGATCTTGCCCGGCATTGCACCGATATAGGTGCGGCGGTGTCCACGGATTTCGGCTTCATCGCGCACACCACCGAGTGAGAGGCGAACGAACTTGCGTCCGAGTGCGCGTGCGATCGACTTTGCAAGCGAGGTCTTTCCAACGCCTGGAGGTCCAACGAAACAAAGGATCTGTCCGCGCAATGCACCGACCAGATTCAAGACCGAGATGTATTCGAGGATGCGCTCTTTCGGTTTTTCGAGATCGTAGTGGTCGGCATCAAGGATGCCACGTGCATTTGCGATGTCAAGATCGTCATCGGTCTTCGTTGCCCATGGTACGTTGCCGATCCATTCAAGCCACGTGCGATTGACGCTAAACTCTGGCGACATCGATGGCGTCCGCTTTAGACGATCGAACTCTTCCGTGATCTTCGCACGAATGCCATCAGGGAGTTGTGCTTTGTCGAGAAGCTCGCGCAGCGGGCCAAGTTCTGGTCCACCCTCATCTTCTTCGCCGAGCTCTGTTTGCAGCGCGCGGATTTGTTCTTGGATGAAGTACTTGCGTTGCGACTTCTGAATCTGATCCTGCACCTTGGTGTCGATCTCGACCTCAAGACGCAGGAGCTCAAGCTCGTTTGAGAGCATTTGCACGAGCTCGTAGTACTGCGCCTTCACATCCTCAGCATCAAGAATGCGCTGCTTTACATCGACCTTCTGCGTCACGTTCGCAGCTGCGTAGTAGAGCTTTCGTACCGGATCTTCAAGATTCTGGAACGCCCCCAAGACTTCGGGAGGAAGGTTTCGATTGTCCTTGACGTACTCCTCGAACAGCTCTGTCGCATGGCGCACCAGAGCTTTGAGACTGCGATCTTTTTCGTTGACAATTGGCGAGACGACCTCGACGGTTGCCTCCAGGTAGGGTTCCGTTTTGACCGGGCCAACAACCTTTGCTGTAACGGTGCCCTCGACGAGGACCTTGAGCAGGTTGTTGGGCAGGCGCATGACCTGCAAGATCTTGGCTACCGTGCCAACCGTGTAGATGTCGTCGAATCCTGCCTCCTCGGTGGAAGCCTGCTTTTGGGCTACCACCAAGATGAACTTATCGCGCTCCAGCGCCTCGGCAACAGCCTTCAGCGACGAAGAACGGCCGATCAGGACCGGAAAGATCATGTGGGGGTAGATAACAATGTCCCGCAGGGGAAGCACTGGCATGCTGGCAGGGAAGGCAGGGGTGCGCCGTTCGGCCTGTTCAATCGAATCGAGAACGTCGGATTTATCAATCATGGGGGTGGTAGACGTAGAGAAGATCATAAAATTACGAAGGACGCAGAACACGATCGTCGTGCCATTTGGACGTAACCCCTTTTAAGACTTATCTTTGCGTTCTTTGCGAGAAGTTCATCCATTTTACTCGAAGGTCCGTTTGAGGCGTCCGTACATCCCGCCGCAAGGTCCGCGTCAGGAACCACAACGAAAACACAAGATCAACGACGAGATCAGTGCACCTGAACTGCGTGTTGTTGATGCCCAGGGTGGTGCGCTTGGCGTGCTTCCTCGGCGCGAAGCTCTTCGTATTGCACTTGAGCGCGAACTCGACCTTGTAGAGATTGCACCACAGGCGAATCCGCCGGTATGCAAGATCATCGACTATGGTAAGTTCATTTACGAACAGACCAAGCGGGAAAAGCAGCAGAAGAAGGCGCAGTCGCATTCGACGCTCAAGGAAGTTCGATTTAAAGCGGGAACTGACACGCACGATTTTGACTTCAAGACACGTCACGCTCGTGAGTTTCTTGAAGAGGGACATAAGGTCAAGGCTACCGTGATGTTCAAGGGGCGCGAGATCCTGCACAAGGAACTCGGCGAAGAGTTGCTCCAGCGCTTCATTGATGCCCTTGCCGATGTTGCCAAGATCGATCAGCCGATGCGAATGGAAGGACGCTTCCTTGGAGTCATGCTCGCGCCTGACATCAAGAAGCCGGTAAAGAAGAAGGAGCCAAAGCCAGCAGAAGCAGGTGATGGAACCGCCCCAACACAGGAACCAGCACAACAACCAGTTGAGGAAAAGTAATGCCGAAGATGAAGACCAACTCCGGTGCGAAGAAGCGATACAAGATCACCGGATCAGGTGCGATCAAGCGCCAGAAGGCAAATCGCAGCCACATTTTGACGAGCAAGAATCGCAAGCGTAAGCGTAACCTTCGCCAAGATGCTCTCGTTGATCCATCGAACATGAACAATGTCCTGCACTGCCTCGCAATGCGTTAACGGACAATTTTATTCACGTCGATCAGGGAAAGCCGTTCTCCTGACGACAACATAGTGGAGAGTTGACATGCCACGTAGTGTCAATAAAGTAGCGGCGCACCAGCGCAAGAAGAAATACTTCAAGCTCGCCAAGGGCTACTGGGGCGCACGTTCAAAGGTTTGGACAATTGCCAAGCACCACGTCGAGAAGGGTCTGCAGTATGCATACCGTGACCGCCGTAACAAGAAGCGCACATTCCGTTCGCTCTGGATCGTCCGCATTAACGCTGCGGCACGTCTGAACGGAACAACGTATTCGAAGCTGATGCACGGCCTGAAGAAGAACAATATTGCGATCAACCGCAAGGTTCTTGCTGACATCGCAATGAATCACCCACAGGTGTTTGCGACGATCGCAAAGTCTGTGTAAGGAGATTGAGAATTCGTGAATGCGGCGGTGGTGACAAGGTCATCACCGCCGTTTTTCTATCCGTACATTTGTACCTATGACACTCCTCGATACCATCTCGGCGCTCAAGGCGCAGATCGAAGTTGATATTGCCGGCATCGCTACTCGTGAGGATGCTGAGCAGTTTCGCTTGACGCACTTGGTGAAGAAGGGAACGCTGCAGGCCTGCGTTGATCAACTGCGCTCAGTTCCGAAGGAAGACAAGCCAGTTGTCGGCAAAGCGCTCAATGAACTTCGCACGCGCGCTGAAGGCGCATACGAGCAAGCACTTGCGACCTACGGCGCTCCTGCACCTGTCCCGACAATAGACACCACCTTGCCGAGCCGCGGCGTACGCGTCGGTGCCGTGCACCCAATCACACAGTCAATTCTAAAGCTCGTCGAAATCTTTGGATCGATGGGATTTGACGTTGCTGAGGGTCCAGACGTTGAAGATGACGCACACAACTTCGGCAAGCTCAACTTCGCCGAAGATCACCCTGCGCGCGATATGCAAGACACGTTTTTCGTCGATGCAGCTGATCGCGCAGACGTGTTGCTTCGTACTCACACGTCGTCGGTACAAGTCCGGGTCATGGAGTCGATGAAGCCACCAATCCGTTGCATTATGCCGGGTCGCGTGTATCGCAACGAGGCTGTGAGCGCTCGCTCGTTGGCTGAGTTCCATCAGATCGAAGGGCTCTACATCGATAAGGGTGTGAGCATGGCAGACCTCAAGGGCACGATCATGGAGTTTGCCCGTAGGTTCTATGATGCACACGCTGAGTTCCGCTTCCGCACTTCGTACTTCCCGTTTACCGAGCCGAGCTGCGAAATCGATATGTCGTGCTTCTTGTGCAAGGGGCAGGGGTGTCGCATCTGCAAGCACTCGGGTTGGCTCGAAATCTGCGGAGCCGGAATGGTTCATCCAAACGTGCTTCGTGCTTGTGGTATTGATCCGGAAGAGTACTCGGGATTTGCCTTTGGATTCGGAGTTGAGCGCGTTGTGCTAATGATGACCGGCATCGATGATATTCGCATGCTCTACGATAACGACCTGCGAGTGTTAGGTCAGTTCTCATGACGCCGATTCTCATAGCGCAGGGAATCACAAAGGCGTACCGCACCTCAGAAACAGAGGCCGCCACGCACGTGCTGCGAGGCGCGTCGCTTACAGTAATGCCCGGAGAAGTGGTTGCATTGATGGGGCCAAGTGGTGCTGGGAAGAGTACCTTCCTTCATATCCTGGCGACATTGGACACGCTTGATGCGGGCTCGGTTGTCTATCACGTTGATGACCGCCCGATTGATATTCCATCGGCGAGTACGTCCACAATTACCGCGCTGCGGTTGTCGTCAATAGGTGTCGTGTTCCAATTCCATCATCTATTGCCTGAATTCACAGCACGTGAAAACGTGATGATGCCAGGTCTCTTGCGTGGCGATCGCGAATCCGACGTGGCAAAGCGCGCTGACGCACTCCTTGCATCAGTGGGAATGACGCACCGTGCTACTCATATGCCTCGTGAACTCTCAGGGGGCGAGCAGCAACGCGTTGCCATTGCCCGTGCGCTGGTAAACGGACCCGCTATTGTGTTCGCTGACGAGCCGACGGGGAATCTTGATCAAGAGCATGCTGAATCGATCGCTGACTTGCTGCTGACCTTAAGTGCCGAAAACGGCACAGCGTGCGTTATTGCCACACACAGTGTTGAGCTCGCACGTCGCGCTCACCGTATCGTCCATATGGTCGATGGACAATGTGCCGAGGCCAATCGTGGCTAAACAACTTGGTCTGCTGTTGATTGCCTACGGCGTGTTCCTCGTGATTGCCGGTATCATCGGATTTGAATTGACCGGTGAGACGAGTGCAAGTTCAATCCTCAACGGCGGTTTGTTCGGAACCTTTGTGATCATCCTAGGTGTGCTTCACCGTCAGGGACGTATGTGGACGCATCCTGCGGCTCTCTCAGCTGCGGGGATCTTCTTGCTCACGTTCGTGTGGCGTGCGTCGGTGAAGTGGCACGCCGTGCTGAGCGGGATGACGGCAGAGACCGCAATCGCTGTGTTGCTCACCGTAATGAGCATCGTTAGTGCACTTGTAGTGACGACGCTATTCCGTCACTATCGTCACTGAACTCAGAGACGAACGACAACGCCTCCGCCCAGATTGAACTGGAGCAGTTGTACAAATGTCGAAGCCCCATAATCAGCGCCACCTGTACCGAAGTAGAAGCCGACACCAGAGAGTACCATCGGCATGTTGAGCGCAGCTTGGAAGCGCAGTCCGACACCGTCAGTGATCCAGACCTTGGTGCCACCAGTAAGCGTTCCAAGAAAACGCACAACGGACTCGTATTGCGGAACGGTCGGTGCAAATACTTCCAGACCGAACATGACGCCGCCAAAGACATCTGCTTTGCCGAGTGATCGTGTGTACAGACCGCCAGCCTGAACAAGGTGATTCGTAAGATCGGTGGAGTGCAATACGATACCGCCTGGACCACGCTCTTCAGCACGTGTCGGCTGAACCATGTATTGGACTTCGAACATGATGTTATTGCGAAGTACCACATCAATAGCTCCACCATATACGGCGCTCGGTGCAATCCAGATCTCGCCATAACGCGAGCCATTCGGATAGATGTAGTCGGTCGACGTGCCGAACATGTAGGCAGAGAGTGCATTCACCTCAACTCGTTGAGCAAGAACAGGCGAAGTAGAAAGCACAAATGCGGCGACAGTGAGCGAGAGGAGATAGCGCATGGGATCTGTGTTAGCGTACGTGACCAAAAAGATCGAACTCGGCAGCATCGTCGATGACAACGTCGACAAACGAACCGGGCTCAAGGGGCTGAGCTGATCGCACGTAGACGTCATTGTCTACCTCGGGTGCATCGGCCTCGGTACGACCTCGATACTCCTCGTCGATCAGTTCTTCAATGAGGACTCGCTGTGTTGTACCGACCTTCTGTTGATTCTTGGCAAGCGAGATGTCGCGTTGAATCTCCATGATCCGCTGCATGCGCTCCTGCTTCACTTCGGTAGGAATCGGATCGCCAAGGATATAGGCGTACGTGTCGTCCTCTTGCGAGTATTGAAACACGCCGAGTCGATCGAATTGCTGCTCGGTGATAAAGTCTGCAAGTTCGTCGACGTCTGCCTCTGTCTCGCTCGGATATCCTACGATGAATGTGCTGCGTAGTGTGATGCCCGGCACCGTATCGCGAATCTGCTTCAAAAGGTCTTCTGTGGTGCGACGTGTGATGCCGCGGCGCATGTTCTTGAGCACTTCCGTTGAGGCGTGTTGCAGCGGCATGTCGAGGTAGGTCGCAATGTTCGATCGCTCGCGTATAACGTCAAGAATGTCCGTTGGGAACTTCGCAGGGTACGCATACATGAGGCGAATCCACGCAGCACCGCTCTCGTCAGAAAGAGCACGCAGCAACTCCGGCAGCATTCGACGTCCCTCTGTATCCATGCCAAAATACGTGGAGTCTTGCGCTACGAGTACGAGCTCCTTTACGCCTTGCCGAACAAGCGATTGTGCCTGTGCGACAAGCTGGGGGATTGGTGTCGAGCGGTGTGTGCCACGCATGATAGGAATCGCACAGAACGCGCATGGATGATCGCAACCTTCCGAGATCTTCATGTAGGCGTAGTGCTTCGGCGTCGAGATGATGCGCTCACCAAGGAGCGAGTACTTGAGATCTGGCGAGAGAGCCTTGATGATCTGCTCGTATGCTTCGGTGCCAAACACGTGATCTACTTCGGGGATCTCATCACGAAGGTCACTTCCGTAACGTTCCGATAGACATCCCGCAACGACCAAACGCTGCAGCGAGCCCTGACGCTTGAGTTCGGCTGCTTCAAGGATAGCCTGAATGCTCTCCTCTTTCGCCGCATCAATGAATCCACACGTGTTGATCACCAGCGTGTCAGCATCTTCGATGGTGGATGCGAGTTCGAGCTGATTTGCGTGCAGTTGACCTGCAAGGACTTCACTGTCGACAGTGTTCTTACTGCAGCCGAGGGTGACGATATGAACCTTCATGCAAACTTCCTGTGCATAGCGTCAACTACCGCTCGTGGAACAAAGTCAGAGATGTCCTGTCGGTAGCGTCCAAGCTCGCGAATGATGCTTGAGTTGAGGTAGGTATAGCGCTCGTGTGGCATCAGGAAGATGGTCGACACGTCGGGCTGCAGTTTGCGATTCATGAGTGCAATCTGAAACTCATATTCGAAGTCGCTCACGGCACGCAGACCCCGTACGATCACATCAACGCCGTGCTCATTCGCGAAATCAACAACGAGTCCGGCATGGACGGTAACAGAGACGTTTGGTAGGTGAACGAGCGATGCAGTAGCCATCGCAAGCCGCTCATGCTCGTCAAACAGCGGCGTTTTCTTACTGTTCTTGGCAATGACGACTGTCACAGTTTCAAACATCTGCGCAGCACGCTCAATCACATCGACGTGACCAAGCGTGATCGGGTCGAATGACCCTGGGTACATAGCGTGTTTCGACATGCCACAAAGTTACGTCTGCGAGGGCTGATGCCGTAGAATATCGACAACGGTTGTGCTCCGTTCGCGGTGCCATACCGTGGGATATTCGTCAAGGGGCATCAATGCCTCTTGGTCGCCATGCTCAACAACGATCAGGCCGTCCTCCAGTAACCGCTGTTTTGACGCGAGTTCGTTCACGACGGCATTGCAGCACCGCAGATGATACGGTGGGTCGAGGAAGACCAGATGTGCCCGCGGCACATCGCCGTTTCGAAGAAAGGGAAGAACATCGCTTCGAATGATTGTGACGCGCTCACTCACGTCGAGGCTGATAGCTACAGAACGAAGATGTCGGCAGACGTCTGTGGAAGCATCGATCAGGGTAGCCGAAGCAGCTCCCCGACTCAGCGCCTCCCATGACAGCTGTCCGCTACCGGCAAAGAGATCGAGTACGATGGCGCCTGCGAGCGACATGTGGTGCTCGATGACGGAGAACATCGCCTCCTTGATGACATCGGTGGTTGGTCGTGTCTGCGAGCCGGGTGGAGGGGGGATTTCGCGACCACGAAGATATCCGCTATGAATCCGCACGGACCTCGTTCTCCACGACGTTCGTGATCACTGGAGCAACGAGCGGACCAAGTAAGTGCGCCATCGCCAGGAGTGTTCGTTTTGTTGCATCCTCAACCGACGCACCAACACGTCGAAACGGCTGAAGGCGACCAATTACAATGCCATCCCGTAGAAGCCGTGTTGCAATATCCTCAAAGCGGGGTTTGGTGAGATCGTCTCCATAGAACAGCGCTTTCGCAATCGGCTTCATCGATGCACTGCGTATGCCAAAGAAACTCTCAACGGCGTTCTCTGCATACGACAGTGACGCGTCGTTTGGGAATGCAACGACATGCTCAATCGCATGATCCGCGCCGATAACGGCACACTGCCATGTCGAGCCACGCAGTCCGATGAGCACCCATGGCTGGGTTTGCTGGCTGATGCACGTACGGGCAACGTCAAGATCACACAAGATGTCGGGAACGATCTGTGCTTCAGGTCCGATCCGTAACGCGATGTCATCCGTTACGTGGCGTGGCACAGCTGTGAGGGCGCACCACTGTCGTTCAGCGCGCGATGCGCGGGTTTGAATGGTAACAACTCGATCAACCAGTGGATCGATATCGGGAAGACAGGTCGTGATCTCGAATGCCGTACGAAGTACCACATCCTCATCTGCGTCAACAGGGAAGTGATGCCACCGCGCTGCACTGGCGTGAAGCGCTACACTTACTGGACCATCTGTACCTAGCGCGGGACGTATGTCTGCGTCTGGTGCAAGCTCAGCATAGGAGACGAGCACAGGCGCTTCGCCGTCGGTTTCCCAGTGGGCGACGAGCGTTCGTTGCGGATGAAGGTAGACTGTGGTATGCATCGATGTGAATTTACGGCGCTACGACGTACGGTCGGATACGTTCGAGCTTCTTCTCTCCTATACCTCGAATCTCGAGCAGGTCGTCGACCGATGTAAACCGGTTGCGGTTGCGCGCGATGATGATGGCTTGTGCGGTTGCTGGACCGATGCCTGGAAGAGCCTCGAGTTGCGCGA
Source organism: uncultured Melioribacter sp. (assembly GCA_964432155.1). Classification (GTDB taxonomy): domain Bacteria; phylum Bacteroidota; class Ignavibacteria; order Kapaibacteriales; family Kapaibacteriaceae; genus UBA10438. Next base: position 269,705 of record CAYSMF010000001.1, on the reverse strand, counting down.
GGCTCGCGGTATTGAGATTGACGTTCGCAGCCAGTGGAACGTGGGCTGTCCGTTGCCGTCCATTCTCATGGACTGAATCACGCAAAGGATATTCAGAAACCGTCGATACATCGGGATCAATCGATGCACTACGCTGAAGAGAGTCGATGAGCGCCTCTAAGCGACGTGCCGTCGTATGCTCGTGAAGACTGGATGAACCCGTGAGTCTGGTCGCGACGACACCACAAACCGTCACGACGGCCACCAGGAGAAGCGCACGAGCCTCAAGGGCTGTTACATGCAGATGCTCACGTATCGTATCGATCCAACGCATCAAGCTCACAAACGATGAGGGATGACGCGTTGTGCCGTCTTCGTTAGGAGAACGCGCCCTTGATCTTTTCAAAGACGTCGGAACGACGTCGCTGATCCTTCGGCTGGAAATGCTCGCTCTTACCAAGCTCCTTCAGGGTGTCCTTTTCCTTGCTCGAGAGCTTTGTCGGTACGTAGATGTTGAATCGTACATACTGATCACCGCTACCCTTGCCATTCAGGTGTGGGATGCCTTTGCCCTTCATACGAAGCGTTGCTCCAGGTTGAGTGCCTGGTTCAATGGTCAGAACTGACTCACCAAACAGTGTGCGAACTGGAATGTCTCCACCAAGTGATGCCGTGACAAAGTCAGACATCACATCGATGTAGACATCGTCCTCTTCGCGCTCAAACACTTCGTGTTCTTGCTCCTCGATGACGACGATTGCATCGCCAGCCTCGCCACCACGGCGGCCTGCATGCCCCTTGCCAGTTACGGTCAGGTAATTCCCAGTGTGTACACCGGCAGGAATCGTGACCTTGACGGTTGTTTCACCTTCGACGCGCCCTTCGCCATGGCACGTGTCGCATGGGTCTTTAAGAATTTCGCCTGTGCCACTACACTGTGCACACGGTGCCACATTGATGAACTGTCCGAAGACGCTGCGCGATACTTGGCGAAGTTCGCCCGTGCCCTGGCATGTCTGACACGTCGACATGCCACTGCCTTCCTTTGTGCCGGCACCAGAGCATGTCCCACAGGCCTTCCAGTGACGAAGCTTGATCGTGCGCTCGACACCTGTTGCGATGTCCTCAAGTGAAAGCGGCATACGAACCTTGAGATCTGCGCCTGGTTCTTTGTGTGACCGACGACGACCACCTGAGCGCTGCTGACCGAACATGTCGCCGAAGACGGACTGACCGAAGATGTCGCCAAATGCGCTGAAGATGTCGTTGATATTGCTGTACTGGTGAAAGTCTTGACCACCGCGCATACCGGCATGGCCGAACTGATCGTATCGGGAGCGCTTCTCTGGGTTTGAGAGAATCTCGTAGGCCTCGGCAGCTTCCTTGAACTTTGATTCAGCTTCAGGATTGTCTGGGTTCCGATCGGGATGGTACTGCATCGCTAGCTTGCGATACGCAGACTTAATCTCGTCTGCCGAAGCAGTACGAGTGACACCCAGGATTTCGTAGTAGTCGCGTTGTGACATGATTTGAATTCAATGAGGTGGGTTGTTACACTGGACCAGCGGAGGTGATCACCTTCGCATGACGCAGTACGCGTTCGTGGAGTGAGTATCCACGCTGTACAGTCTGAATGACATGTCCTTCTGGAACTTCCGATGGCTGCAGCATGAGTGCCTCGTGAACATCCACATTGAATGGTTGTCCGGACTCTGCTTCGATGATTGCTACGCCAGCATCTTCGAAGATTCGCATGGTCTTGGTGTAGATCATTTCGAGCCCTTGTTGCAGGGCTGAGACGTCAGCCGTAGACCTGCTCGCCTCGACGGCAGCGTGAAGATCGTCGATGATCGGGAGCAGCTTGTGAATCATGCGCTCTGCTGCGCGATGCTCGAGGTCTGCACGTTCCTGTGCAGCTCGGCGTTGCATGTTAGCGATCTCAGCCGTGCGGCGATGCGCAAGGTCCTTCCATTCCTCAAGTTCTTGGAGCGCTTGTTCCAACTCCGTGAGTGCAGGGGCATCGGAGGCTGCTGCTTCATGCTCTGGCTGCTGTTGATCTTCGTGTGGTGTCGTTGACATGGGGTAACTGGAGATGAAAGTTCAGGAGTTACTGCGAAGTGCGATAGGACGAACAAGGCTCGTCTATGGTGTGTGATCACCGAGCGTACGCGTGAGGACCGATGACATGAGCTGGACGATCGACATCATGCGTCCATAGTCCATTCTGCGAGGACCAATGATGCCAAGCGAACCTGTAGCATTCCCGGCGCGATAGGTTGTTGCAATCAAACTGTAGTCGTGCATCGTTGGATCGGGAAGTTCGTGTCCGATGCGAACGGAGATGCGCCCAGCCTCTGTCGCAGATCCCAATAGATGCACCACCACATCCTCGTTTTCTACGAGTTCGATCACACTGCGAAGACGTTCCGGTGCATCAAACTCTGGGTGCGCAATGAGATTCTGCGCTCCACTGATATGCACAGAACCAGCCGATGGGGCACGTAACAGATGTGACACCTGATCGACAAACAAACGAAGCAGACCTGTCGAGGATGCCGATGTTGGGTCGAGTAGCTCGGGGAGAGCAGAGGAAATGGTGCTTAGGGGGCGACCAGCCAACCGTTCGTTAAGCTGTTGTGTTACGGCTCGTAACGTCGACGGTTCGACAACATCATTGGATTCCAGCGTCAGCGTCTTGACAATATCACTGTCGAGCTCAATGATGACGAGCAAGCGGTCGGACGATAGTGCAATGATCTCAACACGCTTGACACGTGCTTCGGTTACTTGCGGCAGTTGGACCATCGCAAGGTGGCGACTCAGCGTACCAAGAAGTCGAGACGCATCGCGCATGACACTCTCGCGCGGCACCGTGAGCAGGTCGTGTTCTACCGCAGAGAGCTCCTCACGTGTCGGACGTGCATAATCTGCCAATGAGTCAACGTAGAAGCGGTAGCCGAGATCTGTTGGCATCCGTCCAGCAGACGTATGTGGGTGCGTGATGTACCCCATGGCCTCGAGATCAGCCATCGTGTTGCGAATTGTCGCCGGACTCAACGGCAATGTCCGCTCGAGATACTTCGAGACAACACGCGAACCGACGGGCGTTGCATGGAGCACGAAGAGTTGAACGATCGCTTGCAGGATTACCCGCTCGCGATCGTTGAGTTCTCGGTGTTCTGTTGGAATCAGAACCGGCATAATCACACTCTTATGCGCTTACGACGGTGAAGTAGTACCGCAAGAAGTCGAACGCTTCATACGATGCGTTCCATGTGATCAACAAGATCACAGCAAGTGCTACGACCAAACCAAGTCCGATCGAATAGACGATGCTCGACGGAACATCGAACACCACCGAAGTGGCTCGAAGCGTGCGTAGCAGCGACCACACGACAAGTGCCAGAATCAGCACAGGAACCCAAAGCGACAACGCATCAGTGCTCAATGCCTGATACAGCGCTACACCGATAGGGAGGAGCACGACAAGGGGCAAGGAAGACCACACAACGATTGTGAGTGTGTCGCGGAAGTAAATGCGCGCCTTGACAAACATGGCTCCGATGCGAAGAAGTCCTGCCGCTAGGACAAACAGTGAGAACACAATTGTTGACCAGAGAGGCACGGCGAGCGTTGGACGCCACGAGACGAATCGGACTACTTCGTAGGCGACGTCAGATGGCACAATCAGGTGGAGGATGTACTCGAGGTTGGAATCAACACGGGCGTAAAACAACACAGATGCCACCACGAGTCCTGCACAGCTGGCAATCACAATACCAAGAAACGTTGTCTGCGGAATCGAAAGGATTCGTTGGTCGCGGATGTCTGCATAGAAGTTGTACGGACGAGCGATCGCTCGGATGAGGTACTCACGGAATCGACGCGAGCGATTGATCAGAAACGTCATGATCAGTGCAAGGACGATTCCACCAATGATGAAGACAATCGGTGTCGTAAAGATCTCTTCGTCTGCTTGAATCAACGGTTCCTTCTCGTCGTTGATCAGTGACTTAAGCATCGCATACGATACCCGTGGCTGTCGCCATTCGTCCACAAGACCGGATGTGGAGAGGTAGGCATCGAAGTGATCGACCAGCATGGTAGGGCGGTCGAGCGCATAGTCTGCAAATCCCCACACAACAACACCAGCAAGCCCAGCTGAAAACGTTGAACGAAAGCAATCGCGAATCACGCGCGCTTGAGCCTCGTTCGACAGCGGGTCGTCGTAGCCATTGGTATTCGATGGTGATAACTGTGATCCGAACTCGGTAAGCACTGCTGCAGCACGAAACTGCTGTGCAATTGGGCTGACAAGTTGATTGAATCGGTCACGGTCCCTCGTTGATCGGAAGCTCATGACGATGATATCGAAGCCTCCCTCGCTGGTCTTCTCATACATTCCAGCTTGCACGACCTTGTATATCAACTTCGACGTCGTCTTCCGGAAGAACTGCACCATGTCCGCGTGATAGGTAGCAACGGCATCGGATCCCTCTTCAAGTCCGTCACTGACGCCAATTGCAATCACCGAAGGATGGCTGTCGAGGTACGTCACAGTACGCTCGGCGACGTTGCGAAGTCGCGCGAGGATCTCTGTTTGGTGCATGATCGACGACGGAACGTCAGTCGCTGGGAGTTCTGCCATTACCATCAAGCCGTACTTGTCGCACAGGGCAAGGAAGTATGGATGTGGACTTGCACCTCGGAGTCGAACAACATTCACTCCGAGTGTTTTCATGAGAGAAACATCGCGCTCCATTTGTTTCCACGACATCGAGCTGCCTCGTTGCGGGAAATGCTCGACGTAGTCTATTGCATGTATTGCCGTCGTTGTGTCGTTGATCGTAATCATCCGTCCGGCTGATGTACTCGAGACAGACACTGTTCGGAATCCGACCGGTGTTGAAAAGAGATCGATTTGTTGCCCTTCACGTGTGATCTGGATCACAAGCTCATAGAGGTCGGGGTTGTTCACACTCCATCGTTGGGGTTGGCCAATGCCAACGTTGAGCATCACGCTTTGTTGGCGCGAGCGTTCGATGGTTGTTACCACGGCGCCCGAGCGCGAGACAACAATGCCATCACGCTTCGAGCGGAGCAATGCCTCTACTGCGACCGTAGCCTTGCCCTGCGCAAGCGCGTTCCCAGTCTGCATGCCACCCGACAGGCGTTCAACCATGCCACCACTGACTGTAGCCTTAACGCGTACCGATCCGTAGCCGTTCGAGACCGATGTGCGAACGTGCACATCACTTGTCCAAACATGGGGGGTACCAATAAGAAACGCTTCACGAAGGATACCCATGCTTCGCGTACGGGCACTTTGTGCGAAACGCTCAACAAGTGAGGTCAGCTCGCTTGTTGGGGCAATCGTGAGCTCAATTGTGTTGTTGCCTGGCTGAATGGCGCGATCTGGAATCGCCACCGTAAATGGCGTCATGCCACCAGGATAGCGCATGATGTAACGGCCGTTAATGCGTAACTCGAATTCGTCGACGATGCCCAGGAAGTGGATGTTCCATGCGTGACGTGTGACCATCGATGCTGGCACGTTAATCGTGCGACGCAGGACGACCGTGGATCCACGTTCGACCGCCCCCGGGATCTCTATCGGTTCGGCAGACTCGTCGACAACGCGTTGCCAGGTGCCGCTGAGGTTGATGACAGTCCGGGTTTCGCTCGGAATGAATGTCGAGATTTGCTCCGGGCCGAGTTGTACGTAGTCGGCATCACCCCCGAAGAGGATTGACGAGGTGGCAACGAGGAAGCAGAGCAAGAGTGAAAGACGGCGAATCATGAGGCCTGATGCAATAGGAATACGAGTACTTCGTGCAATCTGCAAAACTACGCTACGACGTATATTGTTCATCATCAACATTCTAACGCGGGGGCCTATTCTCACCGTTTGGTACACTGCTTGCATGCCATTATGGCGATGAGCACTACGAAGTATAACAACCACTTGGTGAGCTGCCTGGCGTGATTGACGGGTCAACACGAACCTCTGTGACAGCAGTAATTGCGGTGACATGCATGTGCATGATCACCGTTTCGGCGTTTGGGCGTACCCGAACGACCGTGCGCAGGGCCTCTGAGCCCCTTCACGAGGTCTGTGTGCAGCAGCTGAGTTGGGTAATGTCAGCTTTCATGTCGGCCGCACTTGCCGATAGCTCGAAGCGTGATTCGGTTTACAATAGTGGCGACCCAACGAATAAAGACGTGCCGTCCTATTTCCCGCCGACGCGAGTGCGTCGGTATGGTACAACAGACGCCCAGAGGCGTGATCGGACACTCCCGATCCCGAAGGGCTATCTGTCGGCAGGGGTGATTGACTCGCTCATGGGCACAATTACCATGCGGGAGGTGCTCGATGGCATTGATGTCACTCCAATGGTGCCCATCGAAATGGGCGCGTACCTGGATCAGCAACGCGAATCGCTCCTGCGAAAACTGCGTGATTCATCGCTCTACACCTATGAGATGAAGCGTCCGATGACATCAGCTGAGCTCGGAGTGCTCATCGACCAAGCGACGAATATCACCATCCCACTTCCGCAGAGTCCCATCTTCGGCATCTTTGGTAAGCCAGAGGTCTCCATCAACGTGAACGGCGAAGTCAACGTTCAAGCCGGTTGGCGATGGGATACACAGCGCCTCGGCACGGCGTCGGTTCTTGGTCAGACACAGTCGGCCCCGATCTTCAACCAGAACATTCAAGTCAATGTGAGCGGACGGATTGGTGACAAGTTCCGTATGAACGTTGACTGGAATACACTTAACCAGTTTGAGTTCAACAATCGCTTTAAGGTTGGCTACGAGGGGTATGATGACGATATCATCAAGCGCGTCGAGTTTGGCAACGTAAATCTCGAGACCCAGAGTACCCTTATCGGGGGTGGACAGACCTTGTTTGGGGTGCGTGCCGATTTCCAGTTCGGTCCGCTCTTCCTCAAGACCATCGCATCGCAACGTCGCGGTGAACGCCAGTTTATTAATGCTCGAGGTGGCTCTTCGCGACAGGCCATCACCGTACGAGCCTACGACTATGCTCGGAACCACTTCTTCCTCGATACAGCCTATTTCGGCATTTGGAACACGTACTTCAAGTCTGCTACTCCGGTCCTCCCTCCGGAGGGGGCCCCATTGGTCGTGGCAGAAGTCGAGGTTTGGGAATCGACAACTGACCTCCGGGAAGTGCAAGCCAACGAGGCGATCGCATTCGCAGACCTTCAGCCAATCCGAGATCGACAAGGTGAGCGGTATCCCGCCAGTCTCAAGGCGGCAGAGATCAAGGCAGGTGAGGTGGAGCGTGGCAGGTTCGCTCGTCTGGAGCCACGCCGCTACGAGGTTGACCTCAACTTGGGTAAGATCACAATCCTGAATCTGCGATCCGATCGGTACTACGCCGTCTCGTACCGCATTGCCGGACCTACCACGTCGCGAGAAGACGACCTTACGTACGGCATGCTGAGCTCGTCCGATGGTGTAAATGAGCGTGATACGCTCATTCTCAAGCTCATTGCTCGTCCACAGATGCAGCCAGGGTTCCGCACACTGTGGAAGCGATTCATGAAGAACATTTACAACATCGGTGTTGCAAATGTGAATCCGCAGGATGCGAAGATTGGTATGTGGTACTATCGTTCCACGAATGACTCTGCCGATGTTCTTGCAGGCGCTCCAGACAAGATCCCGACGATCTTCCGCATCGACCAGGTGAATAATGGTACCGGTGCACAGCCCCCTGACGGAGTGTTTGATGCTCGTCCTCCAGTGTTTAATGCGCAACGTGGCGAGATTACATTCCCAAGTCTCGAGCCATTTCGTGAAGGTCTTCGTGAGTACTTCCGGAAGCAGGGCAATGCGCAGCTAGCGGAAGAGTATGTGTTCAACGAAGTCTACGATACCACCGATCTCGCGGCACGACTCGTTACTGCCAAGGACCGATTCCTGATTGTTGGGGAAGCGGCTGGTCAGGCAAGTGGCAACCGCATCCCACTGACATACCAATTGGCACCTGGTTCGGTGCGAGTTACGCTTGACGGTGCACCACTGCGTGAGGGTACGGATTACACGATTGACTACTACACGGGTACGCTCTCGATTCTGAACGCGCGCGCTTTGCTGCCGAATGCAAACCTGAATATCGAATACGAAAAGAACGACGTCTTCAACTTGACGACGCGAACACTGCTTGGTCTTCGTGCCGACATGATCCTGTTCAACAAGCGTCGTGTCAATGGCTCGATCGGCATGACGGTGATGAACTACGACCAGGCGGCTATCATCGACCGCGTTCTTCCTGGTCAGGAGCCGAATGCCAATTTGATGTTTGGTTTCGACGCCAAGTTCAACGCCGAGTTGCCGTGGATGACTCGTCTTCTCGATGCTTTGCCGGGTTTGGACACGAAGGCGAAATCAACATTGACATTCAATGGTGAATGGGCGATGGTTTCGCCAACGCCGAATAAACGCGTTTCCACCGTTGCCAGCGACCTTGGTCGTGCGGTAGCCTACGTTGATGATTTCGAGAGTGCTCGACGGTACCTGTCATTTGGCATGACGCCAACGCTGTGGCAGCATGCGTCTGCAGCTCAGGATCGCACACTGTGGGACTCGGATACGACAGCTGTGAAGTTCAAGGGCAAGACGTTCTGGTATCAGAAGTTTGTGCCAGACGTCGCGCAGGTGGATGTGTATCCAAATCGCGCTCGTATTCAGGGTCGTAACAACATCAACCCGATTCGTATTGTCTTCGATCCAACGGAGCGGGGCATTTACAATCCTAATCCGCAGTTTCTTGATCCAAAGAATCCGCGATGGAATGATCCTGATTCGCTTGATGTGCGCGCACAAACGCAATCCTACCTCAACGAGAACAAGCCTAAGATCTGGGGTGGTATGATGCGACTCCTGTCGCCATTCAATACCAACTTCGATAACGACAACATCGATTACATCGAAATCATGATGCGCATCGATAGCTACGAGCCTGGTTCGCGCATGTTTGTCGATCTCGGGCAAGTAAGTGAAGATGTGATTCCGAATCAGCGCTTGAATACCGAGGATAATCCGCCACCGAACAACCTCATTGACGTCGGCGAGGATCGTGGTATTGATACGTTGCTCAATGATGCAGAACGGTCGGCATATCCAGAGCCACTCAATCGTGAAGACGACCCTGCGCGCGACGATTACTTCTTTGACTTCGGCGCAGATCGTCAGAACCAGAATGAATCGCAGTTCGTGCGGTACAACAATTTCGAGGGTAACGCAACGCAGTCTGAGAATGGACAGTTTCCTGACACGGAAATCCTGAACAAGAACAACGGTCAGACAATCTCGTTGGACAATAGCTATTTCCGATACGAAGTCAATCTGAATCCAAACCCATCAACGAATCCACAAATCGTAGGTGGTAATCCAGCTGCAGGTTGGTATCAATTCCGTATTCCAGTTCGTCAGCCCGATTCGATTGTCGGTAATCCGTTGTTTACTAACATCCAGTACGTCCGCATTCATTTTCAAGGTGGAATTGTCCGTGTTGCGATTGCGGATTGGGGTGTCGTTGGTTCGTACTGGTTGCGAAATCACCAGTTCCAGGCGAATGTCGACCGTAACGATAGCGTGTTGCAAGTAGCCTATGTAAACCTGGAAGAAAACAACGCAGCACCCGATTTCTACACCATGCCTCCTGGCGTGCAGCGACCACAACAGCTTCAGAATCCTGATCCATACCAGCAGATTCTCCTCAACGAGCAGTCCCTCGTTGTACGTGCTCGCAATCTGCGGTACGGTGAGGAGCGATTCGCGGCTCGCATCTTCCGTCCGTGGGATTTGTTCTATTACCGACAGCTCGCATTCTTCGTACATGGTGATAACACCATGCCGAGCACAGTTACCCCAGGCTCTGCGCCACCAGCATATGCATTCGTTCGCTTCGGTGTCGACTCTGCGAACTACTACGAGTATCGACGTCCGCTTCTTCGCGGTTGGCAAGATCTCCGCATCAATGTCGCGGACATGACGGCTGTGAAGCAACAACGCGATCAGTTGCGATCCAATGATCGGCAGGAGTTCGCCGTGCCTGGCGATCCTCAGGGGATCTTTGCGATCAAGGGTAATCCAATCATGACACGCGTGTCCTTTTTCGGATTCGGTGTTGCCAATCCTGCTGAACGATATCCGAATGAGCTCTCCACAACTATGTGGGTTGACGAGCTTCGCGTCGTTGAACCAATTGATGATAATGACTGGGCAGGTGTAGCGAGTACAACGCTCAAGCTTGCAGACATCGGTGACTTCACAGCCTCGATCAATCACTCGACCCCTAATTTCCACCGACTCGAAGAACGCTTCGGTAATCGTTTGCAAACGACGTCGTGGAATGCGACACTGCAGGTAGGATTGGAGAAGTTCCTTCCGCAGGAGATGCGTGAAGCGAAGATTCCAATCACCTATACCCACAACGAGCTCGCAGAAACGCCACTCTTTCAGGCGCAGAATGATGTTAATCTCGAGGCCGCCGCACTCGCGACAGCGCGGGATACTCTTGCTAAGGGCGGCACGCAAGAGGCCGCAGATAGAGCAGCTCAGGAAGTCAGGAATCGATCGCAGCGCGTTCGTGTTCAGGATCAGTGGGCGCTCACGGGACTGCGTCTGGGCATTCCGTCAAAGGCTTGGTACATCGATGACATTTTCAACAAGCTCACGTTCAACTTTGCGTACGCGCAGGAGTTCGAGCGTTCGCAGGTTGTGCAGCAACGTTTTGATTGGCGTTGGAGGCTGCGTGTTGACTATGCCGTAACGCTCCCGGCGAAGTATCATGCTTCACCGTTGAAGTTCCTCGGGGATGTGTGGGGGCTCAAGGCATATAAAGACACGAAGATTAACTTCCTCCCGCAAACGATCACGGCCAACATTGGTATGACTCGCGCCCGTACAACCGAACAGTCGCGCTTTCTGCTGCAGCCTAGTCCGATCGTTCGTGAGTTTCTCTCGGAACAAACATTTGGCTTTAACTGGCGTATCGTCGAGAACGGATTCTTGAGTCCGGTTCTTGATTACAAGGCTGTCTCTGGATCAACACTTGTTCCGCTCGAACTTGATGCGAACGGACGTCAGCGCAGTGGAAGTCAGCTTGCGAGCCAAATGTTCTTTGCGAATGGACGTGTGCTTGACCTTGGAATGAACAACATGTTCAACCAAACCGTCACACTGTCGTTCCGACCACGATTGCCCGACATTCTTGGGCTGAGCCGACTACTCGAGACAACCGGTTCGTACAACGTGAACTTTGGTTTGATGGATCCACTGCAGCCGGACCCACAGCAACGCGATGTTGTGCGGACCGCGCGGTATACATCCACATTCCGATTGAGTCCGGTGTTCCGCTGGCGTCAAATTGGCACGGAGATATTCGGTCCTGCGAAGAAGGGGAGTGCCGACGTACTCTCGGTCCTACAGGAAGTGCTGTTTGGATTCGACAACTTCACGTTCACATTCAATCAAGCAAATACAGCGGTGAATAACGGTGTGCTCGGTGGCACTGGTTTCACCAACTTGTGGGCGCGAAGCCTCACGTTCCGCGGCAATGATGCTATTTGGGGTCCGAGCACAGCATATCAGCTAGGCCTCGTCTCTAATCCTCACGGCGGTATCTCGATGGTAGGTAGCCCTGTGTTCCCATTCTTCAGATTTGAGACGACACCCGGACTTCGACCTGCCAATGCCGTCATGCAGGATGATTACAGCCAGCGTTCGACATTCCAGTTCCAGACTAATCGACCGCTGTGGCCTGGTGCAACACTGGACCTCAACATGCGCACCGATCTTGGCTATACGCGCAACCAGCGCGTTGTAACTGACGCGAATGGATTGCCGACGTTCACAAACGTCAATAAGCGACAAACGCTCGAGCGAAGCTTCATCAGTTTCCCAGATATGCCGTTCGGCCTCTTCGGGAATAACGTCGAATCGGTGATTCGACTCTACAATGAGCGCAAGGCTGTCATTGAAGCAGATGCCGATACGATTGGTCGCAGCTTGCGTCTTCTCGATGCACTCGGCGAATCGTTCCGCGATGGCTTTAGCGCATTGTCGCTGTTCAATGGGGAACTTGGACGTGTCCTTCCATCACTGAACTGGACGTTGCGCTGGGATGGTATCGAGAAGATTGGTCCGTTCAAGGGGCTCGCACAGCGCATCTTCATTGAGCATGCGTACCAAGGAACGTATACCGAGAATGCACGAATCAACGACAACGGTCGCGTCGTTGAAGTGCAGCAGATTCGCGCAGGGTTTACCCCGATGATCGGCGTGAACATGTCGTTTGATGAGCGGCGACTTAACGGTTTGCTGACAGCTACTGCGCGGTATAACGTAACAACAACCCACGGTCTGAATGCATCCGCACGAAGCACAATCTCGCGCGAAACGTCACACGAACTGCAGATTCAAGCGTCGTACCTCCGACGTGGTGTCTCGCTGAAGTTCCTCGGCCTAGATCTCCAAAACGATATGGAGTTCAGCTTCAATACGCAGGTTCGGCGTAACCTGCGGGCGCAGTATGACGTGTTGGACTACAAGGGGCCAGATGGGTCGCTCGTTGACGGCACGACGCAGATAACCATCGAACCACGAGCGCGGTATACGATTAGCAACCGCGTAACAGCCTCCGCCTTCTTCCGGTACGAGGGTAACTTCAGCGAAGGGGCTGCAAATCCAGGGTTTTCCACATCGCAGGTGGGCATTGATATCCGTCTTTCGATCTCCGGTGGTCGATAGCGTGGAACGCCCATGAAACATGGTACAGCCGTGGTCGGACTTTCGTAGTTTCGTAGCTCATCACCGTGGCTACTGAGCCACAAGCATCGTTCCTAAGGAGTTCCCCTCGAATGGGTAAGATTATCGCAGTCGCCAACCAGAAGGGTGGCGTTGGAAAGACAACGACGGCCGTCAATCTCGCTGCTTCACTCGCTGCAGCTGAGCAAAAGACGTTGCTGGTTGATATCGATCCGCAGGCTAATGCCTCGCACGGATACGGTGTTGAGACTGCACAGCTTGATAAGACTGTCTACGAAGTGCTCGTCAACAATCTCCCGATTGCCGACGTCATTGTTCATACCCAGATGCCGTTTCTCGATCTGGTTCCTTCGCACATCAATCTTGTCGGAGCGGAAATCGAATTGGTCGACGTTCCGCAGCGTGAGCACTTGCTCCGCAAAGTACTCGACAGCGTTCGTCAGGACTACGATTTCATCGTTATCGATTGTCCGCCGTCACTTGGTCTGCTCACACTGAATTCACTTACAGCAGCTGATGCGGTGCTGATTCCTGTGCAGTGCGAATTCTATGCACTCGAGGGTCTCGGTCAGCTGTTGAACACCATTTCGATCGTCCGTCGCACAACGAACCCACGTCTCGACATTGAAGGTGTATTGTTGACGATGTACGACTCACGCTTGCGTTTGTCGAACCAGGTTGTGGAAGAAGTTCGTCGCCACTTCGAAGACAAGGCATGTCGCACGGTAATCTCGCGTAATGTGCGCCTCTCCGAGGCACCAAGTCACGGGAAGCCAGCGTTGCTCTATGACGCATCGAGTATCGGTGCTCAGAACTACCTCGAACTTGCAACAGAAATCCTCACACGTAACGGCGTCGTTCCGGGCGCTGTCGCGCAATAAGGGGCACAACAATGAAGCAAGGTCATGGCCTGGGAAAGGGCATCGGAGCTCTGATCCCGAAGGAACTTATCCGACCAGATTCTTCTGCACAGCAGCCGATCTCGGATACACCCGACGAAGTGACAGGTGTTGCGCTTATTGATATTGAGCGCATTTCAACCAATCCTGTTCAGCCCCGTCATCACTTCGATGAAGGGGCATTGCAAGAGCTAGCGCAGTCAATTGCCGTGCATGGCGTTATCACGCCAATCACCGTCCGTAAGCATTTTGATCAGTACGAACTCATCAGCGGTGAACGTCGACTTCGTGCTTCGAAGATTGCCGGGTTGACAGCGATTCCTGCATACGTTATCTCTGTCGGATCTGATGCACAGATGCTCGAGATCGCACTTGTGGAGAATCTTCAACGTGAGGATCTCAACCCACTTGAAGTTGCGATCGGCTATCAACGTCTGATTGACGAATGTGGCATGAAGCAAGAGGACGTCGCAGTGAAGGTTGGCAAGGACCGTAGCACGGTAGCCAACTTCCTTCGTTTGCTCAAGTTGCCGGCCGATGCACAAGCTGCACTGCGAACACGTCGCATTTCAATGGGGCATGCACGAGCACTTCTGGCGCTCTCATCGGAGTCGTCACAACTCGTGGTATTGCGTGAGATCATCAAGAAGGAGCTCAGTGTTCGTAAGACAGAAGCTCTTGTGAAGGATCTCGAGCTTGGTCGAAAGTATATCGAGCGGAACGGCGACATTCACTCGGTAGCCGCAGGTGCGCAGGGTCCACGACAAACCGCAGCATCGTCACCATCGCGTCCTTCAACGCTGGGTGATATTGAGGATAGCTTGCGCCACATCTTCGCAACGCAAGTCCGCATTAAACTCAAGAACGACCAAGCCGGTGCGATTGAAGTTGAGTTCTACTCAATGGAAGAACTCGAGCGTCTGCTCGAAGTGATGCTTACCATGCAATCGACAGATCAACAGTAGCCTATGAGCACGGTTACGCATGATACGGTGTATAGGATCCGATACAGCGACACTGACACGATGGGTGTCGTGTATTACGGAAACTATATGCGTCTCTTTGAGATAGGCCGTACAGAGCTTCTTCGTGCTGCTGGTATTGCGTATGCAACCTTCGAGGCTGAGGGACTTTTCCTTCCGGTTCTCGAAGCACACGCTGCGTATCACGCACCGGCGAAGTACGACGATGAAGTGGTGATCACGACATCGTACACACCAGCCCCTTCGGCTGTGCTGTTGCTCGAGTATCGTGTACATCGAAATGGTGATACACTTGTTACCGGCTGGACGCGTCACTCCTTCGTATCCGCTGAGACATTCCGTCCGGTTCGGCCCCCTCGTCGCTTTGTCGAGGGAATTGAGCGATTCCTTCACCAGAACTAGCGTGTATGAAAACTCGTGTAGCTGCTCTCGTTGGTAGTATGGTGCTTCTCGTCCAAACTGGATGGGCCCAGCAGGCAACGATCTTTCCGTTCATGTACTCGATGACGAGTGCACGTATAGCCGGATTGGCGGGATCCACCGTCGCGATGGTGAATGATGGGCAGAACGTTGTCCTCAACCCTGCCGGCCTTGCCACGTTGACAGAGAGCAGTGTCGGTGGAACATTTATCAAGCATGTGCTCGATATCGGTGCCGGATATGCCACGTACAATCGGGAAGTTGATGGTGTAGGTACGATGGCGGCAACGGTGAGCTACAATAGTTACGGCTCATTTGACCGTGCTGACGCACAAGGTACAATCACAGGAACATTTCAATCGAACGACGTCGTGGTGGGCGTATCGCTCGCGCGTGAGCTCGACACGTTGATTTCATACGGTGTAACGGCGAAGGTCCTACACTCGACGCTCGACAACATGGCATCAACTGCGGTAGCTCTCGACGCAGGTATGTTGTTCCAGTTTCCAAAGCAGCGAACGAACATTGGCATTAGTATCATGAACCTCGGCACGCAACTGTCGACCTATGATGGTACGCGAGATCGATTGCCTGTTGATTTACGCATTGGTGTCAATCACCGTCTCCGTGGTCTGCCTCTTCTTGTGAACGCGTCGCTCAATCACTTGACGGATGAGGTGGGATCGCTCTTCGATCGACTCCTGAATTTCTCCGTCGGGGGCGAGCTGTACCTTGGCAAAGTGGTTCAAGCACGCATTGGGTATACGAATGCAGTCCGCAATACCTCCTCGGTGAATGTCCCAGGACAGCTCACAGGTCTTTCGGGTGGACTCGGCATTCATCTGCCAACACTTGATATCGATTATGCATTGAGTTCGCTCGGTGCAGCAAGCGTCGTTCACCGTGTAAGTGTTGCGATGCGGTTAGATGACTGAGCAAGGCATGACATATCGGGGGTTTCATTACCGCTGGACACTGCCACTGCTTGCAATACTCGCTGTTGCGTGGTTCCAGATTGATGGGAACGTGCTCACCCTTGGCATCCTCGCTGCGCTGTGCGTAGTCGTGATCGGGTTTACATTCCCGTGGGATAACTGGGCGGTTGAACAGGGGATATGGGACTTTCCTGAAAGCCGATTGCTCTTCCGCATTCGCAGCCTTCCTATTGAAGAGATTTCGTTTTTCGTGATTCAGACCCTTCAAGTTGCATTCCTCACTGCGATCGCATGTCGTTTGCTTCCTTCCGAGCCGCTTTCACCTGTGTCGTTCACGCCGGAAGTCGGCTTTCGTATTGGTGTAACGTTAGGACTCTGGTATCTCGTCGGACGCGTAACGCGTGCGTGGCGAGTAGCGCACCGTTCGTTCCGATATGCCTGGCATCTCGGCTACTGGTTCCTTCCCATCATCGTGGTGCAGTGGCTCTTCGGTGCGGGAATGCTTTTGCCACGTATCGACGTCGTGATCTATGCAACCCTCACCATCGGCACCTACCTATCAGTTGCTGATGTTTGGGCGGTGCGTCGCGGAATCTGGTTCTTCGATCACTCGCAGACGACGGGACATCAGCTCGCTGGTGTGCTTCCGTGGGAGGAAGTAGCGTTCTTCTACACAACGAGTCTTCTCGTTGCTCAGAGCACCATTCTCCTTGTACCTGCCGCGCATCCGTGATGGAACATCTTTTCATTGATCTTGCATCAGGCGCTTGGTGGGTGTATGCCCTGAGTGTTCTTGTGGGCGGTGCAGCCTCGTGGTACACGTACACATCCGTTGTTCCTCAACAATCACCTCGGACGCTCCTTGCCCTTCGCCTTCTGCGTACGCTTGGTATCAGCTGTCTTGTGTTGATGCTCTTTGAGCCCATCCTGCGAGTTGTTGCAAGTGATCGTGTGAAGCCACGACTTGCAGTGTTGGTAGATGAATCGCGATCGATGCCACGACTTGCCAAGCTCGATAGTGTCGCAATGCGGAACGCGGTCGCTTCGATTGTGGCAGATCTATCGGATGAGTTTGAGGTTGATGTCTACGGCTTTTCGGATGCTCTACGCGATGTATCGCCTGATGAGCAGCTCAAAACCACCGGGTATCGTACCAACTTGACGGGTGCACTCTCAGCGCTGGGAAATCGTTCGCTAGAGCGACGCATTGGCTCCGTCGTGGTAGTATCTGATGGACAGCATAACGGTGCTGACAGTCCGTTGCGAGTTGCCGATCAGCTCGGCATGGGCGTCTATAGCGTTGGGTTCGGAGACACCGTGATGCCACGCGACATCGCACTCACGCGTCTGCTTGTAGCCGGAATTGGCGTCGTCGGTGAGTCAATGCCTGTCACCTTCGATATTGAGTCGCAGCAGCTACCAGATGGTCAGTATGATGTGACGATCGAAGACAACGGTGTGAAGGTTCAGTCCGAACGCGTAACGCTTCGCAGTGGGACCGGACGACAAACGCTGACCATTGCGTGGAAGCCGAATCAAGAAGGCGTTCGCAAACTCGCGATTGTTGTGCGTCCAGTCGCGGGGGAAGTATCTACAGCGAACAACCGTTTGCAATCCTTTGTTGATGTCCGTTCCTTCAAGCGCACGGTGGTCATGATTGCCGGAGCTCCTAGTCCAGACGTTGCCTTCGTGAAGGCCTCGTTGCAACGGGACCCGTCGGTTCGCGTCACAACATTCATCCAAAAGCAAGCGGGCGAGTTTTACGAGGGTTCGCTTACACGTGCGGCTCTGACGGATGTCGAGGCTGTGCTTCTGGTGGGCTTTCCCACCTCGGCATCAAATGCAGCTGCTGTCGAGACCGTGGCAGCAGCGGCTTCCTCTGGCACGGCGTTGTTCTTCATGCCGTCTGTACAGGTCGATTACCGACGTCTAGGATCGTTGGAGCGTCTCCTTCCGTTCCGCGTCACAAGCAGCAGACCACAGGAGTTCCTCGTTACACCGGAAGTCAGCGATGGTCGTGCATCGGATCCTATCATGCGCATCAGCGGTGGGGACAATGATGCTTCGGTGTGGACCGCACTCCCACCCTGTTATCGGACCGAGACCTTCGTCGAGCCAGCACCCGGTGCGCAAGTCCTCGCTACCATGCGCGTAGGCAATGCATCGTTGGATGAGCCCTTGATTATCAAGCGCGACGACGGTCGCACACGTAGTATCGCCATGCTTGGATATGGTGTTTATCGCTGGCGACTCCTAGGCACTGCTCCGCAACAGTCGCGAGGTGCATCTCCTGTTGATGTGCTTGATGCCTTTGTGACGAACTCGGTATCATGGCTGCGTGTTCGCGATACTGATCGTCGTATCATAGTGGCACCAACGCAGTCGTTCTATGCTACTGGGGAGCCGGTTGGATTTATCGCAACGGTTCAAGACGAGTCATTTGCATCGATCGACGACGCCGAGGTGACAGTCGCGCTCACAACTGCAGCCGGAACCCAACAGCGCGTGCTCTCGCAGCTCGGTAGTGGCAGGTATGCAATAGATCTCGGTCCGTTGCCTCCAGGCGACTACTCGTATGTAGGAACCGTCACTCGCAAGGGTGAACAGCTAGCAACACGTCGAGGACGCTTTACCGTGGGGGATTTGAACACCGAGGACGTTGCCGTTGTCCGCAATGCGCAGCTGTTGCGTTCACTGGCCCAACGAACAGGTGCAATTGCGATCAGTGCAGACCAAAGCGATTCGCTTCGACAGGCATTGGTGAACGACCCTCGAATGCGTGACATCGTGCAAACGCGCGACCGCGAGCATCCGCTGTACCACCTGCCGTGGATTATTATCATCGCACTTGCAAGCTTCTCTGCTGAGTGGGCGCTGCGCAAGCGACGGGGCATGGTGTGAGTAAGCTGTCGCTTCCCGACGACATTGCAGCGCTCTACGACGAGCGTCGCGACGAGATTCGCAAGCGCCTTGCAGATTTTCAGGCCATCCCAAAGCACCAGTGGTTCTACGAGTGCTGCTTTTGCATTCTCACGCCCCAATCGTCGGCAGTGCATGCAGATGCCGTCGTGCGACAACTTCAAGACGAAGATTTCTATGCGAATGGACACGACGTTGAGCATCTCCTGCGCAACCCATCAGCGTACATCCGCTTCCATGTCACAAAGCATGGTCGATTGCACGACCTTCGACGCCAGTGGCCCGACGTCGAAGAGCTCTTGACGCAGCCGTCGAGGAACGTTCGTGAAAAGAGAAATCAGTTAGCCGACCGTGTCAATGGCTATGGACTCAAGGAAGCAAGCCATGCCATGCGAAACATAGGATTCCGTGGCGTAGGTATTCTGGACCGACATCTGTTGCGACTCTTGGTTCGTTGCGGTGTGTACGAAGAGATCCCATCAGTCTCGACACGAGCGGCTTACTGGGCCGTCGAGGAGTCATTCCATCGGTACGCAGAGGATGTTGACATCGATATGGATGAGCTCGATCTGCTGTTTTGGTGTGCGATGACGGGTCACATTCTTAAGTAGTCAAAGCCTTACTCGCCTTGTCGCTTAATACATGTGAAGGTAGAACGATCTGATCCTGTGTTCCAGTGGCGATCACGGTGCCAGAGGGAATCACACGAGCATCGATCGCACATCGGATTGCACGACCCTCCACAGAGCAAACGGTTGCAGTAATACGAACATGCGCACCTATGGCCGCCATCGCTAGATGCTTGATCTCGAGACCAATGCCAACGGCATTATCATCCGCCTCGAAAAACGGTTCAATGGCGCGGCGAGCAGCTACCTCCGCATGATAGGCAAGCCAGAATGTCGAGTACACACGGTGGATTTCTTTACCATCGAGTGTTGCTGTCATTTCCGGTGTAACTGTGAGATCTACCGTGCCAATGCCATGAAGTACGTCCGGATGCATAGCGTCCTGTGTGTTTGTTCGTAAGCATGACTGCGATCGCATAACTTTGCACATGCGGATTGCAGTACATACACTCGGCTGTAAGCTCAATTATAGTGAGACCTCGCGGTTATGTGATGATCTGATTTCACGGGGCCACCAGATTGTGTCGCTCGAGGAGCAGGCAGACATGGTGCTACTCAACACCTGTAGTGTCACTGAGCAGGCAGATACCGAGTGTCGTAAGCTTGTCCGACGCAGCCTGCGTCGGTCGCCTGACGCTGCTGTTGTCGTCACAGGATGCTACGCGCAGCTTAAGCCGCAGGAGATTGCCTCAATCGATGGAGTCCGTGCTGTTATCGGCACAGCGAAGAAGTTCTCTATTGCTGATCGCATCAGTGAGATAGCCTCATCGACGCACGTAGTTGTCGATGCAGAAGACCTGAGTGACGATATCACGTTCGAGCCCTCACGCACGCACCGCACAGCTTCTCGCACGAGAACCTTCTTCAAGATTCAGGATGGGTGCGACTACTCCTGTTCGTTTTGCACGATTCCTAAGGCACGCGGTAGCGCACGCTCGATGCTCCGTGAGGATGTAAAACGTGAGCTCGATCGAATTCTCGCCGATGGCTACCAAGAGCTTATCCTCTCGGGAGTCAATCTTGGTGAGTACGAAGACGCCGATGGATCGCGGTTCGGAGACGTGCTACGCGATATCATTGAGCAGCGTCCACCGATTCGCATTCGAATCTCATCAATTGAACCAAACACGATTACCGATGATCTCATTGAACTCATCGCGGCATCTCCAGAGATCGTCCCGCATCTGCACATTCCGCTACAGAGCGGCTCGTCGAGCGTCCTGCGGCGCATGCGACGTCGATACAGTGCAGAGCAGTATCGAGCACTTGCAGCAAAGCTCCATGACCGGATCCCTGGTCTTGCTCTCGGTATTGACGTGATTGTAGGATTCCCCGGAGAGACGGAACAGGAGTTCGAGGAAACGTATGCGCTGTTGGAAGAAATGCCTTGGTCGTATCTACACGTCTTCACGTATTCAGAACGCGATGACACCGTCGCTGCAACCATGGAGCAGGTAGATCGAGGACTGCGTCGTATGCGAACGCATCGTTTACGTACGCTCAGTGATTGGAAGCACGCACGGTTTATAGATGCCCAGGTTGGATCGATTGTTGAGGTGTTGCCCGAGACATTCGATCAATCGACAGGAACATGGCGTGGTTGGTCGCAGCATCACGTAGCTGTGACGTTCAATGGTAGTGCGGATATGCCAAAGCGCGTGTATCCCGTTCGCGTGGATCGTCGATTCGACACAGAGGCGTTTGGTACATTGATGGAGGACCAACCATGAAGATCTTTCTCGCCGTCGATATGGAGGGCATCACAGGTGTCGTTCATGGTGATCAGTTAATGGCCGAGGGAAGGGGCTATGCATCGGCACAGAAGCTCCTCATGAGCGATGTGCATGCAGTGATTAGCGGCATTCATCGTGTGTATCCAGACGCATCAATCCGTATTGGTGATGGTCATGCCACGATGCGCAACATCATGCTCGAAGATCTTCCAGCAAATGTTGACGTTGTTGTTGGCTCAGCACGACCTGATAACAAGCCACTGTGCCAGCTCGAAGGTCTCGATGCATCGTTCTCGATGATGATGCAGATTGGATATCACAGCAAGGCTGGTACGCCCGGTGGACTGCTGGCGCATACATACATTGGGAGTCTTGTGTCGACATGGAAGCTTAACGGGCGTGAGGTAGGGGAGATCACGATGAACACCGCGATCGCTCATAGCTTCGGCGTTCCGGTGTGTTTCGTGAGCGGTAATAGTGATCTCGCTGACGAACTGTCGTCGTTTGATGAGCAACCTGAGTTCGTTGCCACAAAGACGGTGCTTGGTCCGACCGCGGCAATCTGCCTGCCCCCTACAAGGACGAGACAGTTGCTTGCCGACGGAGTGGAACGTGCGCTTCAGCGCTCGTGGAGAACTCCGCAGATACCTCCGTCTCCGACGACGATCGACGTTGTTACTCATCGGCGTGAGCAGGCACAGCGTGGAGCACGATGTGAGGGAATTGAACTCGTCGGTGACTCGACGATGCGTGCGACTGCATCAACAGCGCACGATGCCTACCGAATGATGTGGAAGGCATGCACGATGGCGTTGGAAGAACAGCCAATCTGGTTGCAGTAGCATTATCGCAATGAGCGCTTAAACGCAGCGTACGGACGTTCGCCAAGTGATGCGTCCGTGGGCGGCGCGATATTGGCGTCCTTAAGCCGCGCTTGTGTTTGCGAGATGCGATCCTCTGGCAGTGGATGTGTGCTAAGCAGGCGATCGAGCGAGGATCCTGAGCGCCCCTTTACCTTTTCGAAGAAGAAGAGAATGCCACCCGGGTACCAATGGGTGTGCTGGAGGTACGTGAAGGAGTATTCGTCGGCCTCCTCTTCATCGTTGCGGCTGTTCTGCAACAAACCGAGTCCTGTAAACGCATTTGCGGCAAGCTGCACTTCGCGTCCCGAGGTCGAACCAATGGCGATGTTGGTAAGCGTCTGCAGTCCCAATTGCGTCGTCATGCGATTCGTTGAGTGACGCCGTTCAGCGTGTGCGATCTCGTGACCCAGGACACCGGCCAATGTTGCCTCGTTGTCGATGGCTTTGAGAAGACCCGTGTAGACGTAGATGTAGCCACCTGGTGTACAGAACGCATTGATCGTTGCATCGTCGTGCAGAAGCTGCACACGGTAGGGGAAGATGCCACGGTAGCGAACCTCGGGAGCCTTTGTGATGCTGTCGACAATCGATTGAACGTATCTCGTGGCTGCGGGGTCCGCGTATGGAGGGTACTGCTTCGTATCCTTTCTAATCTCGGCATCGAATGACGCGCCTAGACGTTGATCTTCGCTCACGGGAAAGAGGTTGATTGCACCACAGTTCGTGAGAAATAGCGCGAGCACACAGGCGAGAGAGATGCGAAGAAACGAATGCATAGCGAGCAGAGAGAACTAGTACATCTCGAGGTTAGTAAAGATCGGAACAGGATACGTGATACGATTGAGAGATAATCCTTGTGGTGGGGCAAGGGGCGTCTGACTGCCACGTTCACCGGATGCGAGCTGCTGGCGCAGATCAGAAAGCGAGGTCTTGCCACGGGCAACCGTATAGGCCGCGCCAACGATGGCACGACACATCCCATAGACGAATCGATTCGCGCTGATGCGCACACGGAGTTCGTCATCGTGACGCTCAAGTGAACATGTCGTCACCGAGCAGATGTACGACGGAGTATCAGGGTTGTGTTTGGATAATCCTGTGAAGTCGTGTGTTCCAAGCATGCATTCGAGCGCTTCAGCGAAGAGATGCTCATCAAACGCAAGGTCTGGTGTCCAGACGTAGTTCCGGGTGAATACCGACACCTTCTTGTTGATACGGTAGACGTATTCGCGCTGCACAGCCCCATAGCGTGCATGAAAGTCAGACGCAACATGTTCAGCAGCACGAATGCGAATGTCTGCTGGCAGACGTGTGTTGAGTGCAATCGGAATCTTCTCGACCGGGATGTTGGGCGCGTGCTCTGGTATCGCGACGTGTGCGACCTGTCCACGCGCATGCACACCTGCATCGGTGCGTCCAGATCCGACGATATCGAGCGGAAGTCCGTAGCAGAGAGCAAGGGCCTGTTCGACGCACTCTTGAATGCTGAGGGCATTCTGTTGGCGTTGCCATCCGGCGTAGGCTGTACCGTCGTATTCAATACACAGGGCGGTGTGTTGCATGCGCAAATCTATTCGTTGTTTACCATACCTTGGGTATCAAACTCAGTTTGCAACTCCATCGTGTCGCGTCCACCTGCATACGAGAGATGTCCGTGGTATCCGCCGATGACATTATTGAGCACGCGAACATCTTCCACCATGATGGATCGCCAGGCACCGATTGCGTGCAGCTTACCACGCACGACGAGCGAGGCATGACGTAGCTCGATCCGGAAATGTTCTCGTACTTGGGGTGGTACGGCACATTGCAGAAATCCCGTTTCATCCTCGAGTGTGATAAACAACATCCCTCGTGCGGTAGGGGGCGCCTGTCGCAGAATAACAATGCCAGCTGTCGTAACATATCCACTTGTTGACGCTGGTAAGCGCGATAGGACGGTTATCGGACGAACTTCGAGATCCGTCAGGTGTCGTCGATAGAGCGTCATCGGATGGAGACGTGCTGCACCATGTGAGATGTAATCGTATGCAAGCCGTTCCTGCGCGCGAAGGGCTGGCAGGGCTGGGATATCGTCGTCATGAATGTGCGCAACATCAAGCAGTGGTGGAGCACCATGACTAACTCGTTGTGCAATGACGCCTACCATCCATAGGGCGCGACGTGTATCAGGCTCCCAGGCGCTCATCGCACCACTCAGAGCTATGGTCTCGAGAATGTCGCGTGGGATTGCAGAGAGTCGTTCTACGATATCGTCGATATCACGAAACGGACGTTGCGACCGCTCCCAGATAATGGCACGAGCGGTCTCTGGCTCGACGCCTCGAATCGATGTAAGAGGCTTTTGGATAGCAAGCCTTCCATCGTGCAGTCGTGTGAGTGAGTAGCGAAGTGATGATGCGTTAAGGCAAGGCATCAGGATCTCAACACCACACCGTCGTGCCTCTTCTTCGAGCGTCATCAGGTTGTACATCCCAGGACGATGCTGCATGAATGCCGCTAAGTATGCAGCAGGGTAGTGCGTCTTGAGCCACGCGCTTTGATAGACCGTTTTGGCAAATGCTGCGGCATGAGAACGACAGAAGCCATAGCCTACAAAGTGAGCTACTTTTTCATAAACGATCTCCGCCGTAGAAGCATCAACGCCGCGGGCAACAGCACCATCGATGAAGATGCTTCGCATGTGTTCCATCATTCGACGATCGCGGTTCTTTGAAACAAGTGCTCGAAAGTCGTCTGCTTGGTCAAGGGGCATTCCAGCAAAACGATGAGCAATCTCAAGGACCTGCTCTTGGAAGAGAATCACGCCTAGTGTGTCGCAGAGGATCGGCTCGAGATCTGGATGTAGGTAGGTGACGGGTTCCGTGCCACGGCGACGAGCGATGTATGGATGGACCATGCCGCCTTGAAGCGGACCTGGACGAAAGAGTGCGACCTCGATGATGAGGTCGTTGAATGTCTCTGGCTGATGTTTCGCCAGCAAGTGCATCTGACCCTGCGACTCGATCTGAAACACTCCTAGTGTCTCTCCGCGTTGGATCATTCGAAACGTCTCTTCATCATCGAGCGCGATACTGTCGAGATCAAGATCAAGACCTTGATGGAGACGAAGCAACTCGACGCATTCACTGATACAGGCCAGCATGCGTAGCCCAAGTACATCGAACTTTACCAGCCCCATTGCCTCAACATCGTCTTTATCGAATTGTACAACAGCAACGCCATTCGCTGAGCGCTGTATAGGGGTATAGTGTGAAAGCTCACGGGACGATAGAATCATTCCACCGGAGTGAAGACCAAGATGACGTGGATGTCCAAGGAGCGCATCGACACAGCGCAGAAGAAGATCTAGGAGGGGAATCTCTCCACAGACACGAGCAAGATCCTCGCGGTATCGATACACATCATGTGATGTCCACCCAGGTACACTCTTCGATAATGCACGTACGGTCTCTTCGGGCCATCCCAAAGCCTTGGCCGTATCGCGAATAGCCATGCGCATGCGATAGGTGATCAATGTCGCTGTCATCGCCGTATGATCGATGCCGAAGCGTTCTTCCATCCACGCAATGACTTCATTCCGCCGATCACTATCGAAGTCCACATCGATATCTGGTGTGCCCTTACGTCCCGTATGCAGGAATCGTTCAAAGAGCAGATTATGCTGTAGGGGGCATACTGCTGTGATGCCAAGCAGGTATGAAACGATGGAGTTCGCAGCTGAACCACGACCGGAACATCGTATACCTCTACGACGAGACTCAGCGACAACTTCATGGACGACGAGAAAGAAGTCGGCCAGCTCAAGTTGTGTGATCACGTCTAACTCATGGTGTAGCTGCTGTTGTGCACGAGCGAGAAGATCACCTTGATATACCTGACACAACCTCTGTTGAGCAAGCGTCCTCAGCACTTCCGATGCCGTCGTGCCCTCGGGTATTCGCGCTGATGGAGGAGTGATGTGCTCAGGGAGAATCGAAAACGAGCATTGACGGATAATGTGGTCAACATTGCCAAATGCATCATCATAGGGAAGGTACCTCCGCAGCTCCTCCTCAGTACGCAAGCAGTGTCTGTCGTGAACAGCCCGTAGCGGATGCGGGTCGTATATCGTGATGCCTTCTCGGATACATGTCATCAGATCATGTACAGCATAGCAATCTGCCGTCGCATATCGAACGTCTTGTGCAACCACAATTGGCAGTTCGAGCTCACGAGCGAGATCCACCAGGCGCGTAGTGCGTCGACGTGACCATGGACGTGCATCATGCGAGATGCCGATGTACACCGAGTAGCCATGAACGCTATCAGCGAGCGTACGTACGTCCTGCACGTCATGTCCTGTACCATGAATAATCGCAATGCAGTCATCGAGTAGTGATGCTGCATACGCATCATCAACAGATGTGCCCTGGTAGTACATGGTAAGCATGCGACACATCTGCTGATATCCGACATGTGTACGGGCAATGAGCGACACTGTGATGCCATCCATGACCACATCACATCCCATCAGCGGTTTGATGTTATGTGCCGTACAAGCACGTTCGAGGCGCACAGCACCGTACACACCATACACATCCGTAAGTGCTATTGCATGATGTCCTAAAGCTGCTGCTGTTGCAACGAGATCCTCAGGTGACGAAGCACCATCGAGAAAGGACATATGGCTGCGGGTGTGTAGAGATCCAAACATTGCTTAGTCGAACAGACGTGACATCATCCAACCATGGAGAGAGCTACGGTAGATCTCGATGACTCCACATGAGGTAGATAGTAGGATGTACTCACGGCGTTCATCAGTGGTCCACCATGGTCCACGCGTAGACCATCGGTCAATCACAGATTCAACCGTGTAGGTGCCACCTCGCCAACACACCATGTAGGGCATATCAGATCGACAGTCAACGTCGATCTGCTCGAGGATGAGCTTCATGGCTGTCGTCCACAAATCCGTGCATACTCTTCAGGGATTACAGACCATGGATTCAGTATCTCGATGTCTTTAATCACAGGCCCATACTTCGGGACCAGCGACGATTGTATGTCTTGTGCAGATACCTGAGGTGAAAACAAGGCTACTTGTTCGCTTGCTGGAACACGCAGTGATGTTAATCGCACTCTAATGCCCCACCAGCGGCGTACGGATGAGAACAACTGTGACATCAACGCCTGTACATGCGTTTGCATCTGTTGCAGCGTCGTTAGTGCAGCCCGCATCACACGTCCACGACGTGAGCATACCTGTCCACTCCGATCAAGACACCCTACGTCAACTCGCCATGCTTCACGACCAGCTAAGAGGACTATGGCCTCTTCACACAGATGCGCTGCGACAGAGGAAAGCTCTCCGGGCTCGGATGCAGCTTCATCAAACATCGATGTTGCGCATATCTCGTCAGGGGGCTGATACAGCGGCAGCGTGTCGGACGTCGTGTGCAGCAGTCGGTAAAGATCGATGCCTTGCTCACCAAACTGAGCACGGAGATGACGCTCCGAGAGCCTCATTAGCATGCCGATTGTAGAGCAGCCGAATAATCCCAGACGGTGGATGAACACGTCATCAATACGCAGTTCAGGAATGTGCTGTAGCACACTGCTCTGCACATGCTCAGCCGAAGCATGGGCATCGATGCGTCCAGGTATCGCGCCTAGTGCGCATAGGAGAGAGCTTGTACGGTCCGGTGCCATTGCAGCTCGTGCAGACCAACGACGCACGTTGTGACGGATATCGGCCAGATGATCCGTACCTGCGTGAAGGATGCCGTGTTGGCGCACCACGAGAAGTGGCGTACATTGATGGACTGCTTCGACGACGGCGTCCCAAGACGCAGGCGAAATCGAAGAGTCGAGAATGATAGTTACAATCATACGCGATTCTACAAAATGTCAAAGACTTTGACAACGTGAGAATCGGGATGTTGATAACCTTGATTCTTGAGGTGTGTGAGCCCCTTACAGCTTCTTGATGCAGCTGCGAACGACGCCGACAATGGTGAAGTCCATATCGGCTGTAATCGCGATGTCCTTGTAGCGGCGGTTCTCGGCGCGCAATACTGGACGTCCCTCCACCTTGATGTAGCGCTTCACGGTAAGTTCACCGTAGACCTTCGCAATAACGACTTGTCCAGACCGAGGCTGGATGGCACAATCAACTATCAACGTGTCCCCATCGCTAATGCCTGCATCAGTCATTGAGTCGCCCACAACGCGGATGAAGTATGTGCTCTCAGGGTGCTCGAGCAGCATGTCCGCTAGATCGATTTCCCGCTCAATGGTATCGTCGGCAGCAGCTGGCAATCCAGCGCTTACGCCAAGTGATAGCATAGGAATGCGCGGTCCTGAGCGGCCCGGCATGGCAGGAGCGACCACCAGAGGTGCCTGGGCACGCAGTTCTGCAATAACGCTCTTCATGGCCTGAATCTGCTCCTCCAGACGTTCCAACGCGCTTTTCGGACGGGGAGCATCCTCACCCTCACGCGCTACTGTTGGCGAGCCCACACCTGTGAGCAACCAACCAGAAGAAACGCCATATCGACGTTCCAGGAGCGCTAGAATCTCTTGCGGGACACCAGTGCGACCTGATTCCCAGGAATACACAGTCGGGACCTTGACACCGATCGTTGTAGCATAATCAGCAACGGAGAGTCGCAGAACACTTTCACGAATTTGACGATGACGAGCGCCGAGTTGAGCCTTAGTTTGCATGGTGCTATCCACAGGATGATCTACAACATGTGGACAATATACAAAATGTCCACTGTTGTCAAACTCGATCTTCCATCATGCGCTCCGTCTGCTCAATGTGCGTCAGGAGGGCCTCAAGTAGGATCTCAAACTGGATGAGCTCATTCGTCTCTGATGGCGTGTCTGATTCACCACTTGCGACAAGTTTTCGCATCAAATGTTGCGTGTTCTCACGAATCTCACGCGCCAGAAATGAGAACCGGGGGAAGGTATGAAGGATCTTGAGAAACAGTCGGATTCGTGCAAAGTGCGACTCCTTGAGATAGCGCGAGGCGTACACTCGGAGGTAGACACTGCGTTTCTCGGCTGCATCGTAGTCACCGTTGAGAACCAGGATGATGAACTGCGCAACGAGAATGAGGACGTTGTAGACTTTCTTCGACTTGGATTGTTCCGGGACAGAGTTCATGAAGGTCGAGAGCCGGAATGCTCGCGTACGTCGAGCCGTAGGAACGTAGAGTCCGAGTCGCTCTGCGACGTAGAGATACGCCCCGTAGATCACCCATCGTTCACGGGTACGTTCTGATTGCAGCGCCAGCTTTCGTTGTGATGTGGCCTTGATGTAGATGTTCTCTGCTGCAGCATACTCTGCCATGTTGATAGCGGCCACAAATGCGAGGTCACACGCATAGTACCAGTTGTTTCCACCGACCGAGAACGAAGCAATGCACCGCTCCGAGAGTACATGTGCTTCCTCGTAATGTCGGAGCACAAGAGCACTCGACATTTTCTGTAGGATGAACTCCCCGTATCGTGCCTGCTGCGACAAATGCGGATGGTCGTCAAGATAGGCCACGGCCTCATCACAGGTGCGCATCACCGCATAGAAATCCTCCATAAACTCATAATAGAGCATAGACGTTCGGATGTAGTTCAGCCGAAGCGTGTGCGTACGATACTCCTCGTAGAGCGCACCAACAGCATCCCGTGTCGATATGTGCAGCGCCTCGAGGTGCGCTTGCGTTCGACTCATGATGTTGATTTCTATTCCAAGGTGATCGAGTAGATACTCCGATTGGTATTCTGCTTCGAGCTGTCGCAGGTACTTCTGCACGAGGGCGTTGTACTGCATGAATGCCGCGCGACGGAACCATACGGCAGCTGTCTCACGCAGCATAACTGAAAGCGTTAAACAGAGATCCGTGAACTGGTACCGTTGTGCTGTTGTGAGTGTCTTCGACGCTACCGCAAAACCGGCCTTACGTGCTGCAAATCGCATGAGAGTCTGCGCAACGAACGTATTCCGCATGCAACGATAGTAGTAGCTGAGGTACTCTGAGTGCTCTGGCTGCCGCACCTGTAGGAACAGTACCGACTGAAGAAGGCGGTCATACGTTCGCGACTTCATCGTTCGATATCGAGCATCCCGTGCCGAGGTACCGTAGAGTTGTCGAGCCGCATCCTCGTCGTCCTCGAACTGATCTTCGACGATCCCGCGCAGGTACTGCCCAGCGATTGTGGCGTACTCGGACGACGTCGGATCAAGCTCGTGCAGAGCCCGTTTTGCGTCTTTTTTGCTTGTAACAATGTTGACTATTTCTTGCAGAATGTCCATCGTTGTAATCCTCGTATGTCCTTGATTTACAAGCACAACACCGAGACGAAAGTTATCTGCGAGCCACCGTTGTTCCGTGTAACAAATTGTCAGTTTATGTAACAGATCCGTGACACCGAGGACGTCATATTGCCACTGTCAATCGAACATCAGTTGCACATCATCGATTACAGAGGGGAAGTAGTATGATCATGGACCAACTACCAATCAAGAATTGCACGTTGTTTCTCAGTCCTTCCGACGCAGCATCGTGGAGGTCTATCGACACAGGCGGCGTCGTTGGAGTCTTTGTTGAAGACGTCAACGGACAGTACACGGTTCTTGATGTGTTTGAATCGGACGCAATCCCAAGCTACGATCAGCTCGTCGCACATGAACGCTTCATGATTTGGGAGGCAATGGCAGGGGGCAAGCATATGCTCCGCTTCGACATGTATCCGATGCCACTTGCAAGTCCGTCTCGTCGTCAGGAGGTTGTTGCATTGATACAGCGAAGCTGTGGTGTGGCAACCTATAGCATGGAAGCAAACTTCAGAAAGGCAGCATAAGACAGGTAACTACAACGTTGAACATTGAACGTGGGTGTTCGTGATTCATACCAGTAATCGTATTGCCGAGATAGTAAACAGCCGCTGCATCCAAAGGGATACAGCGGCTGTTTGCATAGTGTTCTATTGAACGGTGTGTATCGACTTATTGCACGACCACCGTGCTACGACACACAACACGAGCATCAAGCTCTACGATGAGTACATACGAGCCGGCTGAACATGCTTGATTGAGTTCGAATGGAAGGCGAGCAATACCAGCTGCAATGTCGTACGATCCAAGAGATGTCTGACGGCCGAGCATGTCTACAAGCGAAAGTCGAACGCGACCAGCAGTTGGGGACGTGATCGTGCATGCTGACGATGCGTCGATCGGATTCGGTGCAACCTGCAAGGACCAACCAGCAGCAAACTCTTCATCAACACTCGTTACTGTGAGCTGGAACGATTGCGGAGTCGACCAGCCGCCCTTGCCGCATGTATTCATACCACGAACTTCCCATGTATACCCACCGGCTGAGCCAATCTTACTAGTCTGGACACTTGCCGATGTGCTCGTGACTGTGGAATCTTCAAAGACCACGTTGTAAGGACTCACGGCAGACTTGATGCGAAGGTGATACGTGGTTGCATCTGCTGAAGCCGACCACGAAAATGGTACAGTTGCCATGTTGTCTGCTGTGACCTGACCCTTTGGTGCAATGCCAGCGCACGACGCTGGGTTCTTTCCGCCTGTTGTGAACGCAAACACATTCGACCATGCACCCGGGCCGACGCTATTCATGCCACGCACGCGCCAGAAGTACTTCTGGTTGCATGAGCGAAGTGCAACGGTTGCTGTAGTTCCACTCACGGTTCCGGAGTCGACGATTGAGGTAGCAGCAAATGACTGCATCGTGGCTACCTGCCACTGATACGCATCCGCCATAGAGGCCTTGCCCCACGAGAGAGCGAGTTCGAGCGTACGGCCAGTTGCATTATTCGCTGGAGCCTGCAACGTTACCGCGCCCGGACCAGCAGATGCCGGTACAAAGTCAACCTTTGTGTTGTCGCCAGAGAAGTCAATGGTCTTCGTAACCGGTGCAGTGAGATTACCACCAGACGCAGTAATGGTCACCGAGCCCGATCCAGTGAAAGGGATCGCATATCCACCAGATGTGCTCGATACAGCATAGTACGAGCCGCGGTTTGGCTTGATTGTGACGCCTTCAAGGCCTTCACCGATGTCGTAGAATCCGTTGTTGTTCTTATCGGCGTAGACAACACCGGTAATGTATCGTACAGAACGGGTGCCAAACGTCTGCGTGATGACATACGGACCGACATAGCCCTGCATGAGACCTTTGCCGTTAAACAGGATGCCAACACCGATCTCGGTATAGACAGCGCTCTTGAAATTCATGATGTTCTCGCGGTGGCCGAGTTCGATCTGATTCTGCTCGCCCCAGTCGACGTTGAGTCCGCAGTGACCGTGCCACACGCTCTCACTGTACGCGGCGACGTTTTCACCATACATTCCCTGTGAGGCGTAACCAACCTTAGCGTAGCGACGACTAAGATCATCTCCGTTAGAGCTGGTATGACCCTGGAAATTATTGGCGTCCATGTCCTTTGAGTGATTGCGAGCAGCTGTAATCAAGTCAGGATGAAACACCAACGGCGGACGCTGTGGGTATGCAGTGAACGCTGCTTTCGTAGCTGTTTTATTGATGTTGAAGTAGCTGTATGCTGACTGAACACGCGCATCATCCGTGTCCATCAAACGGATGCCTTCTTCCGTCGGATTGGCACGCGCGCGATTGACCATTTCGAGCATCAACTGCTCTTCTGGCGTTGGATCGCCGTGGCTATACAACTGATTGGCCTGCGATGACGCATCAATGATTCCGAGCGTACATGCAGCAAGAAGGAGGAGGTACTTCTTCATTTACAAATCTCCAAGTTGAGGTCGTAGAGTAAGTTCTTCAAACAAGACGCGTGGGTTGTGGTACGACTCAATGAGCATTGCCACAGCTTGCGCGACGTCGCTATCGAGTAGCATGCGATGACCATGATCGTCACGCATCGACTGATCCCAAATCGACGTGTCGGTTGCACCAACGAGAATATCACTCACCTTAATTCCGTGCTCTCGCAGTTCGCTTCGAAGCACCTGCGTGAGCGCACGAGCGCCAGCCTTCGATGCGCTATAGGCAGAACAGCCCGAAAACGTGGTCGTAGCAGCGATAGAATTGATCGTTACAATCATGCCAGCTCGTTGCGCGATCATCGCAGGAACAACGACGCTGCAGCACGAATACACGCCACGTAGGTTGACCGCGATTTGATTGTCGAAGTCTTCGAGGGATGTTTCAACGAATGGACGGAACGACGCTACGCCAGCGTTGTTCACGAGCACGTCCACCTTGCCAAACGCTGCAACTGCTGCATCATGCGCGCTGCGCACGCTCTGGTGGTTTGCAACGTCGCACGGAGCAACACACACAGTGCCGGTAGGGAATGTGGCTGCGAGTTCCTCGAGAGTTGCGGCATCACGACCCGAGATCGTGCAGTGATTCCCTGCATGGACAGCGCGAGCAATGGCTGCGCCAATACCGCGACTTGCGCCGGTTATCCAAATGTGAAGCGGAGATGTCATGACGTATGCTCTCCACATGCACGAAGTAGTAGTTCCGTTGCTTCTCCAAGCATCTGCGACCGACGTTGCATGACGGTTTGTGCAACTGCAATGGCCTTGTCGACATCATACTGAGTGTCGAGCCAGCGGAACGAGGGAATAGCCTGCGGCGGAAATTCACTGGCGACAACGTTCGAGCTTACGCCGCACACTGTGCCGGTGAGGAACTGGGTTCCGATGGCAACTTTTGAGTGGTCACCAATCATCAATCCCACAAACATCCGCTGGGTGTCTTCCCGGCCCCATGGCATCGTAACGTGCACATGGCCGTAGGTGTTCTTGAGGTCGGATGTCGTGCAGCCAGCCCCGAGATTGACCCATTCGCAGATGTATGAATGGCCAACGAAGCCAAGGTGCTGCTTGTTGCTCCAGCCATGGAAAATGCTGGCTTCAACCTCACCGCCAACCTTCGAGCCAGGACCGATGATTGCATGTTCGATGTGTGCGTGCGGACGCACCTTTGCGTTGGGTCCGATCACTACTGGTCCGATGAGAACGGCCAGTGGCTCAACGACAGCACCCTCACAGATCATCACCGGACCGTGAGATTCGTCGATAACCGCACTCGGATGGACCCTTGCAGTGGGATCGATCGACGTTCCTGCGAGCTCGGCGTCCCATGCAATGCCATCAGTGATCAGATCCAATGTCTTCCATAGACGATCAATGCGATGCCCCTTGACAGTCACATTCTCAGGATATGCACTATCGAGATTGTCAAGTACTGTCACCAGCTCATTCGGCGTCGACACGGGTTTTGGGATGTAACTACCAATGATTGCGCCGTCGCAAAACACGGCGATCGGAACGCTACTGCTGGCGCACATGTCGATTAGCTGCCGCATCACCTGCGGTGCTAACGCGACGTGCCCTGCAATTGCCAGTGTTGGCAAGGAATGAAACGTCTGCGTCGTTGGATGCCGTTCGACGAACGAGCGCATGTGATTGGCTCGATCCGACGTAACGGTAACAATGCAATCAGAAGCGACGGTCTGCCAACGTTCGAGAATCGTATACCGTCCTACGCGTAGTTCCCACGAGCAATGGAGCTCGCTAAACGGGTAGAGACGATCTACCTCATCGTGTTCGATCAACAAGATCTGGACACGATGACTCATGCCAATGCCTCTCCAGCGTGACGAACAGCTGCCTTGATGAAGGCGACAAACAGGGGATGCCCCGTGACTGCGCGCGACTTCAATTCAGGGTGAAACTGTACACCAACAAACCATGGGTGAGTTGGCACTTCAACAACTTCAACGAGCTCGCCATCTGGCGATGTGCCACTGATCCGCAGCCCTGTTGACGTGAGAAGCTCGCGAAACTCGTTGTTGAATTCGTAGCGGTGACGATGACGCTCGCTGATATGCTCGCTCTTGTACGCCGCATACGCCTTGGACTTCTTCTCGAGTGAGCATGGATATGCGCCAAGGCGCATCGTACCACCCTTAGACGTAATTGTTCGTTGTTCCGGCAAGAGATCGATAACATTGAACTTGTTCTTCTTGAACTCCGATGAGTTTGCAAGAGGAAGACCAGCAACGTTTCGAGCATACTCGATCACGGCACACTGCATGCCGAGGCAGATGCCGAAGAATGGAATGTCGTGTGTACGAACGTATTGAATCGCTGCAATCTTGCCTTCGATGCCGCGATGACCGAAGCCAGGCGCCACGAGAATGCCGTCAACACCATGAAGCTGTTCCGCAACATTTTCGCTCGTAACATCTTCGGAATCTACCCAGCGAATGTTGACGCGCGCGTTGTTGATCGCACCAGCATGAATCAACGCTTCAATGATGCTCTTGTATGAGTCTGGATACTTGTTGTACTTGCCAACAAAGCCAATCGTGACAGCGTGCTTGGGAGACTTGATACGATGGACGAAGCGCGTCCAGGTGTCCATTGAAAGCTTCGAGCGCTTGAGATTAAGCTTCTCGCACACGATCTGATCGAGATCGTGCTTGGCGAACATCATCGGGACTTCGTAGATCGTCTCAGCATCGAGTGCTTCGATAACACTCCGCTGTTCTACGTTGCAGAACAACGCAATCTTTGAACGGATGTCCTTGTCGAGTTTCATCTCAGAGCGACACAGAAGGATGTCCGGCGTGATACCGAACTCCATCAACGTCTTCACCGAGTGCTGTGTTGGCTTCGTCTTGAGTTCGCCAGCGGACTTGATGTACGGGACATACGTCAGGTGCACATCCAGCGCATTCCCACGTCCGAGTTCATGTCGAAGTTGACGGCACGCTTCAAGAAACGGGAGTGACTCGATATCACCGACCGTACCGCCGATTTCGCTGATGATGATGTCGTACTTGCCGTCAAGCGCACGCATGCGACGCTTGATCTCATCGGTGATATGCGGCACGACCTGAACAGTCTTACCGAGGTATTCGCCTTGTCGTTCACGCATGATCACGTCGTAGTACACCTGTCCTGCCGTGGCAGTGTTTGCACGTGACATGCTGACATCAAGAAAGCGCTCGTAGTGCCCAAGGTCGAGGTCGGTTTCCGCACCGTCGTCGGTGACGAAGACTTCGCCGTGCTGGTACGGATTCATCGTACCAGGGTCTACGTTGATGTAGGGGTCCAGCTTCTGAATCGTGACGGAGAAGCCACGCTGACGGAGCAAGAGACCGATGGAAGAAGAAGCGATGCCCTTCCCAAGAGAAGAAAGCACTCCGCCCGTAATGAAGATGTACTTTGACGTCTTCGGCACAGGACACCTGAGAAATGATCGGAAGAGTGAAGGTGTCGTAGTTCTGCGCTTGCGCAACAGCCTGGACGGGCTCAAAAGTACGGATGTTGTTCCGAATCGACAACGTCATGCGTAGCTTCGTGCCTATGAAACGTATCATTTCCCTGGTAGCGCGCCTGATTGTTGGTTGTAGCCTCGTTCTTCTGCCACTTGGATGCGGTGGAGATGGCGCTGCTGAGCGTGACCCTCATGTTCTACGCTTCTGGCACTTTTGGAGTGAGCCTGGACAGAAAAAGGCCCTCGAGGAGCTGGTGCGCGAATTCGAGCAGACCCATAACGTGAAGGTCGAGCTCACCGAACTCTCCTGGAATGATGGGAAGATGAAGCTCCAGGCGGCCTTTAACTCGGGTGCACCACCGGACGTTATCGAACTCGGATCAGACTGGGTTGCGCAATTCTCAAGTTCAGGTGTTCTGATGCAACTGCCCGGCGATGCCTCGGCAGTCGGGCGTTTCGTTCCGTATTCACTGGCCCCAGGAACATGGAACAACCGCATGTTCGCGTACCCGTGGACCATCGACACGCGCGTGCTCTACGTGAACATGGATGCGCTTGCGTCCATCGGTGTTACTGAGCCCCCTGCAACGCTCGAGGATGTCGCAGCCATTGCTGAGCGCTTGCAAGACGCTGGACGCATGGGATGGGGCGCGAATGGTGCCGATGCGCACCGTCTCTACAAGAAGATTCTGCCTCTGATGTGGACCTACGGTGGGGATGTGCTCGACGAGCAGGGACGGCCAACGCTGTATACACCGCCAAACGTTGCTGCGCTCGAGATGTATGCACGCCTAGCTCGCGCTGGAATGATCGAAACCCAACGGCAGCTCGACGCTGCATTCCTGCAGGGTAAGATTGGTATGTGGAACTCTGGTTCGTGGCTGCTCAAGAAGATCGATGCTACTCCGGGCCTTCGCGTACGACCAGTGCCTCAGCCTGGATTCGGTCTGCAGCCTGGGATCTCGTTTGCCGGTGGTGAGTATCTGGCTGTAAGCGCTGCCACAGGAAACACGCAGATGGCGCGCGAACTTGTGCAGTTCCTCGTCAACGGTGCTAATGCTGTCCGATTTTGTCGTGCAGTTCCTGAAGCAGGATTCCCAGCTGACTCGGCATTCGCTCGCGATCCTTCGTTGATCTCTCATCCGATGAAGGCTGTGTTTGCCCGCCAATTGACGTCGGCGCGCATGACACCTGTTCATCCACGTTGGCTCGATCTTGAAGAGATTCTGGAAGACGCCGTCGAGCGCGTGCTCCTTGGCGAAGCAGATCCGACGCAGTCACTCGCTCGTGCTCAGCAAGACGCGGAAGCTCTCATCGGACGGAAGTAATGATCGCTCGTGCCCTCGCGTTTGCTCTGTTACTGTGCCTGTGCGCCGGTAGCGCGATGGGACAGCGTTCGCTCTCGCTGACAGGGGTTATTCGTAATGCGGAGACTGGTGAGCCGGTTCCGTATGCTACGGTCCGCTTGCTTTCGATACGCAGAGCAGCGATCTCCGATCGCACCGGAGCATTCGCGATCCGACTTAATGCGGAAGAACGGTCTGCGATTCGCGGGTCTGGTCTCGTCGTTTCCTGCGTTGGTTTTACAACGGACACCGTTGCTATCGTCTCCGTTGACTCGGCAATCCTAGTTCAGCTTCGTGAGCGAGCTGTGAAAGGGGCCGAGGTCGTTGTGCGCGCTGAAGATCCCGCTCTACGCATTATGCGTCGAGTGATTGCGCGTCGTCGTATGCAGGAAGATTCGCTCAAATCGTATCAGTACCGACTCTACTCAAAGATTGTCGTTAACACTGACACTCTTACTGCTACGCGATCTTCGGGACGTGGAGACACAGCGGTCTTCAGCATTCTGGAGTCTATTGCCGACGGGTATTACAAGAGACCGGATCGGTATACCAATCGGATTCTTCAGAGGCGACAGACCGCAAATATTCCTCCGCAAGCGAATCTCGTTGCGCTGGGGACGAACCTGTCGTCGTTTGCAGAGACGGTAACGTTGTTAGGCGAAGAGATCGAGACACCGTTTGCAACACGTGCACTTGATCATGCAGAGTTTACGCTCCGTAATAGTGAGGATGATACGATTGCAGTGATTGATGTACGATCACCGAGCCTGCTGCGGAAGGGGTTCAATGGCGTGATCTACGTCGACACGCGCACGAATGTGCCACTGCAAGTTGAGCTTGAGCCCAACAGAGCTGTCAATCTGCCGTTCAATGCCTCGCTCGCATACAGTCAGACCTTCGTCGTTGTCGATGGTATGGTGATGCCGCAAGATCTGCGAATTGCAAGTAGTCTTACAGCAGACATCTTGTTCATCGTTCAGCCACGGCTTGATGTTGAAGTTGAGACACGATGCTCGGGATACATCATCAATCCCAGTATCGATGATGAGGTGTTTGATCAGTGGCGTGTGGAGCTGACGGAGAGAGCGCTCACCTACGATTCAGTGTTCTGGCAACAGAATGCCTACGGAAGGTTGAGCCGTGATGAAGAACAAGCTTACACTGACATTCAACGACTCATTGACAATCCCGACAGTCTGCAATCAACGTTGATTAATCGCATCTTCGGACCCATTGCACGAGGAATTGCTCGACTCGGTCGTCGACCATTTAGTGGGTTTGAGGATGTCGCTCGCTACAATCGTATTCATGGGTTGTACCTCGGTGTAGGTCTTCGATTCCGACCCGATACAACGATTGAGATTGAGTCAGGCATCGGCTATGGCACAGCAGATCGAACGTTGTATGGTTGGTTGCGACCGACACTATTTCTTGACAAGCAGCAACGATGGTCGCTTGATGCCTCGGTGTATAATGTGTTGCAGCGACGCGATAATCCTAATGTGGTGAGAACACCGCTGATCACTGCTACCTCCTTGTTGTTCGGCAACGATTACGGCGACTACTACTATCGACGTGGAGGGGAGGCAGCTCTCTCGTATAGCTGGGGTCAGCTCGTCTTTATTCGGAACGACCTCTGGCAGCGCCCTTCGTCGTTTCGGTTGTTCATGCGAAGTGAGGATCATCGGAGCGCTATTTCACGTGACGTCTGGTCGCTGTTTCAACCAACACAGGAACGGTTGAACCCCTTGATCGTTCCAGGCACATTGCGTTCGCTCGGTGCACAATTGCGTTTGAACTATTCTCCTGCACGTCTAATATCACGAACTGGGCTCTCCGTTTCGTTTGAGCACGCAAACCCATCCCTATTGCCATCGGCATTTGCATTTACGACACTCCAAGCTGAAGGATTGCTCCGATTTAAGCCTCTATCAGTTTGGACAACCGACCTCGTGGCAACATTTGGGTGGTCTGATGGGGCCGTGCCGACGCAGCGCTTTGGAAGCCTTGAGTCGAGTGTTAATGGACTTGCCGTAACTGGCGCGTTTCGTGGCATGCGCGTGAAGGAGTTCTATGGCGATCGATATGCAACCTTGTCTGTTACGCAGAACTTCGGTGAGGTGATACCAGGCGTCCTGCGTATCCCTGGCATTGCGTCGTTCGGGATCGAGTTTATCGCATTCGGTGGGGTGGGATGGACGACATTCAGTGAACAAACGCGAATGCTCACAGCCACGACCTTGCCTACAACGGCACAAACACGCGAAGGACTGTACTACGAAGTTGGCCTCGGCATCAACCGACTGTTGTTGTTCTTCCGCGTCGACATTAATGCGCGTATCTCACAGCGTGATCGCCCAGAGTTCCGCCTCACACTATCTGGAGCGACCTTCTAGCGGTACTCGAGGGTGATCTGTTGTGCAGCTTCCTTTGCACGTTGACGCAGTATGTCGACGGATGTCTCCACGGTATCACTTGCAAGCGCAACACCCATCCGGCGGTACGGACGGGTAGAGGGCTTACCGAAGATGCGAATATCAATTCCTGGAGTAGCACATGCAGCATCGATGCCATGGTACAATGGCTCGTGCTCTGATGCACGATCGGCGAGGATGACCGCTGATGCCCCAGCGCGTTCCAACTGAACAGATGGGATCGGATACCCCAGCACCGCGCGGGCATGTAGCTCAAACTCAGAGAACGTAGTCGTAGCTGCAAGTGTCACCATACCGGTATCGTGCGGTCGTGGGGAGAGCTCACTAAAGAATACATCGTCAGCTGTGATAAAGAACTCAACACCCCAGATGCCGG
Organism: uncultured Melioribacter sp.; assembly: GCA_964432155.1. Taxonomy (GTDB): domain Bacteria; phylum Bacteroidota; class Ignavibacteria; order Kapaibacteriales; family Kapaibacteriaceae; genus UBA10438. Next base: position 229,090 of record CAYSMF010000001.1, on the reverse strand, counting down.
GACCTCCCAATGAAGCAGTCACGATCCTGGCCATCTCCTGAGCCTTCACGAGCAACGCGGGTGACATGGCGTGCGGAATCCACGACTCCTGATAGTCGCCACGCTCTTGACGGTGTCCGATAGGTGGACAGAACAGTGTGGGGCCGTTGCGTTGCGTTACGGTAAGCAGCGTGATCTCGCTCTCGAACGGAATGAACTCTTCGATGATCACTTCCCGCAGATCGCCACGACTGCCCTCCATGGCGTAGGTCCATGCCCGAGCTACATCGTCGTTGGTGCGTACGGTGCTTTGCCCCTTACCACTTGACGACATCAGTGGTTTGACGACACACGGCAGGCCAATGGCTTGAACAGCAGCCCGGAACTCATCTTCTGTTGTCGCATAGCGATATGCAGCCGTTCGAAGTCCCAGTTCGTGGGAGGCGAGGTCGCGAATTGCTTTCCGGTTCATGGTCATGTTCGCAGCTCGCGCGCTCGGTATCACGGTGATGCCCTGTGATTCGTAGGCGAACAGTCGCTCGGTGCGGAGTGCTTCTACCTCCGGGACGATGATATCGGGTGCAAGCTCGCTGATCGCAGCATCGAGAGCATCGCCATCAAGCATATTGATGACTCGACGATCATCTGCGACCTGCATCGCCGGTGCATTGTCGTATGCGTCGATTGCTACCACACGGTGACCGAGTCGTTTCACTGCGATCACAAACTCTTTACCGAGCTCGCCAGAACCGAGAAGAACGATAGTGCTCATGCTGTTGCCAGATTAGAATGTTCCATGTGCGTCGATGTCAACAGTTACTTGAACATGCGAAGACGCATACTCGCGATAATACACATCCAGTGCACCGCGAAGAATCGACCGTAGTTCCGTTCCCGCAGGATCGGTGTCCTTTCGATTCTTGATGATGATCACATTGCGGTACATGTTCCGTATGCGCGCGATAGGGGGCGTCACAGGATCTAGACGTTGATGAACAGGGGACGTAGGCGGAATCAGCGCTGCAAGGATCTGTGCGTGTTCAGCTGCTCGGGGTTCGTCAAGTGACGAGACCTCGAGGCGCACAAAGCGCCAGAACGGAGGATACATCGCCTCGTGACGCAACGACAGCTCACTCTGTTCCCATGCTCGCAATGCTTCAGGCGAACGTTCACCCTGCACAGCGGCTTCGATTGCAGGATGATCGGGACTTGACGTTTGAATGTACATCTCACCATGTGCGGCTGCTGACCGTCCTGCGCGTCCGGCAAGTTGCGTAAGCATCTGAACCGTGCGTTCAGTTGCTCGGAAGTCCGGGCGATGAAGCATTTGGTCGGCATCGACAACCACAACGAGCGACACGCGAGCAATGTCGAGCCCCTTAGCAATCATCTGTGTTCCAATCAGGACGTCGATATCGCCACGCTGAAACCTCTCGAGGATCGAACGATGTTCTCCCTTACGGGAAGTACGATCGGCATCGAGACGGTCGACGCGTGGTGCGCGACTGATTCGTTGTTCGACTGCCGTACGCACGTGCTCTTCAAGTTGCTGCGTACCAGTGCCTGATTCACGAAGTTCTACGGAGCCGCAGACGAAGCACACATTGCGTGCTGGCTCTGCATATCCACAGTAGTGACATTTCAACTGCGATGCGTGCTTGTGGTAGGTGAGTGCGACATCGCAATTCATGCACATCGGAACGTCGCCGCAGTCGTCACACTGCATAGATGCAGCATAGCCCCGTCGATTGAGAAACACGAGTGTTCCCTCTGCTCGCTGTACCCGTTCGGCTATCGCATCGAGAACCTTGTGCGACAGTGCTCCATCAACACGCTGTGCTTTGCGCTCTTGTCGCATGTCAACAACGTGCACGTGTGGGAGCACCGCATGATCAGCACGATGCGTGAGCGTACACAGGCTCGCGCGTCCCGACTGGATCATTGCCAGTGATTCAAGGGATGGTGTAGCACTGCCAAGCACAACACTGCACCGGGAAAGCTGTGCTCGCAGAATCGCGACGTCGCGACCATGATATCGTGGTGCGGGATCATCTTGCTTATACGATGGTTCATGCTCCTCGTCAACGATGATCAAGCCTACGTTGTCAATCGGAGCGAACACGGCAGATCGTGCACCAATAACGATGGGTACGTCGCCATCTTGAATCCGCTTCCACAGGGTGACGCGCTCGCCAGCAGCTAATCGTGAGTGGAGCACGGCGACGGAGTCACCAAACACCGTCCGGAATCGGTCGGCAAGTTGTGGTGTGAGGGCAATCTCGGGCACAAGAAGCAAGGCGCGTTGCTTACGTTCAAGAACGTGTGCGATCGCGCGTTGGTAGACGATTGTTTTGCCGCTTCCTGTCACGCCATGAAGCACAATAGGATGAAAGGCGTCGTTATTGATCGAGGTCGTAATGGTCTCGAGACAGGCTGATTGTTCAGTCGTGAGGACTACCTCACGTTCATCGCGTTCACTCAGCGAACCAATACTACCTTCATCGTGCCGACGGTAGGCGACCGTGGTTGCAACGAGATATCCGCGTTCAACGAGTGCTGTGATGGTCGACGATGATATCGACAACGCCGTTGTGCAGTGCTGCACAGCGACGGCTGCGCCGGTGCGCTGTTGTTCAAGATAGACATGCCCCATGGCCAGTGATTGTTTTGGGGCACGCGCATCAAGCGTATCGAAAGCACTCCGCAGCGCCGTCTCATCGGACAGAAGATCGGGATGAATGCCGACGGCCTTCTGTGTCCGAGCGGTGGCAACGGCTGTGACATCCTGTTGAATGTCAACCCACCCGTCCCGCTGCAGAGCGTCGAGCTGGTCGGCGATTGTCGTGCTCTTGAGTTTTCGTTGCAGGTAACTTACCGTGAGCTCGCCCTGATGTGTGCTGATCACGCGGAGGAGTTCCGCACGCCGAGGAGCACGCACTGCCAACTGTTCGAGATCAGATGCATCTGGGTGCTTGAGCATGATCACGCGCACAATGCTCGTGGCACGGAAGCCGCTCGGCATGGCTGCTTGCAGAGCCTCACCCCACGAGCACATGTAGTATTCCGCGACACGACGCGTGAGCAGCAGAACATGATCCGTGCACGATGGACGGTCGTCGAGTACCTCGCAGATGTCGCGCAGATTGGGAACGTCTGGTACGTCAATCTCGACGACCATGCCGGTGAGAACACGCGTTCCAAGCGGCACCAACACTCGGCAGCCGCGTTGGACGGATGCACCCTCGCACCGGTAGGTCAGAGGCTCGAGTCGAGGCAGTGGAAGGGCAACGCGGATGTTCATGTACAGCGAAGATACCGAGGGCAATAATTTTGCCTGATATTCGACCTGATCCACCATGAAGAATACCGCTCTCAAGGCCTTCGCTGCGGCAATGCTAGCCGCAGTGGCTGCACATCCGCTGTCGGCTCAAGCCGATATCTCGGCTAGCCGTAAGAATGCGATTACACGTGCCGTCGCTCGATGCTCGCCTGCAATCGTGGGTATCAATGTCACGGAAACACGTCAGCAGTACTATACCGATCCGTTCGCCGACTTCTTTGGCGACCCATTCTTCCGCAATTACTGGGGCGATCGGCCGCGGACGTACAAGAAAAACTACGAGGTGCGATCCCTTGGCTCTGGATTCTTGATTAGCGACGATGGCTATATCCTGACAAACGATCACGTGGCTGGTAATGCTTCGAAAATCGTTGTGACGATGACCGATGGTACAAAGTACGATGCGAAGATCGTCGGAACCGATCCCGTCACCGATGTTGCGCTCCTTAAGATCGAAGGGTCGAAGTTCCCATACGTGAAGCTGGCCAACAGCGATGACGTCGAGGTGGGGGAATGGGCGATCGCATTCGGTAATCCGTTCGGTCTGTTCGATAATAACGCGAAGCCAACGGTCACGGTCGGTGTTGTGTCGAATGTGGGTGTCAGCTTCACACAGCCCATGGGCAATGGCGGACGTCGTGTGTACCGGAACATGATTCAGACCGATGCGGCCATCTCGTCGGGCAACTCAGGCGGTCCGCTCATGAACGGACTTGGAGAAGTGATCGGCGTCAATACCGTTATCTACTCTACATCGCAAAACTCCAGCGGTGCTGGCAGCATCGGAATCGGCTTCGCAATTCCGATTAATCGTGTCAAGGCCGTTGTCGATCGGCTAAAGGAGCAGGGGAGTATTCGGCGAGATTTCTGGACGGGAATGACCGTTACCCCCGTCAATGAGGAAATTGCCAAGTACTATCGACTCGACGCCTCGGAGGGTGTGCTCGTCACGGAAGTTGCATCGAAGGGACCTGCAGATGAGGCGGGAATCGAGCCCGGAGACGTTATCATTGCAATCGATGGGAAGCCGACGCTTCGCGAAGAAGACATCAACATTGCTATTCTCGATTGTGAAGTGAATCAGAAGATCAAGGTCGATGTGCGAAGGGGCGGGCAACCAACATCTGTGACGATGACTCTGAAAGCGCGTCCAAGGAGCGGTGGTGTCAGAAACTAAGACGTCGAGTGTTCTTCGGTCAGAAGGACTGCGAAAAGTATACAAGCAGCGTGTTGTCGTCAAAGGCAGCACACTCGAAGTGCGTCAAGGTGAATGCGTTGGTCTGCTCGGTCCAAACGGTGCTGGCAAGACGACGACGTTTTACATGATCACCGGCATGGTTCGCCCTGATGAAGGGCGCGTTCTTCTCGACGAGCGCGATATCACAACAACCCCGATGTACCAACGGGCGCGTGCAGGGATTGCGTATCTCCCGCAAGAGCCGAGCATTTTTCGTCGGCTCACCGTGGAGCAGAACATTCTCGCAGTGCTGCAGCTACAGCCAATCAGTGCAGCCGAGCGCAAGCAGCGCCTTGAGAGCCTGCTTGAAGAGTTTGGCATCGGCCATATCCGATCGAGTCTTGGGATGGTGCTGTCAGGGGGCGAGCGTCGCCGCTGTGAAATTGCACGCGCATTAGCGACCGACCCCAAGTTTGTGCTCCTCGACGAGCCGTTTGCCGGCATCGATCCGATCGCGGTCGAGGACATTATGAAGATCGTCACGAAGCTCAAGCACAAGGGGATCGGAGTGCTTATCACCGATCACAATGTGCATGAAACATTAAGCATTACCGACCGTGCCTACATCCTAATCGACGGAACGATCTTCGTCAGTGGAAATGCCTCGGAGATAGCGCAAAACGCTGAGGTACGTGCCCGATATCTGGGCGAGTCCTTCGAACTTCGGCCGTATTAACGATACTCCACTTGCAAGAGTATCGAGCGTGTTGGACCTAGGTTTCCAACGATCTCTGTGTAGGCGTAGTTCATCAAGTTTCGACCGAGAACACCGATACGCACATTGCTGGAGGCCGTGACAAATATACGCGCGTCAACGATGTGTGTGGCCACGCGGGCGTCAGCATCGGGAACAAAGAGCGCGAGTCGATCATCGATCTCAGCGATACGATCTTGGAATCGGTACTCGAGCTGCGCCTCAAGCCATGGCAATGCTTTCCAAGACACACGTGAATAGGACAACGCGGTGTTGCGATACTTGAGGCGGGACTGTGTCGTAAGGTCTGTTGGTGACATCAGTGTCAAACCAGTCTCGACACCGAGCGTTGTGCTCAGCATTGCACGTAGATTGATCTCTGCGCCCAGGATGCGTGCACGCGTAATGTTCTGGAATTTGATCGGTACAGCTGGATCATCGAGCACAAACGTTGGCTCGATCAGATCGTAGAGCTCATTTCCGAACAGTGCGGCATCAACTTCGAACGGGATGACCGTTGAGCGAGACTGCCAACGTCCGCCAACCTCCATCGACCACGACCGTTCTGACAGGACATTCGGATTGCGGATGATGATGAATGGACCGTATCGAATCTGCGCATAGCGTTCGGCAATTGCAGGGGCACGGAACCCCTTCCCGACGCTCATGCGCAGTGCGAGCTCCGGATCAAGTTCCCACGTAAGACCAAACTTCGGCGAGACTTCGAGTTGATCTGATAGCGTGTCCATTTGTTCGCGATCAATCCGTGCGCCAATCGTTGCGATGATCGAGCCAAGTGTGTACTCGCCTTGTACGTAACCGCTCACAATGCTCTGATGCGATGTTCCATACACATCGCTCGAGACGGTGTTCAATCGGCCTGTGACACCGGCCGTCACCACAAGGTGTTCGGTGAGTGTGGATGTAACCTGGACGTCGAGGTTGTGTGCAAGTGCGCGAGAATAGTTGGAGTCGAGACGACGATCGCCGATCCGATCCTGAAACGTGCTTGCAAAGACACCGTATCGAGCGATCAGCGACGTTGATGCACTCAACAGATGTGTGAGTTCAGCGCCACCCGTGATGCGATCTGTTTGAAGTCGCATTCCAGGATCCACGGTTGACGGAGGGAACGTGGCACTGTCGAGACTCCTCCAGTACACGAAGTTCTGCTTGTCGTCACGTGAGATAAAGCCAAAGAGACGTACCGTGGTATAATCAGACGGTGTCCATGTGAGCTTTCCATACCCGAAGGCACGGAAACTGTCATCATAGAGACGGAAGCTTTCATCGCGACGAACACCACCACTTACAGAGAACGATACTTTGCCCAACCGTTGAGCCAAACGAACATCGCCACCCCACTGCGACGATGGCGAGTCCCTGTACTGCCATTGCGCATATGGCCGATCAGTGTAGAGTCCGCCATAGAGTCGTGAATACACCGATAGAGAATCGCCCGGTTCCTTCGTGATGAGTTGGATCACACCGCCAAGAGCACCTGTGCCATACAGTGCCGAACCAGCCCCCTTGACAATTTCAATACGCTCGATGTCAGACACGGGCAATACGTCGAACTTGATATCACCGTTATCACCTGACAGAAGTGAGAACCCGTCGAGAAGCACGGCTGCACGTGATCCGACGCCAAGTGCAAAACCCGATGTACCGCGGATGTTGACTTGATCTCGAGCCACGACAATACCATTGACATACCGCAGTGCATCATCAAGTCGCGTAATCGAACGTTTATCCAGGTCCTCAGCCGTCATCACGCTGACCGTGATCGGTACGTCTTGAACAGCTTGAACGCGACGATTCGCACTCACGACTACCTCAGGTTTATCGTAGAGTGGTGCTTCTCCCGATGTGCTCACTTCACGAAGTAGGATATCGTGGGTTATCGTGTCGGCGGCTACGGCAATTGTATCTGTGACCGTTGAGAATCCGATGAACGACGCGCGAACCAACGCTGTGCCGTAAGGCACACTGCGAATGATAAACTCTCCTCGGGCGTTCGTCACGGCACCACGAGTGGTACCTTCGATGCGCACTGTGGCAGCTCGAATAGGTAGCGACGTTGCGCTGTTTCGTACAACACCGCGAAGGACTGCTCGTTGGGCAACCAAACTCTGGACGCTACCAATGAACACAAGCGCTAAACAAACAAGAATCTTCACGAGCATCAGTTGAATGGTTGCGGTGGGAGATTTGCAAAGTCTACGCTGAAATCGACAGTAACGACACCACCTGATGGAACACGGATCACACCGGGAAGTGTCTTGTCACCTGATGGAGCGTACACATCGAGCATCAACCAGTCCTGCTGAAAATTCGGTCCGACTTGCATCGCAACGACAACGTAGGGGAATACGCGTGGGGGAGCCAGCACTTCGATCTCGAAGGAGCATGAATCAACGCGCACAGGCAACATCGTTGGCGTAAATGCAGCACGTTGACGAATGAGCGACGCTATGATGTCGGCGGGTACCTTCGGCTGTTCCTCGAAGGCTACAACACGAAGGTCATAAATACTATCAGTCGGCCACTTGGAGGGTCCACCAGCGAACCGGATGGATCCACGAATGCCACTGAACGACGGTTCGACCGTCGGATCAAGTCCACCGCACCCAACAACAAGCAGCGACAGACATAGTAATTGAACGTACGCAATGAGTGTCTTCATCGTTGTACCGTAAACGGAACATGGTGAGTGCCGCATGGGCTTGTAAGCGTGAGCGTATATGCCCCTTGCGGCATCGATGAGACATCAATGGCAAGGCTTCGCATGCCGTGCTCGAGTATTGCGGTAGCGCTGTACATGATACTTCCTTGCGTGTTCGTGATCATGTACCGTACTGAACTTGGTGTAGCCACGACATAGGAAATCGAGAGCGTCGACAGAGCTGGTATTGGGCCATAACCAAGCATTGTGATGCATGAAGCAGGCTGTTCATCCACGCTGAGAGGTTTTGATGGTGGATCAAATGGAGCTGGCGTCTCTTGTACGGGCTTACCAGGGGCAGGTGCGGACGTGAGCGTGAGGGCGCTCTGATCGCGTAACGTTTGGTATCCGCGAATCCAACGATCCGGTGAAGGTCGAACGAGGATCGAGTCGACAAAGTACCAGTCGCATTGTGCACGCGTCGATGTCAAATCGAGCAGTTCATAGCCGTGATTCGTGATGTCGTGCCACTTGAGATGACTGTTTAGCTGGCGAAGTGTAGTGTCGATCGTCCCGAGAAGTGCTGGAACGATGCTTCGCACCAATGGGACTGAGGAGAGTGTCTCATCGAAATTCGGCGCTGAGATCGAAGGTGTCATTACCTCTACCGGAAGGGTTGCACGTGAGAATGGAGGTCGCACAGGGTAGTCGAATGCGAAGGCACAATGGAAGTCGCCCGTCGTAATCACGAGATTGCGAACGTTATCCTCCTGCATCCGCTGAAGCAAATTGGTGCGTTGTGCCGGATAGTTGGTCCAAACATCGCCGCGAAATGCAATCTCAAACGTTGCTTGCAGTGTTGGGAGTTGTGGCCGAAGAACCAACGAAAAAAAGGGACCCACAGTCTTGAAGAGGTAGTTCGTGTCAATCGGGTTGACCTCGACAGGTGTGAACATGACCTGATTGCCAAACACGCGCCACGTTGTCGTGCTTTTCCTGAGTCCTTCTGTCAGCCACGAGAACTGACGATCCGACATGATCTTGCGATTCGGATCATTGAGCGAATCCTTTGAGGACTGTGGTGCATCTGGACCGACATTCTGAACTTGCACATCGCGACCATCAAGACGCGTGTCCAACATGAACAGGTCGGCCATGTCGCCAAAACGGAATGAGCGATAGAGCACGGAATCTTCCGTTTCCCGCGTCGGCATCCACTCATAGCACACACGCTTAGAGACCGCCTTACGAACCTCCCACGAGCCCTCGTTTGGCTGGTGGTTCTCGGCACCGTCAGTGTATGCATCATTTGCAGACTCGTGATCATCCCAGACGTGCATCACAGGGTGCTGCTGATGCAGTCTGCGAAGGTCTGGGTCGAGCCGGTACTGCGAGTATCGTACGCGATAGTCAGACAGCGTTACGATCTCATTGGATGGCTCATGTGAGCGGCCCAGTGCAATACCTGTTGAGCCACCATATGACGTGCTGTCGGCATCATACTCATAGATGTAGTCTCCAAGATGCAGCACGCCGTCGAGATCGTTCCTTCGCGCGATGGCAGCGTAGACGTTGAAGTATCCCGTTGGGTAATTCGAGCACGAAACAATGGCCAGCCGCACCTGCTCTTGCGCTCCGTCAGACAGTGTGCGTGTCCTGCCGATTAATGAGGAACGATTGTAGGCTGTAAAGACGTAATAGTAGGTCGTTGCCGGACGCAGGCCTGCTACATCGATCTTCACTGTAAAGTCACGTTCGGGTGTTGCTGTAGCGACACCACGCGCGACAACATTCGAGAACAACGTGTCTGTCGCAACCGCATACTCAACGGGAATCGCTACGTCACCCATCTGCGGCGTGACACGCGTCCAGATGATCACACGATCACGCAATGGATCGCCACTTGCAACACCATGGTAGAAGGGGCGTAGACGCTCCTCCACCATTGTTACCTCTGCTCGACGTGAGCGTGGTGATTCGTGAAGTGCTCGTCGATCGAGAACCTTGACGTCCTGCTGTGCAGAGACGAGGGCTGTCGCGACAACTGCAATTGAGAGTGCCGCAAATAGGTGGCGATACATAGCGTTGGGAACTGTGATAGAACGAACAGACACTACGAACATCGTAGTTTCGCTGCATGGTTCCAATTGATCTACCTCAAGATTTCAGAACACTTGATACATGGTGCTCTACCGAGCAGGGTGTGGAGCCCTGGGACCTCATGCTGCGCGCGTCGCGGAATGTCACGGACGCCATCCTGAACGAGATGCGGTTGATCCCCGAGGTGAAGAGTATCCTGATTGTAGCTGGACCAGGGAACAATGGCGGTGATGGATTGTGTGTAGCTCGGAACCTGCGTACGCTCAGTCCAGACATCCACGTGGCAGTTCTCGAGGTTGCGTCAAGCGGAACAACCACAGACCTGCGTTCTCGCGCACGGACAGATCTTCCCAGCGACGTTGAAATCTTGTCCTTCGATCCCACGACATCGCTGGATCGCTTCGATGTTGTGGTTGATGCAATCATCGGAAATGGCGGCAGTGAACAGGTTCGTGAACCAATTCCTGAGGTCCTGCAGGCACTTGAGCTCTGTTCAGCCTTCCACATAGCGCTGGATGTACCAACGGGGCTCAATTGCAGTACAGGTATCGCTCATGAGAACACGTTTCGTGCAGACGTGACAGTTACGATAAGTGCTGAGAAGCGCGGTTTCTGGCTTCAGGATGGCCCGAGCGTTACAGGTCGGATCGTCGTTGTGCCCCTGGGCGTTGATGGAGCCGAGGAGCGCCTGCCTCGAGATGTGGTGCGACTCACATCCGACGATATTCCCCTGATTCTACCGGCACGTCCAGCGAGATACTCCAAATTCGACGCGGGTCGTGTTGTCGTTATTGGAGGGACCGTCGGCATGCCGGGAGCACCATCACTCACAGCCCATGCTGCATTGCGGTCGGGTGCTGGACTCGTTCATTTACTCGCACCGCGAATTCATCCGCTCACACCACGTGAAGTCATTGTGCACGAGCTGGAACGTCATGCCGATGGTACGATCTCCGAAGAAGCGTTTCATGATGTGATGGCAATTATCGAGCGGGCCTCAGTGGTTGCCGTCGGACCCGGACTTGGGAGTAACACAGCTACACTCGGCATGCTTGCGCGTGTGATCGATAGTATTGCAGACCAACTCCCCGTCGTGATTGACGCTGATGGGTTGCGCCTTCTACCATTGCTGAAGAAACTGCACCACACAATGATCTTCACTCCACATCGCGGTGAATATGCGCGTATGGTCGGCGTGTCGCACACAGATCTCGGTGCCAATCCGTTGGAACTTGCCAGGGAATGGACTGCCAAGAACCCAGGTGTGTTGCATCTAAAGGACACGCCTTCGGTCAGCTCAAACGGTGCACAATCAGTGCTCACCGTGAATGGCACACCACGTATGGCTACAGCAGGCTCGGGTGATGTGCTCACGGGCATCATTGCAGGCATCGTTGCGCAGGGGGCTGACCCACTGTGGGGAACGGCACTCGCGGCATTTGTCCATGCGGAGGCGGGATCGAACGCGTCAGGACCAACAGATCAACCGATACTGGCATCTGACATGCTCCAGTGGATTCCTTCGGTTCTGCGCTATTCTTCTTCTGGTTGACCTACGGTGTCGATCGGAACGTCCTGAAGCTGCATCTCAAGTGTTGGCATGCCTCGATATGAGAACGCTGCAAGGGTAGCAGCCGCAATGTTCTCGAGGTGCTTATACGTCCCAACGGCAGGTCCATTCGACATGAAGGAGAACGCCAAGAGCTCGCCGTCTGCAGTTGTCACATAACCTGACAATGAGCTAACATTCCGCAAGGTGCCTGTCTTTGCTGTCACGTTGTTTGCTGCTGGTGTACCATGCATGCGTCCACGGATTGTTCCATCATAGGCGGCGATGGCAAGTGTCGATCGATACTCACGGCCCCATGATTGAGCATGAATCTTACGCAGGAGTTGTACCTGCGTGGATGCACTCACGATGTTGCGACGCGAAAGGCCGCTGCCATCATTGAACGCGCATCCCTGACGTTGCACGCCAAGCGTATCCAGAACATCGAGAACAGTTCTCCGGGCACGCATTGCCGTAGTGGTATGATCACCACAAGTTGCCCCGACAACCTTGAACAGGTGTTCGGCTATGTAGTTGTCGCTTCGCTTGTTGACAATGCCGGCAATCTCCGATAATGGACGGCGAAACTGCGCAAGCATGCGTGCTGACGACGGCGCTTGACGTTCCTGGACGACACCGTCGATGGTGATACCGCCGCTACGTAGGCGATTTGCAAAGACACCCGTAGTAAACAGGGCCGGCTTTGCGGCATTCACATAGACCGTTGCCGTCGCATGGCGTCCTGGACTGCCCTGAACTGCGATCCGCTGTATACCACTTGGCAGGATCGAACTCGAAGCACTCACGCGACTGCGCGTTTTGCGCCCCCTGCGTCGCTGACGCGGTTCCGGTGGCGCATCGCCAAATCGGTCATGAATCTCAGCGCTGTAGATATCGGCTCGACGTCGGGAGGAGGAACGCTTTTGTTTTGACGACCGCTTTGACGAGGTTGGTTTACGCGCTGTTCCTCGCGGCTTTCGTGCAGTTGGGGTCTTCTTCCGTGGTGTCGCGCTCGTTGCAGCTGACGAAGTTGAAGCTCTCGATGGTGCTTGTGCACGCACAGCCAGTTCAACGGCGTCGGAGGCTGGAATCATCTGCACGTTTGGAGCGCCACTACGACCAGAACTTGCCACAACAGCGATCGTGCCACGATTGACGTTGAGCGCAACAATTGGGGGTAGCGGCACAACATCTTCAAAGTCACCCGAATACACGGCACGGTTCGCTTGCGACTCAAACGCAGAGCCATCGCCGTATACATTTCCTGTAATGCGCACAATGCCTGCCGCTCGCACCTTGTCAGCAAGTTCCTCAAGGTCATTCACCGAGAGAAGAGCATCTCCGTGTCCGATCAAATACAGATTGCCACGAAGTGTGCCATCAGGCGTGATCGTGCCATCATAGCGAACATCCGTTGTGATCGATGCTCCAGCTCCGTAGAGCTGATACAGGGCTGCCGTCGTAAATAGCTTCGTCGTCGACGCAGGCGTGAGGTTGGCAGAAGGATTTCGCTCGTAGATCGACGTGTTGCGTGTGATCGACCAGACGCTCACACTTGCGCGGCTATTCTTATAGGCGCCTGACGTAAACACATTGTCCAGACGCTCGCGTAAGGCACGGAGGGCTCGGGCAGAATCATACTGTGTTCGCACAGGCGGTGAAAACCGCTGTTGCGCAGCGACGAATGTAGGAGCGCTAAGCACACAGAGTGCAATCAGCGCAACGATTCCGTAGGTAATGCGAATTGAGAAGTTCTTCATGCTGTATGCGAATCTACGAACACCAGCGCGGAGCGTCAGCGCAGATCGCTTCACGAATGCGAGGTATGATTGATTCAATTGGACCGCGCAGCCATGTGTATCGTTCGTCGCGACGGAACCATGTGCGTTGACGTTTCGCGTATTGCCACGTCGCACGAATGAGTCGCTCCTGAGCCTCTGCCTGACTGCATCGACCTTGTATCACTTCGATGGCTTCTGCATATCCGATCGTGCGGAGAATATGTGCTGAAGGATCAATACCTCGTGCAAGCAACGCCTGTGTCTCATCAACCAATCCATCATTCCACATCTGCTCGCATCGCTGTGTGATCTGACGACGTAGAACATCATCGTCTTGATCAATGGCGATCCATGTTGCTGTGTAGGGCGATGTTCGTCGTGGAGTATTCCATGTACTCGAGAGCGTTGATCCCGTAGTGTAGTAATACTCAAGTGCGCGTTGGATGCGGCGTGGGTTCATGTCGGCATACCGCTCAGCTGCAATAGGATCAATCGACTGAAGTTGATTGTAGAACTCAACGCGACCAACTTCATCGAGCATCTGTTGCACGCGCAATCGTATATCGGGCGGTGTTGGCACAACGTCACTGGAGAACCCATCGATCAATGCCTGAATGTACAGACCAGATCCTCCCACGATTAGTGGAAGCATGTCGAGTGGGAGCTCGTCAATTAGCTCACGCGTATACGTTGCGTAATCAGCAGCTGAATACTCTTCTTCCGGTTCACGCACAGCAAATCCGTAATGGGGGGCACGACGGACTTCTTCCTCCGACGGAGCAGCAGTTCCGATATGCATCCCACGCACAGCCTGGCGTGCATCCGCACAGACAATAGCAGCAGGGTAGTGCGATGCGAGCTCAAGGGAGACGCGTGACTTACCAGCAGCTGTTGGTCCCGCGATTACGACGAGATGATGTTGCTTATTGTCCAACGGTCTCATCCCAACCAGAGCGGCCAATCAACGGTACAAACTTGCAAGGACCGCGCTCTTCCGCCTTCCAGGCTTCAGGTCCTGTGCGTACCACTCGGTAGAGAGTTTGCTGATCACGTGGACCAACCGGTACAACGAGAACGCCGCCGATGGCAAGTTGTCGAGCAAGCGGTTCCGGTACGTCGGGTGCACCAGCAGTGACAATGATGCCATCATACGGTTCGCCGTCGCGGTACCCGATCGTACCATCTCCAATACGGCAATTGACTGCGTATCCGAGACTTTGAAGCAGCGTTCGTGCCTTTTGCGACAAGAGTGGGTGCCGCTCGATGCTGATAACCTCTGCGCCCAGTTGCGCCAGAACTGCTGCCTGATAGCCGCTTCCGGTACCAATCTCGAGCACGCGCATGCCTGGTTTCAACTGTAGCTCTTGCGTCATCAGTGCAACCGTGTACGGCTGCGATATCGTCTGACGATTGTCGATTGGCAGCGCAGAGTCCTCATACGCCCGTCCCATCATGGCAGGGGGCACGAAGTGCTCACGTGGTATGGCATTCATTGCTGACAATACGCGTTCGTCGTGTATACCTCGTGATCGGAGTGTGTCAAGGAGCGCTAGTCGCTGACGCTCGTATACGGTTGCTGTTTTGAGCGGTGATGGTGGTCGGTTCATGGAGGATGATTATCCAGCGGAGATTTCAGTAAGACGTACCTGAAGAAGCGATCGGAGTTCCGATGGTTCGATATCGAGCGTTAACTCACCTTGATACGCAATGCTGATCGAGCCCCGTTCTTCAGAGATGATAACGACCACGACATCTGCTTGCTCAGCAAGGCCGAGTCCAGCACGATGTCGCGTGCCGAGATTACGTGTGCCGATACGTTGTGTACTGCTCAATGGCAACACGCATCGAGCTGCTACGACGGTCTGGTTGTCAACGATGACGGCACCGTCATGCAGAGGTGACCTCGGGTTGAAAATGGACGAGAGAAGTTCAGATGAAAGTTGCGCATTGAGTGTAATGCCTGTATCCACTGTCACGCTGATGTGGTCGGCACGCGAGAACACAATCAGCGCGCCGATATGTTTGGCTGTGAGGTCCTGTACAGCTTCCATCACGTCGTCAATGACTTCGGAGTTTCGTGAACGAACGAACAATCGAAATAGCCGCGACTGTGTGAGAAGGAGTAGCACTCTCCGAAGTTCTGGCTGAAAGAGCACAACAAAGGCAATCAGACCTACGTCGCCGATGCGTCGTAGCACCCAGTTCACAGTCTTCATGCCAGCTGCATCAGTCACGAAACTGAGCAGCAAAACCAACGCAAGGATCATCAGAATCTGAATGGCCAGTGTATCGCGTAGCGATCGATACACCACATAGAACACTACGGCAATGAGCACTACATCGAGAACATCGATTGCAGTGATCGCCAGAAAGCCTATGCGAAAGAGTTCATTCATCCTTGCGGTTGCTCCTCACTCTTGGCCTCGCGCTGCTGAGCTTCGCGTTCGTAGGCAGCCACAATTTCGGCTACCAACCGGTGACGAACCACATCGCTCTTCTCGAATTCACAGAAGTCGATGCCCTGAATGCCTGAAAACAAGCGTGTGACATCAAGCAGACCGGATTCGTGACGGCGCGGCAGGTCGACCTGTGTTGTGTCGCCTGTAACGATAGCTTTTGAGTTACGACCCAGACGCGTGAGGAACATCTTCATCTGCGTCTTGGTGGCGTTTTGTGCTTCGTCGAGAATGATGAACGAATTATTGAGTGTGCGTCCACGCATGTAGGCCAATGGGACGATCTCAACAATGCGCTTCTCGAGCATGCTCTTGAGCTTATCTGGACTGACCATGTCGCTCAATGCATCGAGCAAGGGGCGCAAGTAAGGATCAACCTTCTCGGAGATATCACCTGGCAGAAAGCCGAGCGATTCGCCCGCTTCGACTGCTGGTCGGGACAGAATGATGCGTGACACCTCGTTTGCACGAAGTGCGGCCAGGGCCATTGCAACAGCTAGAAAGGTTTTGCCTGTACCAGCAGGACCCGCACAGAACACAAGATCGTTTGAACGAACCTTGCGATAGTATTCCATCTGACGCGGAGTACGTGCACGGATCATTTCCTTCTTACCCCAGAGGATCACCGAGTCGAGCTCTTCTTGACTCAATGAGCTCGGAACAATAGCTCCTGAACGACCACCATCAACGAGATCCACAATCATTGAAACGTCGGCAAGCTGAAGCCGACCAGTGCGTTTCAGTGTGTGCATCAGTTCCTGGAAGATTTGCTCAATCTTTTTGACTTCGATCGGTTCGCCGCGCAACACGACTGTGTCGCCACGTACAGTGATCGCGGTATCAAACTTGTTCTCGATGAGCTGAAGATTTGCTTCATTGGCTCCAAGGAGCTCAATGATGTCGATGTCGGTAAGCTTGACCTTCTTTTCGACGATGTGCATGTGGTGCTGGGGAAACGTGTGATCAAAGACGGAAGATACACATCAACAAAAAAGGGCCCGATCAACGGGCCCTTGTAACATTCGTACGTGTCATGTCGCAGCAGGCCTTAGTTGCCAGCTTCAGACTTCTTGCCTGCAGGAGCAGTTGTTGGGGCTGCCGGTGCTTGCTCAGCAGCAGCTGCTGCTGCCGCGGCTTGACGCTTCTTGCGCCAGTACACGCGCTCTGCACGCTTTTCATCATCGTTAAGCGGAGCATTGGCAGGAACCTTAAGCGTCCAACCTGGCTGGATGATGTCAGGGTTCTTAATCTGGTCGATGTTCGCTTGCCAGATGCGTGGCCACAACATCGGATCCGAATAGATCTCTGAGCGACCGGCAATGTTCCAGAGACAGTCGCGGTTTTCTGCCCACGTACCGACAACGTAGTTCTTCTCTGGGTTCTTGATGTACAGGCGCTGAATGTCGTTATGTAGCGCTGTAATACGGTCATAGAACTCTGGCAGCACAGCGAGTTGCTCTTGCGCCAGTGCGTTCAGGTCGCGATCAGCGGAGCGAACATCGCCTTGACGCGCGATGAGTTGCTCTTGTGAAAGACGCTGAAGTTCGCGAACACGACCTTCAAGCTGACCAAGGCGTTGACGGAATGCATTGACGTCCGCCTCCGTTGCGCCAACGAGAGCATAGATATCGTCGTTGCACTTCTTGAGTGATGTCACTGCAGTAGCAAGATCGCTTTCTGCCTTGGAAATGTCGGCCTTCACTGCGTCGAGCTTGGCCTTGAGGGTTGCGTTTTGGTCGCTGAACTGCTTGATGCGAGCATCAGCTTCCTTGCACTTGAGCTCTTCGTCTGGCTTGCTAGCTGGCGGAGGTGGATCCTGCGCGAGAGCAGATGCAAACGAACCAACGAAGAGGGCAATAATCAGAAGGTGTTTCATGGGTATAGTCCTTTCGTTGATTACTTCTTCTTCTTTGGAGTTGCGGCTGCTGGCTCTTCGACTGGTACCGTTGGGTCCCAGTTCTGCCACACATTCGGCCACTTTGACTTCTTATCCTGCACGAATGACAAGCGCTCATTGCACTTACGAACCTCGCCCTGGCGCGAGCTGAGCTCTGCCTGGATCTTCGAACGGTCCGTTTCGGCCTTCTGGATATCCGCCGTGAGTTGCTTTTCCTCAGCGCGAAGCTGACGAATCTTCGTCAACTGCTCGTCGCTGATGTTGCAGCACGACGTCATCGTGAGCGCCGTACCGATGGCAGCCAGGGCCATGGCGACACTGTGTCGTTGCTTCATAGATCCTCCGTAAGTATTGCTACGTCAATTCCTATGCATTGCACGGCTAGCCATCACGAGGGGTAGACAAGTGCACAATGTTCTTGCAAATATAGGGGTTCGGATGATTCTAGGGTCACGTCTGTGGCTCAACTCGCTATCTTTGTGCCATTGTAACAGCATTTTCATGCCTTCAGGCCCCTATGTCAACGCAACTCGACAAATCGTATAGTCCGTCCGACTCAGAACAGCGCTGGTATCAGACGTGGCAGGACCTCGGAATCTATGGGTCAGCCCCCTCATCGAAGGAGGCCTATTCGATTGTCATGCCGCCCCCTAACGTGACGGGCATCCTGCATTTTGGCCACGTGCTCAACAACACGCTTCAAGACATTTACATCCGCTGGGCCCGCATTCAGGGCAAGGAATCATGTTGGTTCCCGGGTCTGGATCACGCGGGAATTGCCACACAAACGAAGGTAGAACAAGAACTTAAGAAGGCCGGCGTTTCCCGACACGACATCGGTCGTGAAGCCTTTGTTGAGAAGACGTGGGAATGGAAGGAGAAGTATGGCGGGATCATCCTGAACCAGCTTCGCACCTTGGGTGTGTCCTGTGACTGGGATCGGACGTTGTTCACGATGGACCCATCAGCCTCCGAGGCAGTCCGGGATGTGTTCATTCAGCTGTTCGACGAAGGATTGATCTATCGTGGAAAGCGCATTATAAACTGGTCGCCAGTTGCTCAGAGTGCGCTTAGTGATGAAGAGGTGACGTTTAAACAGGTCAAAGAGCATCTGTACACCTTGCGATACCACCTTGAAGATGGATCGGGAACGCTACTGGTTGCTACCGTACGCCCTGAGACGATCTTCGCTGACGTTGCCGTTGCGGTGAATCCGCGCGACGAGCGCTATGCCGCACTGATTGGAAAGCACGTGATCGTGCCACTAGGCGGACAGCGTGTTCCGATCATTGCCGATGACTACGCAGATCCTGAGTTTGGTACGGGTTGCGTGAAGATCACACCAGCACACGACCCGAATGACTTCGAAATCGGTCTGCGTCACGGTCTTTCGATGCCATCGTGTATCGCAGCCGACGCAACACTCACAGAGCTTGCTGGCGAGTATGCAGGTCTCGATCGATTCGTCGCGCGCAAGCGCGTTGTGCAAGCACTTGAAGAAGCAGAACTCCTCGAAGCAAAGGATGACTACACCCACAACGTTGGCTTTAGCGAACGCGGTGGTGAGGTAGTCGAACCATACCTGAGTGATCAATGGTTCGTGCGCATGGAGCCGCTTGCAGCACCGGCTCTCGCTGCAGTGAAGAATGGCGACATCAAGATTCACCCAGAGCACTGGGTGCGGACGTATGAGCATTGGATGTCCAACATTCGCGACTGGTGTATTTCGCGCCAGCTGTGGTGGGGACATCGTATTCCTGTGTACTACACCGAGGATGGTCGATTCACGGCTGCACAAAACGAACAGCACGCACGCGAAAAATTGGGAGTCGATGCATCGGTACCGCTGCACCAGGATCCTGATGTTCTCGATACGTGGTTCTCGTCATGGCTGTGGCCAATGACCACAATGCAGTGGCGTGGACCGCTCTTGCACACAACTGACTCGCAGAGCGAGGCGTTGATGCGGTATTATCTGCCGACGCAGCTTCTTGTGACTGGTCCCGACATCATCTTCTTCTGGGTTGCGCGCATGATCATGGCAACACTGAAGTTCCGTGGTGTTGTTCCGTTCAAGGATGTGTACTTCACGTCGATTATCCGCGATGTCAAGGGACGTAAGCTCTCGAAGTCACTCGGAAACTCGCCTGATCCGCTCGAGATTATCAGTAAGTACGGCTCAGATGCTGTGCGCTTCACGATGATCTATCTCGCTCCATTGGGCTCCGACGTTCGTCTCGATATCGATGAGAAAACGCAAGACATCCCATCAATGGAGCTTGGTCGCAACTTCGCGAACAAGGTCTGGAACGCGTGTCGCTTTCTGCAGATGAAGCGTGCCGAGATAAGCGAAGTCGAAGCTGATACTGCATCGTATCAACTGTCGACAGCTGATGCATGGATCGCTTCACGATATGCAACAACACTGCGCGATGCATCGGAGGCTCTTGCTTCGTATCGCATCACGGAATACGCCAAGATGCTCTACGAATTCATCTGGCGTGACTTCTGCGATTGGTATGTCGAGGTTGTGAAGGTGCAGTTTGCGCGTACAACGTCGGCTTCGCATCGCATTGCGATGATGGATCACGCATACGCTATCATTGAGGGTACGCTCCAGCTGCTGCATCCGGTGATGCCGTACCTAACCGAGGAACTATGGCACGGTCTCTACAATCGCACCCGCGAAGAGTCACTGTCGACACTTCCACTCACGCAACCATCAGCATCAGCGATCAACGCTGGTATCGAAGAACAGTTTGAGCTGCTGCAAAATGTTGTTGAGGGCATTCGACGTCAGCGCGCGGAAATGGTGATTCCACCTGGCGAACGTCTCGACGTGCATTTGTCGGTTCCAGAGGCAATGGTCGACTTCGTCAATGAGCAAATCGAAATCATTCGCTCGCTTGGTCGTTGCGCAGAGATTGTCGTTGGTAGCAATCTTCCAAAGCCTAGTGGATCGGTCGCCGATGTCGTCCGTGGCATTGAAATCTACTTGATCGTCGAGGGCAAGATCGATCTCGAAAAAGAGCGTACACGACTGACGAAAGAGTCCGAGCGGCTTCGCGGTGCGATCGCTGGTGTCGAGAAGAAACTGTCGAATGCATCGTTTGTCGAGAATGCAAAACCAGAAGTTGTGCAAGCTGAACGGCAGAAGCTGCACGATTGGTCTGATGCCCTCGAGAAAATCACACGTAACCTTGCATCCCTATGAGCATGAAACCCGTCTACATCGTCGACCCAATTCGTACGCCAGTGGGTAAATACGGCGGTGCACTTCGCAGTGTCCGTCCGGATGATCTTGCTGCCCATGTTATCCGTGAGCTTATCACGCGCTCGGGCGTCGACGCAGCGCAGATTGACGACGTGATTCTCGGCTGCGCGAATCAAGCCGGCGAGGATAACCGCAACATTGCCCGCATGGCTGGCTTGCTGGCTGGTCTGCCGCACGCTGTACCTGGAGTAACGGTTAACCGTCTCTGTGCATCGTCTCTCGAGGCGATCATTCAGGGGGCTCGTGCAATTCGTTCGAACGAAGCTGACATTATCGTTGCCGGTGGCGTCGAGAGCATGACGCGCGCACCATACAGCATGCCGAAGAATGTCTCTGGTGCAGCTATGTTCGGTAATGTCACGGTCTACGATACAGCACTCGGGTGGCGGTATCCGAATCCTGCAATGGAAAAGATGTTCCCACTCGAATCGATGGGGGAGACGGCCGAGAACATCGCAGAACGTTGGAACATTTCGCGTGAAGATCAAGATGCCTTTGCCGTGCAATCACACCAGCGCGCTGTCGCTGGTCATGCAGCCGGAGCGTTTGCTGACGAAATCGTCCCAGTGGTGATTCCGCAGCGCAAGGGTGATCCAACAATTGTTGATCGCGATGAGATGCCCCGTGCAGAAACATCGGTTGCGCAACTATCGACACTCAAGGCTGCATTCCGCAACGGTGGCACCGTAACAGCCGGAAACTCCTCGGCGCTGAACGATGGTGCCGCTGCTATGCTCCTGGTCAGCGACGCTGCTCTTGAACGTCAGCCTCATCTGCGTGATCGCGTGATTGCTCGCGTGCATGCGTCGGCTGCGGTGGGTGTCGACCCTCGCATCATGGGTATTGGACCTGTTGGGGCGATCACCAAGGCGTGCGAACGAAGTGGAATTTCTGTGTCGGATCTCGGGTTAGTAGAGATCAACGAAGCGTTTGCGGCTCAGGCGCTCGCGTGTGTACGCGAGCTCGGACTCGATCAGGAACGTGTCAACGTGAACGGTGGCGCGATCGCAATCGGGCATCCATTGGGTATGAGTGGTGGACGAATTGTGGGGCATCTCGCACGCGAAATGCGCCGTCGAAACGTCCGCTACGGCGCAGCTGCGTTGTGTATCGGTGTTGGACAAGGTCTTGGCATCGTGATCGAGTCCGTCTAACGGCCACGAACTGAGACGCTGAAACTCCTATATTTGCTCTGGACAATCCACTCAACGGTTAGGGAATTGCATGTACACGGTACCTCACATCGTTCTTCCGCAGATCAAGGATCTCCACAAGGCAGACGTTTATCTTGCCAATGGTGGATATGGAGCCTATCGTAAGGCTCTTGCGATGACTCCAGATCAGGTGATCGACGAAGTGAAAAAGTCGGGCCTGCGTGGTCGCGGTGGTGCTTGCTTCCCAACAGGGCTGAAGTGGTCCTTCATGCCGAAGGGCAACGACAAGCCAAAGTATCTCGCAATCAATGGCGACGAATCTGAGCCGGGCTCGTTCAAGGATCGTCAGATCTTCGAACAGAATCCTCATCAGCTCATCGAAGGCATTCTGATTGCCGGCTATGCCATGGGCATCTCGAAGGCGTTCATTTACATCCGTGGCGAGTACCACAAGTGGGTTGACCTCATGCAAGATGCCGTTGATGAGGCATATGCAAAGGGGCTCATCGGCGCGCGCATGAAAGAAACGTTCGGCGGTGACTACACCATCGACATCGTCGTGCACAAGGGCGCAGGTGCGTACATCTGTGGTGAAGAAACATCGCTGATGAACTCTCTTGAAGGCGACCGTGCGTATCCACGCTACAAGCCGCCGTTCCCAGCGAACAAGGGTTTGTGGGGTATGCCAACGACCATCAACAATGTCGAGACCATCGCGACAGTGCCGCCAATCCTTACTATGGGAGCTGAAGTATATAGCAAGATCGGTGCTGAAGGGCACGCTGGTACGATTCTGTTTGGCGTCAGTGGTCATGTAAACAAGCCAGGGGTGTATGAACTCCCGACGGGTACGCCGCTTTCAGAAATCATTAATACCGTGTGTGGTGGTGTTCCGGGTGGAAAGCGTGTAAAGGCTGTGATCCCAGGTGGATCGTCAATGCCGCCGCTTCGCGGTGACGAAATTGAGGGCGTCCGGATGGATGAGGAGTCACTCAAGAAGCTTGGTACGCACATCGGAACAGCCGGCATTATGGTTATGGACGAGGATACGGACATCGTCGCGGTAACGCTCCGTATTGCGCGCTTTTATCATCACGAGTCGTGCGGACAGTGCACGCCGTGCCGCGAAGGTTGCGGTTGGATGGAGAAGGTGCTGCATCGAATCGAGCACGGTGACGCAACGTCATCAGACATCGACCTCCTGTACAACGTTGCCTCAAACATCGAGGGTAACACGATCTGCGCACTTGGCGATGCGGCTGCATGGCCAGTGAAGGGCTTTATCGAGAAGTTCCGCTCGGAATTCGAAGCCCGCTGCCGTCAGCAGCGTTCATTCGTGTCGCTGAATGTTGTGCACGGCCGCCGTGCCACTGCATCTACGCTGGTTAAAACGATCTCCTAAATGGACATCCACGTTGTCGGCTACGCCTTTGCACTGACGCTCTTTGCGGGTCTTGCGACAGGCGTTGGTTCGGCAATGGCGTTTTTCACGCAGCGTACAAATACTCGGTTTCTTGCTATCGCACTCGGCTTTTCTGCCGGAGTGATGATCTACGTTTCCTTCGTCGAGATTCTCACGAAGTCTATCTCTGCGTTGTCAACAGTGTATGGTTCTACCGAGGGTAGGATCTATGCCGTTGCATCGTTCTTCCTGGGGATCGTCATCATCGGTATCATCGACCGGCTCGTGCCATCGTATGAGAACCCGCACGAGAATATGAGTGTAGAGGTTCTCGATGATCCCGTGCGTGGCGAGGAGTATAAGCGTCGCAACCGACTACTTCGCATCGGTCTAGTAACAGCGCTGGCGATTGGGATTCACAATTTTCCAGAGGGTCTAGCGACGTTTGTGAGCGCTATCGAAGATCCGCGTCTTGGTCTTGCCATCGCCATTGCAATCGCCATTCACAATATCCCGGAAGGGATTGCTGTGAGTGTTCCTGTGTACTTTGCCACCGGCAACCGAAAGAAGGCGTTCCTATGGTCATTCCTATCCGGCTTAGCCGAACCCGTAGGAGCTATCATTGGGTATCTATTGCTCATGCCCTTTATGGGGCCAACAGTGATGGGCGTGCTCTTTGGTGTGGTGGCTGGGGTGATGGTGTTTATCTCACTTGATGAACTCCTTCCTGCTTCACGCGAGTATGGCGAGCACCATCTAAGCGTCTATGGTCTTGTTGCAGGTATGGCCGTGATGGCAGCATCACTCTTGTTGTTTTTGTGAGACATCGACACTCATGCGTATTGGCATCATCGGCGGATCCTTCAATCCCATTCACATTGCCCACCTGATCATTGCAGATCGCTTCTGCGATCAGGTCGCACTCGATCGATGCATCTTTGTGCCCGCTGCGCAGTCGCCATTCAAGATCAACGACGCAAATCTCGCATCAGCGGAACATCGCCTTGCGATGGTCGAGCTAGCAATTGCACAACACCCACGTTTTTCGGCAAGCGACATCGAGATCAAGCGCGGAGGTGTGTCGTATACTATTGATACGATCCGTACGATTCAGGCACAGAATCCCGAAGCATCCGTCTCATTACTCATCGGGAGTGATCAAGCGATTGAGTTTGTGCGCTGGAGAGAGTGGCAATCAATTTGCCGTGAGGCACAGCTCTGTATCGTGCGTCGCCCCTTCCTCTTGACCCCAGAGATGGAGCAGCGCATTTCGGAAAATCTCACGGTAGATGGGAATGCTCCACTTTGGATTACAGCGCCACTCCTCGAGCTATCGTCAACAGAGATTCGGCAGCGTGTAGCGGCAGGGATGAGTATCAACTATCTCACGGTGAAGGCTGTTCGTGACTTCATCTTCTCGCAGGGTCTGTACCAATGATCCAGAAGAAGAACGGTATATCGCGGTATGTAGGATTACTCTTGCTAATCGTTGCAGCTCTCGGAATGATTTTTCCGATGGCGTGGATGATTCTTACCTCGCTACGAGCCAACCCGGAACAATACTCGACGCTTACAGATCTCGTTGCTGCGCCGTCGACCACTGGGAATTATATCGACGCATGGCAGTCAGATAATTTTCTGCGCTACTTCTGGAACTCACTGCTTGTGGCCGGCGTGGTAACAGCAGCGAATGTCGTGTTCTGTTTATGGACGGGATATGCACTCGCGCGAGGGACCTTCGCAGGGAAGGGGATTATCGTTGCAACGATCATTGGTGTTTTGGTTGTGCCGCAGCAGGTGATCATGATCCCGCTCTACCGTCTTATTGCTGAACTCGGTTGGATAAACACCTACTGGTCGCTCATTATCCCATGGCTTGTGACACCGTTTGGTGTGTTCCTCGTTAAGCAATATGTCGAGGCAATGCCGTCCGAAATTGAAGATGCGGCTCGCATTGACGGAGCAGGAGAGTGGTACATCCTGTTTCGCGTGGTGATGCCCCTTGCACGTCCAGTGCTGACCGTGCTGGCCATTTATGTGTTCTTGTCGCAGTGGAATAGTTTCTTGTTCCCATTCCTCTTCACCAACGATGAAGCGCATCGTACGCTTCCGGTTGGCCTTGCCTTCTACCTCGGAAAGCAATCGATCGATTGGGGACATTTGATGGCCGGCGCAAGCATAGCAGCACTTCCAATCTTGGGTCTGTTTGTGCTATTCCAGCGGCGGATTATCGAAGGGCTCACAGCCGGCGCTCTAAAAGAATAACCTCGTAACCGAATAGGAGAACGTGATGGAACGCGATGAACTACGTCTTCTCGCAAACATGCTATCGGCAGAGATCGAACGTCAGCATAACGCAGACCTCGCACCTAAATGGCAGTACGGAACCGTCATCTTTAAGCCCGCCGAACCCGACATGAAGCAACACGAACTCTCGATGGAGCGGTTCATGCACAAAGTCGTGATGATGCGCGACAATCTTCGCGTGCTCGAACAGCAAATCAACGCGAACAAGAATCTCGAACTTGGTGAGAAACTCAAGCTGCAGGGATACATCACGAAGATCTATGGGTCGATGACCTCATTCAACTTCATGTTCGCCAACGACGAGGATACCTTCGTCGGGAGCTCTTCCGAGAAATAAAAAACGCCTGGCTCTTACGAACCAGGCGTTTCCCTACGGGATGCGGGACCGACGGGGCTCGAACCCGCGACCTCCGCCTTGACAGGGCGGCGCTCTAACCAAGCTGAGCTACGATCCCGTTGTACCGTTATGTGTGGACCCAAGCGGGATCGAACCGCTGACCTCTTCAATGCCATTGAAGCGCTCTCCCAGCTGAGCTATGGGCCCGTTCACGAAAAACGGAGTACAAATATATGAGTTTCGACGAATCCGACAAATAGCATCGTAGTTTTACGGACACGTCTGCACAACTTATTGATGGGGACCGGTATGAACCGTTTGCTCTACGCCCTTGCACTCCTGCTGTTTTCTTCAGGTGTTGCGTATTCCCAAATCTCCGTGACAGCCTCCGCAGGCTTCGGACCCTTCTCCGAAGGACAGCAGATCCAGAATACATTTTCGGTGATTTCGACTGCTCCTCGGACAGTGATCGACAGCGTCACATTCCAGATCACAAGTGTCTCAGGAACGACGACGCGAACATGGGCATCGCAGACAGGTTCCCGAACCCAGTTCACGGTGAACATGGGCACACTCCCTTGGCAGCCGGAACCGCAACTTGTGGTAACTGCATACATGCGTCCAACTGATGCGGGTTCGCCATATACCGTTGGCCGAATAGATCCGATTACGATCTCCGCGCCGCAAATCACGTATACGGCATCGAACAACTTCGCACCTGTACGCTTGGGATATCCGCACTCGGCGACATACGGTGTGTCGCAGCTTCCGGCGAATACTACTCAGGCAACTGTTTCGCTCCTTGACCCATCGGGAAAGGTTGTAGCCACGAATACGGTGCAGGGAACAAATCTCACCCAAGCAACGCTGGCATACTCGACACAAAAGTACCCGGGTGCGCTGCGGTTGCAGGCTTCGATGCGGTATGCACTCGAGCCACCAGGGGGCTATACAGCGCCTCAATTGATTGTACCTGATTCGATCCCCGCACCGATCGTCACGGCAAGTGCAGGCTTCGGACCATTTACCAGCTCGGTAGATAACATCAATACGTTCATTGTACAGGGATTGGGACCGGGCTGCTTAAGCGTGGAGTGGTCGCTGCAGTACGTTACGCCGTTCGGAGAGTATCGCTCGCCGTTGACAGTGACGCGCACGTATAACACAGCGCAAGACAGCATGCACTTTGTTTACAACATGCGCGATGTAACGCCTGGCACGAGTCTGGTTGTAACGGCCATCTATGGGACGTTTGCCGAGCAGAGTGCAACGCGAACGTATCCAATCACCATGATTACGTCGCAGACAACGCCGTCGTATCGGTTCAATGATTCGTTGCCGTTGATCTATGGCGTCAATCGTCTTGATACTGTCGTACTCGATAGCCTGCCTGCTCGCATCACGTCACTCACAATGCTGCTCACGACTGCATCAGGTGATCAACTTGAACAGGCACAGTACAATACCGTCACACCGAATTATGTTCGATCAGGTAGACTCACGTTTAACGGGAAGGATCTGCCGGTTGGGACGTATTTCATCCGCTCATCGTACCAAAACGATGACAATGACGACCCGGTCGAATTTGATTACGAGTTTGATGTCCGTGACACGAGCAAATTCTTCCTCGCCGCAGACACATGGGGTCCATTCACGCAAGGCGACTCAGCGAACATTACGTTAGCGATCAGTGACGTGCGACCTGTACAAGGGGCAAAGCCGGATCGCGTCCTCGGTCGTTTTGCGTTGATCGATACACTGAACCCGACTCAACCACTTGCTCGCTCTGTGCCTATTGATCTTTCGGGTGTTGTATCGCGTGATTCCATCCTGTACTGGCCTGATTCAAGCTATGTGCTTGGTGAGGCATCATATACGCGCGCGCAGATTCAAACCGTGGATCTTCCGCTCTCGACAATTGCAACATTTGAGCGCTTGATTGTTCGTGGTGCAGATACCACGAAAGACAATCAAGTGACCCACACCGTGGTTGTTGTTCCTGAGCCAGGCGTACTGACGTCGGTGCCTCGTATTGATACGACGTTCACTGTTACGCGTTCATCAAATCTGACATTTACATTATCAGATATCACTCCGAATGCAACCGCCGTGCGCTTTGCCGTGTACGGGATGAAGGATCTCACACCGGTCGCACAGCAGGAGTTTGCTGTGCCTCCTGGAGAGAACTCGGTATCGTGGTTTACCAACCCCGGCAACTTGCCAGTCAATGCGAAGGTGGTTGTTAACGCGATTACTCCCGTGAACGGTAGTAACGGAGCAGAGATCGTTCGTTTGTTGAACACCGTGCCAGACACGTTGTCGATGCAGTCATCGTTGCCGATTGATACACTCCGTCTTGGATGGAATGTCGATCCTTCGTCAAAGCTCATTACTGGAGTTGCTCCGTACACAACGATGCTTACATTTTCACGGATTCCTGCGCAAACGAACGCTATCGTGATCGTTTCACGGAACGATCGTGGAAGCGTCATCGATTCGATTCGTGTTGCGGTTCCGTACCGCACGGCGTATGACGCATCTCTCACGGTCGCAACGCCGTTCACATTCCGCGCATTTAATACTGCACAGCTGTCGATCATGTATGTGTCAGATGGTGGTCCGCAGGGTGGCGTTCGCTATCAGCGCAACATTGTCTCGATTCCACCTGTTCTGTCGGCGGCTGTACGCAAGGTCAATACAAAGACAGTGCCGGTCTCCACAGACCCTACGCCGGTGCGTCAAGGATCGAACGATATCGTCGATCTCTCGATGGGTTGGTCGCCAAGTGCTTCGAATGCTGGCTATTCAAGCTCGCTCGCTATCGACTCGGTATTGCTGCAGGTTCTCGATTGCTCAGGCAGTGTGATCGACCAGCATCGAGTTCGGCCAACAGCGGGTAATGCTGCGACCGGCGTTATTGCCGACACGATGTACACGGTCTCGAAGCTTCCTCTCTCGACTTCTCAGATTCAGTATCGGATTTACTCTCAGGCGATGACGCTGCCCGTCGATGGTGTTGCAGCCACTGCAAGTCTGACTCTTGTCTCTGATCCAATCCTCTCGATCCCACTTGGGTTCACGTATCCATCCTATCGCGTAACGGATACCAATGCGGTGACACTATCGCAGGTCATGTATCTGACGAATGTTGATGGGATCTTTGAGGTTGACTCTGTATCGTTCATCGATCGATTCGGTCGTCGTGCGCAAGTGTTTGCATCACAGCAGCCACGCAAGGACACGATCTGGTTCCCAGGATTTGATTTCAACCAATTGGATCCTGATAATGCCCCTTACACTGTAACGGGCCTTCTGCGTACGCAGACGTGTGAACAATTCCCGCCGGTTCTCGATACGCTTGGCGTCGTCTCTGTGCCACGCGTGCTTGCAGATCCTGCACGATCGAACTGGGTGTACTCTTCCAAGGGTTGGGGTCCATTCCAGCAGGGAAGGGCGCCTGTGACGTTGTTCGTCGCCAACTTTGATCCTTCGGCATTCATCACTACGCGTTCATCAGTTGGTGATTCTCTCGAGGTGAGTATCGTTGGCGTGAGCGAGGATCCACGCATTGGTGTGTTTACCGCAGATGTACCGACAACATATAGCTACCCCGCAAGCCAGCCTCTGTCTGGTCAGGCGCGAACACGGGCCTCGATCAACTTGACGCCGTTCGATACGGTTTCGTCGATTGCTCTCCATGTTCGCTGGATTCGTAAAGAGACGAATGGTGCGTCGGTTGCTCTGAACGCATACTACAAGTTCCCAGTCGCGATGCTCGAGTTCCCTGATCAAACAGTGTATGCAAACACGACAGGGTATGAGCAATCGGTTCTGGCAGGTTCTGCAGGACAGCCAGTTATGCAGGACAACTATGATTTCACGCTTCTTCCAACATCTTCGTCAATTGACTCTCTGAAGTTCACGTTCACGAGCTCTTCAGGATATCTGTTGGATGCAATCAACATTGCGCCTGTTTCACGGAACACCGTGGACACAACATCTGTCTTCAAGATGCTTCGCGATGTAGCGCAGTATCCATGGCCGTACATCGCACGTAACCGTACATCGGTCGCTATTGAATTCGGCTATCAGTTCACAGGTGCTGTAAAGCCGACGAAGTATCAACGAACAGGCATCTCAATCCTGCCACGTGCTGATTGGTTGAATGGCACCTCTGTTACGCTCGACGGAACAGCAACATCGACGTCGGTGCCTATCAAAGCAAGCATTCCAATGCCGACGACAAGCTTTGCTGCAAATGCACCACTCTTCGGTACTGTACAGTATGGTGTTAACAGCAGTGCTACGGGTGCATCTACAAACATCAGTGTGCAGGCCTCGTACAATCCGACCACAAAGCAATTCACGATGCGCGGGAGCGATCCAGGCAGTCAGTTCTGGACTCCGAGTGTCAGTCTCTTTGGTGGAGCGAACATCAGCTCTTCAAATGTCGCATCAGATGGCGAATCGAAGGGTGAGTTTACGGCGTTGTATCGATTTGAGGAATCGACTCTTGGCGATGCATCGGATAGTACTGTTGCGAATCGCGAACTTCGCATTCGCTCGCTGTATACGTCGAACTTCTCTGCGAACAGCGGCATGGCAGAGTTCATTAAGGAACTCAGCGAAGTCATAAGCAATCTCATGGGCGAAGAGTCAGAGGCCGAATCGGGTGGTACAGTCGAGGTTAAACCACTGTTTATCGTTGGCGGCTCGATTAAGCAAGTCTCGACGGTGAACATCGGTACCGAAGAGTCAGGAACACTTGTCCACCTCCAGGAGGACGGTCCTCCAACACAGAACACCGAACAAAATGCATTCCCAACAAGTCAGGCAGTTGGTCTGACGTTGACCGGTGGTGGTGGACTTGAATTGAGCTTCTTGACAGGTGTTTTTGGTGTTGAAGCAACAATTACCAACGATTATCTGTACGCATCTGGTTCAACCTTTAGCGGCGCTATCAATAACCGACGCTCATTGCTGTTCCCGACGACTCTCAATCCAAGCACATGGTTCAATCTTGAGATTTCCGTGTTCTGGGGTCTGATCAAGATCGACGTATTCCGTGGTTGCCTGTATCAATGGTGGTCCCCACTGGCGATGCCATCGTTCCCGGTCTTTACTGAGTCGTGGGAGTCGATCTTTGCTGCACGTCAAAAGAAGACAGGCGAGCGGACGCAGTCAATCACACCACTGGCCAATCTTCCCGAAGAGACGCCGTACTATCGTCCTGCACCGGTCATTGCCTCTGGTAGCGACGCTCTGCTGACGGTACACCTTGAGCAGTCGGAACTCGATCACTCTGGTCGATTGATCTTGTCGCGACTTGACAGAGAGACACACTCGTTGCGCAATAGTGCTGTGGTTGCAAGTAATCGTAACGCCATGCACGATCCAACGATGACGTTGATCGGTAAGGGTGGTAATGCCCTCATTGCATGGATCCAAAACGATCGTAATGCTGGTAAGGCCTATGGTCAGTACTCGTACCAAGATCTTCTGAAGACGGAGAATGTGGCGGCTGCGTTCTATGATGCCACGACCAATGGTGTACAGATTCTGCCTTCCATCACCGATGCGTCAGTTGACTTGATCGATGGCAAGCCGACTATCGCTGCAGCACTTGATAGCAGCAATGCGATGATTGCTTGGCCTGCTCTTGCGCCAGACTCATCGTACTCCGATATCTACGTTCGTCGCATCTTCCGCGTCGGAACAGAATGGCAGTTTGGTGATGCACGTCTTGTCTCACGCGGACAAGGGGCAGACCGCGATGTTGAGATATCGCCGATGCAGGATGGGACATATCTCGTCACATGGCTCAATGACGGAAGCCCTGCGAGCAACACACATACTGTCTACTCGGCTATTGTATCCGAGCAGGGTGCATCAGCACCGGTTGCTGTAACAAGCATTGATGCAACATCAACGATAACCGACGTCGAAATGGCTTCGAATGGCAGGGAAGCTGTGCTGTTGTTCGGGCGGTCCGTATCATCTGATACACTGGCATACTCGCGTGAGCTCAGTGTGTTTACATATAAGAATGGCTCCTGGTCAGATGGTGTCGATCTTAACCTGAGCAATACTCCTGGTGTCTATCGACATGTTGAAGCTGACTTGAATGAGGAAGGTCGATTCTTTGCAATGATCAATCTCATTGACCATGATAAACCAGGTGCCGTGAAGCATACACTGCTCTCATGCACAGGCTCGATCAATGAGCGTCCTTCTGCTTGGAAGATTCATCGTAACCATCCATCGTTCTCCGATCAGGGACGCTCTGTATGGGCTATGAGCGCATCGATTGGTCCAGATCAAGTGTTCTATGTGGCAACACAAGAGCTTGATTCAATCCGACAGAATGTGCAGTCGTATCGTAACGGTCTGCGTCTCGGTGCACGCCGATTGAATTCGGTCATTCGTGCGATGAAGCTCACACCGAATGGTGAGCTAGTGTCGGTTCCATTTGGCAATCAGCCGACATCTGTCGATGAAGGTGCAGCTGAAGCGCTTGAAGAAGCCCTTCGCTACCGCCCTGTGATGATGGATGCGGCACCGAATCCAGCTCGTCAAGCTTGTGTCGTTCCGCTGGCAGTTCAGCGTCCGACAACCATCGACGCACGACTGTATGACAGCTATGGACAGCTTGTAGCTACGATCTTCTCGGGTGCCGTTGAGACAGGTATTCAGGGCTTGTCATTCGACGTTACTGATATCCCTTCGGGGCACTATACAGTGGTTCTCACGGACGAGATTGGCATCGTAGGGTCGGTGCCTGTCGTGGTTGTTCACTAAGGTTAGTCAACCGAAGTAGCGAGGAATTGTAGGTCGCACCAATGCCGGTATCGTTGAGACGTTTGGAGCAACTCATCATGTGTTCCAATCTGCTCAATGGTGCCGGCATTGAAGACCGCAATCGCCGTGCATTCGCGCACGGTGCTGAGCCGGTGCGCTATGATAATCGTCGTTCGCTCGGCCATCAGTGCATCGAGTGCCGTCTTGATAAGATGTTCACTTTCTGCATCGAGTGAACTCGTTGCCTCATCAAGGATCAATATCGGTGGGTTCTTCAAAAGGGCTCGTGCGATAGCAATCCGCTGACGTTGGCCACCGCTGAGCTTCACGCCACGCTCACCAACAACTGTCTCAAGTCCCTCGGGGAATCGCTCAATAAACTCCCATGCCTGAGCGCGCTTTGCACTTTCGATAATCATGGCTCGACTGGCATCGGTATTACCGTATCGAATATTCTCTTCGATAGTGCCGCCGATGAGCACGATATCCTGAGGAACTACGCCAATACTCTGGCGCACATCACGGAGTGAGAGATCCTGCGAGGCAATGCCATCGTACACGAGGCGCCCCGCACTAGGCTCATACAGACGCTGTATGAGTGCAGCAGTCGTCGATTTCCCAGCGCCACTCATGCCGACTAGTGCTACTCGGGCACCTTGGGCGACCGTGAGGTTCAGATCGTGTACTACTGGGACGGTTGGACGCTCAGGATAGGCAAAACTCACGCCTTCTAATGACACAGAACGAACACGACGTCCTGTATCTGGTCCGAGCTCTTCTCGTCCTTGCTGCATGATTTCGAAGAATCGGGTAGCCGCGCCGAGCGACTTCTGGAGTGATCCGAAGAGTTCCGCAAATGATCCCAGTGCGCCACCGACAAACATGGCGTACATCAGAAACGACAGTAACTGTCCCATGGTAATGCTACCAGAGGCAACCAGACCTGCTCCGTAGAGAATCACAGCAGCGATTCCACCGAAGATCACGAAGATGATAAACGTGACAAACGCCGCGCGCAACCGCGCACCACGGACAGCCAACGCGACGTTTTCATTGATCGCAGAAGCGTACCGTCGCACCTCGTGCTCCTCCTGCACATATGACTTCACTGAGGAGATGCTTTGAAGTACCTCGTCAACAATCGTTGCAGATCGTGCAAGTGCATCCTGCGTCTTCACACTGAGCTTCCGAATTGCACGGCCAAGCACAACTGCCGCAGCGACAATCACCGGGATGCCCAGGAGAATCGGCAGTGTCAACTCAAGGCTGGTGGTAACGATGAGAATGATTGATCCAACGAGCAGAATCGACTGGCGAAGAAGCTGCAGCACAGAAAACGAGAACGTTTCCTGTACCTGCGTCATGTCACTCGAAATGCGCGACGACAATTCCCCAACTCGACGAGCAAGTACATCGGAAAGCGGTTGAGTTACGATTGCCTTAAAGAGATCGACACGAATCGTTCCCATCACGGTTTCCGTGGTACGCGCAAGTGTCACCGACACTAGGTATCCCACCACCGCCTGACCCAATAACAGTGCCAGGAAGATGCCGCCCGTTTCAACAACACGATCAATGGAGTTCGAGGAAATGATCCCATCGATGATCGTGCCGGTCAGTTTGGGGAATGCAAGAGAGATCCCAGTTGTGGGTAGCATCAGGACGATCGCCGGTATCACGCGATAGGCGTACGGACGATAGTACTGCAGCAGGAATCCGAGCGGGCGCTTCTGTTTTGGAGCAGGTGTAGTCATGAAGTACGATCCGTGTGCAGACATTACGGCATCGGAATCACGATGCCCGTAACGTCGGAAGAAGGCGCGATGAGACGTTCAATCTCGACGGCCATTGTGAGTGGATGAACCCATGATTGACGCTCTTCGGGACTGCTCCACTCGCGATTTGCAGGGGTATCGATAATGTACGGGGCAAGACAAATGGCTCGAATGCCGTGAATGCGACCTTCCTCGGCTGCAGCACACGTGAGTGCATGCACTCCTGCCTTCGTTGCTGCATACAGGGCTTTCATTGGTGCCGGGTGTAGTGCTGCGTATGCGCCTATCGTAACGATAGCTCCACGGGTGACTGCGAGCAACGGCATTGTATGCTGAATAACATGAAAGGTTGAACGAAGGTTGCGATCAACCATCGTATCGAAATCATCGGTCGTTGACTCCGCGAGCTGGCGTCCTGCGATGATTCCTCCGACAGTATGAACGACGGCATGTAATGGCTCCGTGATTGCTGCGAACGCTTGTCCTACAGCTTCGCAATCACGGAGGTCAACGTCGTGCTGCGACCACGCTCGCACGTGCCAGCCACTGCTCCGTAGATGTTCAC
The DNA here is from genome assembly GCA_964432155.1 of uncultured Melioribacter sp. Lineage (GTDB taxonomy): Bacteria > Bacteroidota > Ignavibacteria > Kapaibacteriales > Kapaibacteriaceae > UBA10438. The sequence continues at coordinate 193,780 of CAYSMF010000001.1, read as the reverse complement.
AGACGATGGTGCCTAGGCCACCTGACGCACCAGTGACGAGGACGTTGAGAGAGCTCATCGAACGATAACCGGAAGGGTGAACGTGCTTGCATACGCACGAATGACCAGCATATACACGCCACGCTGTACAGCATGTGGAAGAGTCACGGTCGCACGTCGATTGTCATGAACGTCCAACGTTCCATCAACATAGGTACCGCTGGTAGCATGCACGAACCGGATCGTTGCCCCAGCTGGAATCGCGCCAACAAGCGAGATCGTTTGCAGTCCAGCGGTCAGTGGATGCCCGGCAATCTGCACGGGAGTATATCCCGGAGTTGTTGCATCCATGGATGTCACGGAACCAGGCAGACGAACGCCGCAGGGAATCTGGAGCGTATTCCGCGGAAGTGCAAACCACGAAGTATCACGTGGGTACGAGAACGTGGCGTTGTCGTCTGCTCGAGTCACGATGATCCGTGCCTCCATCGTATCTCGAAAAAGCTGTTCAGATGTCAGTTGGAACATGCACCAAGGATCTTCAAGAAACTTGGGAGTAATAGTCGTCGTGGTTCCCGTGATTGGATCACGGAGCAGAAGTTCGACACCGAATGCATCCAACGAGAAGACACTTACGAACACACTGCGTTGTGCATCGATCGTTGAAATCACTGGTTGACTGATACCAGGCCCCATTGCTCGGCCCAGGATGTCTGCGGCACGACGAAGGTCAGGAGCTCCAAATCCTGCTACACTGTCTGGGTCGGGGCGCTGCGATGCCTGCCGAAGAGCAGCGCGAATGTACCACGGAGGGGCCGTGGGATAGAGTTCGCGTAGCAGTGCGACGCCGCCAGTAAAAATAGGAGCAGAGATTGACGTACCTGAAGGTCGGGAGAACGAGTTGTCGACTTCTTGACTGCGAATCCGAACGCCGGGAACGGCAAAGTCTGGCTTCATACGACCATCCGCGGTCGGTCCCCATGACGACTTGCTCCAAGCACTCACACCGTCAGGTGCTAGTGCACCAATTGTGATAACACTATCTGCGTCTGCGGGCGTGATAATTGTCCGAGCTGCAGGTCCATCGTTGCCCGCTGATGTTACACAGATTACGCCGCGTGCAGCGGCAGCGTTGAGTGAACGCGCAGCCCAGGTCGTCGACCCATTGAGATCAGTATACCGCGTTGAATCCTGTCCGTCGTCGAAGGTTCGGTATCCAAGCGACGAGGTGATGATATCGACACCATCACGCTCCATCATCATCACCGCACTGGCATACGCTTCTTCTTCAACGCGATGCTCGTACCGCATATCCTCGGTCTTGGCGAGAATAACCGCAGCAAAAGGAGCAATACCGATGAGGGAGTCGTGCTCCCAGCCAGAAAGTACTGATAATACGAGGCTACCGTGCTTATCCTGTGATTCAGGATCATCTGGTTCGTTCGAAGTTGTCGAGTCACCCTGGATCAGATCGATTTCCCGGACCACGTGCAGGTGGCGAAGGGTAGACATCTGCTTCCAACGAAATCCGGTATCAATCACTCCGATAAGAACATTTGTACCGTAGACACCTGCATCGTGGAGTGTCTTTGTCTGAAGAACATCGTGTTGAAGCGACTCTGTGCCGTATGCTGCCGCTGAACAATCGGTATCCACAAAGGGCTGATAGGCGCGACGACTCGTGGGTGTGACAGAGACGACGCATGGAAGATTCGCAATCCGAAGAGAATCCTCAGGCGTACACTCAATTACCACCGCATTGAACCACGGGAGCGTAAAGACAATCCGCGTCGATGGCGATTCAATGTCACGAAGATATCCGAGGAAGATTGGCGCATCTGTACTGTCGACAAGCGGTTGCAGACCCATCCGTTGGCGCCGTTCAAGAGCCCGAGGAGAAAACTGGCGAAGGAGGGTGTCATACGCCGGTGTTCCTGGTACAAAGCGCTCGGGCCCCTTATCACGGAAAAGCACTCGATAGGGAACTCCTTGCGCTGCACACTGCATTGTTGCACTCACGACAACGTACAATGCAAACAGCGCTCTTTCGTAGGTTTGAAGTCTCACAAAGGATACCAACGGTGACTGAACAACTACCAACGCGATCATCGTGCATCGCAGCCCAACGCTCCGCTGCATGGACATACTCAGAGGGTGGAGCCGTTATTCGATGCTCTGGAAGCGATCGGATCGATTTGCTTCATCGCATGACAACAAACGATCTGACAAAATTACTCCCAGATCACGGCATCCAGACGGTCATTGTCAACGAAAAAGCTCGAATTCTCGATGTGGTCATGGTCATGCAGGCCGACGAATACGCATACCTGCTCGGTTCGTCCGGTACGTCATCGTCAGTCATTACGTGGCTGAAGAAGTATATCATCACTGATGATGTGCGATTGCAGGACCTGACAGAGCAGCACGCATGTATCGAGATTATGGGGCCACGCTCGGCCGAGATCGTCGAGGGCCTGATGTCGGTTGATTGCGGACGTTGGTCGCTTGGACAGTGGACTTCGATTGAACTTGACGGTCAACAGGTTAAGGTGGTTCGCATGCCATCGAGCTGTGAACTCTCATTCTGGATTGTTGGCGATCGCGAGGCCTTAGCACATATCGCTGGTGTACTTCGCGAGAATGCTACCGACATTCCAGAGCTCAATGCTGTGGATGTGGCATATCTCCGGATTCTCAGCGGCATGGGTGCTCACGACCATGAATGGTCGGAAGCATATAATCCGCTCGAGGCCGGTCTACTCCATCTGACGTCGTTCACAAAGGGCTGCTATATCGGACAGGAAGTGATCGCTCGACTCGACTCGTACAACAAGGTGAAGCAGCGAATTATGGGCATTGTTGCAGCACAGGAGGTACACGAGGGCGACGTCCTCCAGATTGACTCCTCGCCGGTTGGTGTAATCACGTCCGTGACCCGTTCCTGCGATGGGGCTTCGTGGCTCGCGCTCGGCTATGTGCGTGGGGAGCATGCCGTCACCAACACGCCGATCGGCGTACGGTCGGGCGATGTAGCGTTCGAAGCTACACAGTACCTTCCTCCACTTCAGGATGCATCATGCCAGTAGTCTTGATCACCGGCGGTGCACGTCGCATTGGAAAGGGGCTTGCATTGCTCTTCGCCAAGAGCGGGTACGATGTTGGTTTTACGTATCGCACATCTGTTGATGAAGCGACTGCAACAGCCGAAGAGATTCGAACATTGGGGCGCGCCTGCACTGCTGTTGAGTGTGATGTTCGCAACGAGTCTGATCTAACATCTGCACTGCTCCAGTGCACGACGGAGTTGGGCGTTCCAGATGTTATCGTGAGTAACGTGGGCGTGTTTCCCGCACGCACACCTGTGGCAACAATCAGCGAGCAGGATGTCGTTGATGCGTTTGCGATAAACACGGTTCCACTGCTTACCATTAGCAGAGTCTACCACGAGCTGTGTATCGCGCATAATCGAGATGGACGCATCGTCAGCATGGGTTCGCTTGGTGCACACGAGATCTGGCGCGATAGGATCGCATACAATGTCAGCAAGAGCGCTCTTCACACCATGGTTCAAACGCTTGCGCGTGGCCTAGCACCACGGATCTCCGTCAATTCAGTTGCTCCTGGTATCATCGTTCAGCCCAACGATGTAGCAGAGCATGAACGTGCCGGTATGATTGAGATCGACCGCATACCTATGGAGCGGTATGGCGATGTTACTGATGTCTTTGACGCCGTGTGGTTTTTCGCGACAGCTTCGCGCTATATTACCGGGCAAACAATTATCGTCGACGGTGGCTACCATCTAACAAGGTAGGTGCTGTCGCAATTACGGATGAGGGTTACCTCATGGTACAGAGGATGTTCATGCGCTTGCTTGTTCACGGTTTTACCGTTGCTGTTGGTTTCCTTGTTCTCACGGCTGTAGCAGTTGCAGGCACCGTAACAATGCTTCCAACGTCGCCACGACCAGGTGGTGAGGTTGTAATTGAGTACGTTCCTGGAGAGGCAGACAAAGGGCTGCTTTCACAAGGTGAGCTGCATGCAGTAGTCTATACCTTTACGTCCGATGCTGAATCGCCGGTGGCGATTGAGGTTCAGCTTTCGAAGTCGGGGTCACGTTGGAAGGGGACAGCGAAACTCGCTGCATCTGTTGTCTACGGTATTGTCAAGATCGGAGACGGAAGCGCGTACGACACAAACAAGGACCTTTTCTGGGAGTTCTTGTGCGCTACCGAGCGGGGCGGAGCTGTACAAGGAGCGCACCTTCGTGCTGGGATGGCACGTTATGGTCAGCTGCCAAAGCAATGTCGCATGAGTGAGGACTTCGAAGGTGCCATGGAAGAGATCGATGCCGAGGTTCGGGCGTATCCTTCGAACATGGTTGCTCGCATCAACTCGATCATGTTGATGAAAAACCTTGGAACACTTGAAGAAGCAGAAGCAATTGCAAAAGCACGCGAGATCACCACATCAATACGTCAGGTGACGTCGCCACTCGAAGCAATCGCGATTGCGCAAGCATACGAGATGCAAGGTCGTGGCGAGGACGCACAGAAGGTCATGATGGACGCTGGAGCGCGTTTCCCACGCTCGATCGTCGAGGAACAAATCGCACTCAGCAAGCTTGGTGCGGCACAATCAGCCGACCAATTCATGCAGATGGCGTCAGATCATCTCAAAGCATGGCCCGAGTCGTATGCTCGCCAAAACTTGGTCAATGCCGTCATTGATGCCGCAATGAAACAGCGCACGATGCAGCAGCTTGCCCGATTCTTCGAGCAGACGCCTGGTCTGTATGCGATGTCGTACCACCAAGCTGTTAACTACGTCGGCGCAGTCGATTCGCTTCAGCCAGCAGCACTCTCGCTCGTTGAACGTGGACTCGAGGCAGCAGAGAACGTCGCTATTAAGCCCCCTGCATATGGCTTGTCGGAATGGAAGGAAGAACAACGTATCGCAACCTCCGAGTTACGATTCGTTGAGGGGGCGATTCATCGCGCACGCAAGGAGCCAGCGAAGGCAATTGCTGCACTCGAGAAGAGTGCCTCGATTGGTGGCCCACAGACAGAGAAAGGTTGTTATGAGATGCTCATCGGGTTGTACCGCGATCAGCAATTGAACGACAAGGCAAGGTCAATGGCTGAGCTTGCGCTTCGTCAGGGGGCTTCGACACAAGGCATTCTTGACGCCTACCGTACACTTCTTGCACAGGCCGGACTCGATAGTGCAACGATTGCGGCAAAGGAAGCTGAACTTCGTAAAGCAGGTCGAAGTGTGCTCTCCGAGCGTGTTGTTCGTGAGATGCTGAACCAGCCGATGATCGATGGAACATTCGTGACGCTTGATGGTGCGCCTGTGAAGATCTCCGACTGGAAGGGGAAGGTCGTCATTATCGACTATTGGGCGACCTGGTGTGGACCATGCCGACAGTCCTTCCCGTCACTGCAAAAGCTCTACGAGCGCTACAAGACGAATCCTAATGTTGTCTTTGCGATTGTGAACGTCTGGGAACGCTCAGATGATCGATCAAAGACTGTTCGCGACTTCCTCAAGACCAATGCATCACTAACCTTCCCGATGTACATCGACTCAAAGGATGAGGTAGTGCGGCAGTATGGTGTAACCGGCATCCCCACCAAGTTCTATCTGGGCAAGGATGGACGTGTTCAGTTCAAGGAAGTTGGGATGACACCAGAGGAACAGTTCCTTGAAGATGCCACCACGCGCATCGAAGCATTGCTAGCGCAATAGAGTACTTAGACAAACAAGCAGCCTGAGCTACCAGTCCATGGCTCCGTGTTGTATCGTGCACCCATGTACACTCCGCGTCCTGTGCGTGCGAGCGACATAATGGGGAGCGGCCTCTCCATTCGGTCTGGCCATACGCACATGATGCGAATTTCAACAGCATTATCGCCGTACGGTGTTGGGACGCACCGCGCATAGTCAATGCGTTCCTGAAGGATCCACTGCGAGCGTTCGTGTTGTGGTATCGCGTGGAGATCGGCCTCTGTGGGACCAACGACGACGCCCTTACCAGCGAATGCATAGAGCGGCTTTAGGACGCATTGTTCCAACGTAGCAGGCATGGTATCGATCTGATCGACGAGCTGTGTCCTTGGAACAGTAGGATGATCGAGATATGGTAGCGCTGCCTTACTCATCAGATAGTACCAGTTCGGATGGCCAGCCCATTGCACATCGAGGTCATCGGTCCAAGCAAACTGTAGAGGAACGTGCATGTCATTCAGTTCATCGACAATGGCTCGATTGAATACACGCTGGAGCAGATGTTCTCGTCCATCGTGCTGATCGACAATGAGCGAACGATCGTTACGCTTGATGTCTCTGATGTTCACTGTTGACAAACCAATCAAGCGTTCATACGCGACAAAGTCTGGACGTGTTTTCTGCACGAGTGGATCAAGCTCAACCAATGCTACCGCAGATGGCTCACATTGACCATATATGCACTCGCGCAGGATTCCGATGTACTCTTCAAATGTCAGATCTGAACAGAATGGTGTTGTACCCTTGAGCTCATACACGTTCTGCATCTGCGACGTGTACATAAGCTGATATCCGTAGAGCGAAGGAAAGCCTTGCAACTCGATCAGCTTCGGCACGAACTCGCCATCGCTATCACGCGTAATGGCGAAGTCTACAACAGAGAAAAGCGGGCGTGGTGATGTGTGAGGAACACGTGCATCTTCCGGGATGCTCGGTGCCGTATGTTCTATCACATGTGGCTGAGAACATTGAATGGTGAGTTCGATTGCTGCCTGCTCGAGTTGTTGTCGCATCGAATGCGAAACGAAAATGGGCATCTCGCACACGCGAAATTCGATTGAGGTTCCAAGTACCTCTTCGAGCTGAGTGCACAGTCGTTGGTGCGTCTCAGCAGTGACACGTCCGATAAACTCCTGTTGGAGATCGGGCCTCACCCTGCATACCGCAGGCGTCCTGCAGTGAACGTGGCACGGATGACAACGTCATCGGGAATATGCGATGCGTTATCAAGAAGGTCATGTGAAACGACGACGATGTCCGCATCGTACCCAACTTCGAGCTTACCTCTCCTGTATTCCATTCCGCTTGCACGATGTGCATCGCTTGTATAGGAGCGCACAGCTTCAACAGACGCAATGCACTCAGTTGCGCACCATGGTGTTGTGTGGCCATAGGGAACGCGATGAACAAACGCACGCAGACCTTCGATGACAGAAGGAGGTTCGATAGGGGCGTCTGATCCGCCCGTAATTGTCACGCCGGCATCAAGCAGTGACCTCCAGCGATACGACCATGCAAGGCGCTCGTCGCCAAGTCGTTTGACAGCCATTGATGCATCACTTATGCAGTGGCTCGATTGAACACACGCAATAATGCCAAGTTCGGCAAAACGGTGTACATCATCTTGGGCAACGTGCTGAGCGTGTTCGATTCGAAGAATCATGTCCTCGCCCCCTGGCATGCTCCGAACAGCCGTGTAGGCATCGAGCACATTGCGGACGGCTGCATCACCAATTGCGTGCACGGCGATTGCAGGCCATCCTGCCTCCACGATTTCACGCATACGTGTGATCATTTCGTCGACAGATAGCAACTCAATACCCCGCGTGTCGAGCTGATCTGAATATGGGGTGCGCAATAGCGCTCCGCGCGAACCGAGAGCACCATCACTAAAGAGCTTCACACCTGCAATACGGTGAAGCTCGCCACCTGCAGGGAGGAGGCCTTCGTTCATCCACTCGTTGTGTTGCCCCCTAACAAAGCTCTGCACGCGCACAGGGAGATGTCCTGACTCTGCGAGCTCACGGAAGGATTCGAGCCATTCAGGAGCGACGTCCATATCGTGGACCTCGGTAACTCCTTGGCGCGCCCATTCCGACGTTGCTGCGAGAATCTGCTCGCGCAGTTCGTCGCGTGTTGGCTTCGGTTGGACTGCCCAGATTGGACGCATGTCATCATCGATGAGCATCCCGGAGTGACGTGTGGGGTCAATCCCTGCAGCACGAAGAGCAGCACTGTTCACCCACATCGCATGTCCATCGACACGCATGGCTACGATTGGCACGCTGTCGGAGACATGATCGAGATCTTCTCGAGTAGGTAGCTGCGGGGTCGACCAGTGCTCGTGATTCCAGCCCATTGCTTGCAGCCATGGCTTGTCTGCCTGGAGCGTCGCGGCGAGCCGTTGACGGACCTCATCGAGTGATGTCGCTCCATGAAGCGAAGGCATCGACAAACGTTCTCCGTACCCAACGATGTGGGCGTGGGAGTCTACAAAACCAGGTAGGACGTGACTGCCGGGGAACTCGTAGGTGTCTGTCTCTGTGCGCACAATTGTTCCAACCGCGCAGGGGAGAACCGCTCGAATGCGACCGCGCTCGATGTGGATTTCAGCGAACACAGCTCTTAATTCCGGAGACGGATCTGATCTACGCTATCGAGGTAGTCCTTCTTTGCCAGAAGAGCATCTTCCGACTCAACATTGTTGGGGTCTGGCAGGCAACAGTCCACAGGACATACAGCAGCACACTGCGGCTCATCATGAAAGCCCTTACACTCGGTGCACTTGTCCGGAACGATGAAATAGAACTCTGGGGAGAAGAACTCACCCTTGAATCCACCTGGCGATGTACTGTCGTGGTACTTCGCACCAGCAAGATCCCATTCGGCTCCGGCCTCATAAATGGCCGTGTTCGGGCATTCCGGTTCGCATGCGCCACAGTTGATGCAGTCACTGGTGATATAGATCGCCATGTCGAGGTCTCAATATTGTCGAACAACAGCTACAAAGTTAGACAACTAGGTAACACAACGATCCTCCGTGGAGTTCAGGCACTTTTTTCGCTGGTGATGTGTTCTCATGCAACATTGGACCCGGCAATTCGTTTCTGCACCCCTCGTATGCCACGTTACCTCCTGCTCTGTACCGTTCTCACGTTCGCGTTGTGCGCTCCAACGACACGCCTACGATCGCAACCTCGTGCGTCGGAAGACGCAATGGCCACTATTAGTGGTTTCATTGAGGACTCCGTCACGAAGGAGACCCTCGTTGGGGCGACTATCAAGCTCAACGGTACCAACCGGGGAGCCTTCACCAACAAAAGCGGATACTTCTCGGTCTCGCGCATTCCAGCAGGCTCGTACGTGCTTACGATTACGAGCGTAGGATATACGCGTCGCGAGTACCCAGTTGTGCTTGCGAAAGGCGAATCCAAGAAGGTTCGCATTCAGATGATGCAATCGAAGTCGACGGCAAAAGAGGTCAAGGTCACCGCTGATCGCGACGAGGGCAAACGTCAGGTCTCGATTTCACAGGTGAATATTCCTATCGAGCAGTTGTCACAAATCCGTATTGGTGGGGAAGCAGACATCTTCCGAGCTCTGCAGATGCTCCCGGGTGTTCTCTCGTCATCACAGATTTCCTCAGGTCTGTTCATTCGTGGTGGATCTCCAGATCAGAATCTGGTGCTTCTCGATGGGATGACAGTGTACAATCCTACACACCTGTTCGGATTCATCTCGGCCTTCAACAATGACGCCGTCAAGGATGTCGACTTGCTCAAAGGGGGCTTCCCAGCAGAGTTTGGTGGACGAATGTCTGCGGTGTTGAACATCACGCAAAAGGATGGGAATCGAGATAAGTTCGAGGGACTTGTGGGACTCGGCATCCTGTCATCACGTGCAAGCTTGCAGGGTCCGGTGGGCAATGGTTCGTTCTTCCTCGGTGGTCGAGCAACCTATTTGGACCTGCTCCTGAATTTCATTCCGGAAGATCCCGAAAGTCCGTTCCCAAACTTCAATTTCTATGATCTTAATGCTAAGATCACACAGAACCTCTCGGAAGATGATAAGATCTCGATCAGTGGTTTTCTTACGCGCGATGCTCTGTCGTTCACGCAACCGGGTCTACTATTCAATGTAGGCATCGGTAACAGAGCGACATCTGCCCGCTGGACGCACGTCTTTGCACCCGATCTCTTTTCAAACGTGACGGTAAGTGCGAGCCGGTACGACAACGGCTTTGCTGGAAATAACGCGGGCTTTGAGTTCTCGATTGATAACAGCATCACCGACTACACAGTAAAGACCGAGTTCGAGTGGTTCACGGCAGAGGACTTCACGTTGAAGTTTGGCTATGAAGGCGCTCTCTACAACTTCCAATACCTGCAAAACACCACTGGACGTACGGACGGCTCGACGCAGACACAGAGTGATGTGTTCCGCCTTAATATCTGGGACAACATTCATGCTGGCTATGCTGCATCGACATGGAACGTTAATGACTACATGACGGTGCAAACAGGTCTTCGCGTGAACTACTGGGGCGATCGACAGGATTTTCTCATCGATCCACGCGTTGCTCTGCGGTACCAAGTAGCTGATGGCATCTTTGTGAAGGGGGCGTGGGGGATGTACCACCAGTACTTGCGCCTTGCATCGTCACCTGACTTTAGCTTTTTCGATACATGGCTGCCAACCGATAACACGGTCCCGCCGGGTCGATCAGAGCACTACATCGCCTCTATCGAAACACAACCGTTTGAAGGGTACGATCTCAACTTCGACGTGTATTACAAGACGCTCAACAACATCAACGAGCTTCGCCAGAATCAGCGACAGGCCCGTTCCGTCACGGACGTCTTCTACATCGGTAACGGCCGTGCATATGGTGCCGAAGTGTTCCTTCAGAAGAAGATGGGACAGCTCACAGGTTGGATCGGATATGCCCTCGGCTTTGTGTTTTCGCAGTTCGACAGTGTAAACCAGGGTCGAGAGTTCCGACCAAAATTCGATCGACGTCATGATCTGAAGATTACGGCACTCTACAAGTTCAACGAGCGATGGGAGATTGGCGCAACATTCATGTATCAGACTGGTCAATCGTACACCGGTGCTACATCGACACTTGGTGGACGTATGCCGGGTTGGGATGGGGGAATTGTGATGGTCAATCCATCGCAACGCTGGGGCTTGCGTCTGCCGGCTTCACACCAGCTCAACTTGAATGTGAACTATAACACGACCTTGTTCGACCTTCCATTCCGCATGTTTATCGACATCTTCAACGTGTATTCCCGGCGCGATATCTGGTTCCGGTTCTACGACACGTCAAAGGCCATTCCAAGTGTAACCGACGTGCGTTTGCTTCCTATTCTGCCGACACTATCCTTTGAGCTGAGGTTCTAATGATGCGCTCTAGCATGCTTTCCCTCGTGTCGCTCATTGCAGCGCTGTTCATGGTCGGCTGTGAGGATCCTGTTCCTACCGATTACACACAAGAAATCGTACTCGAAGGCTTCGTCTTTGTAGGTGAGCCAATCGAGGATATTCGTGTCCTTCGTACACTACCGATCACTGATACGTTCCGGTTCGCCGATGCCTCGGTAGCAACGGCCGACGTCCGCATCACCGCCGACGGCGTGCCTCTTCCCGTAGAGTTCGTTCCCGATTCTAACGGAGGGACATATCGCGTAGCAGATCGTGGATACCGTGCTCGTTCCGGTGTAACCTATGACATCGAAGTGCTTGCACTAGGTGCACGCCTAACAGCTACAACGAAGACTCCCGATACGCTGTCGTGGGTGAAGGCTCCTAAGGACACGTTGCAGTATCCTGGACGCTTGTTCGAACTGACGCGAAACGATTCACTCGAAGTCGCATGGACACCAGTTTCTGGTGTGGGACAGTACATCGTAGCCGTAGAGTGCCTCGACACACTTGAGTATGGAACCTATCTTGTGCCACAAACGTCCGACTCGAATCGCCGTATCCGTGATCAAGACCGATTCGACGACGGCACACTTATCGCAAATGAGCGCGTTCGCTTTGGATTTTCCATCCTCACTCGTGCACCAACGGTATGGTCAGTGTTCAAGTGGTTCGGCAAGCAAGAGATCCGCGTGTATGCGGGTGACCAAGCATTCCAAGAGTGGTTCCGGATGGTCGGATTCGGTCGACGTAGCTCGTACGACTATCGCTTGAGCAACGTCAAGGGAGGTCTCGGTACCTGGGGATCAGCCTCACTGATCCGCAAGTCGAGCTTCTTGAAGATGGATCAAGTCAAGTAAGCGACGGCTTACATGTGCGCCACAGAGCTCCGTCACACTGTGTTCGACATCGCGTAGATCTCCAAGCGTTGCTCCGACGCGCAGAGATCCGCGTACATGTGATATCAGCTGCTGCTTACGCCCCAGCACCGTCAGCATGGCAACAATGCAGAGCTCGCGCGTGACTGTATCAACTCCAGGACGTGAGAGTGTCTTACCGTAGCCCTCGGTGATCATCCACCGTGACAGATCCGGTGAGACAGCCGATAGCGTATCCATCATCTTGTCGTAGACATTGCCGTAAATCTCGCGGCAGAGCCGTGAGCCACGCTCGATCACCTCTGCCTCGCTTGTAGCAACGCCCACCTCACCTATGGATTGCGGCGCACCAAATACGCGATAGCATGCTTGAAGCGCGTCGAGTGCTGTGGGGAATCCGCCGAAGAGATACGACTGCAAGAGAATCTCATACACCGCATGACTCGATTCAGGCGAAATCTTTGCAAGGAACGTGTCAAGCCTCTCGGGCATTGCCACGGCATAGATCGATGCCTCGACAAGCTGATGTCGTGGATGCGTCGGTGCCGTCGACTCCGATGGTGCTTCACCCTTGAGCTGCAGGATCAGATTTTGCATAGCGCGACTACGATGGCTTGTTGATCGCTTCTCAGCCGGAGTTACCTCGCCGTACGTCCTGGTGTCGCCATCAGGCACAAACATCGAATCGTATCCAAAGCCGTTCGATCCACGTTCATCGTTGATGATCGTGCCCTTGCTTGACCCTTCAGCGAGGAGAATTCGTGTGTCATCGACAAAGCACAGTGCGCAGCGGAATTGTGCGCCTGAAGAGTCCACCGCACGATGCCGAAGTTCCGCACTCAATTTCGCGCGATTGGTCGCATCAGTCGCATCCTCACCTGCGTAGCGCGCAGATCGAACACCTGGATCACCATCAAGCACGTCAACTTCAAGTCCGCTATCATCGGCCAACACACGCATTCCTGTTGCACGATGTACATGAACAGCCTTGATATAGGCGTTTTCTTCAAAAGTGCTTCCGGTCTCATCGATTGCTTCTACAAACCCGACTTCGGCGAGCGTCAACACCTTGTATGCAAGATCTGCCTCGTCGAGGAGAGCTTGAAGGTCAGATGCCTTATGCGCATTCGTTGTGGCAAGTACGAGTGAAGTCGGGAATGTCATGGGAGGGGGATTATGATAAAATGTGATCGATAGCGTTGAACAGCATGGTGTATCGATCCACTGTGTATGATCCACAGAGACCAAAACGTACTACCTGCCCAGCAAGGTGGTCCTGACCGTCTGCGATGATCATGTTAAACTTCCGTTCAAGCGTAGTGCGAATCCGTTGTCCCTCAGGATGCGAAAGCACGAGAACACCCCGCGACGTCGAAGCTCCCCATACAGTAAAGCCACGTTCCTCGGCACGCGAGCGCACGTCAGCGTAAAGATCATGATGATGCTGCCACACGGCAGGCATACCACGATGCAGCAGCATATCGACAGATGCTGAAAGCTGTGCCATCAAGGATGTTGGAGGTGTCCATGTGGCGCGTCGAGACCTAAGATTCACATCAACGCGATGGAGATCAAGTGTGTACAATTCGCGGGACGATTCCGCCTTCTCCTTGGCACGTTCACTCAACGCAACAAGCGCTAGTCCAGGAGAACAGCTGAACCCCTTTTGAATTCCAGTGATCACGGCATCGAGACCCCAGGCAGTGGTCTGAAGCTCTTGTATAGCCGCACTCGTGACAGCGTCGACACAGATCAGTGCATCAGGATGTGCGGTGCGCACGATCGTAGCAACATTAGCAAGATCAATACTTACGCCGGTAGACGTCTCGCTATGCACACACCACACAATGTCAACGCGTGGCATTGATGCGATGGTAGTACGAAGTTCATCAAGGTCAATCGTATCACCCCACGATGCCGAACATACCGCGACATGATCACTGTAGAGCCGTGCGATGTCGCGAACGCGTTCACCGAATCGTCCATGGTGAAGCACCAGTACAACATCGTCCTTTCGTTGAAGCGACGCAGCACACGCATCGAGACCAGTCATCGAGCTGCCCGAGAGCATGAGCACTGGTGATTGGGCATACAACACATGCTGAAGACGTACCGAGAGGTCCTCGACAAATGAGCCAAATGCATCACTCTGATGATACCACTCAATCGAGGCACCAGCAGTGGCTACCTCTACAGGCAATGGAACTGGTCCGGGCGTAAACAAGAGTTGGTTCTTCATTGCGCTTCGTACATCAGAATTGCACCAGCAATGCCAGCGTTCAATGATTCAACAGCATCAGAACCCGGGATCGTGATTAACGTAGCACAGCGCGAGATTATCTCAGATCGCACGCCATGCGCTTCCGAACCAACGACAAGTGCACACGTTGACACGCCTCGAAGCGCTGACGGATGTTCACCGCCCCGAGTCGATGCTGCATATAGCGGTACGTCACCAATCAATTCCCATAGGGAGTCGAGTGCTACATCGCGTACGACATTCACACGAAGTAACGCTCCAACACTAGCACGCACAACCTTCGGAGCATACGGATCGGCGGATCCTTCCATGAGAATGATATCGTGGTATCCAAACCATGCTGCCGTTCGAATGATTGTTCCAAGATTTCCTGGATCAGCGATGACGTCGAGCACAATAATGCGCGAGCCTACGGCCTTCGGCGCGGGGATCTGCGCAACAGCAAGGATGTCTCGCGGCGTTGTGGTGTCTGCCATCCGCTCCATATCGCGTGATCCGACTGCGTACACGGGAACACCACGTTCAGAGAAGATTCGTGCAACATCGAGCGATCGCTGTTCCGCATCATCGCGGATTACGACGCACTGAACAGTGGCAGACGCAGCGAGAAGTTCCTCGCACGCATGGGGTCCCTCAACGAGGAAGGTGCCCGCCTCACGCCGAGCTCGAGCCGTGTGAAGATCACGGATCTCATTTCGTAGTTTACTCGTGCACCGAACGTAGTCGTTTATCATCCTGCAAACCTATGAAGTCCACGAAAGAACTCCTCCGTTGGAAACGAGATGGCAATGAACTCTTGCCAGATGATATCCGTGGCTTCATTGAAGGGGTCGTTGCTGGCTCTGTGAGTTCAGCACAGGTTGGTGCTTTTTGCATGGCATCGTGTGTTCGGGGGCTTAGCCCAGAGGAGACCGCAGCGCTGACCATGGCAATGACGCAAAGTGGTCGTATTCTTCGTCGGACGCCTACGGGACGCCGGCGTATCGATAAGCACTCGACAGGTGGCGTCGGAGATAAGGTGTCGCTCCTTTTGGCGCCACTGGCCGCCTGCTGCGGTCTCGACGTTCCCATGATCAGTGGACGTGGCCTGGGGCACACAGGTGGAACTCTCGACAAGCTCGAGAGTGTACCAGGGTTCACGATCGCGATCGATGACGCTCAGATGGATCAGTGTCTTACCGAACATGGTCTGTTCATGGCAGGTCAGACACATGATTTGGCTCCAGCCGACAGAGTGCTCTATGCAGTTCGAGACGTTACTGGCACCGTCGAAAATGTCGGACTCATTACAGCTTCGATCCTGAGTAAGAAGTTTGCTGAAAGCCTCGATGGTCTCGTCATGGATATGAAGGTGGGATCTGCAGCATTCATGCAAACCTTCGATCAGGCACGCACACTGGCAGAGTCCATGCAGCGCGTTTGTGAGTCTGCAGGAGTACCCGTGCGTTTTGTCTTCACACGTATGGATGAACCGCTTGGGTATGCTGTTGGAAATTGGCTGGAGATTGCCGAAGCAGAACATGCTCTAGCAACTTCTGCTCAGACATCACTCGCAGAAGTCACGATTGAACTCACAGCACAAATGGTCCATCTCGCTGGAATCGCCGATACGATTGAGGAGAGTAGGATGCGCGTCGTCCGCGAATGGAAGCATGGTAACGCTCATCAACGATTCCATCACATGATCGCGCAACAGGGAGGTCGCTGGTCTGAGGCGGTCGAGACGTATGCAACGTCCACCCCAATCGTGGTAGAGGCGCAGGCTCATGGGTGGGTACGAGCCCTCGATGCACGTAGGGTAGCCGATGCAGTGCTTGAAGCAGGAGGGGGCAGGCAGCGCGAAGACGATCGCATCGATCCGAGTGCTGGTGTGGTTCTCCACTGCGAGCGAGGATCCGAGGTACAGCCAGGTGATGCACTTGCAAGTGTGTATGCTCACAATCAGCAGCAGCGAGAACGGCTGGCTGATGCAATGAGACAGCTCTTACAAACAGAAACGGCTCCCGTGGAGCGGAAGCCGTCGATGATCATCGAAATATGGTAAGGGGCTGTTACAGCGCCTTTGTAATCGCAGCACGGAATGCTTCCTTCGACTGCATTCCAACGATCTTCTGGACAATATTGCCCTGACGGTCAATGATGAACGTTGTAGGAATCGACTGGATACCGCCGTATGCGTCCGAGATCTTCAGGTTGTCGATAACGTTGATGTAGGGAATGCCCATTTTCTCAACGAAGGACTTCACATTCTGAAGGCGTGGTTCCTTTTCATCAAGACTCACGCCCATGATGACAACACCCTTCGGTGCCATTTCCTGTGAGAGTGCCACAAGATCAGGAAGCTCGCGTCGACATGGTCCACACCAAGTCGCCCAAATGTTGAGCAGCACAACTTTGCCCTTTGTGGCCTCGGAGAACGACATTGTCTTGGCGCCGTCTTTCCAAGTGAAGTCAACTGCCTTGTTGGTGCCACGAGGCATGACCTGATCAACAAGAAACACCTGTGCTGGTGTCGTTGACGTTGAGCTCGTTGATGTCGTGAGCGCTACAGCCGCGACAGTCGTAGCAACAAGGGCGAGAGCTAGAAGAGTCTTCATTACAAGGTCTCAAGTCGGAACAGTGCAGAGAATTCATTCGTTGGCAATGTAGAGACGGCAGTGCACATCACATTATTGCTCTTCCAAACAAACATCGTGCCTACATCAGCGCGTTCTTCCCAGTGCCAACGACTCTGCTCGACATCATCGAGGATTTCTTTCGCCAGCTCGACACGTCCACCAGTGATATCGGCGTTGTCTGTCTCCAGAAGGTAGATCGGTGTTGAGCCCGCTGAATACACAAGTTGAACGCACTGGCGTCCGTTGATCGTCACCACACTTCCACCACGGAGCGAAGCGTCGAGTTGTGGGAAGAACACCGGAAACTCAACACCCTTGTCGGCGAAAAATGCACGGAGTTCAGACTCATTAGAACTCGACCGCTCGATTGGAAAGGAGCCATTCACGACACTGCCAAACGACGCGTACGCAACGGACGATACTTCGGTTGATACCTGCGAAGGTTCACGCAGCACGACGAGCGCAACAAGCGCAATCACGGCAACGGAGCCAACAGCTACCAAGCCTCGAACGAGAGCAGGAGTAGCAAACAGCGATCGGATCGCTTCAGCAAAGCTCCAGGAGGAGGCGGGTGCTGACGCAGCAGGGGAGGCATCGACGGCATCAAGCGCGGCACCGATCGATGCGCGCAAGTGTGCAGGTGGCTGATTGCGAAGTCTGCCAGCACGTTCCCGTACAAGTGAGCGCGTTGCATGCTGCAAGGAAACGTCCCTACGCATCTGATCGCTCGACGAGAGTGCTGCTTGCACGCGATGTAATTCTGCATTGTCGAGGCGCTCGCCATCGACGTATGCACTCACGAGTGCATCAAGTTCATTTCCGGTCGTCATTCCGGTGTCCTCCCGTCTGAAACATGCAACCCATTGTCACGACTCGCTTCCTCGCCGTCAACTTCAAATCCACGCTCACGAGCGTATGATGCGAGTTGCGAAGCCAGGATCTTTCGTGCACGGTGCAGACGTGAACGCACTGTCCCAATGGGACAGTCAATAAACTCGGCAATTTCTTCGTAGGTGAAGTTCTCAATATCGCAGAGAATGATCACGGTCCGAAACTCGTCAGGCAATCGGTTCAGTGCAGTAGACACCTCGTCATCAAGTGCCTGGGCAAACATTTGCTCTTCCAGCACAGATGTCTCTACAGAACTGTCCCGAATTGTCTCGTAAAACTCTTCGATGACATCGTACTCGACCGTGTCGGGAGCCTTTGACGACTTCCGGAAACGGTTGATGTACGAATTCTTTAAAATTCGGAACAGCCAGGCCTTGCAGTTAGTTCCCCGTTCAAACTTGTCGAAGAACCGGTAGGCCTTTAGATACGTCTCCTGTACAAGGTCCGACGCATCGTCCTCATCGCGCGTCATCCGAACAGCGAACGTATACAACGCCGCCATGTGCGGGATTGCCTCACGCTCGAACTCTGCTCGTAGTGCTGTTGGGTCAGACATGCGTAGGATTGGGCTCTCTTACCAGTGGCGAATCATGTCAGTCAGGAGGCGAACGCCAACCCCTGAGCCGCCCTTCGGCGTGTAATGTCCGGCCTTGGGTTGAATTCCAGTACCAGCAATATCAAGGTGAACCCATGGGTAGGAGACGAAGTGCTTGAGGAAGAGCGCCGCCGTAATCGCGCCGGCGTTACGACCTCCGGAGTTCTTGATGTCGGCGTAATCGCTTGAAATCTGCTCCTCGTACTCTTCGTAGAGCGGCAGCTCGCACACGTACTCATTGGTACGGTCAGCAGCGGCACGCAGACGGTTCTTTGTCTTCTCGTCCGTTCCCATCATACCCGATGTCACGGTACCGAGTGCAATAACACAGGCTCCAGTCAGAGTAGCCAAGTCAATGACTGCACTTGGCTTAAACCGGTCTGCATAACAAAGTGCATCAGCGAGGATCAACCGGCCTTCGGCATCTGTATTGTCGATCTCAGCGGTCTTGCCGTTCATGAACGTCAGGATGTCGCCAGGAACGTATGCCGTGCCGCTAGGCATGTTCTCTGTTGATGGAACGAGGGCGATGATGTTGCGCTTCACGCCAAGCTTGGCGATCGCGTACATCGTGCCGATAACCGAGGCAGCACCATGCATGTCGCTCTTCATGTCGCTCATGCCGGCTGCAGGCTTGATCGAGATACCACCGGTATCGAACGTGATACCCTTACCAACGAGGACGAGCGGCTTCTCGTTCTTCGGTCCCTTCATGTGCTCCATCACAATGAACACTGGTGGACGTACGCTTCCGGCATTCACGCCGAGAAGACCACCCATCTTGAGATCTTCGATCTTCTTCTTGTCCAGAACCGTAGTCTTGAAACCAGCCTTCTTGCCAACTTCTTGAACCTTCTTGGCAAGTGTCTCTGGATAGATTTCGCAGTTTGGCGCGTTTGCCAGGTCACGCGCAAGCGTCACACCGCCGACGATGTGTTCGCCAATGCCAGCCCCCTTCGTGACAGCCTTGAGATGTGCACGATCGGTGACGAGTGCGAACTTCTTGACGAGTCCATTCGACTCGCTCTTGATGGTCTTGTACTTGTCGTAGCGGTACTGCGACAGCATCGATCCTTCGGTGATCGCCTGCGCAACCGTAGCCGAATCGATGCCGTTCATTGGCATTGCTTCAATGGCAATAGATGCGCATCCACATGCAGCAGCACGCTTGGTGCCTGCGGCAGCGGCGCGACGGATCTTTTCCGGTGTGATGCCCGTCATCGGACCCATGCCAACGAGAATAACGCGCGGAGAAGCTGTTGCTGAGCCTCCATATGCCAGCGCTGTTTGATTTGGCTTTGCTGTGAAATCACCAGATGAGAACAATGGCAACAGGTGCGGGATCTCAGATGTGAGTGATTTCTGTGCTGCAGCAAAATGCTTTTCGTCCTGTGCTACAAACACAATGATTGCATCAGCCTTGGCTGTGCGACGGGTTCCGACAACAGTTGTCACAGACATGGGTAATCCTAGAGTTAGACGTTCAAGAACTCGCAACGAAGATAGGGAAAGCGCTTGTCTTAGGGCACAAACACGTGGAAGAGACGGAACGAGACATCGGGCTCGGGTTGTACGGGCAGACGCACATACCCACCCTTAAGCCACAGTTGCAATTGGTCTGCGTAGTGAGCGCTAAGGGGCTGTCCAGATGAACCACCGGGGACGACAGAGTATTGAATTGAGTCGCGAAGCATTGAGACGACCCGCATACTTGCGGCTACACGTGTGCCGTATGGGTTCCCGATTGGCCATTCAGAAGATTGGATTGTCGTTTGACTTCCAGAGATTTCGAACGGACCTTGATTCATGACTGGACGCATAAGCGGGTGATCACCAAACAAGTGGGGAAACGTCACCGTGTGAATGCGCCCATACGTCCAAGTTTGGATGTCTTCGTTATCAAATCGCTCGCGGAGTTCAGACACAGCTTCGATGAATGAGCGGATCGCGATCCACGCAAGATCTTCGCGTTGCGTGGTTGACACATCATCCCAGATTTGCGCCGTCGGTTCGTTGATCATCTCGTCGAGCTTGCGGAGCGGTAGATTGCTGACAAGTGCCCAGTCGTCGTACAACTGCGGACCTAGCTCATCCTGGAAGGTGTTCCAAAGCATGCGTTGCAGAAACACAGCATACACCGTTGCTGCTGGATCGAGCGAGGCCTGCGTACCATCCCAACGCGCAAGTGCTGCAAGTACTCGCTGTTCTACCGGTCCATAGCGTGAGGTTCCCTTGCGAAGAATCGGGATTAAGCGCTGGCACATCTGACGCGCATACGGAGAGACGATGTCGAGCTGCATCACTTTATGATCACGCGCTGTTGGTGATCGGTAAATCGACAGCAACTCGTAGATGCGTTGAATACGCGATGAAGGCTCGTAGATCGAGCCGATGTAGAATGGGGGATTGCTCGAGACAGGGTTATTTGCAGACGCAACAAAACCGCGCGATGGATTGCGAACGCTCCCAAGCGATGTCATCGACGCTACTCCACTCCAGTCGGCACCCGCAACATTTGTTGGGATAGGGAGGTGTGGGTTCGCAGATCCACGACGTGGAATAAAGCCTGCGATGACCGTGCCAATTGCACCATCTTGCGATGCCACACTGAAGTTCAGCGTAGGAGCACCCCATGTGGACACAGCTGAGACAACATCGGAGAATGTCCGACTCTTGTTGATCTTCAACAACGCAGTCATCTCGTCACTCTTGTACCGAGCTGTCCATCGCATCGTTAGACACGTGCGATTCAGCATCGTCGTCGACATAGTTCGCGGCGTTTTGGTGAGCACCGACGGCGTGCGCAGAAGGTGATAGTCGGAGACGACGCAGGATCGATTCGTAAAACGCAGATCGATGAGCGAATCAGCACGTCCGCGAATGCGAATCGTATCGCGACGGTACCGGAACTTCACGCGTGTACCGTTCCCCTCGAAGTAGTAATTCTGGTTTGATGGATCAACACGCTCAGCCACGTAGTCAACATCATCAATCATGGTATTGGTGAAGCCCCACGCAACGTTGTCATTGCGTCCTGACAACACGAAGGGAATACCAGGCAGACTCATTCCAATGACGTTGAAACCAGGAGCGCTCAGGTGAATCTGGTACCACTTAGGCGGCATCGATACCGATAAGTGCGGATCGTTCGCGAGACTCGTTGCGCCATCTTCAGCGCGCACGGCCCAGCAATTACTTCCATATCCCGAACCCACCATGCCCAACTTGTTGCGCACCAGGCGCATTGTTGAAATCAATGGAGCTACATGATCGAGCACATCAGAGGCTTGCGCGGTAGTGCCATTGCCTGGGGCACGATTGGCTCCGAGCGTGTCAAGCCGTCGTGATGAGGAGTCGAGGACAAATGGACCTACTGCTGATCGCGGAATAAACAATCCCTCTGCTCCAGCACCGCGTTTCTGTGCAATCTGAGCAAACACAAGATCCGACCAAAAAGCCAGCGATACTTCGAACGCAAGCGCACGACCTACGATTAGACAATCTTCAGGCGTCCATGGAGCCGGTGTGTATTGTAACGCATCAAACTCGAATGGCAAGTCCTCGCGATTACGCTCGATGAAGGTATTCACGCCGCGACAGTACGCCTCCAAAAGCGCGAATGTGCGCTTGTCGACAACACGCATATTCTGCCGAGCAATGCCAACAATATCGAGTGTACGCATGAAAGCATCCACCGGTACTGCTTCAGCACCCAGTACTTCGGCCAACGTACCACGCCCAACTCGACGCCACACGTCCATTTGCCACAAACGATCCTGTGCATGTGCTACGCCTTGCGCAAACACGACATCTTCGAGTGTACGGCCGACGATGTGCGGAATGCCAAAGCTATTCCGAAACACACGTACAGTATCAGTAACCGTTGCCTGCTCCTCTTGATACGGCTCTGGATGACTCCGTGTTGCCAAGAGCACGGCAAAGAGAACAAAGCATCCCAGCAACACAAGCGATGTCACGGTGAGACCGATCGCGCTCTGAAGCCATGACCGCATCATAGCCACGATGCCTCACGGTACCATTCAACGGTCTCGCGGATCCCATCAGCAAGAGAAATCTCTTGCCGATATCCAAGCTCCTTACGCGCCTTCGATGTATTGCAGATCCAGTACTTCTGTGTGAGATCGATACCCTTCTCGTAGTCGAGCACCGGGGGCTTTCCAGCAAGCTTTCCAAAGAAGCCCACCGTTCCAGCAATCGAGAGTACAACGGAGTGAGGCAGACGCACGCGGAATAGCTTACGCTTACCCATAACCGTTGCAGTCACTGCCGATATCTGATCCCACGTATACGTCTCATCTGAAGAAATGAAGTACGTCTGACCGACACCTGCTGGTGAAAATGCTGCATCGACGATGCCGCGTGCAAGATCACGCACATGAACAAGGCTTACGCGTTTCTCATCGAACCCGATGAACGATGCGAGCCCCTTGTTGATTGTCTGGAAGAATGTAAGAATTGCCTCATCGCGAGGACCATACACCGCTGGAGGACGTACAATCGTCCAGGGGATATCCGTGCATGATGTCACACATTGCTCTGCGAGTTTCTTCGTTCGACCATATGCAGTGATCGGGTGAAGTGGAGACTCTTCGGTGATCGGCTCATCAAGGTGCTCAGCAGGTCCGCATACAGCAAGTGAGCTGATGTGTACATAGCGTTGCAGCGATGGAGCATATGCTCTCACGGCATCGAGTAGGTTTTGTGTTGCATCTCGATTACCACGGAGAAACTCCGCTTCGTTCTTTGCAGCTGTTAATCCAGCAACGTGGATCACAACATCCATACCCTCCACTGCTCCACGCAGGGATTGCACATCGAAGAGTGAACCATCAACTCGCGTAACGTTCTTGCCATTGAGCCATCGGAAATTACTCGTCTTCCGCGCGATGTAGAAAACGTCGTGCCCACGTTCGAGGAGAACATCGACAACATGACTACCGACAAATCCCGTAGCGCCCGTAACTAATACCTTCACCGGTGTTCCATTTGTTAGTGTTAACGAGAAATAGGTGCGATGCAGTGACGCACGTGCCGTCCGTGTTCGTACACAACGACGTATGTGCCGCTGGCCAACGGCGATACATCAAGCTTAAGGCGGTAGGTGCCCGGAGCAAGCTGCTCTGCCAATGGTACTGCAACGCATTCGCCTGTCGGTGCATACACAGCAACGCGACTCGGATCATCTGTAATCGTCGAGATTTCAAGGATAAGTGATGACGCGTCATTCGAGATCATCCGCAAGTCAACGCGATTGCGAAGATCTGCCAACTCAGCAGCGATGATGCACGATCCAAGAACCGAGATCTTACCATTGCGCCCTGAAATGTCGACCTTGAGAGCAACGACAGAATCAATCGTAATCGGTGTGCTGGCGACGGGGGCGAGGTAGGTTTGGAATGCAAGGGTAATGAGTTGCTGCGTCGGTAGAATTGGCTGCGTATGGGCCACCTCTACAACAGCACGTCCTGGAGTGTCTTCACGAACGATGGCTGTTTCTCCGCGAGTTCCAGCAGATGCACCAAGCGGGCGAACCAACGACGCGTCATACGAAAGGTAGACTGTCATCGAACGAAGGTTCGCGCTATCAAGACTTGCGATTGACTCGAGCGCGAATGGCACCTGAACGGTGGTACCAGCTGTACCAACCACATCCAATGGGGCTACAAGCATCACGCCTGTGATCGTTCCTTCTGATGGTGTAGTTCCTGTAACACCGAGATAGAAGGTGTCTGCACATGGAGCAGCAGTAATGATGCGCACTGCTTGATCGTCTCGGCGATCATACCCAGCAAAGCGATACTCCACCGTGGCTTGCATAGAAGCGGCTGGCACAAGCGTTGCAGGAAGAACGGGTAGAGGAGCGATCAGTTGAAATGGGGCAGTAAGACCATCAAGCGACTCAATGCGAATTGTATCGGTACCGGTATTTGTTACTGTCAACGTTGCGGTAGCACTCTGGCCATTCCCAACTGGACCAACCACACTCTTCGACAGCACAGCGTTCCGACGTCGCTCCGGAGCAACCACGCTAAGAGGAATCGCAAAGGCTGTACTACATGGGCCAACATTTAACGTCAGAGAACCAACGCTCGCGCCTTGCGGCAACGGTGTTGTTGCAACCACGTCAACAACGAGTGTATCACGGAAGAACGAACCAATCTGAAGTGCAGTCGAGAACGGTCCACTGATCTGAACATCATTAACGCGTGATCGAAGTCCCGAGAGCCCCTTTGCAACAATCACCATTCGTGCTGAGGGACGTGTGGTGTCGGCACATGGTCGATACGTACCCAACGACAGCGAGGTCTGCGAGGCCACATAGGCGGGCGCAATCACGACGCCTTCGAACTCAATCGGGAGACTAATGTCACAAGGAGAAGCGATGAGTGTTCCACGCATTGTTACAGCGCCTGGCGTTGTAGGAGCGGAGATTCGAACTGGAATTGTTCGCGTTGATGATGGTGCAATGGTTACTGCCGAACCAATCATCGATAGACCTTCCGTACTCTCGATGCGCTCCACAGTCAGTGGAACAAGCGACGTATTCGCTACTGTAACTAGCGTATCGTAATCGGCCTTGCATGACAGTAAGACACCGAGATCGGTGAGCGACGGATCAACCGTCATCGAAGGACGATAGCTCGCTGCTTGCAATTGCGCACGCAAGGTGTCGCTACACGCAAGAGATGTGTATGGGAACGCTACCTGCTGCGTGACACCTTGATTGAGATCTGCGCCAAGTGGTCGATACTGAATTCGAATCTCTAATGAAGCTCCTGGTGCAACGGGTATTGGAGCAGGGAAGTCAGTAAGGAGATAGAACGGTGGACGTACTTGAGGCACTTGAATGGTAATCTCGCCCGTTCCATTATTCACAATCTTAAACGTCGAATCAACTTTGATAATCGATGTAGGGCATGCAGAGCGGATACCAAAATCAACTGCGGCACGATCAAGACTTGCTGCACTTTCGACGCGTTCACCTCGAACGTCAAGTGCAACTGCAACGGAACATGGCAGCGCTGTGAACACTGCAGTACCAGCATATGTACCCGAGGCAGGGGGCGAGAACGTTACACGAACTTGCTGTGACTGACCGGCCTTTACAACGAATCCGGGAGCAGGAGAGCGAAGGGCAAATCCCGGCGGGAATGACGTCGAAGCAATCGTCACGTCAACTTGACCGCTATTGACGATCGAAACAAGTTGTTCACGTGATGACTCGCAGCTTCCGAGCTTGCCAAAATCAACAGAGCTCGCAGAAACGCCAATGCGCACATCAGGAATACGGACACGTACGACGCCTGAGACCCCCGGGCAGCCTGAGGACGATGCCGTGCGGACGAAGTAGTCGCCCGCTTGACGAACAACAAGCGACTTGCCTGATTGTCCTACGATTACTTGACCGTCCCGAAACCACTCATACGATGCAGCTTCTGTGGTTGTCGACAACACAACTGAATCGCTTGCACAAATCGTCTGCGTACCTCGTGGTGAGATGTCGACATCCTTTGCAGGGAGTGATGTGATCGTAATCGGATCAGATGTCGACGAACAACCGCCATTGGCAGTAATTGTCAATCGATACGTCCCTGTCTGACGAACAACAATGCGCGTCGTGCCGCCAACTGGTACCGGAACCCCATCAACAGTCCAGTCGTAGCGATCAGCAACTGTCGTCGTAGTTAATGACACCGTATCACCAACACACACTTGCAGTTTCGACGCCGCGATAACAGGCTTTGTTGGGTTCGGCTTAGCGATCGGCGCAGATTGTGCAAATCGTGTTTCCGTGTACTGACGACCACGAGCCGTCGTATCATCTGTGCGAACAAGTTGCTCGTCTGCAGCGTAGCGGTACCCGTACACACGATACGTGTAGGTTTCGCCACAAATCAGATTGAGGGAGTCAGAGTATTGGTTGCTACCATCCTGCACGGTGCGAACATCAAGTACGAGTGCTGTACCAATCCGCTGTCCCTTCGTAATTGTGGCCCCATCAACAATGCCGTTGGTTGGGAACGTCGAAAAGCCAAGTGTATCGCGAAGGATCACATATCCTGTTGTCCGATCGGCTGGCCGCGGATCGTCCACCGGCGTCCATTCAATTCGATGAGTTCGAGCAGACTGACTGACGAGGACAACTGTGGGTGTACTCGTCCATTGCGGTTCGCGTGTTGATCGCCAGAACCAATGATTGATGTTTTGAACACCTGCGTTTGTGCGAGCTAGATCGAAACGATTCGGAAGTCCCCTTGAATCGTTGAAGCCACCAACGACAGAGTCCTTCGTGAGGCCGACACTGTAGGCGGCCAGCGTACGACCTGTTACACGACACGAGCGACCAGCGCCGACCGCTCCCGAATCAAAATTGACCTTCGGAGACGGAATGGAATTGTATGCTGCGCCTGTTGGCTTGTTATGACCCAGCGCATGAACATGTGATGAGTCAGCTTTGATAATCTGAAGTACATCACCTCCATCAGCGATGTTTAGATCTGCCAGATCAGACGGAGGAACAAAGTAGAGCGTAGTGAAAAACCGCACATCGCGTGACGAGAGCTCGAGGTAGCCGTCTGCTGCGGAGGTATCAAGTGTTGCAGTAACCGGCATCTGTCGGTGCCACAGCACGATAATCGTTCCAGCGCGTAGGTTTCGCCACAATGGTATGTCATTGAATTTCGGACCACCTTGACGTGCAACCTGTCCAGTATTCGCGTCTGTAAGTGCCCATCCCACAACATTCAAATTGTCTTTCACGACAAGGAGCTCAGTCCATTCGCTCGTGACGTCCTGAATGTTGAAGTACTCACTGACGACCATTTCTTGTGCTGAAACATGTAGACAGCAGGTCATGCCCACGAATATGGCAACAAGCACACCGGTAAGCGACTGTTTCATGGATTCTCTCGTTGTACGTGCACCCAAATTCTCGTACGTCGAATCAGCTTTCAACAAACGAGGGGGCACGCAAAGCATACCCCCTCGGAGATTTCTCATGGACATCCATCGACGCGTCGATGGAATTACTTGATCACAACAAACGACTGCGTTGCTGCCATGCCGTTCACAGTAGTAATCACTGTGTATGTGCCAGCTGCGAAGCCAGAGACATCAAGACCAACGCGATGAATACCAACGCTCAGTTCACCCGTATTGAGCATTGCGACTGTTGCACCAACACCATCAACGATGCGGATTGCAACCGTTGCTGGAGTGCCTACTGTAAGGTCAAGGTGTGCAGCTCCATTCGATGGGTTTGGAGCGATGCGACCCACGAGTGTGCCACCAACAACATCTTCGTTAACGCTAACCACAGACGGACGAACCGTTACATCTGAAGTGTCTGATGTTACATCGCCGCACTCAGAACGTACGCGGCACCAGTACTTACCAGCATCGCCATTAGCGGCAGCAGCAACGGCAAACGTTGGAGCTACTTCACCAGCGATCTGTGTACCATCCTTAAACCACTGGTACTGAACTGTACCGGCACCTGTAGCTGCAACGGTGATCGACAGAGGCTGACCAACTTGAACAGATACTGTTGCTGGTGGTTGCTGTGTGATCTCTGTTGCTGGACGAACAGTTACCGTAGCAACTGCAGACTCGATCGAACCACATGATGTTTGGATACGAACGCGATAGGCGCCACCACGAGCTGCTGTTGCAGCATTTACCGTCAGTGTTGCACCTGTTTCACCTGGAAGGCTCGTGCCGTCCTTCGACCACTCGTACGTGACAGTACCAGTAGCTGCGACAACTACAGAAACCGAGAATGGCTGACCAGCACAGACGGTAACGTCTTGTGGTTGCGTTGTCACGGTTGGTGTCGACGCAATCACGAGGTCAACAGATTCCTGATCGAACTGCGAAGGATTGTCAGCAAGCTCGGCACGGAGAACGTATTCGCCTTCGTCCGCTGCTGTTACATTCGAGATAACGAGCGTTGATGTTGTTGTGCCAGTGTACTGACCACCATCAACAAGTGGTGCTCCATTGCGCCACCAACGAACAGCAAGATTGTCTGTTGCTGGGTTGGCATAGGCCTGACCCTTGAGCGTAGCTGTAAGACCTGCACATGTGTTGACTGTAGGCGACGCGAATTCAACGTACACGCCCGTCGTGAAGACACGAACCATGCGTGATGTTGCTGTGCCACATACGCCTTGTACAACGCAGTAATAGTCGCTTGCAAGATCAGCTGCTTCAACACCGCGGATTTCGAGACGGTTTGCAGAAACGCCGAAGTACTTCTTGCCTTCTTCAAGCATCGTCTGACCCTTATACCACTGGTATGACGTTGCTTCATCAGGAATTTCAGCTTCAACTGTCAGCGTTGCTGTCTGACCGAGGCTGACTGGAACGTTACGTGTTTGGTTGACAATGCGCGTTGGTCGAGCAACACGCACGTGCGCTGTATCCGTGACGGCTGAACCACATGTTCCAAAGCCCCAAATGCGGCAATGGTAGAAGCCAGACGTGCTGTACTGTGCATCAGTGATTTGGTACAATGGTCCATTTGCGCCTGGGATTGGCGAACCATTCTTGTACCACTGATATGCGCGGATAGCACCGTTTGTGAGCGCGAGGAGCGAATGCGAATCACCGACGCAAAGGTTCTTTGAGGCAGGGGACTGCGTGACAACAATTTCTGAGGCAACGGCAAACGCCGTTGTCGTTGCAGAGATATCCGTGCGCTCAACACCTGTTACGCGGATGCGACATTGGCCTGCAAACTCAAGTGCTGGAACAGTCCATGTAGCTGTGCCAGTCGCTGCTGGAACAATTGCGACTTCTTCCCACGAAAGACCGTTGTTGCGTGAGAATTCGATGCGAACATTCGTCACACCACGTGCGATGAAGCGCGTTGTCGCTGACTTACCAGAACAGAGCGTGTCGCCTGTACGTGGTGATGAGACTGTGATGCGCGGCGTCTGCAGATTGATTGGCGTTGCAAAGCCACCCGGAGTTGCATACGATGATGGGTTCGTGTTGACACCATTCCAAATACCGTCGTTCGATGTGATAGCGTAGACGACAGCGTTCGTGCGGTAGTCACGCTCTTCAATACGGCGAATGCCGTTTGGAAGCGTATTCGGAATGAATGTTGCCCATGCACCAGCAGAATTCTGGCGCGATGCATAGAATGCTTCAGCACCGTTGATCGCTGTACCAAGCGACTGAATCGCGGCAACAGAAACTGGACGGCCAGTGCCCGCCGTGTTGTCGTACAGGAGAACGTAGTTCTTTGGTGTCAGCTGTGACTGATCATCCACAATGCCTGTGGCTTGATTAGCAGCAGTACCAAGTCGGATCACTTGCGATGTCTGATTGAGATCGTAGATGCGCATCAGACGGCCTTGGTTGTCACCGAGAGCCACACGCCAGAAGATGACGTTGCCTTCTTGGAAGTCGCTGTTCGTCGATGCAACAAGGTTGACCCAAACTGACTTTGACGTTTCGTTCGACAACGTTGAGAATGTCGAGAACGTACCGTCAGTTGCCAAGCTCTTCGACGAAGCGTACACATATGTGTTAGTGTTCGCGTTGAAGTGAACGTTGAAACCACCGCCAACGGTCGCACCACCTTGAACCAGTGCGAGACCTGTATTGAAGCGGTATGTTGTGTTCGGTTGAAGGCCTGTAAACGTCACGCGAGCAAAGACAGGAATCGGGAACGCGCTGGCCGAAGAATTACATGTGCCAGAGGCAACACGCGATTGGATGAACTGCGGAACGATGTCCGTTGTCATGCTCGGAGCTGCGAATGCTGTTGTGAACGGCAGCGTCTGCGATGGCAGACCAGGGATATTCACTTGCAACTGGTATGTACCAGGCACGCTCACCGAGATATCGCTAAACGTCGCAACACCTTGAATTGCAGTAACGGATGACGTGCCAGTGATTACACCAGGACCGCTCACACGCACGATCGAAACAACCGAACCGTAGTTGACATCGATAGTGTTGTCAGCGCGGAACACGCTCACAGTCATTGGGTTGAACGGCACGCCTGCATACCCGTCTTGTTGGGCACCGCTGATGAGTGCATACGAAGCTGGACCTTGTACCGTGAACGCAGCGCTGTTACCGAGCGTCAGGCCTGTGGCTGTTGCGCGGATCGAGACGCCAGACTCTACAGTATTGTAGACCACGTTTGTAAAGTCGACGAAGCTCTGGCCCGCAGGGATTGTTGCTGTGAGTGTACCGCTGAGAGCACCCGTTCCCGTGTTGAGCGAGAGCGTGACAGGTGTCGCCGCAGCAACATTCTTTGCAGCACCAGCTGCATCTGTTGCACGAACGCGGACGTTGAAAGCAGTGTTTTGCGACGGTGCTGTCGGTGCAACTGTCTCAACGATCACGTTCGTCGCAGCGCCAACGATGGAGTTCGACGTAACGCTGATCTCATCCAAACGTACTGGTGGACGCGAGCCAGATGCAAAAGCTGGTACTTGGTAATAGAACCAACGCAACTGAACAAGTGGTTGGTTTTCGCAAACGGTCGGCAACATTGCACTGAAGGTGCGCTCTGGCCACGTCGCTGACGTTGAGCTCGTACTTACGGTAACGAGCTCCACTGGTGCACCATTGCGGATAACAGGTGACCATGTACCTGTCGAACCGATACGATACTCGAGGCGCAACCCGTGTACTCGCTGACCAGCGCCTGGCAATTGCTGGGCTGTGAACGACACGTTTACCTGCGCACGGTTTGTCGTATTGACTGCGAGAACAGCGCTTCCGACGAATGCACAGTTACATACGAGCGTACCAGTATTGATAAACTGCACACCATTAGCACCAAGGCCGTTAATACGCGCGCCGCTGGTGAGGTTGTATGCACAGTTGAAGTCTCCTGATGGAGCCGTCCCAAGCTGTTGGTCAATCACTGGCGCCTGATGAAACACCATGCTTGGCGGATATGTACCGGCAGCTTGAGTGTTATTCCACGTCGTGAACGAATATGAGCCCGCGTTCAGATCGAACGGGGTGGGGTTTGATTGACCGTTCATTCCAACGGTTGCAATCGCGAGTATGAGCGGTAGGAGCAAACTCCAAGCAGTCATTCTCTTCATGTTGCTTGTAACCTGTTACTGGGACAGAAAAGATTAGTCTTCAGAATCATGCAAACCTACGCAAAAGCAACAGCAGAACTGCCGCTCTTGCGGCACATTCTTGCGTATGGCGAGAAGTTTACACCAATACATCTACAGCGAAGTCTCAGGTGATCCTCCTAAGCACATTGCAAGCAAGGACCTTACCTGGCCTTCATGCAAACTACTTCGCTGTTTGGAGGTATTGCGGGTAGGATGCTGTGAGCCATGTAAATGCATAGTCAACGATGTCCTTGAGGCATCCCTGCTGGAATGGTGACACGAGTCCACCAGACGCAACGATGTCGAGGAATGATTGCGAGCCGCCAATGTCACATATCTTCAGATACGACGTGAATGCGGCATCACGATCTTGTTCCGACCACTTCCAGTACTGCAGCGCACACGTCTGCGCCAACGCGTAGTCGATGTAGTAGAATGGCGACTCGTAGATGTGGCGTTGAAATTGCCATGCACGGCCTTCAGCTGCCGCATCATACCCTTCTGTGATGCGCCACGGCATGTACATTGACTCCATTTCCTTCCAAGTAGCAAGGCGTTGGGCTGGAGTTGCTGTTGGATTAGCGTAGACCCAATGCTGGAAGTGATCAACGGCGCAGCCATACGGCAAGAACAGCAACGCACCTTGGAGATGATAGAAACGGAACTTATCGGTCTGTTCGCCGAAGAAGTCCTTCATCCAAGGCCACGTAAGGAATTCCATGCCCATAGAGTGGATCTCGCATGCTTCCATGGTTGGCCAGAAATACTCTGGAACAACGTGGTTGCGACTGCGATACGCTTGGAAGGCGTGGCCCGCCTCGTGCGTGAGCACTTCAACGTCGTGTGTCGTTCGATTGAAATTGGCGAAGATGAAGGGGATTCCGTACTTCGGGAAGCTCGTGCAATAGCCGCCTGTGGCTTTGTTATCGCGCGTCTTAAGATCGAGCAGATCGCCTTCTAACATCAACGAGAAAAACTCGTGTGTCTCAGGAGAAAGCTCTTGGTACATGTTCGCCGCCTTGTTGACGATCCAATCGTGATCGCCCTCTGCCACTGGATTTCCGTCTGTGAACTGCACCTTCTCATCTGCAATTGTCAGTTCCGAAAGGCCCAGACGATGCTGTTGTGCTGAGCGCAACTGCTGAACAAGCGGCACAACTACATCGCGGACTTGTGCGCGGAACCGTTCGACGTCAGCAGCATTGTAGTCGACGCGACCGTACTCGACGTACCGTAGTTCTGTGTAGGAGGGAAATCCGAGTACCTGTGCCTTCTGCGTGCGCAGCTGAACGAGATCATGATAGATGCTGTCCATTTCATCTGCATGCTGGGTAAGAAACCCGTACATCGCCTTATGTGCCCGCTGGCGAACCCCAGGATCGAGATCTATGAGGAGCTTGCCGATTGAACTGAGGTTGTAAGTGGTGCCATCGACGTCAATCTTGGCTGAAGCTGTGAGCTCATTGTACTGTCGAGATAGTTCACTTTCCTTGATCAAGAGATCCATGATCTCTGGCGTAAACGTACGCGTCGAGTCCTCGAGGCGCGTAATGAAGAGCTGACCAAAGGTTTCACCAATGACCGACTTCCACTTCGATGCCAGCAGGGTGTGAACAAAGGTCTGGTCGAGATCAACGATGGACGGACCATGCTCATCGAACCAGAGCTTCTCTTGCTTCGCTGACTCACTCGCGACGTTTTGCGTGAAGTGGACTTCAGCGAGCGAGTTCATCGTGCTAACATCGATACGCGTTGTGTTCCATGCCGCAACGGCTTCAATAGCTGCCTCCGACGTTGCAGCATCAGCGAGACGCTTCGTAATGGCTGCGTACGTCTGTCGCAGTGCGTCAAGATCTGGGCGTTCGTAAGGGAGTTCAGAAAACGTGCGAACAGACATGGAATCTCCAAATTGAATAAGGGGCTATAGATCGCCGCGCAACCGTCGAATACGATCTCGTGCTGATGGCACAAAGATAGAACGAGGATAGGCTACGAGCAGTGAGTTGAGGGTGGTTATTGCAGCCTGGAAGTCTCCCTTACGCTCCTCGATTTCCGCAAGTCGGATCAGAACACGATCACCCCAGATAGTCTCAGGTATCCGCTCGACAACACGCCGTATCGGCACAATAGCAAGTGAATCATCGCGCACGGCGAGTGCGGACTCCATTGCTCGAGCGCTGGCACGATCTCGCAGGTCGAGATCCCGTGCCGATTCGCTAATCTGTAAATAAATTGCGTAGGCCTGGTGATACTGACGTCGTGTAAATAGGCCTTCACCCTGTGCGAATCTCACGACAGAGGCAGAGTCATCTTGCGCAAGATCAAGCAGCAGCAGACGATCAATCGCATCATTAGCTGCAACTGATGATGGTACCTCCGCAAGTTCGCTGTAGATGCGACGTGCGTCAGGAATCTCGTTGTTCCAGAACTTCATGTCTGCCAACTGCAGCCGTGCAAGGTCACGACGGTCACCGACGACAACGACAGGTGCGACGATGAGTGCATTGAGTACCTCCGTGGCCTCACTATCCTTGCCGATGGCGAGATAGAGTGTTGCTAGCAGCAGTGCGGCTTCTGCATATGTCGACGTTCCGCGCCACTGATTCTGGATTCGCAAAAGACGTTCTCGCGCTTTGTCTGGCTGCTGAAGTACGCCATCCTCGATTCTCGCGGCATGCATTAATGCATCAGCACAGAGAGGGTGTTGAGGATAGGTAGCGATCACGTCATCGTAGCGACGCACAATCTCACGTGCATCCGCAACGGACAATTCGCGCGACCGACGCATTTGCTGTTCAATAGTGCGCACCGAGCCATATGCTGCAGCGATCTTCGCACGTTGATCGGAAGACATCGCAAGGACACGATCGTATGCACGGAGTGCTATTTCATACTGTTCATCGTTGCGAGCCCCCTCGGCAAACATCAAAACTTCATTGCCATTTGATCGCGTTATGCGGTCGAGTTGTTCGCTTGTTGCGAGTGCCTTATCCCACGACTTTGTCTGCCGATACATCCACTGTTGCAATCGGACATGATCTTCGTCGGTTGAAGAGAGTCGATCAACAGCTGTGAGAGCATATTGGATAGCACCTTCAGAGGCGAGGACGACCGTAAGTGCACGCATCGCTCTGTAGAGATCTCGTTCAGTCGTAAAGACGTCAATGATCTCGTTGCATGCCTCCTGATACTGACTCGTCAGTGTTAACAGTGAAACCAGCTCATCGCTATATGGGTGCTCGCGCGCACTGCCAGCAAGATCTCGCGCACGACGAATCGACGTAAGGGCAAGATCGAAGAGACCGGTCTTTCGTTGTTCAGTGCTGATCTGAACTAGTGTTTGCTCTTTGTCCACACTCCAATCAAGTGCACGTGTCCACCATTGCTGAGCTGCGTCGCGTTCACCTCGGCGCGCGCGAAGCGATCCAGCTAGCACGCCAGCATCACTTGATTGCTTCTGCGATGCATAGGTTTCTACAAGAGGCAACAAGGCATCGTACTGCTGTAACCCAGAGAGGGTACGAACGACCCCTTGGAAATACGCATCATTCGAGGGTGATCCCGCAAGGAGTTCCTGATAGATCCTCGCTGCACCGCGTAGGTCGCCCCCTCGCTCATATGTCGCTGCCATGCGCAACTGGTCGCGTTCATCAACGCGTTGTGCATACGACACCGTAGCAGCTGCAACGACAACGATGATTGCTACCGTTAGGGCCTTCACTGTTTCCATTCGTCAGCGAGAAGAGGGAGGATCGACGTTTGTAACGGTGACGACGGGACGTGTACCGTACCGTCGTGTTGAATGACGACATCGATTTCCGTACGCATACCGAGCACACCAGGGATGTAAATACCCGGCTCGATCGAAAACATGGTTCCAGGAAGGAGTTGTCGCGTGTCGTGCGTTTCGTAGTCATCCATGTTTACGCCTGGGCCATGGATTTCGGTCGTGATGTTGTGCCCAGTGCGGTGAATGAAGTGCGACGACATTCCTTCGCGTGCAACAACAGCGCGGCATGCACGATCCACCTCGTAGCCATACACAGGCTGTCCTGCGCGGAACCGCTCATTGACGAGCGCCAGCGCTGCATTGCGACCTTCTACGATGATGGCAAATGTGGCGGCTACATCGGCTGGTATTGCAACACCAGTGTAACCCACCCATGTGAGATCTGCATATGCTGCTACAGGCGACCGGCGTTTGCACCATGCATCAATCACGACGACCATTTCGGGACCGATCACAGACGATACAAGTGCCGACGGTGCATAATGTGGTGAGGCGGCATTCGGTCCGATCGCGACGATCGGAGCCGAATCCGTCTCCATACCTCGTTCATCCATATCACGCAGAATGCGTCGTTGGACGTCGTACTCTGTAATTGACGCACCGGAGATGATACTCTCACGGATGAAGCCAAATGCGTCAGTAATGATATCACGAAGCTGTCCACCCGTAACAGCGGCTCCAGCAAGCTGTTCTTCAGAGAGTACCGCAGTAAAGTGTTGCGCAAGATCAGCCGAAGAGACAACAGTCTTACCAAGTGCTCGAATCGATTCAATTGTGCCGGCATCGACCTTACTCGTCACCGGTAATGCATTCATCGGTGAGTATTCCATGGCTATCGTCCCATGGGTACCAAGAACTTGGGCAAGACCCAATTCCCATGACTCGCGCGTGTCGTAGAGCACCGACGCAATGTCGAGATGTTCGAGCGGGAGTTGCTCCATGCGATGCACAAGCTTCACTGGGTTGCCCTTGGCTGGAATGACAACAGCCCAGCGACGCGTACAGTGCGCGTCGGCCGGAACATCCAACATTTGCCAGGCAAGATCATTTGATCCACGGAAGTCATACATCATCCATGCATCAATCGATGCGGAACGAAGTGCTTCTTGGAAAAGCGATAATGTGCGTTTCATGGTGACTCCGAAAACGAGAGCGATAACGTCGATAACAACTGGTGAACAGCAACCGTAGGTAAACGTGTACCGTGATCAATGTCCGCATGCAGCGCATGCAGACGTTTCATGATGGCAGGATGTTGCAGTAGGAGCCCGACAACCTCCTGTTGCAGAATTGCGTCGAACCACGATCTCCGTTGCCGGCGGCGCTGATCGCGAATGATCTCGCGATGCGCAGCTGAGAAAAAGTAGTCAAGCCATGAGACAACGTCATCAACACCAGAGCCGGTACGTGATGACACAGGAAGAACTGGCACGGTCACTGGTGGCAAAGGGGGATGCAAAAGCCGTAAGGCAGAGATATACATCGCCGAAGCCATCGAAGTGGCTTGCTCGTCGATGTCGGCCTTCGATACAACGATCGCATTTGCCATCTCCATGATTCCGCGCTTGATGCCTTGGACATCGTCACCAGCGGTTGGTAGCACCAGCAGCAAGAAGGCATCCACCATATCCGACACATCCGTCTCGCTCTGACCAACACCAACGGTTTCGACAATGACGGACGTATACCCAGCAGCCTCACAGACAATGATCGCGTCGCGTGTCGTTGGTGTTGTGCCTCCCAAGGCGAGTCGTGATGGCGACGGACGCACAAATGCACGATCGTGATTCGACAGCAACGGCATGCGGACCTTGTCGCCAAGGATACTGCCACCTGTCTTCTTACTCGATGGATCGACCGCAAGGACGGCGACGCGCTCGCCCCTTGACACAAGAGCCATGCCGAGTTGCTCGGCAAAGGTGCTCTTGCCAACGCCCGGCGCGCCTGTGAGCCCAATACGCTTGGTTTCGTGCGCAACGCCGCTACACAGATCCAAGAGTTGCATTGCCAGAGCACGCTCGCGCGGAGCGGTACTTTCAATGAGTGACAAGCCTTTGGCAAGTGCTCGACGGGATCCCTGTGTGATGTCGTTGTACAGCTGCTCGATGGAAGGCTCGCGGTGCATGGGTTATTCCACCGTTACACTCTTAGCCAGGTTACGAGGCATGTCCACATTGCAGCCACGCTCGACAGCGATATAGTAGGCGAGAAGCTGAAGTGGGATCGATGCGAGAATCGGCGTGAGCAATGGCAACGTACGTGGAATACGGAGCACATGGTTGGCAACGCGATCAATATGTGTGTCCTCGTCATCGGCGATCGCAATCACACGTCCATTCCGCGCACGAACTTCCTCGATGTTCGAGAGCACCTTATCGTAGATCTCGTCATGAGGAGCGATGAACACAACAGGCATGTTTTCATCGATCAAGGCAATAGGGCCGTGCTTCATCTCCGCAGCTGGATATCCCTCTGCGTGGATGTAGGAAATCTCTTTCAGCTTGAGTGCCCCTTCGAGAGCAGCAGGGAAGTTATAGCCACGACCGAGGTAGAGGAAGTTGGACGCGTGCGCATAGTTATGTGCGATCGTGCGTACTTCGTCGGCGCGCTCGAGAATTGCGGCGATGTGATCTGGAATCCGCTCAATCTCGTGTGCAATGCGCTTGCCTTCCTCCGCGGAGAGTCCTCGCATGCGACCCATAAACAACGCAAACTGCGTCAACACGCAGAGCTGGGATGTGAAGGCCTTCGTCGACGCTACCCCGATTTCTGGTCCAGCATGCAGATAGACACCTGCATCGGTTTCGCGAGCAATCGTACTACCTACCACATTCACCATGCCAATGACTGTTGCTCCCTTGAGCTTTGCCTCGCGGATGGCAGCAAGCGTATCGGCTGTTTCGCCACTCTGCGAGATAGCGATGACGACATCATCACTCGTGATGATCGGATTACGATAGCGGAACTCACTTGCATATTCTACTTCGACAGGAACGCGAGCCAGCGACTCGATGAGGTATTCGCCCACAAGTGCCGCATGCCACGAGGTACCACATGCCGTGATAATGATGCGACGTGCCGACTGGAGCTTCTCGCGCACGGAGGCAAGGCCGCCGAGTTTGACAGAACCTTCGTCTGCTTGCAATCGCCCACGGAATCCATCCCGGAACGTGATTGGTTGCTCGTAGATCTCCTTGAGCATGAAGTGCTCGAATCCACCCTTTTCGATCTGCTCAAGTTCGAACGCAATCTCTTCGACAACGCTGTGCGTATCGATGTTGGCAATCGTCTTTGTCTGGAATCCGTCGCGGCGCAGAATCGCCATCTCGTTTTCGTTGAGATACACTACCTGACGTGTGTGTGCGATCACGGCTGCGGCATCGGAAGCAACCAGGTATTCGCCATTACCGATACCGAGAATGAGCGGACTACCTCGACGTGCCGCGATGATCATGTCCGGATCATGCGTGCTCACGACCACAATTCCGAACGTTCCTTCTACTTCTGCGAGTGCGGTACGTACAGCCTGCTCGAGATCATGAAGCGTCTCGTAGAGCATGCCAATAAACACAGCCAGTACCTCACTGTCGGTATCCGACTGAAACGTATAGCCCGCATTGATGAGCTTCTTCTTAATCGTCAGGTAGTTCTCGATGATACCGTTATGCACAAGGGCAATGGTGCCAGACTGATCCATGTGCGGGTGTGCATTGACATCGTTGGGTACGCCGTGCGTTGCCCATCGTGTGTGTCCCACACCAACGGTGCCATGGAGTTGATCCATGTCAACTGCGCGCTCGAGATCCATGACCCTTCCGGCCTTCTTCTCGATACGGATTCCGCCATCGGCAATCAGACAGACTCCAGCAGAGTCATATCCACGATACTCCAAACGCTTGAGGCCCTGCACGATCAACGGAGCAGCTTGTTTCGTGCCGATATAGCCTACGATTCCACACATGGCAGCTAAAATACGGAGGCAACTACCGATACAACGGCGTTGACTGTTTCGGAATGACCAAATCCCTGAGTTGTTGCGCTGAGGCACCAAAACGGAGGAAGAAGCCCTGATTGACGCCAATTGGAACCCAATTGAGCGAGAGATACCAACAATGAAGTCGTTTCGTGATGTCGACGATCGGGGAGTTGATCTCCCCGCGAAGGACGTCGATGCTCCCAACAACGTTGACGTCCAGTGTCTGTGTCAGTGACAATGATCCACGAAACGACACGTACAAGGACTGGACCGTGACGTCGGGGTTTGGGCGATTGTAGGAATACACGGCCTGCAGGGAGAGATCCCACGGGATCGTTACCGGCGACCATCCAGGTGTTCGCTCACCGAAAAGATCAACCTCATCTTGACGATAATTGACGCGTCGTTCAAACCGCGATGCAAGGTCCGACTCGTCGGCAGCAGCTGTATCGCTCTGCTGTTGCGTACGCGGAGCAAAGGACACGCCTTGCGAGCTAAACCGTGTCCCGGCCTGAATCGACAGCGACGTGAGCCGTGCGAGCCCCTTGCCACTTGCGATGAGGCTGCTGTTGATGTTTGTCCATGTGCGTCGACCCGTCGCTGGATCGACGATTCGAGCCTGGTCATATGTGGAAAACGAACCATTGACGTTGAACTCGAGAGCATCGAGCACCGGCGTGCGGAGATTGAACGATATCGGTGCAAGACGCAGTGAGTCGGCCGCTACATTGTACGATGTGGCAACATTGAGCGTGAAGAGCTCGATGGCACGCTCGGACGTGTCGGAATCGCGCACCTTGATCGCTACGCGATTCAGGAACGAGCCCGTGACAAGAAACTGCTGTTGTCGGCTTGCAAGTGAACCCGCAGCTCCGAAGCGTCCGTACTGGACACGTTGACCTGTAACAGGACTAATGTATTCGCCGTAGAATCCGAGCGATGGATCCGATTGATTTGGCACGTATGCTAATCCAACTGTCGGTTGAAAGGTGTGTCGTATTGACTGCCATCCGAACAGACGTGGATGGGCAAGACCATAGAGAAATGTGCTTGCCGAGACGCCGACACCGTAGGTGTACTCACGAAAGAATCCCGTTTCACGCGAACGCACAATCGACGAGTCAGCTTGATTGACCGATTCGGTATAGCGCTGGAAGTACCAGTTTTCCGAATATGAAATTGAGGGGGCTAGCAGAATGTTGCCGAGTCGTGGTGTTACGGTGAGCGATGGGCGATGCTCTATCGCTGATCGTTCGTCAATTGCGAACGCACCAGTATCACGGTCGCGAGTTGATGCATGGTAATAGCGGGCCGTGCTTCGATACGAAAACTGCAGATCACGCAGCCAGTGATCACCGCTGATGATGCCGCGTAGCGGTTGTAGCTGTGGAATCGCGAATGTGGCGAAAGGATTCTGCGTGACCGAACCGTTGATCATGTTCTGATCACGCGTATAGCCCACGTTGAACGTCATCCCGTTATAAAATGTGCGCTGGTAAGACGCATTTGATCGTGCATTCTGTCGGACACGATCGATAGGATTGAGCGACGTATTCTGGAAGAACCCTTGTGAGGTAAAGAACAGATCAACGACGGCACTTTCGTTTGGTCGGAACTGCTGTTGGTGCGTGAGCGATACACCGATGTTGGTCGCATACGGATCGCGCACATTGAAGCGACTATATCCCAATGTGAGATCGGCTCGACCAGAATAACGATCGCGAAGTGAATACTGCGTGCGGCTGTGCAAGGTCACGCCGCCCTTGGTTGTAAGATCTGCCGAGATCTCGGTATCCACGTAATCGCTGAGCGCGAAGTAGTAGCCGAGATTCTGCAGCACAACGCCTCGATCGGATGTCATCAACGGTGTTGGCAAAATCAAACCTGATCGGCGTCCACGCTCCATGCTCACGAAGATTCCAAATGGCAGCGCGAAGATTGGCACATCTTCAACGTAGAAGATCGCAGGATCAAGAAAGATCTTATCGTTCAACAACACCTTCATCTTCGACGCTTTGAAGTAGAAGTGCGGATGTGGAGCATCACACGTCGTAAAGCACCCGTCTTCCACAAACGCGGTCGTTTCACCAACGCGCTTGATCGATGAGCCGTAATAGAAGCCACCCTCGACATTCGTCTCGCCATACACGACGCGCCCGCGACGTGTCGCAAAACTGTAGTCCATCTCGCGTCCGGCAAACTCTTCACCGTTATCGCGGAACAATGGGAAGCCGCGGAGCATACCTGCTGAATCAACTGCCCCTTGCGCCTTCATTGTTCGCGCATTGAAGTCCATGACAATCACCTCGGCTGCAAGGTTCTGTGTGCGAAACGTCACATCCGACGAACCGCGCAGACGAAGTTGACGTCGGGCGAGATTGAAGTGTGCACTATCCTTCGCCGAAAACACGACAATCGTGTCGATGCCGCTCATGGTCTGTGTCGTGTCCTGTCCGTACCCCACAAGGGTCAGGAGAACCAGACAGGTGAACACGAGCAGCAACCTCATTTGTACACGCGGCGATTAAACGAGGGCGGAACCTCTGGAATACGCAGGGGTGCTGCGTCGACTCGCGACTGAATCGAATCAAAGCGAAACCGGACACTTTGTGTTGCTTCATCAAGATCGACATCGATAGCGTGGGCTATGCCTACGGTATCGACACTGCGCACATCACCAAGAACAAGGTTCAGCTGTGTCTTCCCCTGCGGTGACTTCCGCTGATACTGGGACACCGTCATCGACACTGTATCAACGAGCACAAACTCCGTTGCTGCCGTATCGCGGGCAACGAAAAGTACTTTCGCATCAGAGCGGGGCGCGCCACGCTTAAACCGCGACAGGTCGCCCGGGATGGTTCCGCGCATAAACGCGCGCACATCGGTGAGTTTGAGCGGAATAGGGGAAACCGACGCAATAGCATCCGATTGAGGATGTCCCTCTAGGACCTCTCTACTCAAATAATTGACAACCACGAACGTATCGGAAGTGGCATACAGACGTCCTGCCGTCATACCAAACGGGGCAGATAGTGTTACAGTAATCGTATCACCGCGTAGGTTTGCGCTGAAGGGGAGGCTACCGATCGTCATTGCTCCCTCGAGTGACATTGTACCCTCGATGGATGATGATGCAAGGGAGTAGCCCAGTCGATCCATCACTGGATCAACCGACGTTCCACTCGCAGTCGAACCGAGTGCACCTGCCGCTTGCTCACTGGCGAGCAAGGCCAGGAGAAGGAATATCGTAGCTTGCATGCCCATTTCACCTGCAAATATCCAACATCAGACGCGAACGATCGTCCTGCGGGAACGAAACAGCGCATCCTGCTGTTCTCCACGTATCGTCACAGGAGCTGCACCCTCATGATCTACGTAACGCGTAAAAGCACGTTTTCCGCCGCACATCGCCTTTACAACCCGACGTTCACCGACGAACGCAATGAGGCTGTATTTGATAAGTGCAATAACATCTGGGGTCATGGTCACAACTATGTCCTCGAAGTCACTGTTAAGGGGCTTCCAGACCCACAAACTGGGTATGTTATCGACCTGAAGGAACTCAAGGACATCCTTGAGGAGACGATTATCGATAAGGTTGATCACAAGCACCTGAATCACGACGTCGACTTCCTGTACGGAATCATCCCGACAGTGGAAAACCTCTGCGTAGCCTTCTGGGGTCAGCTGCAAGGCCGTCTGCCGAGTGGTGACCTCCACCGTATCCGTGTTTACGAATCCGAGCAAAATGTGGCCGATTACTACGGTGAGCCGGTGTCGATTCCTCGATATGAGCTCTCGCATGCGCCACAGCACCAGGGGATATCAGTATGAAACCAACAACACAAGCTAGCCGTCCATCGCTCGTAGACCTCGATGATGAAGAGCTCGAGCGACAACTTCTTCGTCAAGGGCACCTGTACCCAACGGTAAGCCGCAGCGGACATCGTCTGTTCGATGCCAACGGCAACGCACCAGTGAGCTCGGAAGAACGTGAACTGATGATCGAGCAAGTGGAGCAGAAGTTTGCAGAGATCTTCGAGATCTTGCGCATTGATCGTAACGATCCAAACAGCACAGATACGCCGTTCCGCTTATCGCGGATGTGGATCAACGAGCTCTTAGACGGACGGTATTCGCCGCCGCCAAAGATCACGGTGTTTCCGAATCGCAAGGGCGTCGATGAGCTCGTGATCTCCAAGGGCATTAAGGTGATGAGCGTTTGCTCGCATCACTGGCAGCCAATTTCAGGAACATGCGCCATCGGCTATGTTCCACGCGAGAAGGTTATTGGCCTCTCGAAGTTCACACGAATTGTTGAGTGGTTTGGTCGTCGTGGCCAGATTCAGGAAGAGCTCGGCGAGCAGATTGCTGACTTCCTCATTGAACTTCTTGATCCGATTGCGCTCGGTGTTGTGATTAACTCAAAGCACTACTGCATGATCGCACGGGGTGTTGAGGCGCATGATTCAAGCACGATGATCACATCTGTGATGCGTGGTGAACTATCGACTAATCAAGCCCTACGGAATGAGTTCCTCCGTCTCATCGGAGAGCAGTAGGTTTGTGGCGTGATGACGCCACAGTTTGAAGCAGAACCATGGAACAACGGTCACCTCGTCATTGGTGTTGACGAGGCTGGACGAGGTGCGCTCGCAGGACCGGTCGTAGCCGCAGCTGTTGTCTTTCCAATGCACGACATTCCCGACGGCATGGAAGACTCCAAAAAGCTCACAGCTGCGCAGCGCACGGAAGCTGCAGCACGCATACAATCGCGTGCTCTG
Source organism: uncultured Melioribacter sp. (assembly GCA_964432155.1). GTDB lineage: Bacteria > Bacteroidota > Ignavibacteria > Kapaibacteriales > Kapaibacteriaceae > UBA10438. The sequence goes on along the minus strand of CAYSMF010000001.1, from coordinate 149,671 downwards.
GCCTGGTCTGTCGCACTGATCCATCACGACCGAATCGACGAAGTAAACATCCTGCAGGCAACATTCGACGCAATGCATGCTGCCATAGATGATGTTGCAAGCAAGATCGAGATAGCAGACAGCGCCACGATTCTCGTCGATGGCAACCGCTTCCGTCCACACAGACTCCCTTCAACAACCATTATCGGTGGCGATGGACTCAGTCCTTCCATCGCAGCGGCGTCCATCCTGGCGAAAACTGCACGCGATGCATGGATGGTAAACATTGATGCGCGGTATCCCGGCTATGGATTTGCCAAGCACAAAGGCTATGCAACGATCGTGCATCGAACTGCGGTTCGCACGCTAGGTCCGTGCGACATTCATCGTCAGACATTTCTTCGCTCGATTCTCGCGCAACCAGCGCTACCATTCGACAATGCGTGACGTGCTCTCAGTTCTTGATGGCGCAGCGATCGTGGGAGTACTCCTCGCTGTGCTCATAGCGGGATATGTTGGCGCGCGACGACGTCAGGACGGTACGAGTACATTTATTCTTGCCGGACGCACCCTAACGCTTCCCGTATTCGTTGCGTCACTTGTTGCCACGTGGTATGGTTCTGTCCTTGGTGCAACAGAGTTTGTCATTTCGTACGGTTTGGCATTCGTTCTCTGCTTTGGAGTTCCATATTACGTGATCGCTCTTGCGTATGCGCAGTGGTTAGCGAAGCGTATTCGACAATCGGAGGCTGTATCGATACCGGATCAGTTCCGCATCGTCTACGGTGATAGGGCTGCGAGGTTTGTCGCATGCCTCATGCTTATCATCACGATTCCTGCGTCGTATCAGTTGAGCCTCGCACTCATCACGCAGTCGTTTACTGGCTGGTCATTGGAAGCTAGTCTTCTAGCAACGTCAGTCTTTGCCTTCGTCTACGTGGCGAAAGGTGGACTGCGATCCGATGCGTATGCGAACATCGTGCAATCAATTGTCATGTTCGCCGGATACATTGCGTGTCTTGTCGCATGCGTAACAGTGGTTGGGTCACCCTCATGGCTCATTGCGCAGACGCCGCGGGAGTTACTTGACCTACCTGGTCCCTTAGGATGGACACCAATCGTGGTGTGGTTCGTGATTGCATTGCAGACGTTTATCGATCCTAACTTCCATGTTCGAACGGCAGCTGCGCGAGACGCTGGCATCGCGCGACGGGGTATTGCGTATAGTGTAGCGGCGTGGATCATCTTCGACACCTTGCAGCTCTTCGTCGGACTCTATGCATTGCATGTGATGGGCAAGGGGCATGGAGCGCAGTCGGCTCTTCACCTCGGGATGCACGTGTTACCGGATGTATGGCGTGGTGTGTTTGTCGCTGGCATTATCGCAGCCGTGATGTCTGCACTCGATGGATATGCACTTGTAAGTGGTACGATCATAGGCCATGACTTGCGATCCGGTGGTGAGGCTGACTCGGCGCCAACACGACTGCGCATTGGCGTGGTTATCGCTCTCGTGATCGGCGGAATTGTCGCTTACCTGCTGCCCAGCGTTATCGGTATTCTCTACCGAGCGGCATCAATCACCGTACCAGCGGTGCTCGCACCCCTTCTCCTGAGCTACACACCGTATGCATCGCGAATCCGTTCGCATGTGATCATGCTCTTGATCGTGCCGGCCCTTGCGAGCATTGCTGTGATGATAGCGCAGGAGACTGGCATTGTATCCCACCCACTTGCGGAGCCAATGCTGATCGGTATTGTTGTATCGTTGTGCGTTCTCATCCTTTCAATCCGCACCCATGACAGGCACCCAACAGCATGATCCATTCATCACCGCATCGAACATTGTTTCGATTATTCGCGGTGTTCTAACCGTGCCCATAGTCTGGGCACTGTGGACGGATCTTCGCTGGCTTGCCATCGGACTGTGTCTTGTTGCAGCGGCTTCGGATTGGCTCGATGGGTTTATAGCTCGCCGAACGAACACGGTAAGCCAGTGGGGGATGATTCTTGACCCGCTGGCAGACAAGGTGCTTGTTGGGAGTGTCGTTGTGACCCTCGTACTGCAGGGTATCCTTCCACTCTGGTTTGTGCTGTGTGTTGTCGGGCGGGATGTGGTGATCCTCATTGGAGCAGCATACGCAAGTTCACGTACTCGCGTTGTTCTCCCTTCACTCATGAGCGGGAAGCTCGCCGTGTCAGCAATCGCGCTTACAGGTGTCGTGAGTCTTGCCTTCGGAAGGCCCTCCACAGAGCTTATCGTCGTCAGCTGTAGTCTAATGGGCGTATCTTTGTGGCAATACGCAACGAGACTCCATGGGCTTCTTCGATAAATTCAAGCAAAAGATTTCTGGTGTGACCGAGGCGCTGTCGTTCGACCGCCTCAAAGAAGGTCTCTCCAAGACACGCGAATCGCTGGTTGGCAAGCTTCGGTCTGTCCTGTTTTTTGGACGGAAGATCGACGCACAACTCCTTAGTGAGATCGAGGAGATCCTGATCACATCGGACGTTGGGGTAACAACCACCGAGAAGATCATCTCCCGTCTGACTGATCGCGTCCGTAAGGACAACATCCAGGATGCAGGGTTGATTCTTGACGTGCTCAAAGAAGAAATCGCTGCCATGGTTGCGCAATCACCATCGGCACAAAACGATGCCACCTTCGCAATAGACGAAACGCAGAAGCCCCATGTGATCATGCTTATCGGGGTCAATGGCGTAGGGAAGACGACTACCATTGGCAAGCTTGCGCACAACTACAAGCGAGCAGGTCGTAGCGTCCTCATCGGTGCTGCCGACACCTTCCGTGCTGCCGCTAATGAACAGCTGGAAGTCTGGGCGCAGCGCGCTGGGGTTGATATTGTGCAGCAACAGCATGGCGCTGACCCAGCTGCGGTCGCATACGATACGCTGGCAGCTGCCAAAGCTCGTGGTACTGATGTCGTGATCATTGATACAGCTGGCCGTCTGCACAACAAGCAAGGACTGATGCAGGAGCTGGAAAAGATTGGTCGGGTAATGAAGAAGATTCACCCAGACGCTCCCCACGACGTGTTTTTGGCCCTTGATGCCACAACCGGTCAAAATGCCCTCCAGCAGGCTAAGGAGTTTACCAAGGTCGCACCTATCACCGGCATAGTGCTGACAAAGCTCGACGGAACGGCAAAAGGTGGGGCAGTCCTTGCAATTACTGATGCAATGCAGATCCCTGTACGTTATATTGGCGTGGGCGAGCGGATCGACGACCTCCAGGTCTTTGATGCGAGCGCGTTCGTCGAGGCAATGTTCTCAGACGCTGCTTCGGACGGACAACCGGGACAGTAGGGGGGGATTCTCCACGATGGGAGCGACACATGGATGCGAATGTGATCGCAGGTTTGACCTACTATGCAACGCTATGCCTTGGTATAGCGGCAAGGGTGTTTCGTCGGCGGTTCGGTATCTGGCATCATGTGATGTTTGGGTTCTCATGCGTAACGCTTGCCGCTGCCGTCATTATCAACCCGTCTCCGATTCATGTACTTCCTGCTATTGCGCTTCTTGTGCTTCCGGCAACACGCCCACGGGATTCGCGTGTTCATGATCTTGTCGCAACGATTGGCGCTATCTCCGCAATCTTCCTCATTCTCTGAGCAGGCCGCTGCATGAGCGACCAGCCAGTTCGCCGCATAAACACAAAGCGTTGGGTTGCGTTCATCATTGCAGCCATTGCTGCAACCTATCTCCTGACGGTTGTCGTGAACCTATTGAACGAGGCCAATATGGCCTTTGGGTTCATGTCCTCACAGAAAGCAGGTATTGAACAAGAGCTCACGGCTCGTCCCTCAACCTTCAGCGACACTGTGCTTACTGCACGTCAAATTTCAACCATGCTCTCGATTGCCGAGGGGGTTTCCTCGCTGCCAAGCACAACGAATCGTGCTCGAGCCACACAGCAGGTCCTTGTTAAGCATCTTAACGCAGCGTCGATGACGCTTGAAGAATACCGGTACGTCCGTGCTACCGTGAATGATCGGCTGCGTGCTGCGCCATCAATGCACAGCCGGGATCAGAACGATGGTTTCGAAGTTGTCTTACCGCGCTTCCAGGCCGTGCGTAGCTTCTTCACAAAGCATCTCGATTCGATAGCGCTCGCTCCGACGCGCTAGCATCATGTCACGTTGACTCTTCGTGCAGCCACTATGCTGCATGAGATTCATCGTCCTCGTCTACGTCCTGATCACAATACTTCCCTTGGATGTTCCTGCGCAGCTTGGAACTGGCGTTGCATTGATGATTGATGACGAGACCATTCCTGACGGTTGGTACGGCATCACACTGAGGTATTATGCTTCGAGCATCGATACTGTGCCTCTAGCAACAGAGACGTTGTCTGGTCGATTTAGCAATGGTCGATGCCATCTCGTCTACGGAACCACGATCACCATTCCTGCAGCCTTTGTCGAGAGTACTACTGCAACCATCGGCTACAGCCTCAACGAAGGTCCGGAACGACAGCCCCGCATCACGATCGCCCGCGTGCCATATGCTACGCGAACCGAGCACGCACGCATGGCCGATCTGCTCAGTCCGACCTTCACCGGGTTAGTCACGTCGATTAATGAAGTCGCTGGACCAGTGACGCTCATGGGAGTTGATGGTCTGCGTATCGAACGCCGCGGCTCGACGATCGTTCTAACACCGCCAACACAACGAAGCGAGCGTGGCAGCATTCAAGGTGATAATGTCTCCTACGAGTTCACGCTCACACCATCGTTCCCGATCTCCGACCGTACGCGTGTCACGGTTTCGCTTAGAAACAGCACTACTCACATAGCGCTCACCACGCGAACAAACACGACGAATGGTACAATCATCATTCAGGCTGCAGCTGTGTTGCTCGATACCGAGCACATCGATTGGGAAGTAACACCCTGAGTAACACCGACACCACACTTTCTTCACCACTCTCGTTGGACATCGTATGCTTTACCTACGTGTATGTTCGCTTTTCACGCTGTTTACACTCATCGCTGTATCGAACAGCATCGAGCTCGTTGCTCAGAGCCAGACAACCGGTACACTTCATTTGCGCAATACTCAGCCCGCAACCGTTTCGCTCTCACTACCACAAACGGGAGTTGCCGGCTACACCTTGTTACTGCCTGCGCAGCAGGGAACTGCAGGACAGGTACTCAGTGTCTCGAATGTCACCGCAGGGCAGTCAACACTTACATGGTCCGATGCAGCATACTGGGGGCTGTCTGGCTCATCAATCACCAAGGGTGGCACTGCCGCCGGCGAACAATACCTGGGGACCAGCAACGAACAAGATGTTGTCATCGCCTCGCAGGGTAGTGAACGCATCCGCATTATCGGAGCAGCAGGTCCACGCCAGGGTTACATTGGTCTCGCGACTGCGACGCCCAATGCCCCCATTGATCTTGGCGCTACAGTACTTCTGTCGAATGCTGGTGCTGCCACGGAACTTCGTTTCGCTGAACCATTTGCGTCAGGAACGAACTACACGGCATTCCGTTCACGAGAGCAGGCGCAGGATGTAACGTACACACTACCCGGAGCTGGACCTGAATCGGATGGCATGATTCTCACATCATCGACAACGGGTGATCTTCAGTGGCGCAAACCCTTGTATGACGTGCGTCGAGGAATCTTCACACCAGCTGTTGGGGCGTTTGTCCATGTGATTGCTGTAGGATCGGATATCACATCTGGCTCGATTCCGTTGATAACGATGATGAATCCTGCGGGAACAACGATTGGACTCAGCATCACTGCGATCGATGACATCAACGATACATTCACAGTGGAGACATCCGTCCCACTCGGTGCAGCGGATCGCATCGCATGGATGGTCGTTCAGCCAAACTGAGTTATGCTCCTACGTGTCATTCTTCTTGCGCTCCTCCCATGCAGCTTGCGACTGTCTGCACAGGGATTGAGTACCAACCGTGTTGAGTCAAGTACAAACGCACCCCTTGTGATTGCTCAACGTGCACCGGCGGGAATGCCCATTCGCGTTCTCGCCGGCGCGAACGGTTCAGTGCGAGCGCTCGAGATTGATGGTGTGGGTGGTACATGGATTCGTGGTCCACTTAGCATCGGTGCATTGACAGGTGCGCAATCGAATGAACTCGTCAGGATATCGGGAGTCCCCGATATCCAAGGGAAGGGGCTCACGATCTCACTGCAGGGCACCTCATCGAGCAGCGGACTGGTCATTCAGGACGTTGGTGCATCAGGTTCAGACCATGCGGCACTGGTGATTTCCTCAGTCGCCAATGGAAGTGGCACGGGGATCCGATTGGGTGGACCGCAAGGAGGAACCAGACCCACTCTTGGGACTGGCATTGATGTAACCGGTGGAACGGGACTTCGCTACAACGCATTGAGCGCGGGAACTGGTATTGCCGTCGACATCGGAGGCACGGCACCTCCACGGCGTGGTATCGAAACAGTGACGTCTGGAACAGACAACGCAGGTGTTGTAGCTCATGCTAATACCCTTGGCGTCGGTGTCATTGGTTCATCGCGCTCTCTTGCATTTCCTGTTCTCGGGACATTCCAACGCATTGGTGTTGTCGGTCACTCCGCCACGAACTCAGCAGTTGGGGCCGACTCCAGCACAGGCGTATTTGGGATCGGACTGCGCGGAGGTACCGCTGGTAGTGCAACAGTGACCATCGGTGTCCATGGCCTTGCCGATCTCCGAACAGGCACGTCCACTGGCACTGCGATCGGCATTCTCGGACGCGTACAGCAATCAGAGGCATTCAGTGGTCTGGTTGTTGGCGGCATGTTCCGTTCACCAGAGCATGGGTTTGCACTTGTAACCGAGGGAGATATCTACTTGGGGAGTGCAGACGACGAGCGACCTATCGCACTTAATCGTCCGGCATTACGGCTGGTTGATACTCGGACAACGACCTTCATGTACGACCTTCATGCATCCGGAGTAGCAGTGCTTCGCAACGTTACTCTTCCTCCACCAAATGCCGCTGTCGAGGTACAACCCCAGGGAAGTATCCTCGACTGTACATCACGCACTGCGCAGCGTATCGCGGGAGATGTTGATGCTCGGTTGATCGGACTCATGCCGACGGAAAACGGACGAGTTGTCATGGTATGCAATGTCGGACATCACGATGTCATCATTGTCCACAACAGTCAAGATGCTCCGGAACAGCAACGCATCTACGTATCCGGCGAGATCGATAGTAGCATCAAGGGTGCTGCATGCACACTCTTCTGGTATGATGGAATCGATAACATGTGGCGGAGGGTCCAGTGACGGTAAGCATCGCGTTCATTGCTCTCTGCTATGTGGTATTTGGTGCGCTCGATGCCGCATGCCAGAACCGCCAGATCCATCGTGCGAGCCGAATTGTGCATGTGGATTCATGCGCACAAACGCTGATCGCATCCCACCCATGGATCTTTCGCAGCGGCGATACGATCGCCATGTATCAGTCGATCTCGCAAGACTCACTGATCAACGGTGGTATCGAAGTAAATGTGATCGACACCATCATCGGAGCGGAAATCATTTTGCGCTATCCCATCGAAGATCGATTTGATCCATCAGGTCACTTGCAACTCGTGGGCGTGATTCATCGCTCATCTGTAGCATCCAATGACCGGTTACGAGCCATTCCGTGGAATGGTGAATTTGGTGGGCTCATGGTTCTGCTGTCTGATGATACACTGTCCATCGATGGACTGATCAGCGCAACACAGGCAGGGTTTCGTGGGGGACGACAGAATCGGAATAGCGGGGATACGATAGACTCTCGTAGTGCCACCTATACAGAGGGCTTTCTACCAACGCCCAATGGACATCTTCGCAATAGCGGTGGATATGGTGGTTCACTCGCTGGGCATGGAGGTCGAGGTGGTGACCCAACCACGGCCTTTGCTCTCGATGAGCATCAGACAATTCCTAGGGCTTGGCCCGTTAGCGGTCGCGATACATCACGACTTCGGATCTACATCGGCAGTGGCGGTGGCTCTGGACAACAGAATGATCTTCGCGGTGGCAATGGCGGAGCCGGTGGAGGGGCTATTGTAGTATTCGCGCCTGTCATTCGTGCAGGCACAGGCGGTGCCATCGATGTATCAGGTACTGATGGCGACGATGCACTGTGTGATGGTGCAGGGGGCGGCGGCAGTGGCGGTACCATCGCACTTATCACCGACACGATCGTTGGCAAACTGCATTGCGATGTCTCCGGAGGAGTTGGAGGAAGCACACGTGGGACCGTGTATCGGTATGGTCCAGGAGGCGGCGGAGCTGGTGGTCTCGTCTACACTTCCTCAAGCTCGCTGCTTCCATCGATTCGTGTGCAACGTGGAGGAGGTGCAAGCGGTGGATCGCAGGTTGATACATCGGCCGAGCGCACGACACATGGTGCAGAACCTGGAAGTGACGGTTTGATTCGGACAACACGTCACAGGCTCGTTCACTCTCGGACGCCACGGCCCGGCACCGTTCTTACACGTCGTGATACACTCGTGGATGGACGAGCACATTACATCATAACGCCCACGGCAGGGGTGGTACGTTCGTGGTATGTCGACGGATCAGAACGTGCTGGAACTCCTACGCTATTGATTGCCACTGACAGCAGCATCGAGCGCGTCGAGGCGGACATTCTTAACGGATTGTGCGTAACTCGCCGAGCGATGGATCTGCCCGTGAAGCCACAGCAAACAGAGGACCTGTTGATCGCGGCCGACAACCTGCGCGTCTCGATCGGCGATACAGTCTCGGTATTCATCCGAATCGAACGTGGCGCAGGACGATCAGCGATCAGTGGGACGATCGTCGTTCGCTTGTACCAACCTGTACTGATGCCCATACTCACTCGCTATCGAACGACTGATCGGTACACAATACTCGAAATTCCATTCACGCTTCCTCGTGATACACGAAGCACCTTTCGTCGCTTCGATATCGTTGCGCTGCTCGGTGATTCGTCATCCGTACAAATCAGCTTCGACACGGTAATGGTAACACCAAGCGCAACGCGCGTGCGACGTCAACCGGGACGAGTGACGATCGACGATATCTGTATGACGGATCGAGCACGCCTATTTGATGCGACGTCGATGCTTCAGCGTAGGGGGCGTGATGTTCGCATTCGTGCGGATGATGGATTCATCACCAACGTCATCGGAGAGATCTTGACGCGAATGACGCGCGATGGCAACAGCGGTTGGATCGTCGGATCAATCCCTGAACAACATCGTGGACCCTGCTTCCTCGTAGCGCAACGTGGCACGAGGATTCTCACCCATCAGTTCCTTATCTCGGAATAACACCTAGTTACGCGTGTTACGGAGAATGACGGCAATCACACCACTCGAGGTCCAGGATACAGCCTGTTGTTCCGGTACAATGCCAGGTCCGATCGATACATTTCCGAGAATTACATCGAGGTCGCCATCCTGATCGATGTCCGCGACATCCGAGACCAACCATCGACCGAGCGACGCACCCGCAACGCGCCATGACGTAGCGCGCGACGTCATCCAATCCTGATCAAACCGCACCAGGTCATAATCGCCACGATCGAAGCGAGGGAAATAGCTATAGCTCAACAGATCTGCACTTCCGTCACCAGAGAAGTCTTCCAGTATTGCACCATACGCCCCGTCCATTCGCTGAAACGCGACCTGTTTCCAACCACGCGGTGTCGCGTCGAAGAGGTACACACCATGATAGGGTTTGTATGGTGGCATGTCGTAATCACCATTGTCGCCGGCAGTGTACAGAATCTCTAGTGTAGGGTCGCCGTCGGCTTGTACCAGACGAAATGATGACGAACCCCGTGAAGGAGGGAACGACATAATCTCGCGTGCTGTAAAGGTACCGCGACCATTGTTGGTGTATAGAACGAGTGCTTCGCGCGATTGCGCCATCTGGACGATGATATCTGGTTTCCGATCGCCATTCATGTCCGCAATGGTGGCACGAATCGCACCGGGCAATGGAGATAGCTGATGATAGACAGTTCGTCCATTTTCGCGCATCTCATACCATCCGAACTGTCCGATAAGGTTACCATACTCGCAAACGAGGTAATCGGGACGGCCATCATCATTGAGGTCGGCAACTTGCACATGCGTCGGTCGCCGCAGGGAATCGATAAGGATGCGCGTGCGGGGTTGGGCAGAATCCCACGTCACTTCAACAAGCGATCCGATAGCAGAATCGTGTGGAAGAAGCTTACCCATATCAGTGACGTACATCCGCCCATTTCGCAGTTCAACCGAGGATGGTGGACCACTTAATGGGATTGTTGATGTAACCGTACCCGCAATGTCGGAGATGTGAAGTGCATTCGACATACCATCGCCAACAAGCAGGTGCTTGCGTGTCGAATCATACTTCACGAATGTCGTCATCGGAATCGTTCCAGCGCGTAGAATCGGCGTCGACGTGAACACACTGGTGACACCACGGAGATTCACTGAAGGCGGAGCCTCGAGCACAGCAGGAGCATTATCGATGTACCACTGCGCAACAGTATACCATTGATCTTCTGTCATCATCGGCACCTTCGGGTAGAGTGCCTTGAGGTCGTGCGGTAGTATATCGTGCTGTGGGAGCGGGTCAAGCCCCATGTACCGACGCATCATCGGAAACACCTTCGCCACCCATGTGGGTTTATCGAGGTCGCCTGGTGCCGGCAAGGCATGGCAACCTTGACAATACGACGCTGCCAGACGCTCACCATCAGTCGACGTAGCCGTCTTCGTTGAGTTCTGCGATACCGCGGCGATGGTAACGCCAATCAACGTGAGTCCGATGAGCGCCGAGCGAATCACAGACCACACCGGCGGAAGATGGTATCGACGTTCGAGAGCATGCGACGTCCATCAAAAATGGCGTCGAGTTCAACGTCACTCAGGAGTGACATGATTTCTTCATCCTCGGCGAGAGTCTGACGAAGCGGTGTCTTTGTCTCCCATGTACGCATTGCGTTGCGCTGCACCATACGGTATGCGTCTTCGCGGGTAACGTCTTTTCCGATGAGGGCAAGCATAACGCTCTGTGAGAACGGGAGTCCATGCGTCAGCTCAAGATTGCGCTGCATCGCCTCTGGGTACACGAGGAGTCGATCGATCAAACCAGTTGCGAGATGGAGCATGTAGTCGAGGGCAATCGTCGAATCCGGACAGATGACGCGCTCTACAGAGCTGTGCGAGATGTCGCGCTCGTGCCAAAGTGCATTGTTCTCGATCGCAGCCATTGCATTCGAGCGAAGGAGTCGTGCAAGACCGCAGATGCGCTCGCTGAGGATCGGATTGCGCTTGTGCGGCATCGCTGACGAACCTTTTTGACCAGGAGAGAAATACTCTTCGGCTTCCCGTACCTCTGTGCGCTGCAGGTGACGGATCTCGGTGCCAATCTTTTCAAGAAACGCACCGACCAATGCGAGCGTCGTCAGGAACTCCGCATGGCGATCGCGTTGAATAACCTGCGTGCTCACCGGAGCAGGCCGCAATCCCAGACGCTCACACACGTACTCTTCAACAGCAGGGGACAGGTGCTCAAACGTGCCAACAGCGCCGCTGATCATTCCTACACTAACAGACTCAATAGCCCGCGTAAGACGCACAATGCTGCGCTCACATTCCTGATGCCATAGCGCAAGCTTCAAACCAAATGTCGTTGGTTCGGCGTGTATACCGTGCGAGCGTCCGATACAAACCGTGTTCTTGAATTCCACTGCTCGACGAGCGAGCACATCACGGAATTGGGTCAGATCTGCGAGCAGGAGTTCACCAGCTTGCTTGAGTTGCACCGCAAGGCACGTGTCGAGAACGTCACTGGATGTCATACCCAGATGAATGAACCGTGATGATGGTCCGACGTACTCTGCGACGTTCGTTGTGAAGGCAATAACGTCGTGCTTTGTTGTCTCCTCGATCTCAAGAATCCGTTGAACATCGAACGATGCCTTCTCACGAATCTCGCGAACCGCCTCCTTGGGAATCACTCCCAATTCGGCTTGCGCTTCACAGGCGAGAATCTCGATCTCGAGCCAAATAGAGTACTTGTTGTGTTCGGACCAGATCGCGCCCATGTCGGGCCGGGTATAACGTTCAATCATGACGCTTGAGCAGAGGTGGATAGAGCTGCGAAACTACGACCAAACCCGGTGATGGTCAGGAACCAATTACCCACCATGATGTGTTGGCATCGTAGTTTTGCCGACCACATATGACCTCTGGTACGGTGTATCTGCATGTATAGAGAAAGGGGACGACAATGAAACTTCTACGTTACGCTGCACTGGCAGCATTCTGCAGCATCCTGGCATCATGTGGCAAGCCTGGCGACACCCAGGAGCCAAAGGAAGCCGTTCGTGCGCTCAGCGCGGCAGAGGAGACAGAACTTCGCTCCATGGCTGAAGGTGTCTTCGCCGTGCTTCCGGATGTTATGCCGGGTCATGAAGGAACGACCGACGCGATGATCGCGCTTGGAAAGTCGTTGTACTTCGACACACGCCTCTCCGTGAACGATAAGCAGTCCTGCAACTCATGTCACAACGTGAGCGATGGCGCCGCCGGTGTCGACAACGAAGTCACCTCCGAGGGTGCACTCGGTGGACGTGGAACACGTAACTCGCCAACTGTCTTCAATGCAGGCTTCCACACCATGCAATTCTGGGACGGTCGCGCAGAAGATCTGGTAGCACAGGCCAAGGGGCCAATCTGCAATCCGGGCGAAATGGCGATGCCGTCGCCTGAGGCTGTTGAAGCCAAGCTCAAGAAGACCAAGGAATACCCGGCGCTGTTCGCTGAGGCGTACCCAACCGAACCTTCACCGATTACGTTCGACAACGTCGCGAAGGCAATCGCTGCATTCGAGCGCACACTGATTGCGCCATCGCGATTTGATACGTGGATCACCGGTGATACGTCGGCTCTTACCATGGCGGAACGTCGTGGTATGCATACCTTCATCAACACAGGCTGTATTTCGTGCCACAATGGAGCGCTCTTCGGTGGCAATGGTCTGCAGAAACTTGGCAATGTGCAGCCGTACTCATCGAGCGATCCTGGACGCTATCTGGTCACGAAGGATCCGGCAGACAGCATGATGTTCAAGGTGCCGTCACTGCGCTTGGTCTCGCGTACAAAGCCATACTTCCACGATGGAAGTGTACCATCGATGAGCAAGGCAATTGAGCTCATGGGCTGGCATCAGCTCGGTAAGAAGCTGAGCACAACCGAAGTTGCCGAGATTGAGACGTTCCTCAAGGCCCTGTAAACGTCCTTGTTACCGAGGAACGAAGTCCTGTTGATACTGCGGCACAAACGCATCAGCATCAACAAACGGAACATTCGCTCGGAGTAACTCCCAGCTGGCAAACGCTACAAATCGCGCCGACAGACGTGTGAGACCACTCACGGCTGTTGGCGCGAGTTGTTCTGCACCAGGCCCAACAACGAACGTCCCAGGCGTGATGCCACTGAGTAGCTCCTCGCGCGTGGAGACCTTCACCGAATGATCGGCAACATTGGAGTTACAGGGGGCTTGCATCACGTACCACAAGTCCCGATGCGAGGGGATCACACATGTGATCGATGAGGCCCCTGAAAGCTGCGCTACTTCACGAGCGGCATAGAACAACGACGTAAGTGTCGGTACTGCGAGAACACGCGGTTTGTCCTCGAATGCGAGCCCCTTTACAAACGAGGCCCCAATGCGCAGGCCTGTAAATGAGCCCGGTCCCGCCGAGACAGCGACAACATCAACGTTGTCGATCGTCAGTCCCGCAAAACGAAGAGCTGAGGTGACGACATCGGCGACGAACGCATCGTGCGATGCCTCGCGGATGATCTCGGTGCTGGCAACGAGCGATCCGTCGATCGAGACCGCAGCGCCGCAGACGCTACCCGAGGTTTCAAGTGCTAGGATTACCATGCTCCCTCCGACGATTCATCGTCTTGTTCACGGGATGTTGCTACCGTTGAAATATGCGACACAACCGAGAGCGCTTCGTCTCTGTGTCCGAGTGTGACATCGATAATCAAGCGCTTTCCTTGCTGCACAAACTTTGCATTCGGCATCGTGGTGAGGGCGTGCAGGATACGCTTAAACACATGCGTGTACCACGCTTGATGGGTGTCTGGCGGTAGCTCCATCACCAGGCGCTGGCCACGAACGTTCAGACGAACCACACCGGATGGAAGAGCAAGGATTCGAAGCTTCACAGCAAACAGAAGCTCTTCGGCCTCCGGTGGGAGAGGTCCGAATCGATCACGCAGTTCGTCGTACACACGATCAACCTCGATGATGTCGTGCGCATTGTACAAGCGCTTGTAGACGTCGAAACGCTCGGTGTCTGCTGGGATGTACCCGCGCGGCAGGAGTGCATCTGCATCGAGTTCAACTGCAATGTCCTCATTCGAGAAGTCTCGCTTGAGCTCTTTCGAACCAGCGAAGAGTTCCGAAAACTCTTCATGCTTGAGTTCCTCGACTGCTTCGTCGAGGATCTTCTGATAGAGTTCAAAGCCCATGTCGAGAATGAAGCCGCTTTGCTCGCCCCCTAACAAATTACCGGCACCACGAATCTCGAGGTCGCGCATGGCAAGTTGGAAACCTGAGCCGAGATCGGTGTATTCCTCGAGTGCCTGCAATCGTCGCAAGGCCATACGCGAAAGCGTATGCGGTGGAGGAATCAGGAGGTAGCAATAGGCCTGGATGTTCGAGCGACCAACTCGTCCGCGGAGCTGATAGAGTTCGGCGAGACCGAAGTTGTCGGCATTCTCGATGATCATGGTGTTGGCATTTGGGATGTCGAGACCAGATTCGATGATCTTGGTCGCGATCAGGACGTCGAACTTCCGTTCAAGGAATCCTTCCATCACGTCTTCAAGTACGTCGGTCTCCATCTGTCCATGTGCCATCGTCACACGAAGCGTTGGAACAAGCATCTTGATCTTCATCATGAGCTTGTCCATGTCCGTGATGCGGTCCGTTACAACGAAGACCTGTCCACCACGCTCGAGCTCGCGCAAGAGTGCCTCGCGTAGGACGGCATCGTCCCACTGTGATATCTCTGTGCGCACCGGCAGACGGTTGCGAGGGGGCGTCTCAATCACAGAGAGATCTCGAGCACCCATCAACGAGAAGTTCAGTGTTCGTGGAATCGGCGTTGCCGTAAGCGTAAGCGTATCGATCGTTGCTCGGAGCTGACGGAGCTTTTCTTTCGCGGCAACACCAAAGCGATGTTCTTCGTCGATGATCAGCAGACCGAGATTCTTGAAGGCAACATCCTTGCTCAGCAATCTGTGCGTTCCAATCACGATGTCGGTACCACCGGAATGAATTCGCTCAATGATCTCTTTCTGTTCGGCTTTCGAACGAAACCGCGATAGAACGTCGATTCGAACAGGATACCGATGGAGGCGATCACGGAACGTTACGCCATGTTGCTCGGCAAGAATCGTTGTCGGTACGAGGACCGCTACTTGACGTCCGGACTGCGCCGCCTTGAATGCCGCGCGGACAGCAATCTCCGTCTTACCAAAGCCCACATCACCACAGACAAGTCGGTCCATTGGTGTCGGCTGCTCCATGTCGAACTTTACTTCCGACGTCGCGCGTGCTTGATCGACGGTATCCTCGTACTGGAACGATGCCTCAAACTCCTTCTGCCAGACGGTGTCGGCAGGATAGGCATAGCCTGGTTGCGACTTGCGTTGTGCGTAGAGTTTAATCAGATCTCGAGCGATATCCTTGATGCGCTTCTTTGCACGCGCCTTCTTGCGCTCCCACTCAGCCGAGCCAAGCTTGCTCAGCTTCGGAACCGATCCCTCCTCTGATGCATACTTCGAGAGCTTATGCACGTAGTTGAGATGGACAAAGAGATGATCACCGCCATCGAAACCAAGCTTCACACATTCTACGTGTGCGCCGTTGATGACGATTGTCTCGAGTCCTTCGAAGCGACCTATACCTTTGTCGGCATGCACAACTAAGTCGCCGCGATGTAGCTGCTGAATATCACGTAGCGACATCCCTGAGTCTTGCCGGGATGTGCGACGCTGTGAACGCTGTCGTCCAAACACTTGATGTTCGGTAAGCACAACCAACGAAAGGTCATTCCAGATGAAGCCCGATGTCACGGATACCGACATCCAGGATATTCCATGGATCACGCGGTGAAGCGCGACACCTGCCTCTTCGGCATCGAGTTCAACTTGATCAGCGAACGCTTCACACAACTCACGAAGTCGCTTGGTATTCTGCTGACCTTCACCGCCGATCATGACGCGGTACGATTTCCGTTGATACGTCGATGCCGTCTGCAAAAGATGCTCAAGTGAGCCATTGCTTGGTGGCTGTACCTGCGTCGCCACATCAAACGTGACAGACCCCAGAGGGTTAATTCGAATCGCATAGGTTGAGTGTTTCTGGAACGATGTCGAGAGCTCACGTGCGTGCACCTCTGCGTCGATCGCTTCAGGTTCGTCGAATACCATCACTGATTCGGTCGGCAAGTGATCGATGATCGATGCCGACAACGAGGTGTCGTCGTCGTGAAACACGTGGGCGAGGAACGACACCGATGCATGTTCTCGGATAGAACGCTGTGAAAGGGGCTCGAACTCGCGGATCGATTCGATAGTGTTTCCGAAGAATTCTATGCGGAGTGGATTATCCCATCCGCTTGGAAACACATCAAGAATGCCACCACGAACGGCCAGCTCACCTGGTTTGCTGACGAAGTCTGTGCGCTCAAAACCCGCCAATGCCAGACTCGTAATCAAGTCGTCGTAGTTGCGATCGGTAGATCGTTCCAGCGTCATCTGCGACTGTTGCAACATGTCGGCTGACGGCATTGCGAGACTAAGAGCAGCTACGGAGACAACTACGACGTACGGATCAGATCCATCTGTGCGCAATCGATTCAACGCATCCACTTGCTCATGGTGTACAAGGCCTCCTGTCGCCAAGGCACTGTGCTTGATAGCTCCACGGATACCCACGACACGTCGTGCGCTCAACATGCATGTAACATCATGCACGTACGCATCAACCTCGTCGTCGGTGGCAACAATCACAACGAAGGGTAGATCACCGAGGGAGCACAGACCAGCAACGTATGCCGCCTTCGCAGAACCGCGAAGAGTCTTGATCGAGATTTCTCGATCGCGCATCAACGACTGTGCACTCTGCAGCACAATAGGGGAGGTGCGCAGGATTTCGGTGAGAGATGAAGCGTCGTGGTGAAGTGGTGGCATAGGGCAGTGCGGCAACGCGTGGTTGTCCGACAATTACTTCCGTTGGTTGCGCATTGAATCCAGGTACTCTCGCATCATCTTTTGACGCTCCATCTTGCGCTCGTAGCGCTCACACTGTCCGCCATTGAGGACAGCAATGATGAGAGCCGCGCCGAAGACGAGTCCAAGCACGACAGAAATCCACGGACGTTGTTTCTTTGGAGCAGTCATTAACGTTGCGGTGTAGTGAGTGCCAGAGCACACCATTCGCTTTCGGCTAATTCGTCGACGAGCGTGCAGCCTGCTGCAAGGAACGGAGCTGCGACTTCATCACGATCGTACTTCAAGATCCCAGAAATCAAGATCACACCACCTGGCTCTACGGCATCGATGAATGACTGCGCATACGGAATCACAAGGTGTCGGTACAGATTCGCGGCCAGACCATTGCAGCGGGGGAGTTGTACATCTTGTAGTTCAGCCTGTTCGAGCCGCACGATATCTTCCACGGCGTTCCGAACAACGTTTTCGTGACTGTTGACGATCGACCACTCGTTGTTATCGAACGCGTACACGTCGGTTGCACCAAGCTTGGCAGCCATAATGGCCAGAACTCCAGTGCCTGTGCCGACGTCAACCCATGTATCGCCAGCTTTCGCATACACCTCCATGAGGCGACACATCATTCGCGTGGTGGCGTGGTGACCCGTGCCGAACGACATCTTTGGCGTAATCACGAGTGTCATCGGATAGGAGAACTCGCTGGCGCGCCACTCAGGTACAATGATGATCCGTTCGTTCACCACGACTGGGTCGATACTTGCCTCCCATTCGGCATTCCAGTTTTGGTCCTCTTCCGTGCCCAGCTTCACGAGCTGCGCCGAAACGCCAACCTGCTTCAGCTCTGTCAGAATCGCCTCAGCATAGTCCTGCTGCCAGTCGTTCTGCTCAAAGCAGACCGTGCACTCGTCGAGACCCTGTTCAACGCCGAGCAGGGGATACCCGCCGAGGACACCCATGGCAAGGTCCATTTCCTCTTCTGGGATTGAGAGCGTCAAGAGAACGTATCGTGTCGGCATGCAATTCCTATCCGTAATTTGGCCACGAAACTACGCATTTGATGAAGCCACACCATTCAACGAGGTCATGAGTGACACTGCAAGAGCGCGCATCACGAATTCAGCTCGTCATCATGGACGTTGACGGTACGCTCACCGACGGAGCCATGTATTACGGTCCGCAAGGCGAAGCGCTCAAGCGGTTCAGCACCCGCGATGGCATGGGCATCACGCTTCTGCATCGGGCCGGCATCACCACGGCAATCATCACGAGCGAAGACACACCGATCGTTACAACGCGCGCGGCAAAACTCCGGGTTCCCCACGTCTACCTGGGCAGTCACGATAAGACTGCAACATTCCACGAGCTTTCCCGTCACCTGTCCCTGTCGCCAGAGTCCATTGCGTATATTGGCGACGATGTGAACGACTATCACGTCATGGGACTTTGCGGATTCGCTGCATGCCCGTCTGACGCGGTCGAAGCAATCAAACAGCGGGCACATTACGTCGCCGCTGCATCGGGTGGCAACGGAGCCGTTCGAGAGATTGCCGAGATTATCCTTCAGGCACAAGGCAAACCCTGCACGCTCCCAGAACAATGGTGACACCAACCCGAAGGAGACAACAATGGAAGACAACAACTCATCCTACTCAAAAGGCTTTCTCATCGGAGCCGTAGTTGGTGGTGCCGTTGGTGCGGTCGTCGCGCTGTTGTTTGCTCCAAAGAGCGGACGTGAACTGCGCCGTGATATCGCCGATCGCACGGAAGAAGTCGTCGACAAGGCACAGCAGATGTTCAATAAGGCCACTGGCGCAGGACATCAATCTGATGCAGGCTTCGACGACGTCGTGAACGAGGGTCGCATTGCGGCAGAGCGCATTGTTTCGACTGCACGTCATCAAGCTGAAAATCTCATGTCGAATGCTGAGCAGGTTCTGCGCGACGCTAAGAATCGCGCTGCACGTGTAGGCGATGCATCAAAGGCTGGCGACGACGCATTTCGCTCGGAGTTTCAGTAAGCCATGGACGCAACTCTCCTTGCTCTGCTGTATGTAGCTCTCGGAGCTATCACAGTTCTTGCCATTGTCGCAGCGATCGTGCTCGTGCGCGCAGGCTCAAACATCGAGCGTATGACCGATGTCGTTGAGTCGATGCAACGCGATGTCCATCAGGTAAAGGAACAGACAATTCCTGTTCTTGTCAAGACGAGTGAAGCACTCGATCGTGCAAACTCGTCACTCCGCAAACTTGAAGAACAAGTTGACACACTCAGTGGTGGCGTTCGCAACATCGCGGGAATTGCCGACGACGTTCGCGAGCTCGAGCAGAGCCTCGTTGCACGCGTCCGTCCAGCACTCGAAGATCTTGCATCGCTCGTGACTGGCGTGGCACGCGGAGTTACCGCATTTGCCCGCAAGCTGACGAATTAAGCTCAGCGCTTCTTTTTCTTGAGAGCCCCTTCGACGTCGACTCCGTAGCGAGCAACAAGCTCGCGCACACCGTCGTAGGCATCATCTGTTGTTGGAACGAAGCCCTCAATACTGGCGATCGTTAGGAGCGCCCGCTTGCCCTCCGCTGTCGATTGAAACTCCAGTAGGGCATTGATCAACCGTGCACGCACGTCCTCTGGAAGCCCCTTTCGTGTAACGACAGGGTCGTTCGGGATCTCATCGGTAAGTGCAAGAACTTTAACCTTTGAGTAGACGTCCGGGTACTCCGTAACAACCTTCGCACGCGCGTCGAGCTGCTCACCAGTTACCGTGTCGGGCCGCGAGTAGAACACTGCGCCGGCATCAACGTCGCCCTGATAGACCTTCGTTACCACTTGGTTGTGTCCGTTGGCGAACATCTCCTCGCGCGGACTCACACCAAGGCGTCGCAGCATCTCCTTCGGATAGATATACCCGGATGTCGATGATGGGTCGACGTAGGCCACCGTCTTGCCCTGAAGCTGACGAAGCGAGTCAATTCCAGCATCTGCACGCACAATGAACTCTCCACGGTAGCTCAGCTCGCCGTAGCGGCGCGCAACGCGCAAACTGGCCTGTGCACCATACTTGGCATGGGCCAGGAGGTAGGAAAACGTGTTCATGATGGCCATGTCAGCACGACCAGTCCCAAACGCCTCGACGACCGTGATATAGTAGTTGGGCACCGAAACCTCCACATGCAGGCCTGTGCGCTCGTACAGGAACGCTGCGAGCTTGTCACCGTCCTGAATGATCGCATGGGCATCGGTCGAGGGCGTGAGCATCAGACGGATAGGATTAGCCTCGCTCCCAGGCGACATGTCCTCCGTAAGGATGACCGGACGGAGGGTTAGCCAGGCCAGAATCAGGATCGTAGCCGAGATATAATATCGTGCGATGTTCATGTGGATGATTGCTTGTTCGCGATTACCGCGCAGGTTCCGTAATTTTGATGCTGCACAAAAGTACGACGCGAAATTCCACCCCATAGAGGATCACATGAACATTCATGAATATCAAGCCAAAGATCTCCTGCGCCATTACGGTGTACCTGTCCTGCGTGGCAAGGCAGTAACGTCTGCAGTTGAGGCTGGCGCAGTTGCTTACAACGACTTCGTGGCACACGGTGTTGGCGCACTTGTCGTCAAGGCGCAAATCCATGCAGGTGGACGTGGAAAGGGGACAGTACATGATCCCGCAACTGGTGCACCGATTGAAGTCAACGGCAAGGGGCTTCGCGGCGTTACCGTGATCACACAAGGTAACCTGCAAGACGAAGCACAAAAGGTAGCTGAGGGACTCCTCGGCAACACCCTTGTGACAATCCAGACTGGTCAAGAAGGCAAGACGGTCCGCCGCGTGCTGATCGAAGAAGGCTGCAACATTGGTCACGAGTATTACTGCTCGATCCTGCTCGATCGCGGATGCGGTCGTAACCTCATCATGGTGTCAACCGAAGGCGGTGTCGACATCGAAACTGTAGCCGAAGAAACACCTGAAAAGATCATCAAGGTCCACGTCGACCCAACATCGGGGTTCATGCCGTTCCAGGCACGTGAACTGGCGTTTGGTCTCGGACTCACTGGTGCAGCATACAAGAGCTTCGTTCACTTCATCACTAAGCTCTATCACGCCTATGAAGTGATGGACTGCAGCATGCTCGAAGTCAATCCACTGGTTGTCACCAAGGATGGCGAGTTTATCGCGCTCGATGCAAAGGTCAATTTCGACGATAACGCCGAGTTCCGGCACCCACATTGGGCGGAGCTGCGCGACATCACAGAAGAAGATCCACTCGAGGTCGAAGCTGGCAAGTACAGCCTGAACTATATCAAGCTCGACGGCAACGTGGGCTGTATGGTCAACGGCGCTGGTCTGGCCATGGGTACCATGGACATCATCCAGCTCGCGGGCGGCAAGCCGGCAAACTTCCTGGACGTCGGTGGTGGAGCGAATGTTGAGCGCATCGCAAATGCCTTCCGCATCATGATGAGCGACCCACACGTTGAGGCGGTTCTGATCAACATCTTCGGTGGTATCGTACGTTGCGACCGTGTCGCTAATGGCATCCTTCAGGCACTCCAGCAGGTCACGGTCAACGTGCCGGTGATCGTACGCCTCGACGGAACGAACGCTGTTGAAGCGCGCGAAATCCTCCAGAAGTCAGGTCTTGATTTCTTGGTTGCTGCCACCTTACAAGATGCTGCAGATCAAGTCACTAACGCACTGACACGCAATAAGGTTAACGGTTAAGAATCACACACGATTCTCCGCCATTACCCTTTCCAATCTGAAATATAATCTGCATTATGTAAACTAACGATATCAGCAGACTCACCTGTTGCTGATACGTGCAGAACCTCTTGGAGCTCCTCATGAACAATCGTCTCGACCGTACCATGCTGGCAACAATCGCCATTGTGGCTGCATTTCGAGTGATCCCACACTGGCCGAATTTTACACCGGTCATGGCCATCGCGTTGGTTGGTGGTGCGCTCGCGACCGATCGTTTGCGTTCACTGATCGTGCCGCTGGCAGCAATGCTGTTGTCAGACCTTGCGCTCGGTGTGATCATGGGCTCCGAGTACGCAATCCACGCCACACAGCCATGGGTGTATGGCTCAGTCGTCGCTATTACACTCATGGGCTACGCAATGCGCTCGTGGAAGCCTGCAGCCCTCGTACTCGGCGGTGGTACCATTGGAGCTGTCGGATTCTTCGCCGTAACAAACTTCGCAGTTTGGTTGAACGGCGGATTCTATCCGCAGACAATTGAAGGACTTATCGCTTGCTATGCAGCGGGCCTCGCATTCTATCGCGACGCCGGGAACTTCCTCCTCAACGGCATCGTATCTACCTGGCTGTTTTCAGCCGTGATGCTCGCTGCGCCTGCAGCTGTTCGTAAAGCCGCAAGCGCAACTCGCTGATCGTCAACATGTTACCGATCAGGTGTGGGCTCGTTATGGTAACGAGCCTACGCCTGACACGGTTGTGTACTTAATGACGTGCTTCTTCTCTGGATGCTGGCGCTGGTACTCGTAGTTCAGCGCTACAGCCGCTTCATGGAAGCCGCAGAGAATCAACTTCAACTTATTCGGGTATTCGCTAATGTCGCCAACGGCATAGATGCCTGGCGTGCTGGTCTGGAACGACAATGGGTCGACGGTCACAGCGTTCTTCTCGAGCGATAGGCCCCATTCAGCGATCGGACCAAGTTTAGGTGACAAACCGAACAGCGGTACAAAGTGATCGACATCGATCTGTCGTGTAGCACCGTCGTTGTGCGTGATCGTAACGGACGAGAGTGCGCCATCCCCGTGCAGGTCAGTAACCTGTGCATCGGTGATCAATGTGATGCGTCCTGCGTCGGCGAGTGCCTGAGCCTTTGCGACTGAGTCTGGGGCTGCTCGGAACTGGGCGCTTCGGTGGATCATCGTTACCTCAGAGGCGATGTCGGCCAGGACAATGGTCCAGTCCAGAGCCGAGTCTCCCCCGCCACCAATAATCACCCGCTTACCGCGATAGAACTCAGGGTCCTTGATGATGTACTCAACGCCCTTGTCCTCGTAGGACGGCAGCGATGCAATCGTTGGCTTCCGTGGTTCAAAACAACCAAGTCCGCCAGCGAGAAACACCGTCTTGCCGGTGATCACTGAGCCACGTGAGGTTGTGACGCGGAATCGACCATCTTCGAGACGCTCAAGCGCGTCTGCACGCTCACCCAGTGTGAAGGTTGGGTGGAATGGCTCCCCTTGCTTGAGCAGGTTGTCGACGAGTTCTCCTGCGAGGACGGATGGAAAACCAGGGATGTCGTAGATCGGCTTCTTTGGATAGATCTCGGCGCACTGTCCACCGGGGATTGGAAGGTAGTCGATGAGATGGCACTTCCACTTGAGAAGGCCAGCTTCAAACACGGTGAACAATCCGCACGGTCCGGCACCGATGATGATGACATCAGTCTCGTGAACTGCCGGTGATTGATCGTGATTCATGATGAGGACGTCGATGATGATGAATGTTGAATTGTTCGAAGTGAAGCTAACGAGATTCCATGTCGGCTTTCATTCAGCCAACACAGTCCGCCAACGATAAACGAGATGCCATAGTTCACAAGCCAAGCAATCATGGCAAAGGCGAGCGCCTCTGATGCCGTTGCAGCTGTGAGAGCCATGAGTCCTACCTGAGCAAAACTCTGGTAGACACCGAACGCACCTGGCGTGGGCGCGATGGTAACACCGACTGATATGACCAATAACAGCGAGGTTGCTCCGGCGATCGAAAGCGACTGCGCAGATTCGTATGGCATCGCCTGTGCTGTAACCCAGATCGGAATGATGTAGAGTACCCACACGAGAACCGAAAGCACGACGAGTGAGACGTAGAGACGAGGCTCCTGCACAGCGCGCATACCTTCACGGACTTTGAGGAGCACCTGATTGAGTCGTTCTGCTAGCGAGGCATTCACACGTGCGACTGACAGGCGCACAAGTGCTGGACCCACATTTGTGAAGACAACGAGCACGAGAATCGCGATGAGAGCCAACGCTGGTACGCCAAGTCGCAAGCCCAGTGTCTCCATGGTAACACCTGGAAGCATGGACTGGACCACTTCAGGTGCGAAGACAACTACACCCGTGATCGAGATCAGGAGCGTCAACACGTCGATAACACGCTCAACAAGCACGCTACTCATGGCAAGGGGCACTGGGAGCGACTCACGCTTTGCGAAGATCCACGGGCGAACAACCTCACCGAGACGCGGAATGATCGTGTTTACCGCATAGCCGATCATGACAGCCGAGAAGGCTGTTGATGTGCGTACATGCGGCGCTGCCGGACGCAAGAGTAAGCGCCACCGTATGGCGCGTGTCACGTGTGACAGAACAATCAGCGGAATGGTGGTCGCAAGCAGGAGGATGTTCGAATCCCCCATGTACCGCGATACCTCCGCAAGGTCCACATCACGCAGCAGAAACCATAGCGCTCCCGCAACGATTGCACCACTGATGACTACACGGATGATGGTTCGAAGATTCATGACTTGGTAGTCCGCCGCTTACGAACAACCGTTCCATGCTCTGCAAAGAGCGTCTTCAACGCCTGTCCCGTGTAGGAACCATCAATCGAGGCAACGGCTTTCGGTGTGCCTGTGGCCACAACTCGTCCGCCCTGCGTACCACCACCTGGCCCCATGTCAACAATCCAGTCAGCAGCAGCCATAACGTGCACATTGTGCTCAATCACAACGAGTGTGTGGCCTTGATCAACAAGTCGGTTGAATGCATCGATCAGCGCTGATACATCATGCACGTGCAAACCAGTTGTTGGTTCATCGAACATGAACAACACCGACCCCTGTGCTTGCGTGTCGAGATGGGTCGCAAGTTTGATGCGTTGCGCTTCCCCACCGCTTAGGTGTGTCGAGGGTTGTCCGAGACGAATGTATCCGAGACCGACATCACGGAGGATCGAAAGCTTGGCGACAATTCGTGGACTATCAGAGAAATGTGCAATTGCCTCTTCGACCGTCATCCCAAGTACATCGATGATTGACTTGCCCTTGTGGAGAATGTGCTGTGCATCGCGCTTATAGCGAGTTCCTCCACAGCTCTCACATGGAAGCTCAATGTCGGGCAAGAACTGCATCTCAATCGTAACGGTGCCAGCCCCTTCGCATGTTTCGCAGCGACCACCAGCGACGTTGAACGAGAAATGTCCGGGACGCCAGCCAAGCTGCTTTGCGGACTGCGTGGATGCAAACACATCACGGATTGCATCGAACACCTTAGTGTACGTTGCCGGTGTTGAACGGCTTGAGCGACCGATCGGCGTTTGATCAATCATCTCGATTCCGGTGATATGCTCAAGTCCGTCGATGCGCTCACATTGTCCGACTTCTCCCGAGTACCCACCAAACATGCGTTGTACGCCCGCGTACAGCACGTCGTGTACGAGAGAACTCTTTCCTGAACCAGACACGCCAGTGACCACCGTTAGTGTTCCCAATGGGATACTCACATCATCACCACGAAGGTTATGATGGTGCGGCTTGCGAATCACGATCTGACGTCCGCTCCCTTTTCGATAGGCTGATTTGATCGGCACTGAACGCACGCCGCGCAGGTAGTCTGCAGTAAGACTTTGTCCATGCTCAAGCATGTGCGACAGCTGTCCTTGATAGACCACTTCACCGCCACGTTCTCCCGCCTCAGGTCCGATGTCGACAACGTAGTCGGCTGTGCGAATCACATCGAGATCGTGTTCAACGATCACGACAGTGTTGCCGAGTCCTCGAAGCTGCTTCAGAATGCGAAGCAGTCGATCAGTGTCACGCGGATGAAGACCGATGCTTGGCTCGTCGAGAACATAGAGTGTTCCAACAAGTGCCGACCCTAGCGATGTCGCGAGATTGATGCGCTGCGATTCACCACCAGAAAGTGTGTGCGAGAGACGGTCGAGTGTGAGATACTCGAGTCCGATATCACAGAGCACATGCAGACGACGACGGATTTCAGCCAAGATCTGACCAACGATGGACTCTTCAAATGGTGTCAACATCAGTTGATCAAAATGGTCGCGCGCTTCGCCAAGTGTCAGAGAAACGACATGCGGGATATTGACACCACCGACAAACACCTGTCGTGCCGCCGTGCGCAGTCGTGAACCACTGCACTTGATGCAGGATGTATATCCGCGGTATCGACTCAGCATCACTCGGTAGTGCGTTTTGTACGACTTCTCTTCAAGCATGCGGAAGAACCCATCGACGCCGATGTAGCGTCCGAAGCCAGTCATGACAGCTTGGCGCTGCTCCTCTGTGAGCTTGTAAAACGGCACATCAAGCGGGATATCTTCAAGCGGCGCTTCCGCAACGAGAGTCTTCAGGTACGCACCAAACGTCTCACCACGGAACGGATGCAGTGCTCCACGTCGTATGCTCAAGTTCGTGTCAGGTACGACGAGATTCATGTCGACACCAACACTGCGTCCAAATCCCTGACACGTTGGGCATGCACCGAATGGACTGTTGAATGAGAACAGCCGTGGTTCGGGTTCAATGTATTGTGTACCCGTTCGCGCACTTTCAAAGCGTGAGGAGTAAAACGTATCCTCGCCTGTCTGCACGTTCCGAATTACCAGACGTCCACTTCCAGCATCGAAGGCTTGCTCGAGGGAATCCATCAACCGCGAGTGCGTCTCGTCGTCATCACGCACGATAATGCGATCAACGAGCACATAGACCGGGACTCCCGCATGCGGGAATTCCTTGACATCGTCGAGTTCAAGAATCTCCGTCGACGATCCAAGCACCAACCGCGAGAAGCCCTTTGCACGAAGACCCTCGCGAACAATGTCCAATTCTGCGTGCTCGTTCGGTAGTTCAGCCAAGATGTAAATACGGGCTCCCGCCTGTGTCGACAGCACGGTCGTCGTAACAGATTGCGCATTATCCTTGCGAATCACTTCGCCCGTGTCTTTGTCAATGACTGTTCCGATGCGTCCGTAGAGTAATCGCAGGAAGTCGTATATCTCTGTGGTCGTGCCTACCGTCGAACGAGGATTCTTTGCAAACGTCTGCTGCTCAATCGCCACTGCAGGAGGCAAGCCGTGAATGCTATCCACGTCAGGCTTGTTCATGCGATCAAGGAACTGTCGAGCGTACGCACTCAGTGATTCGACAAACCGGCGCTGACCCTCTGCATACAGTGTATCAAAGGCCAAACTGGACTTTCCAGAACCAGACAGACCGGTAATCACGGTGAGCGCGTTGCGCGGGATCGTTACATCAACGTTTTTGAGGTTGTTGACGCGGGCCCCCGTAATCGACACAACCTTGTGTGTGGACAATGGCGTCGCTGAGTTTGGTTTGGAAGGGGGCTTCACAGTGTCTAACAGGATGCTAAGAAACCACAAAACTACGGTTTTTGCAGACCCCTTCTACCCCCAAGGATGTCTCCCCTCGTGGACCATCCCGTCGACCTGTGTCATAAAGGTGTGTCAAGTTATTGCTGGCACGGTACTTGCTTTATGTTCAAGAGTTCCGTAAACTTGCGGTCTTGTTTCTAACGAATCGTATTTGGAGTCCGAATCATGGCTCGTCGCTGTGAACTCACTGGTGTTGGTGTGATGTACGGCAATAATGTGTCGCACGCGAACAATAAGACACGTCGTCGCTTCCTTCCTAACATCCAAAAGAAGCGCATCTGGGTACCTGAAGAAGGTCGCTGGGTAACTGTGAAGATCACTGCAAGCGCTCTCAAGACGCTTGATAAGGTGGGCTACACAGCCATGAAGAAGCGCGCAGCTAAGTAAGCACTTACGCCCCACTCGGTGGGCTGCGTTCAAGAAAAGGCCGCCACGCGGCCTTTTTTCGTTGGTACGATGCCATAAAACGCCCCCTTGGTACGTCATCATCCACGATGCAACCGATACTCCGATCCCCCATCTGTCGAACGGGCTTGCCGATGCTCGGCGTGCTCGTCATTCTCGCCTTCAGTGCGGTAGCTGCGCATGCTCAGCAGATCGACTCGACAGAGCGGGTGCGGAAGGCACGTGAGTACTTCATCAACGGCACGACGCTTCAGATTCAAGGGAACCGGCATGCCGAGGCGATTCTTGAGTTCCAACAAGCTCTTCGCTATGATTCCTCGGCCGTTACGCTTGCTGCCATTGCTCGCAGCTATTTTGAATTGCGGAAGCTCGAGCTAGCCCTCGAGTTTGCCGATGCAGCCGTACAGCGAGATTCGACGTCCCGGGATATTTGGGAACTGATTGCCGAGATTGAAGTCCTCCGTGGTCATTACGACGAGGGCATTGCCGCGTATGAGCGCATTCTGAATCTCAACCCGTCACGACGTCAGCTCTACACGCTCGGACGCCTGTACGAACCGCGCAATTACGCAAAAGCAATTGAGATCTTCGAGCGCTTGTGCGCCACGCAACCCGATCCAACGCTACTGTTGCGACTTGCTGATCTGTATGAGCGCAGGCGCGATACGAAGGGCGTGCTGAAATCGCTCGAACGTGCACGTCTTGCTGATCCTATGGATCCACAGATAGCCGCTCGTACGTGCGAAGTATACGTGCGCGAGGCGATGTTTACCGAACTCACCACCGTGCTCTCGCAATGGAAGCGCAGTGATCCCGACATTGAGCGCAGCGCTCGTATATGGGGCGTGACGTTTACGAGCCTGCTGGAAGACACACTCGTCATGGCACTGCATCGCGAATCCATTCTGCCCCTTCTCGATGATGCGTTGGCAACCTTCCCAACAACATGGCCAGTGATGGCACTTGCCGGAAGTGTAAGTGTTGCGCTTGACGATACCGTTCGTTCGCGGTCGCTGTTCGATCAGACAGTGTTGGCGTCGAATCACCGCGCAGAAAGCTACCTCGAAGTGGGACGGATGTACCTGATTCGTAGTTATCCGCATCTAGCCTACGAGTATTTGTCTGAGGGACTTCGGCGGTATCCATCCGATGCACGATTCGCCTTCTTACTGGGCAGTGTAAGCCTCGAGCTTGAACGGTCAGACGATGCACTTGCCTTCTACACAGCAGCAGTCGAGTTAGATCCACGTATGGTTGATGCATGGGTTCAGCTCGGCATCCTGTATGATCAACGAGGAGCTGCCGATAGTTCCGAGCATCATTACCGCCGTGCGCTTCGACTCGACCCCGAGAACGCCCTGGCACTGAACAACCTTGCCTATTCGCTCTCGCAACGTCGCGAGCAACTCGATCAGGCACGGGCCATGGCATGGCGAGCGGTACAAGCAGAGTCACAGAATGCAGCCTATGCCGACACGTATGCGTGGGTACTGTATCAACTTGGTGAGTATCAGGAAGCACGGTTCTATATCGAACGTGCTATCGCTCTTGGTGGAAACGCAACACACTACGAGCACCTTGGCGATATTCTCTGGGCACTTCAAGAAACGAATGCAGCGATCTCGGCATGGCGCCAAGCGCTAATGCGCGATCCTTCTCGACGCTACCTCCAAGACAAAATTGATCAGGTAAAATGACCAAGGAACACATCGTATGAAGCAACCAACAAGCACTGACCCAAACGATTACGAAGTTCTTATCCGCCGTCGTGGCGAGAACGACTATGCATCCTATTGCCCCCAGCTGGCACACATGGTCAAGGGAACAGCCCACGAGGAAGTTGAAGAAGCAATGAAGGCGATTGTACTTGAATACATCGCATCGCTGCAACACGACGCCTGATACATGACCTCGACCGCGCACAATTACCTGCAGGGGTTGCGATGGGAAACGCGATTTGTGATTTCCTTTATCGTTGTCTCGTTCGTTGCGTTGGTAGCAATGCTCTACGCAGATGCTGTCGTGTCGTTGATCATCGCCAGCACGTTGCTCATTCTTGCAACTGGTCTGGCTGCCACGCTGCGGCATCTCCTTCGTAACGACTATCTACACACGTCCTCATTCGCGACTGCCATAGCGTTGGTCCCTCCAATTTCCCTCGCAACAGTCTACGTTGGAATGCTTTCCTCGTGGATGCAGCGTGTTGGATTTGGTGTGATGATGCGGATCGGCGTCACCTCGTTATTACTCTGGTCGGTAGTTGCTGTGAGTCTTCACCTTTCGCTTATCGAGAGCACGGTTGTGTTCCTGGTGTCAGGTATCACAGCAATCATGCGTCAGGTATCCGGACCAAATCGCTACCTCTTGCCATGGATGTTGCTCCTACTTGCTGCTGCAGTAGCACAGGTGGTAGCATCATGACGTCGCACTGGTTAGGTCGGATCATCCTTCTGATTGCAGCGATGTCAGCACCAGTCCTGCTCGGCGTGCTTATCGGCGATCCAGCTACCGACGGGATGAGCATGCAGGCCGTAACGTACGGTGTCGCGTGCGTGGCAGTCGTCGGTATTGAGCAGCTTCGCCGAGGAGGTTCTGTCCACACGTCAGGTCTTGTACCAACACCTCGGAGCTCTCGGCTCGCGTTGCTCGGCGTTGCATGGGCGATGATCGCGTTGCTTTGTGTTCTGTTGATTGCCCTGCTGCTAGGGGGCCAACTTGAGGTCCTCTCGGAACCAACGTTCTCGATGACTGGATTGAGTACGATCATCCTGTTCGCCATTGGTGAAGAAGTTGTCTTTCGAGGTACGATCCTTGAAGCATTACGCGAACGCTTTGGACCACTCACGGCTGTCCTCGCGACAAGCATTCTTTTTGGCCTTGCGCACGCAAGCAATCCCGGTGCCTCAACAGTGAGTATCATCAATGTCACACTCGCGGGCGTTGCGTTGGGCACAGCGGTGGTAGGGACATCGTCACTCTGGATGGCTATCGGTTTTCATGTCACCTGGAACGTAGCTCTATCCAGCGTCTTTGGCGTCGTAAGTGGCATCGATCTCGGTATGCGATTTGCAGAACTCAACACGGCCGGACTTGATGCTTCTGTTCGTCCCTGGCTTACGGGAGTGTTTGGTGTAGAGGAAGGATACCTTACGACCATTCTTCTCGTTCTCTCCGTGGCGGCGATTGCCCGGTTCGCGCCATATGATCCTTACGTGCAAGCTGCACGATATCGTCGGTCGTTTTCGTCGTAACGAATACTGTCACACTACGCGTACGTTTGCAGTATGAACAACCTTCGCTTTCTTCTGCTTGCTCTGGTTGTGGCCGCAGCTCCACTGCGTGCGCAATGGGTCTCCATGAAGTCCGATGGCGACTCGATACTTCAACAGGGTATTCGACACATCTACAATGTCGAGTTTGACGAGGCGCATGCTCAGTTCTCGAAGGTCATCGCACTCTACCCTACCCATCCTGCTGGTTACTTTTTGGATGCGATGGTTGAGTGGTGGCGAATCAATCTCGATCAGAAGACTACCTCTTACGATGCGCTGTTTCTGCAGAAGATTGATCGCGTACTTGCCGTGTGCGATCGACGCTTGGATTCGATGCCCAAGGATGTTGCCGCGTTGTTCTTCAAGGGCGGAGCCATCGGCTTCCGCGGTCGGTACCACATCACACGCAACAACTACTTCAGTGCAGCAGATGACGGACGTATCGCGCTGGGCATCCTGCAGGATTGCTACCGCATTGCACCGGGCAATCATGATGTCATGCTTGGCACTGGCATCTACAACTATTTCAGCGTAGCGATCCCTGAACGTCGTCCCGGACTCGGAACGCTGATGATGTTTCTTCCCTCGGGCGATAAGCAACTTGGTCTTGCGCAGTTGAAGGCAGCCGCACGGCAAGCGCGATATGCCGCAGTCGAAGCGAAGGTGATTCTTATTCAAGCGTACACCGACTTCGAATGGAATCTGCTAGAGGCGATGATTTATGCTCGCGATCTCCATCAGAGTTTCCCGAAGAACCCGGCGTTTCAACGCGCCTATGGTCGGTGCCTTATCGGTCTTGGTCCGCGTGACTCTGCTGAACTCTGCTGGCGCGACGTCCTCGTGAAGTACATGGATAAGCGCTTTGGGTACGACCGCCTTGCTGCACGCGAAGCGCTCTACTACATCGGGATATGCCGTATGCAATCGCGAGACTTTCCAATGGCATTGAAGTATCTCGAAAAGTGTTTCGAGGCGAGCAAGGTTCTCGATAAGGATGAGCCAACGGGTCTGATGGTCAAAGCCTATCTGCGCATGGGCCAGATCTACGATGCGCAAGGCAAGCGTCAGCTTGCCATCAGTCACTACAAGAAGGTGCTTGAATGGCCTGATTGGTCGCAATCCCACGCCGAGGCCACACGCTTTATGAATACCCCCTATCGGTAAAGGGGGCGTGCGTATTTTTGCACATTGATCATCGTTGCTAGGGAGTGATGAAGACCGATATCACACCATGGTTGGAACTCGCACAGCGAGAACTCAAGGGGAAGAATCCCGATTCGCTCCAGCGGATGTCGGCCGAAGGCATTCCAATCAAGCCGCTCTATAGTGCCAACGACCTCGAGTCGTTAGCACATGTCGATACCCTCCCGGGTCTGTTCCCATATCTGCGCGGACCGTATGCGACGATGTATACTAATCGTCCGTGGACGATTCGTCAATACGCTGGGTTCTCAACGGCAGAAGCTTCGAATGCGTTCTACCGCAAGGCACTCGAAAATGGTCAGAAGGGTCTGTCTGTTGCCTTCGACCTTGCTACGCACCGTGGATACGATAGCGACCACCCTCGCGTAGTCGGCGATGTGGGCAAGGCTGGCGTAGCGATCGATTCCGTCGAGGATATGAAGATCCTCTTCCAAGGGATTCCGCTCGACACGATGAGTGTGTCGATGACAATGAACGGCGCAGTGATTCCGATCCTCGCAATGTTCATTGTTGCTGCTGAAGAGCAAGGTGTTTCGCAGGAGCAGCTCTCGGGAACGATTCAGAATGATATTCTGAAAGAGTTCATGGTGCGGAACACCTACATCTATCCGCCCGAGCCATCAATGCGCATCGTTGCGGACATCATTGAGTACACCAGCAAGAACATGCCAAGGTTCAATAGCATCTCGATCAGTGGTTACCACATGCACGAGGCTGGTGCGACGGCTGTTCAGGAACTCGCCTACACGATTGCCGATGGATTGGAATACGTTCGCGTAGCTATGCAACGTGGCATGAACGTCGACTCGTTTGCACCACGGCTGTCGTTCTTCTTTGCGATTGGCATGAACTTCTTCATGGAAGTGGCCAAGCTCCGCGCTGCACGCGTCTTGTGGGCAACAGCGATGAAGCAGTTCAATCCGCAGCGGACCGATTCGTTGTTGCTGCGTACGCACTGTCAGACCTCCGGCTGGTCACTGTCTGCTCAAGACCCGTACAACAACATTGTTCGCACAACCATCGAGGCAATGGCTGCCGTGCTTGGCGGTACACAGTCGCTACACACAAATTCGTTTGATGAAGCACTCGGTCTGCCGACGGAGCAGTCAGCACGAGTTGCACGGAATACACAGCTCATCATCGCCGAAGAGTCGCATATCACCGAGGTGGCTGATCCACTTGGTGGTTCGTACTACGTCGAAGCGCTGACCGACGCACTTGTGCGTGAGGCGTCGGCAATCATTGCCGAAGTAGAGTCATACGGCGGCATGACGCGCGCCATCAACGCAGGCATCCCAAAGCTCAAGATCGAGGAATCAGCAGCTCGCCGTCAGGCGAAGATTGATCAAGGCCATGAAGTAATCGTAGGCGTCAACAAGTACCAACTCGCTCACGAGCCCGATATCGACGTGCTCGATATCGACAACACCGCTGTGCGCGAGTCACAGGTACAGCGACTTGCCTCGATCCGAGCTAGTCGGAATGCAGATGCCGTAGCGGAAGCACTTACTGCACTCCGTGAGAGTGCACGTTCTGGTAGTGGTAATCTGCTCGCAGCAGCCGTAGCCGCAGCACGTGTGCGTGCAACGGTCGGCGAGATTTCCGAAGCAATGGCAGATGTGTTCACTCGCTATGAGGCACAGACGATGGCTATTGAAGGAGTGTATGGTGCTGAGTATGAGAACGATGCCACCTACACAGCACTGCGCGCAGACGTTGATGCGTTTGAACAGGAGTTTGGTCGTCGTCCTCGTATCCTCGTCGCGAAGCTTGGTCAGGATGGCCATGATCGCGGCGCAAAGGTGATTGCGACCTCCTTTGCGGACATCGGCTTTGATGTTGACATCGGCCCCCTCTTCGCTACTCCTGAAGAAGCCGCTCGTCAGGCAATTGACAACGACGTCCACGTTGTGGGTGTGTCGAGTCAGGCCGCTGGACATAAGACGTTGATTCCGCAGCTGGTCGAAGCACTTCGTCATGAAGGTGCATCAGACATCATGGTGATTGCCGGAGGGGTTATCCCTCCGAAGGACTATGATCAGCTCCACGCTGCTGGCGTGTCGCTCATCTTCGGCCCTGGCACGAACATCATCGAAGCTGCACAAACAACGCTCTCGGCAATTCGACAGCATCTGCGCGGACAGGCATGATTGCTGTTGGGATCGATATCGGCACCAATACCGCATTGATGGTTGTCGCATCGATCACTCCACAAGGCTCCTATACGGTTGTGCAGGACGTCCATACCTTGCCACGTCTCGGTGAAGGCCTTGATCGCAACGGTGTTATCTGTGACGCAGCACGCGAACGAGCACGGGCCTCGATGGAAACCTTTCGACGCGTCATGCATGAAGCATCCGACGGCACTGCATCATGCACCGTGTATGCCGTGGCAACGAGTGCGCTTCGCGAAGCCGAGAATGGCCCCGATGTCTGCGCAGAACTTTCATCCATCCTCGGCTGGCCTATCAATGTGATTAGCGGGACGGATGAAGCGGAGCTCACCTACGCAGGTGCGGTTGGCAAGGACGAGCCATCTGCGTGTATGATCGACATCGGTGGTGGCTCCACAGAATACGCATCGGGTCTCGCCGGTGAACTTGCATTCCGTACATCAACAGCGCTCGGCGTTGTCCGTTGCATGGAGCGATTTGTCGCGTCACACCCGATTTCTGACCGCGACCAGCAAGACGTGCGCCAGTTCGTACGACAAGAACTCGCGAATCACGCAGATCAGATCCGTGGTTTTAGAACGTTCATCGGCACTGCAGGTACACCGACCGCGTTGGCAATGATTGATCTCGAACTTCCTTCCTTCGATGCAACCTTGATTGAAGGTCATCAGCTTGCGCGTTCCCGCGTCGATGACCTCGCACAAACACTTTGCGCAATGACCTTACCCGAACTCCGCGCGATACCTGGCCTTGATGAACGCCGCGCAGACATCGTTCCTATCGGGTCGCTCATCTTGTCGGAATCACTTCACATGCTTGACTACCCCGCCGTTCGGGTATCGACGAAGGGGCTGCGCCACGGCGCACTGTTGCATGCCATTCGTCAGCGAGATATGCTCTGTCCATGATGAACTCCCAACGATATCGTGTTCTAACAGTCGCGCTGGCTCTATGCTGCACTGCCGTTGTCTCCGTGTTTGCCCAGCAACGTGAGCACACACTCGTCTATCAGATGCGCGTTGGAGACATTCACGACTTCGATCTCGTGACGGAGCAACATGTTGTTGGCAAGCGTGCCGTGCGCGTTGCAACGGATATGCGTATTGATGTGATGGACAAAGACCATCTTGGCAACTACGAATGCCGAATGACGCTTTCGATTGATCGTGATTCAACAGGACTCGCTGTATCGACAGGTGAACGGACGCAAAACACGTTCCGGGTAGCTGGTAACCGACAGTACAGCCGCGTAGAAGGCTACGATGCAGTAATCAACAACGTTGGCAACATCGTCCTCGGTCAGACCGTGCAGCCCCACAATTTTGATCAGCGTGGCTTTACACTTTCGTCGCAAACGACAGACTTTTCGATGACGGAGCGACCGATCGCCCCCTACGAAGTAAACTTTACGCTCTCGTCAGCGCCTGGAGAAAACCCTGTTACAATTGGCGTTCCCTACGACGACACGATCCTCGTCATCAGCGCAGTACAGCGCGTAACACGTTCGCCAGGCAACATTACAGCACCGCTGAACGAACCGTCAGCGAATCTCGACACATTGTATCGTGTGATGACACTCGATTCGATCATCACTGTCGGCGATCGACAAATCGGACATATCACGTCACTTGGAATCAAGCACACCGTGCTCGGTCAACGCTATGAAATCACCACCCGGTACTACCGTGAAATGACGACCGGGTTAATCGATAGCTTATACGAGGAATGCTACGCGCTCTCCAGAAACGGAAAACGCCGCCTAGAGTATGTCACTATAGGTCGGCGTCGTCATCCCCAAGCGTATGTTCCAACGAACGTTATGCCATCGCTTCGCTAAGAAGCGCGTCTTGCTCACGTTCGTGGACTTTGGCAGAACCTGTTGCTGGACTTGCTGAAGCTGCTCGTCCGATGTAGCGTAGGCGTTGACCCTGCTGCAGCGCATCAAGCATATTCGGCTGGACGAACGTCCACGCACCCATGTTCTTTGGCTCTTCCTGACACCAGACGATGTCCTGTGCCGCGCTGTAGCGTGCGAGTATTGCCTTCATTCCATCGAGATGGAACGGATGTATTTGCTCAAGGCGAATTACGGCCACATGCGAAGCGCCAGCATCGCTGCGCTTCTTGACAAGTTCGTTGTACACCTTACCAGTACACACCACAACACGTGTGATTCCCGATGGATCTGCTACTGAAGGATCGTCGAGGATCTCGTGATACTGACCATTCACCAACTCGTCAAGCTCTGACTGGAAGATGCGCAGGTATCCCTTTGGCGTCATGATGATCATTGGCTTGCGCCATTCTGCCTTCACCTGACGTCGAAGTGCATGGAAGTAATTCGCAGGCGACGTGAAGTTGCAGACAACCATGTTGTCTTGTGCGCACAGCTGCAGGAAGCGTTCCAAGCGGGCACTCGAGTGTTCCGGACCTTGCCCGTCGTATCCGTGTGGCAACAGCACGGTAAGGTTGCTGCGCTGTCCCCACTTTTCTTCAGCACTGGAGACAAACTGATCGAACATGATCTGTGCACCGTTGGCAAAATCACCGAACTGCGCTTCCCAAATCGTGATTCCATCCTTTGCAACCGTGCTGTATCCATACTCAAAACCAAGCACTGCATACTCGGAGAGTGGTGAGTCGTGGATATGAAGCTTCTGGATTGCATCGATATGATTCAGTGGGATGTGACGCGCATCGGTCACGCCATCGCGATGGACAGCCTGACGATGGTTGAAGGTGCCACGGCCGCTGTCTTGACCTGTGATACGAACTGAGTGACCTTCGCGGAGCAACGAGCCGAACGCAAGCGCTTCAGCCATGCCCCATTGCACGTGGCCCTGCTCGAACGATGCCATACGCTTGTCTGCCTCGGCCTTCACCTTCGGGTGAATGTTGAAGTCATCCGGTACAGACGTCACAGCACGAGCGATTGTCGCAAGCTCATCACGCGAAACGGCAGTTTGAACAGGTGCGAAGTATGAGAACTGCGGTGTAACAGGTGCCGCGCTGACAGCTGATGCACGGTTATCGTACGCAGTTGCAAGCACCGAGAGTTCGTGATCAACGATTGACTTGAGCGTCTCTTCGGTTGCTACGCGCTCGATCAGCAACCGCTGTCCGTACACCTTGCGCACAGGATCGAGGTTGCGGATCTTCTTGTACAGCAATGGTTGCGTTGCCGTAGGATCGTCTTGTTCGTTGTGACCATACTTCCGGTAGCAATACATGTCGATCACAACATCGTTGCCAAACGCCTGACGGTAGGCAAAGGCAAAGCTTGCAGCAGCGCGGCACGCCTCAGGATCGTATCCATCAACGTGAAGGATTGGCACCTGCAGCATCTTGGCAATATCCGACGCGTAGAGTGTTGAACGCGAATCTTCTGGCGACGTTGTGAAGCCGATCTGGTTGTTGATGATGATATGGACCGTACCACCAGTCGAATAGCCAGACAACCGCGCCATATTGAGCGTTTCCGGCACAACGCCCTGTCCAGCAAAGGCCGCATCGCCGTGGATCAGAATCGGCATGACAGAGCTGTATGACTCGTCGCGATACTGATCATCGAGTGCGCGCGCGATGCCTTCAACAACTGGATTTACTGCCTCGAGGTGACTTGGGTTCGGTGCGAGCACCATGTGAATCGATGCGCCGTTATCAGCCGTATACGTGCCCTTTGCACCCAGGTGATACTTCACGTCACCCGAACCTTGGAACGATTCTGGGTCGATCTTTCCTTCGAACTCGTTGAAGATCTTCTCAAGGGGCTTACCCATCATATTCGCAAGCACATTGATACGACCACGGTGCGCCATGCCAAGCACAGCACCCGACAGACCCTGCGCGGCTGCTTGCTGAAGCACTTGATCGAGAATGATCATCGTGCTTTCGCCCCCTTCCAGCGAGAATCGCTTCGCGCCGAGGAACTTTGTGTGCAAGAAGTTCTCAAGGTTCTCAGCACGAGCAAGCTTGCGGAACGTGTCGAGCTTAATCTCTGGTGTGAGGTCAAGCTTGAGGTGTGTCTTTTCAACGTGCTCACGGATCCAATCCTTCTGCGCTGGATCCTGGACGTGCATGTACTCGATACCGATGTGATCGCAGTACGTATCGCGGAGCATATCGATGATCTGACGAAGCGTCGCACGCTTTACGCCGCCGAGTCCACCTGTATCGAACTCACGATCGAGATCCCAAATCGTAAAGTTGTAATGTGCTGGATCGAGTTCCGGGTAGTAATACGCTTCGTGACCAAGCGGGTTGATGCTTGCAAGCAGGTGACCACGCACGCGATATGCGTTGATCATCTGCACCACACGACCTTCTTTATCGATCACTTCAGGTTGGTCGTGCTGCAAGAATGGATTCACACCCTTCTCGACAGACCAACGCATCGGCTCGAATGGAATATCGAGCGCTGCGTAAAGTTGATCGTAGAAGCGGTGATCGCCCAGCAGAAGCTGGTGGATGTACTGAAGGAATTCGCCCGACTCTGCACCCTGAATGACGCGGTGATCGTAGGTGGACGTAATCGTCACGACCTTCGATACGGCCAGTGTTGCAAGAACGTCTGGCATCATTGCCTGGAACTCTGCAGGATACTCGATCGCGCCAGCAGCGACGATCGTGCCCTGTCCATCCATCAAGCGAGGCACCGACATACCGGTACCGATACCGCCCGGATTAGTGAGCGTGATGTTGGCCCCCGTGAGGTCCTCAGGAGTGAGCTTGTTTGTTCGTGCACGTTGGATCAAATCGTCGTATGCACGAGCGAACTCAACAAACGAAAGGCGCTCGCAATGCTTGATGCTTGGCACCAGCAAGATGCGTGTTCCGTCTTTGCGTGTTGTATCCACGGCAAGGCCGAGGTTGATTCCCGCACGCTCAACACGAACTGGCTTACCGTTTTCAACGCCATAGGAGCACTTCATCGCTGGATGACGCTCGGCCGACTTTACGATAGCCCATGCAAGGATGTGCGTAAACGAAAGCTTCGGGCGACGCTGCTTTGCCAGGACGATGTTGGCAATTCGGCGGTTCTCTTCAAGTGCTTTGACGGGCACGTTCCGCACGCTCGTCGCCGTCGGGACACGGAGCGAAGCTTCCATGTTCTCGGCAATCTTGCCGCCAATTGACGACAGAGGCACGAGGGTATCGCCCTCGCCGAGGGCTGGCAGACGTGTGGTGTGTCCGTTTGAACCCGAGACGGTCGCTGGAGCTGATGCAGCCACTGCTCGGGTAGCAACTGGTGCAGCGGCAGCAGCGGTGGCTGGTGCGGTATCAGGTGTGTACGACGCAAAAAACGAGCGCCATTCTGGTGACACAGATTCTGGATTTCGAAGGTATTCGAAATACAGCTCATCGACGTAGGCACTGTTCATCGACATCATGGCCGAGGATCTTCCAATTGTACTCTAAGAATTGCTACGAAATTACTCACTTTCCAGCCATTGGACGCAGTCCAATAAATGCGAGCATGCGACCCGCCTGTTGGCCATCTCGACGATGGGAATGCCACCGTGTGTCAGCAATCGAGCACGCTTCGTCAACGATGATTGACGCAGCCGGGACCCCTGCATGCAGGAGCTGATCGGTAATCGCTTTGTGGTTGTCGAACGTCCACCGCGATTGCTTGCCCTCAACTGGGGTACAGAATGGCGACAGCACTGCGTACACGTCTTCACCAACCTCATACCTTACACCAGATGCACAGGGTGAGAGCCACGCCTGGAGATCATTGGCGCTTGTACCGTACGAGGTCTGCATCTGCTCTACCGTCGCACTGACCACGCGGAGGGCTGTTCCACGCCATCCCGAGTGCACAGCAGCAACAGCATGATGGATTGGGTCGTACAGCAGCACGCCACAGCAATCAGCAAGCTTTACACCGAGAACCCACTGTGGGTCGTCGGTTACCAACGCATCTGCCTCGATGCCTACCTCAGGGCGTTCCGATCCAACGACGACGATTGCATCACCATGCACCTGTGTAACGGTAAGAATCGACGCGCGATGCATTCCGAGCGCCGACGCTAGTGCATCGTAGGATTGCTCGACGTGTCTCGGTGAAGATGCGGCTGTGTTTCCAAACGTGTAGCCGGGCCACGGCAGCACCGACGTATCAACCTGCGTGACACCGCTCAGTACGTCAGTCGTGGGAAATGCGCTTTGCAGTTTCATGCTTCGAACCTACAACATCATAGCTGATTCGTGCCGCCATCCTTCGTCCCCACCTGCCATGTCCGGCAACAACTCGATGCTCGCGCCGGAGCCTCACCCAGCGAAGCACACGTGTGTCGAGACGGCGTGCGCTCGAACCCACAGCACAGATCCACATGGTATCTCCGCGAATGGTGCCAACTACCGCTCCATGTGGCACCACGTACAGCCACACCCTCTGCACGCGTGGCTCGGGCACACATCGCACGCAGATCAGCATGATGCAGACGAGGCCCCATCGCAGTCCAGCACCACTCGGCATGCGAGCTACGAGAGGCCACCACCACATGGCTAGTGTGAGACAGGCGACGATGACCACGAGATCTGCGCGATGCATGCCCCGTTCAATTGCATCGCAATGCGTCAGGAAGAAATCAGCCAGTCGAATCAGCACGGTGACACTCCAGGTAAGCGGCGGTGCAATGCCTGCTGCAGTGCATAGGAGCAAGAGTGGCGACAGCACGAAGACGATACTGAGCAGAGGAACAACAACGAGGTTTGCCACGACCGATGTAATCGATACCGTTAGAAAGTAGACGAGCGATGGAACCGTAATCGCTGTTGCGGCTGCAACACTGATGCTAGTGGCTTGTACGAGAGCGTGCCAATGCCTTCGCAGTGGACCTGTGATGGTCATTATCGCCGTTGTCCAACGCGGTGCCAGGACGATCAAACCCACGACTGCCGATACTGATAGCACGGTTGACACCGAGTCAATCCCCCATGGATCAATCACAGCGAGAATGATGACGCTGCCACATAACAGATTTCCTCCATCGACATCATCTTCGCGAAGTCGACCAACCATTGCGGCGATGCCCATACATGCAGCACGAACGGCTGGACTTTCAAACCCCGTCAGCACAATGTATCCTGTCACAAGCATACTCGTGATCATCACCATACCAAGCGCACTCCACCTGCTGAACACGAGCACCACCAGCAGTAGTAACAGTCCCACATGCGAGCCACTAATCGAAAACATGTGCGCTGTGCCTGTGCGCTGATAGACTGCCATGCGGTCTCGTGATATCCCCGATCGATCTCCAAGTACAAGCGCGCGAATCACCCCTGCAACATCCTGTGGAGCCGATGCTATGGTGATTGATGCAATCGACTCATAGACTGATTGGCGGAGCAAGCTCCACCACGGTGCGTGCTGTATGCGATATGATTCCGTCGCATGCACGATGAATGAAACATTCCACTGCGCAGCAAGAGCGCGCTCGTCAAACTCGTCGGGTAACACCGGTGGTGATGGCATGCGCATTCGTCCAACGATAACACGCTCTTCGCCTGCACATACATCGTTTGCACCCGACCAATCGGTGCAGACCGTGCGAAGCATCGCACATGGAGCATCACGTCCGTCCATATGCCCCTCGACCACATACGTGACTCCCCCGTTGGCTGACCGCACGACCTTCATCACCACGCCCTGGATTCGGACAGGCATCTCCACGTGCACGGGCACGTCGGGAAACGGTACCCGAGGGATGGCCATTGATCCAGTCCCCAATGCGATAACCAGACAGGCTAGCGCCAAACTCAATCCCGGGTATCCAAGCCGGAGCGACACGATACCCATACCGAGGAGCAGCACGAGCCCAGCGACGAGGGCATTCGGCTCAACACTGATCGAACGGGTAAGCAACAGTCCGGCGGTAATCCCGCAGGCTGGGAGGGCGAGAGGACGGCGGCGCATGCCTGTTAAGGGGCATTCCCAGCGCTGAATGTGACGTGACCGTCGGTGTTGAAAACTTCAGTCCGCGGCACGGCCAGCCTGGTGGGTATTTTCGGACTTGTCACGTTTTGTCGAATCCGACACACAGACTGTACAATTCCATCCCTCGAAAAACCTAACGTACTTCAAGGAACCGACGATGAGTCAAGAAGCAAAAGAAGCAAAAGCACCAAAAGAAGCGGCGCCAGCATCAGCCCCAAAAGTGAACGATGCAAAGGTCAAGGCCGCGCAACTCGCAATGGAGCAGATCGAGAAAGCCTTCGGTAAGGGCTCGATCATGCGCCTGAGCGATGAGCAATCTGTCGAGATCGACGCCAT
The DNA here is from genome assembly GCA_964432155.1 of uncultured Melioribacter sp. Classification (GTDB taxonomy): domain Bacteria; phylum Bacteroidota; class Ignavibacteria; order Kapaibacteriales; family Kapaibacteriaceae; genus UBA10438. Next base: position 106,656 of record CAYSMF010000001.1, on the reverse strand, counting down.
CTCTACGGGATGTCTCTCGCTTGATGCTGCAATCGGCATCGGTGGTGTTCCCCGTGGCCGTATCGTCGAGATCTACGGTCCAGAATCCTCTGGTAAGACGACGGTGTGTTTGCAGGTGATTGCAGAAGCGCAGAAGGCCGGTGGTCTTGCAGCGTTTGTTGATACTGAGCATGCGCTCGACGTGAAGTACGCACAACGTCTTGGCGTCGACCTTAACAATCTCCTCTTGTCGCAGCCAGAGTTCGGTGAGCAAGCACTCGAAATCGTCGAGACACTCGTGCGCTCCGGTGCGATTGACGTGGTCATTGTCGACTCCGTTGCGGCACTGACGCCACGCGTCGAAATCGAGGGCGACATGGGTGACGCGCAAATGGGTTCACAAGCCCGCCTGATGAGCCAGGCAATGCGCAAGCTGAATGCAGCGATCGGACGTTCTAACACGACGGTGATCTTCACAAACCAACTGCGCTCGAAGATTGGCGTGATGTACGGCAATCCAGAGACGACAACAGGCGGTAATGCACTCAAGTACTACGCCTCGGTGCGTATTGACGTTCGTCGCAAGGACGTCATCAAGGACGGACAGGACATCGTGGGTAATCGCGTTCGCGCAAAGGTTGTCAAGAACAAGGTCGCTCCTCCGTTCCGCGAAGCAGAGTTCGACATCATGTACAACGAGGGCATCTCGCGCCTTGGCGACATGATCGACGTCGCCGTAGAGTCGGGCATCATCACGAAGTCTGGATCATGGTTCTCGTTCAACGATGAACGCGTGCAGGGTCGCGATGGCATGCGCAAGCTGCTCACCGAGAATGCGGCGCTCTATGCAGCACTGGATCAGGCCGTGCGCGACGCGCTCCATCTGCCAACACCGCAGGCACCATCGAAGAAGTAACCAATGGGCATCGTTACGGCAGTTCGGAGAAACGTGAAGAACCCCTCACGGTGCTCTGTGTTTGTCGACGACGAGTTTCTTGCAGCCTGTCCAATCGACGTGGCGTTGTCACTCGGTATCCGCAAGGGTATCGAGTTGACAGCCGACCTCGAGCATCAACTTCGACGCGAAGACAAGCGCATCGTCATGCGTCAGAAAGCGTACCGCTTTGCCACGTACAAGCCTCGTACCGAGCATCAGGTGCGCGCGTTTCTCGCCACCAAGGAACTCACGCCCGAGGAAGTCGACGATGTGATGTCGTGGATTGTGGAGTTTCGCCTGATCGATGATGCGGCGTATGTTGAGCGATTCCTCGCCGCAGCATTTGAGCGCAAGCCACTATCGCGTCTCATGGCTCGTCGAACACTGCTAAAGAAGGGTATTCCCGACGCACTACTTGCTCCCGCACTTGAGCGCTGGTACTCACAGGAGGCAACCGAAGACGTAGCCTACCGTGCGGCCGTCAAGAAACTGCGGATGCTGAGCACTGCATCTCCATCAGAGAAAGAGTCGAAACTGATCAGGTTCCTTCAATACCGCGCCTATCCTTGGTCAACTGTCAAGCAGATTGTCGAACGGCTCAAGTCCGAAGGTCTGCTCGCCTTGTTCATCGTGTTAGCATGCAGTTCCCTGCCTGCCGTGGCGCAGCAGGATACATGCGGACGTATGCGTCTGCCTGATGCAATCAACAGTTTTCAGCCGACGACGATGCCTGTGCTTGATGCGTTCGGTACGTTGTATGTCGACCGGAAATTGCATCCCGACAATCGGGATGGCGGCGTCCGCGATCCCGATGACGTGTGGGTTGCACAGCGTCGTGATGGTCAAACATTTTCGGAACTCGCTCACTCGCCGATCACCACGGATATTCAACCAGATGTCATCTTCTGGGTGTCGGCAGACGGACTCGATGCGCTGGCGGTCGGACCGTATGCACCAGCAGGCAGCGTGTCACGGTCGCTCGTCCTCCTCGCACGTAAGACTCCACAGTCACGCTTCGACAGCGTGCGCATCATCCGGATTCCGGATGTCGTCGACCTCGGTCGGAACTTCTATGCGTCGATGACCGAGGATCGGTCAACCATCATCCTTGCCCTCGAACGTTCCGAGGGGCGTGGAGGACTCGATCTCTATGTCTCGCGTTTCTGCGAAGGCGCGTGGTCCCGACCATTGCACTTGGGTCCAACTGTCAACACCCCTGCCTTCGATGGAGCACCGTGGTTGAGCGCCGATGGGCGTACCCTCTACTTCGCATCAAGTGGACGTGAAGACAGGTTTGGCAAGGCAGACTTGTATGTGACGCGCCGCTTGGACTCAACGTGGACAACATGGTCTGCTCCACAGAATCTCGGTTCTTGCGTGAACTCGATTGAAGATGAAACTGCGATTTCACTCCTCCCCACCGGCGACTCAGCACTCATCCACTCGTGGGATGCCGAATCTGGTCGACCTGGTATTTACCTTGTCTCCCTACCTGCGTCGGTGCGTCCGGAGCCAACGATGACCGTCTCGTGTCGCGTCGTCGATGCCATTACCCGGGTACCCGTCCCGAATGCACGTCTTGACGTGCAGACACACCAATGCCATGCATGGACGGTGCGCTATGATTCTGCGCACGCCACGTTCACAACCGTTCTTCCCCAACGATGCACAGCAACGCTGCGTGCGTCGGCTGCATTCATGACGTCAAGCTCGAGTGTGGTTCGATTGCAGACACTGGATTCAACATCAACCACATCGCTTACGATTTCGCTGTTCAACCAAGCGGAACCACTTGCATCGCTGTACTTTGATCGTGGAAGTTCGATTCCCTCGCAGGCAGATCGCGACTCGTTACAACGCATCGTCAACCTGGTGCGCGGACGAGGTGTGGAACTTCGCGCCATCGGATACACCGACCGCATCGGTTCCGATGCAGCAAACCGCGAGCTCTCTCGTCAGCGCGCATCTGCAGTAGCAGACGCGCTCGTAGCGCTTGGCCTCGATACATCGTTGATTGAATCCGTCGGACGTGGTGTTGCAAAGAGCAGTTCGAAGCTTCGCAACGAAGAACACCCGCAGAGCCGCCGTGTTGACATTTACGTCAGGACGCAATCACGGGGTGAGTAAGCTCACCAACGTACACGAACACCCGGTCGATGCTCTGCTCTCCGTAATCAGCACATCCCACGCGTCGTGTGCATGCACGTATAGGGCCACTTCGTTTTCGCTGTGACGCTCGCAGGCTTCGTCGTGATAGGGCGAGCGCCACATGAATTCTTCTGCCGCAATGAGAACGGCCCGCTCAAGATGATCAGAGCCACGGACAATGACGATCACCTCGTCTTGACCCGATGGAATATGATCGAGGCGCACCACAATGCGTTGCCATCGATCCCGCTCCTCTAACCACAGATCACGAACAAACGCAGATGCGTCGGCGACTGGGACCGCTGCATGTACAGCTGGAACCCGCATAGACGTGAGTACCATAACACACCTCCTATTAAACGACATACACCGAATAACCACCAACTAACCGACAACCACACTATCACCTACGATTAACACTACCAACGAGCGGGAAACGGGGCTCGAACCCGCGACATTCAGCTTGGGAAGCTGACGCTCTACCAACTGAGCTACTCCCGCGAACAGGAGAACATATATGTGGAGATGCCGGGAGTCGAACCCGGGTCCGAAGTGGAAAATCCGAAGCATGCCACGTGTGTCTTCGATCTACAAGTTCTCGTCGCCTGGGGCACCGATCGACAGGTCCCACACGACCAGTATCAGTGTTTTCTTACGCTTTGCCCTGGTACACAGCTACGCGCCAGCCTGTTTCGAGCGTCACCACGGGTTGAGAGCAACAGGCGGCTCTCATCGTGATGGCATGGCGTCCTAAGTCTTAGGCGGCCATGCGATAACCGAAGTTATCTGCATGTATTGTTCGCCGGTTGTATTAACGAGCTCCACCAGCGTAGCTCGACACGCATCTTCGTGACTGTCTCACCCCGTCGAAACCGGTACATCCCCATTTCGACTGATCAACATTACAGTACAAAGGTACACCCTTTGCACCGACGTCAACTATGACGAATGTCATACTCGAATGGTGTACGGCAAATAAACTTACGCGAGGGCAGGATCTTCCGCTGCCAATCGCTCGACAAATGCCTTGACTTCTTCCATGTACCACTGCGGTGTGCTTGTCGCACCCGAGATACCAATGCGCTCAGCACCTTGAATCCATGCAGGATCCAAGCTATCGGTGGTCTCCATGAAATACGTACGTGGGTTCGATGCCTTTGCCACATCGAATAGCACTTTGCCATTGGATGATGCCTTCCCGGCAACAAAGAGCACAACATCGTTGTCGGCTGCAAACTTCGACAGCTGCGCCTCGCGGCCACTCACCTGTCCGCAGATAGTATCCTTGGCATGAAACTCAGTGGCGATTTCTTCCATCGTGTCCACAACAAGTTCGGCTACACGCCCCTTGAGCGCATCGCGTATCTGAAGGAACGTCGGACGATCCATTGTCGTCTGCGAGAACAGCACTGTTTTCTTCGATACATCAACGAGCGCAAGTGCTTCATCGACGGATTTGACAACGATGCACTGGTCGCGCACAACGCCACGCACTCCAAGAACTTCGGCGTGATCCTTCTTTCCAAAGATCACGATCTGATAGTCCTGATCCCAGAACTTGCGCACCCGCTCCTGCAGCTTCGTCACTACCGGACATGTAGCATCGACAATCTCGATACCATGCTCCCAGGCTGCGCGATAGGTTGAAGGGGGCTCGCCATGCGCACGAATGATCACCTTTGCACCAGAGTGTGCAAGACGTGGAAAATCATCGACGGTGATTGTGGTTAGCCCCTTATCCTCGAGTCGCTGGATTTCTTTCGGATTGTGAATGATGTGACCAAGCACATACACGTTCCGTTCGCTGCGCGTAGCTGCAAGCTGATCTTCTGCGATCTGCACTGTACGCACAACTCCCCAACAAAATCCGCTATACCGATCGATGGAGACAGTGACCATAGGAGGGCTGTTTTGACGCGTTAAAAATTCGTGAAGGCGGAGACGATCGAATACGTCTTTTGGTATGCATTGACGAGATCCAGGATGCGCTGAACCTGATCGTCAATTGTGCAATGTGTTGTGTCGATCTCTGTTGCACCTTCAGGTTTCATCAGGGGGCTCACTTCACGCTCGCTATCAAGCTTGTCGCGTTCGATGATGTGCCGGCGAACCGTTTCGACATCGAGATGCTCACCACGCTGCTCGGCTTCGAGGACGCGACGTCGCACACGCTCTTCTACATCTGCGACAAGGAAGACCTTGATCTCAGCATTCGGGAACACAACGCTTCCAATATCACGTCCGTCCATCACAACTCCGCCATGCAATCCAAGCATACGCTGACGTTGGACTAAGGCTTTGCGAACACTTGGGAAGACGCTGACCTGACTCACATTACTCGTGACCGTGGCTTCGCGGATTGCGCGCGTCACATCCTCGTCGTTAAGCAGAACGCGCTGTCCGTCGGACGTCGGCTCGAGGCGAATGTCGAGGCTCTCGGCCAACTCGCCAAGGGCAAGATCTTCAAGGGGTGTGCTGCGCTGAAGTGCAGCCAGCGTAACGGCGCGATACATCGCACCGGTATCGATGTAGACGTATCCAAGATGCTCAGCAACTCTGCGAGCTGTGGTGCTCTTTCCTGCACCGGCCGGACCGTCAATTGCTATCGTCAAACGTTGACTCATGGGCTCAAAGATACCCCAAAACTTGCCGCAAATGGGTGACCGTTGCCGAACCAGGAGCAAGTGTCTCGACGACACGTGACGCACCAGCTTCGGCGAGCTGTTGAGAGGTATGCACGCCGGTCGTCACTGCAATACACGCGATTCCGTGCGCAAGCGCACAGGTGACGTCGCCAATTGCGTCGCCGATAATCACGGCATCAGCTGGACCGAACGAGGTATTGAGCGCGGCATTGACCGCAGTCAGCGCTCTTGGTGGGAGTTCACGTCGGTCGGCATGATGGTCGCCAAATGCTCCGGCGACGAAGAGATCCGGAATACCACCCATGGCCAACTTGTGTTGGGCGATTCCGTCGATGTTCCCCGTCAACAGTGCGCAGACAACCCCCTGTTCCTGCATTGCATGGAGCGAATCGATCGCTCCGTCGAGCAAGGTGGTGGTTTGCGGGGTGATGAGTTCGAAGGCGTGCTGCGACATATCATGGGCAAACTCTGTCCAGATCTCATCGAGACGGACGCGCGGGATTCCCGCGGAATCGACGATGTCGTAGACCAAACCTCTGTCGGTCCGACCCGCGAACGACATCGTTTCGACAATTGGTTGAACGTTGACGCCAAAGAGCGATTGAAACGAGCGGACGTACATTTCCCGTCCAATTCCATGATCCACCCGAACGAGCGTACCATCGATATCCCAGAGAGCTAGCATCCCACAAACCTACGGCGTGTTCTCTATCTTTGCATGATGCAACCGCTCCTGTCTGTCCGAAACCTGACGCTCACCTACCCAAATGGCTATCAAGCCCTCAAGGGTATCTCGTTTGATGTGATGCCTGGCGAGTTCCTCGTCATCATCGGTCTCTCGGGTAGTGGGAAGTCGACACTGCTGCGATGCCTCAATCGCTTGCTCGAACCAACATCGGGTTCGATCACGTTTCATGAGCAAGACATCACGCACATCCAGGGCGAAGCGCTCCGTCAGCACCGGGCGCGCATCGGGATGATCTTCCAGCACTTCAACCTGATCCCTCGCCACTCCGTTCTCAAGAACGTCCTCTACGGCACACTTGGATCGACGCCAACGTTCAACGCCATGATGGGTCGCTTTTCCGACGATGCCACGCGCAGAGCTCATGAGGCGTTGAAGGTCGTTGGTATTCCGGAGAAGGCAGAGATTCGCGCCGACTCGCTCTCGGGTGGACAGCAACAACGCGTTGCCATTGCGCGGGCGCTCATGCAACAACCTCAGATGCTCCTTGCCGACGAGCCAGTTGCATCGCTCGATCCATCTACGTCACACTCTGTGATGTCGTACCTCGAGCGTATCAACAAGGAAATGAACACAACGGTGATCTGCAACCTGCATTTCCTGTCGCTCGTGCGACAGTATGCAACGCGGGTAATCGCCCTCAAGGGTGGTGAGATGGTGTTTCAAGGAACCCCTCACGAAATCACGGATGAGTGGTTTGCCACCATCTATGGTGAAGATGCAGTGGAGGTAGAAATCCGATGAAACGAATCCTCGCCATCCTCATCGATCTTCTCCTTGGCGCTGCCGTGGGTGCGCTTCTGGCACGTGTGATCGTTCCAGCCCTGCTCGACATCACATTGTCGCCTGACATCACAAGCGCGCTGTATGCGGCGATGGCAGGTGCTGCCGTGTTCGCGATCGTTGGACGATTCCGTAACGCGTCGATCGGTGGTGTGAGTTTGGGCATCGACACTCCAGAAGGTTCGTCGATGCGTGTTGTATCCCACTTGGGATGGCTCACGTTGTCGGTGTTCATTGTCGGCGGGTGGATTATCACAGCCATCTCTCCAATCGAGTTCTTCTCTGGTGATGGTCTTGCGGGTGCTGGTCGCATTTTCCAAGCGCTCGTTACACCGGAGTTCGACATTATCGGCGAGGCCGTCTCGGCAATGGTGGTGACGATCTTCACAGCCTTCATGGCAACCGTTGTAGCCGTGCCGATTTCGTTCCTTCTCAGCTTCCCTGCTGCTCGCAACGTGATGTCTGATACGCCCCTTAAAAAGTCGATCTATGTTGGATTGCGCGTCATCCTCAACATCATGCGGTCGATGGAGCCAATCATCTGGGCGATCATCTTCTCGGTGTGGGTTGGTATTGGTCCGTTCGCGGGCATGCTTGCACTTGTGGTGCACACCGTCGCATCGCTCACCAAGCAATACAGCGAGCAGATTGAAGACGTCAACAGCGGTCCGATCGAAGCCATTTCTGCAACTGGTGCATCGCGCATTCAAGTGCTATGGTTCGCCATCGTCCCGCAGTGCATTATCCCGTTTTTGTCGTTTACGATTTACCGCTGGGACATCAACGTGCGGATGGCAACCATTATCGGCTTTGTCGGTGGTGGCGGTATTGGCACACTGCTCACGCAGTATCAAGGTCTTGCCAAATACAATGAGGTTGGCACGCTGGTGATCCTCATCACTGCGGTCGTCTGGATTCTCGACGTTGTAAGTGCCCGCGTGCGCGAAGCGCTGCGATAAGACCAGCAGAGAAACAACTCCGTTAGACAGCGGCGCGCCATGTGCGCGTGATAAGCTCTGTGAGCACAGACATATCGATCTGATCAAGCTTCTTGATGTAGATGCACGACTTCCCTGTCGTGTGCTTTCCCAGCTTGGACAGGAGGTCGGTTACATCAGCCGTACTGTGCAGATACAGTGTGAGGGCTGCCTTCCGTGGAGAGCATCCAACAACGAACCAGTCGACAACCCGACCTGAATCGTACTCGAGCGTCTGCGATCCAAAGCCGACGATACTCGGGCCCCATAACACCGGAGCACACGCGGTGATCTGCTCCATCAGCGCGCACACCTTCTCCGTATCGGTCCTGCGCTGAGGGTCGGCAATCGATGCGAGAAGCGTACCGAGAACTGCAGACGTGGGGGCGGTTTTAAGTGTTGCTTTTGCCATGTTCAAACTTACCATAGCATCGATATCTTCGTGCTATGAAAGCACACGTTCGTTACCTGATCATCAGTCTCACAGTCTGGCTGTTCCTCCCGCATGGTGCGTCTGCACAGAAGCAGGCGTACGTACCTGCCTACATCCGCGACACGAATACGATCGAAGGACGTCAATTCTCGTGGGATAAGACGGCGCAGAGCGCAAACTTCTTCCTGATTTGGGGTGATGGCGTTGGGCCGAAACCTGAGACCTTCACCGACCCGAATCTTCGCTTCGACCCGAAGCAGATCCTCGACACCATGGAGTACATCTTCCGTCGCTGCGACGAACTCGGGATGATCCATGACGAGCCGGGAACTCAGGCATCGAAGTACAAGTACGTGATCGTGATGTACAACACCTACGGTCCAGGTGGACCCGAAGGATGGGCTAATGGCTGGGCTGTTGACGATACAATCGGAGCCTTCTGGGTGCACCCGAATGCCACGCGTGATGGTGGCGTGATTGCTCACGAGTTCACCCATTCGCTCCAGGCGATGTACCACATCGATGATCAAAACTCGCAACGTGGTGCAAAGGCGATCTACGACAACGACGGTCTGTTCTACGAAACGCATGCGAATTATGTGCGCAACGTTCTCTACCCGATGGCCGTCTCGTCAGACATCGACGCGCATCACTATCTGATGCTCGAACCTGACTGGAAATTCAACTACGAGGGGTATCACTTCCTGTTTCACATCCACAGCACACTCGGCTTGCCGATGGTGAGCAGACTTTGGACTGAATGGAAGCCCCTTGAATATCCACTCCAAACGCTGCGACGCATTGCGAATCTCACGCAGGTCGAATTCAACGACTTTATGTTCGACTACGCACGTAATGCCGTCTGTTGGAACTATCCAACAAATTCCTGGGGCACATACCTTCGCAACTCACGCAGAGATCGCCTCTCTGCTGGCTGGGGTCGGATCTTTGCTCAACGAACGTATGATGTTCTTCGCGCGATCGACACAACGCAACGTCGCTACTATTCCGATCCGTACAATGCTCCGCAGGATTATGGATACAACGTTGTTCCGCTCTACGTCGACGACCGGTCGAAGTCCGTCGAGGTCACGTTCATCGGTCATGCAGAAGTGAACGATCATGCCGGGTGGCGATATGGTTTCGTCACCGAACGCGCCGACGGAACCGAGCATCGACGTCATCACGTGCAGACCTCTACACGTGGCACCATCTCGATTGAACTCATCCCGGAAGAAGAGCGTGTGTATCTGGTGGTACTCGGTGCACCTGTGGACAGTATGCATGCGAATCCAACGCTCAACAACACTTGGAATGGCAATCCGAAGCGGTACCATTATCCCTATGAGGTACGGCTGAAGAATGCTGTTCCCGAGGGCTATCAGCACCCAGATCTTGTTCGTCCGCAGCTGCGACAAAGTCCCGGGAAACGACATCCTAATGGAGGGGGCTGGGTGGATGACCGCTCAAAGGTTGATGCAAGTGTGTACGTTGGACCCCGAGCAATTGTAGCAGGAGCAAGCACGATCACTGGAAATGCACGAATCGAGGGATACACCTACGTGCAGGATGCGACGATCTCTGGGTATGCCCGCGTGACAGACAATGCGTTTGTTCTTGGTGGAACACTCACCGACAGTGCCGTGGTGCGCGATCAATGCTTAGCACAGAACAACCGCATAACCGGTGGTGCAGTTCTTGGTGGTTGTTCACAGGTGTTCAATTACAAGCTAGGTGGCTCGGTTCGTGTCTTCGGTGACCTTGTTGTCTACAACGAGAATGGCGAGTGCAATACTGGCGAGTATCATGTGCTCACACAGTACTATCGCAACGAGCTGTTGCCGTGTGACATGCGCGATAGCACGCATCCAGAAAACGTGTCAGTCAACCGTCCAATGATTTTCGAGATCGTATCCGTCAATGAGGATGAAGGCGCTGCGATCGCAGCCATCGTGGCACCGCATCCCGTGGTAAACGGTGTGATGATGATCGACTGGTCGGGCATTGGCACCGACGTCGATCAGGTGCGGATTAGCGATGCGGCTGGACGTGTTCGTGCGACACACGACGTCGATGGATCCACTACACGAACAAGCATCGACGTCACTCACTGCGCAACGGGTGTCTACACCCTACAATTGCTCCGCACTGGGGCCGTTGTATCAACGCAGATGTTCATAACCCAGAGGTAATTCTGATGGCAGCGATTGATCAAACGATAGAGACGTCGAAGACGGTGGTGGAGATGCGCGAAATCATCGACACCAAGATCTTGGCGCGACCAGAAGTACGACTCATGCTCGACGAAACTCGGTGGGAAGGCAACGTCTTACATGCCCGTGGAAAACTTGGACATGGCACGGTCACGGTCGAACACCACCGTGTACATATCCATATTGAGCTTTCCCTCTTTGGTGCTGCGGCCCGTGGACAACTTGAATCCATGTTGACGGAGCAGGTAAAGCGTCTCGGTAAGTAGATTGCAGCATGAGCTTCGTTCACCTCCACAACCACACGCACTTCTCCCTGCTCGACGCGGCTGCAAGCCCCCAGACTCTTATCGATGCAGCAGTCAAAGACGGTCAAAAAGCACTCGCGATCACCGACCACGGTGTCATGTTCGGGTGCTTCGAGTTCTACAAGAAAGCAAAGAAGTCCGGTGTTAAGCCCATCATCGGCTGTGAGGTGTATATCGCCGTTCGTAAACACACGGATCGCGAGAAGATTCAAGACGCTGCGAAGAAGAGAAACTACTACCACCTTGTCCTTCTCGCGAAGAACGAGCAAGGCTATAAGAATCTCATCAAGCTCACGTCCATCGGTCACACGCACGGGTATTACTACAAGCCCCGTATCGACATGGATCTGCTTCGGCAGCACCATGAAGGACTGATTGCTACCTCCGCGTGCCTTGCTGGCCCCATTAACGCGCCAATGCTTGCCGGTGATGTAGACACAGCGCGTGCGAATGCGATCACGTTGAAGGAAATCTTCGGCGACGACTTCTATATCGAGTTGCAAGATCACGGTCTACCCGAGGACAAACACGTTCTCGAGTTCGCACCAAAGCTTGCGAAGGAACTCGGGATCAAACTCGTTGTCACCAACGATGCACACTACGTCAAGAAGGAAGATGCTGTAGCACACAACGTGCTGCTTCACATCAACAAGGACGCGTCCTTCGCTCGGGATGGTCAGTTCAATGTGAAGACAGATCTGCGCTATAAGGTACCAGAGATGTACCTCAAGACGCAGTCAGATATGAAGAAGCTCTTCAAAGATTTTGCCCAAGGCATCGAGTCGACGGAAGAGATCGCTGATAAAGTCGACCTAACGATTCCGACCGATCTGCAGCTACCGAAGTTCCCTATCCCTGCTGACAGTGACGCAACGACCCTCGAGGACTACCTCGAGGAAATCACGATGAAGGGGCTGGAAGAGCGCTTCCCGAACCTCACAAGCACCATCCTCGATCGCGTGAGCTTCGAGCTCAATGTTATCCGTCGCATGGGATATGCCGGATACTTCCTGATCGTATGGGACTTTATCCGAGCTGCCCGCGAAATGGGCGTCCGCGTCGGACCCGGCCGGGGCTCTGCTGCTGGATCGCTCGTAGCCTATGCGCTCGGCATCACCAACATCGATCCACTTAAGTACGATCTGCTCTTCGAGCGATTCCTCAATCCTGATCGTGTGTCGATGCCCGATATCGACGTCGACTTCTCTGACGATAAGCGCGAGCGCGTCATCGAGTATGTGAAGGAGAAATACGGCGCCGACTCGGTAGCACAGATCATTACGTTTGGTACGCTTTCGTCACGTGCCGTATTGAAGGATGTGGGCCGCGTGATGGGTATCGACCTAGCAACGATTAATAGCATCACCGACAAGATTCCCGTGATCCTTGGCAAGGTCCACTCGCTCTCCGAAGCGGTAGAGCTTCCTGAGCTCAAGTGGCTGAAGACCAGTGATGATCAGCGTATCAAGGACATGCTTGAATACGCCAAGACGCTCGAAGGATTCGCACGTAATGCGTCGCTACATGCTGCCGGAGTGGTTATTGCACCGGGTCCGATCAGCAACTACGTTCCGGTGTACAAAACGCCGAATACCGAGCCGGCTACGCAGTACAACATGAAGGATCTCGAGGAAGCAGGTCTCCTCAAGATGGACTTCCTCGGATTGCGCACGCTCAGCATCATCGACGAGACGCTCGCGCAGATCAAACGCAATCATGGGCTCGATATCGACATCGATTCGATCGATTTCGATGATCCAGCCACCTATGAGCTCTTTGCCCGCGGCCAAACGCTCGCCGTCTTCCAGTTCGAATCCGAACCGATGCAGAAGGCACTGCGCGAGTTGAAGCCAACAGTACTGGATGATTTGATCGCGATGAACGCGCTCTATCGACCAGGTCCGATGGGCAATATCCCCGACTTCATCGATCGGAAACACGGACGAAAGCCAATCGAGTATCTCCATCCTCTCATGGGGCCAATCCTCGAAAAGACCTACGGCATCATCGTCTACCAAGAGCAGGTTATGCAGCTCGTGCAGACACTCGCCGGCTTCACGCTTGCGCAGTCCGACGTGATGCGCCGCGCCATGGGTAAGAAGGACGAGAAGTCGATGGCTGAGCAGCGCTCGAAGTTTGTCGATGGAGCGAAGGGGCATGCAGGAATTGATGAGGCAACCGCCTCTGAGATCTTTGACTTGATTCAGAAGTTTGCCGCCTACGGTTTCAATAAGTCTCACTCGGCTGCATACTCCTACCTAGCCTTCCAAACGGCATGGCTGAAGACGCATTACCCCGCCGAGTTTCTCGCTGCCAACATGACGGCCGAACTCAACGATCAAGACAAGATTGTGCGACTCATCGACGAGGCGCGGAGATTCTCGATCACCGTGCTACCTCCTGATGTTAATCGTTCAACAGCAACATTCGTCGCTGATAAGAACGTCATCTACTTCGGCATGGCTGGTATCAAGACCGTTGGTATCAGTGCTGTTGATGCAATCGTCGAAGCCCGGCAGGAGCAACCGTTTTCATCGATCTTCGACTTCTCAGCACGTGTCGAAAAGAAGGTTGTCAATCGGCGTATTCTCGAAGCGCTTGTATGCACCGGAGCATTTGATTCGCTGAACTCAGGGCACCGGGCACAGCTGTTCTCCGTAATCGATACAGCACTGCACTACGCATCACAAGTCCAGGACGACGTGCTCTCGAGCTCTGGTGGTCTCTTCGGCTCACAGGAGATTGAAAAGCCCAAAGAGCCCTCACTCCCAGCAATCGATCCATGGCCTGAGCGCGACCGCCTGAAGAAAGAACGCGAGTATCTCAACTTCTACATCTCTGGGCACCCGCTGCAGGAGTATGCGCTCGCCGTGCAGTCGTTCAGTACACTCTCGCTGGCACGCCTTGATCCCGAGCTGAACGGCAAGACCGTGCGCATGTGCGGTCTACTCAGCGACGTTCGTACCAAGCTTGATCGAAGGGAAAACACGTTTGCGGTGTTGAAGGTTGAACAGTACAACGGGAGTGCAGAAGCCATCCTGTGGAGTGACGCCTACAAGAAGTTTGCCGAGCTACTCCGTCCCGACAGCGTCGTTGTTCTCATCGGCAAATGCGAGATTAACGGCGATACGGCGAAGATCATTGTCGACGAAGTACTCACGTTGGAACAGGCAGAGAAGAAGTTCTCGAAGGGATATGTTGTCTGTATTCGACCCGATCGTGTCACCGACGATCATCTCCGCGAGCTCAAGGAACGCTGTAACACACGAGACGCTGAAGACAGTATCTCGTTCGTTGTGATGCATCCCGAAGGCAAGCGACAGTACCTCACCACCATGAAGATCAAGACCTCGAAGGAGAACACGGCGTTTCTCTGTTCGACATTTGGTGAGAGTAACGTGCTGATAGATACCGAACGGTAACGCGGAAGCATCCATGCAACAACTAGCCTCGGGCCTTGGGATAGTCGTCATTCTCGGATTAGCATTTGCGTGGTCGTCATCGCGCAAGGACATTCCGTGGCGTACAGTGGTCATCGGAATGCTCCTCCAAGGCGTCCTAGCGCTTGCAATGGTGTTGTTTCCTCCCGGTGTTGCCGCATTCCAATACCTCGGTGATGGCGTTACGTGGTTTCTCGGGTTCGCGCGCGATGGAGCAGCGTTCTTGTTTGGCGACCTTCCGCTGCCGAAGGGACAGGGTGTGGTGGGATTTCAGTTCGCACTGACCATCCTCTCGGTGATCGTCTTCTTTTCGTCGTGCATGAGTGTTCTGTATCACTATGGCATCATGCAACGCGTGGTGCGATGGTCGGCACGCATAATCGAGCGCACAATGGGTACCGCCCCCATCGAGTCAATCAATGCTGTCGGTGAGATCTTCCTCGGTCAGACTGAGTCGCCCCTTCTTGTCCGACATTACATCCCACACATCTCGTCGTCGGAACTCTTCGCGATGATGGTTGGTGGCTTTGCCACCATTGCCGGTTCAACGATGGGCGTGTACGTCGCGCGCGGGATCAATGCTACCGATCTGATGATTGCGTCGATTCTCGCTGCACCTGCTGCTCTTGTTCTCGCAAAGATTGCGCAACCACGTCGGTCGGGTGAACGTGAGCTCGAAGTTCAGTCACTCGATCCGGTGATCTCATCTGGCAACGTCCTCGATGCTGTAGCGCATGGCGCACTCGACGGAGCCAAGCTCGCAATCAACGTCGTTGTGGTCCTGATCGCCTTCAAGGCTATCGTTGCGTTCCTTGATGCATTGCTGGGTATTGGTGCTACGGCCATGGCTGATGCGGGACTGTCAGGCTTCCCGTCATCAATCGAAATGATCTTAGGTTGGTGCTTTCTTCCCTTCGCCTGGCTCACCGGCATCCCTGCACACGAGGCCTCGGCATTTGCTTCACTGTTGGGCACTAAGATCGCGCTGACGGAATTCATTGCGTATGATCGTCTAGCAAGCATGGTTGCTGATGGCACGCTGAGCGATCGTACGGTACGCTTGGCAACAATCGCCCTCTGTGGCTTTGCCAACGTGATGTCGATTGGTATTCAGATCGGTGGCTACGGCATGATGGCACCAGATCGCCGCGCCGAGGTTGCACGCTTTGGATTGAAGGCAATGTGCATTGGCGCACTGGCGAACCTCCTGACGGCGTGCGTCGTGGGATTGATGATCTGAGATCTACTTCCCTGAGCGATCCGATATCAGTCGATCGATATCCTGCTCGCCGCGTTCCCATACCTCATCAACACTCGCAAGCGTTTCGCGCACCAATGCGTCCACATCTGCACCATCATCCGAGGATGACTGCGAGGCTGTTGGGATTTGCGTTTGCGAAATGATCTGCTGCTGAGCTCCTTGTTGGTGTTGTGGCTGCTGCACGCCCGCTAGCAAGATCACAAGGACGGTAGCGACTGCCCCACCGGCTCCAGCAAGCCAGATCGACGTACGTGCGCTCCAGCGACGCGCTGGCGTGTGCTTGGCAGAACGACGTGCAAAGGCTTGCGCACCGATCTGCTGCGCAAGACGTTGACGATGCGCAATCATCATGTCTGCCGCAGTCTGATCATCGGCGTCGTCCGTCGACAGAATCTCGCGCAGTTCGTACTCGATTTCAGTTCGTTTGTCGTGCATGTCAGTGTTCTGAAGATTGTTCAGTCGTTGGTGGACGGTATTCACTTGCCTTCATCGCTTCGGCAATCTTCTTCACCGCCCAATGGTAGTTCGCCTTGAGTGCCCCCTCGGAGGTACCCGTGATCTGACTCATCTCTGCGTACGATAGCTCGTCGATGTAGCGCATGCAAAACGCCTCGCGCTGTCGCTGAGGCAGCGTAGAAAGCACGTTGCGAAGGAACGTTTCGAGATCCTGTTCCTGCACCCGATGGTCGGCGCGTGCATGGGAGTCGGTCGAACCATGCTGCTCGACATCAGTATCTATCTGGAAGAATCGTCGAATCTTGGACTTTCGGAGAGCCGACGTGCATGTGTTGACCGTGATACGGTAGAGCCACGTCTGCATCGAACTCTGTTGCTGGAAACTCTCGAGTGCAGCAAGCGCACGAATCATGACGTCCTGCACCACATCCTGAGCGTCGTCGTGATCCCGCATAAACCTACGCGCAATGCCGTACACAAAGCGTTGATGCTTGCGCACAAACGCATTGCTGGCACGCTCGCGATCTCCAGATCTGTATGCTTCGAGTATCTGGAGGTCGGAATCCATGGTTAGGTCTAGCAGGCTCACGATAGCAGGATGTATTCCCTTAGTTTGCGCACGGTCAGACATATCCGGTGCCGTGCAGGTTTAATCAGGATCGCATGATCGTTATACATGAACGGCGCTCCATCGATTGCTGCGGAAGACGAGCAGTGATATCGCCGTAAACACGATGTAACCCAGAGCGATGGCAATCCATACGCCCATTGGCCCCATCGGCGTGGCATAGCCGAGAACGAGCGATAATGGAAGCTGGATCCCAAGAAGGCTTCCCGCCGTAATCGACATCGCCAGCATCGAAGCACCTGCCCCTGAAAGCACGCGCACGGTCAGCAGTCCTGTCGAAAAGAACACGTATCCGATCACGGTGATGTTCAGGTACTGGGTTGCTTCGGCCACTGTCGCAGGATTCTGCGTGTAGAGTTTCACGAACTCGGTTCCAAATGCCCACACAGCCACAGCGAGCACGAGCATCAGCGCGCCGATCTGCATGATCGCGCTCCGATGGATCAGCCGCACGCGCTCGGGCTTCTTTGCGCCCAGGTTCTGACCTGTTGCAGTTTCGACGGCAATACCCATGGCAAACACGCTCATGAACACCATCATGTCGATGTTGAGTCCAAGCGTATATGCAGCGGTTACGTGTGTCCCAAAGCCCGCGACGATTGCGAAGATGGCGGCGCGATTCAGTGATACGGACAGCATCTGCAACGAGGCTGGTAAACCTTGCTGAGCCACACGGCGCAACAACGCTCCATCGAGTCGAAACTGCGTAAAGTCCAGTCGGATATTCGTTGATCCTCGTATCAGTGCTGTGAGTGCGATGCCTGTGCCGCTGATTTGCGACAACGCGGTGGCAAGGCCAGCTCCGCGCATCCCGAGTTCCGGAAATGGACCAATGCCGAAGATGAGGAACGGGGCGATCACTGCGTTGAGCACCACGGTGATAATGAGCACGGTCATCGGAAACACAGCGTTGCCTGTCGATCGCACGGTGCTGAACATCTGGAAGTTCATCAGGTTGAATGTGAACCCAACAAGGAGCATGCTCAGGTATTCAACGCTGAGCGTTTCAACCTCGGTATCCATCTGCATAACTGATGGGATGAAAGGCAGCAGAGCATACATCACAGCAGTAACGGATCCAGCCATGATGGCCATGCCGACGAGTGCTTGTGTGCCCGTGCGCGAGGCGCCTACGCGGTCGCCCTCACCGAAACGTCGAGCGACGATGATCCCACTACCAACGGCAAAGCCGCTGGCTAGTGTAAACAGAAGGAACACGATTTGATCACTCGATCCAATGGCTGCAATCGCCGCGTCGCCAAGACGCGAAACGTAGAAGCGATCGATCAGCGAATACACCATGTTGACAATGAAGCTGAACGCAAGTGGGACAGCAAAACGCCGAAGGGACGGGCCTATGGGGTCGTTGATCAGGTCAACTCGGCGCTTGGTAGTCATAAGCCCTGCAATGATGAATGTTTCGTAATGGTACGCAAATCTAGTACGGGCTAACTTGCGATACGCATGAATGATTCTCTGATCGCTGTCGTACTGGTTTGCGCAAGCGGCATCTATGCCCTACGCATCGCGTTCTTCCTGATCGGTCAAGCCCGAACAGTACCGACGCGCAGTGGTACTCACGTGCGTCCGTCTGTCAGTGTGATCATCCCTGCGCGCAATGAAGAAGCAACCATCGAGCACTGCGTTACCTCGGTCCTCGCGGCGATCGCACACATCGACACAGCAGAAGTTATCATCGTCAATGATCGCAGCACCGATGGTACGGCCGATGTGATCAATGCACTGGCGCAACGGGATCATCGCATCCGCGCGCTGCATCGTACGACTGCATCGCCCGACCGGAACCTGCAGGGCAAGCCTGGTGCATTGCAGTATGGCATTGACCATGCACGTGGTGACATCCTTCTGCTCACGGATGCAGACTGTACCGTTGATGCCTCATGGGCGGATGCGATGTGCGAACCATTTACCGACGCACATGTCGGCATGGTCTGCGGCTTCACAACGATTCGACGTGATGGTGCGTTTGCTACCATCCAAGATGTCGAGTGGCTGTACACGCACACGATGGCGCGTGCCGGACTCAATAACGGTACACCGCTTGGTTGCTTCGGCAATAACATGGCGCTTCGCCGCAGCGCAATGGCGTCACTCGGTGGATATGCAGCAATCCCGTTTAGTCTTACAGAAGACTTGGCATTGCTTCAGGCGATGTCTGCAGCTGGACATGACGTGCGATATCTCTGTAATCGACATGCAACGGTAGAGACACTCGCGTGCGACACATTCGCTGAATATGTCAAGCAAAAGCATCGCTGGGTGCGCGGCGGCATGGCACTGGGATGGAAAGCCGTTGCCTTCGTTGTAAGCAGTGCTAGCGTTTGGATTGGACTCGTCGTTGCAATATCAACGTCGTCGTGGCTGTGGGTCGCCGTGCTGGCTGGTCTGCGCATTCTGGGTGACGGATTGTTGATCGCAATCTCGGCCGTGCATGTTGGCAAACGCGCAATCATCCCGGCAATTGGTCCGTCGCTCCTTGCCCTGCTCGGACTCGAGTTGATCCTGCCCTTGTTAACCTTGCGGCGCGACGTTGTCTGGAAAGGACAGACGTTTCGTTAAGAGCGTGTGACCTCTTCGACGAGGTGCAGGAGCGATACGTACTGGATGCCCATGCTCTTGCGCAGAGCGCCTTCACACAAGGAATTCGCAGAAACCCCAAGCCGCACCGTTGGTGGCAGTTGTGCTTTGGCAACGGCATTGGCCGACGTAACAATTGCTGGATGAAGGATTCCTCGATCCCCTCCCATGCCGCAGCAGCCACTGTCAGGGGGCAAGTAGGTAGAAATGGCACAGCGCTCTGCGATGCGAATGAATGCATCCGTGCGACCGAGCTTTGCACTGCCGCATCCTGGATGAACGGCTACCGATGTGCGTCGATTCCGTATCGGGAGTCGCTCCAACACAAGCTCTGCATATGCCGTCTGATCAAGCACACGGATACCGTGTTCTCGACACGCCGCGATGAGTGCTGCAGCACACGTCGAGGCGTCTACAAGCACGGGCATGTCTCGCTTGCGTACGATGCGGAGAATACGTTCGAGGAGTTCGCCTTGCGCCGCATCAGCAGCGGTGCTCAGCCCCTTTGACGAGAATGGCTGTCCGCAGCAACTGGTACCCGAGATGGTCTGCATCCGCAGCCCTGCGCGTTCGGCGAGCGAAAGGACTACTTGGTCGAGACTTTCACGATCGCCGTTGCCGCCAAACCACCTACTCGGACACGTCTGCACGTAGAGGATATGGGGCTCACCTTGCCGCGTTCGACGGACCGCGTGATACGAGCCATACGTTCGCCATAGCGACGTTACAGCGCGCATGCCGAGATGCGCTAGCGACATTCGGCGAGCGACGATTGAGGCAAGACGATGCACGATCGTTGGTGTCGACCGCGAGCGCATGCGCTTGACCATGTCGCCAGTATCGATCCCGACAGGACATACCGTGGCGCACATGCCGTCCGTGGCGCAACTATCGACGCCGTCGTAGCGATACATCTTCTCGATCTCTGCAACCACGTCGGGTTGATCCCGATGAAGATGAACTTCTCGCTGGAGTACGATGCGTTGCCGCGGGGTAAGCGTATGCGCACGCGTTGGACATATGTGCTCGCAGAAGCCACATTCGATACAGAGATCTTCCTTCGGTCGCACACCTGCCTGCAAAGGATCCTCGAGTGATGGCACCGGCTTGATGTCCCGCACATGAATCATCGGATCATCATTGATCACAACGCCCGGATTGAGAATCCCTTGTGGATCGAGCAATTCCTTCACACGGCGCATCACAGCGAATGCATCAGCTCCCCACTCATGCTCAACAAAGGGTGCCATGTTCCGACCGGTACCATGCTCTGCCTTGAGCGAGCCGTGATACCGATCAACAACGATCTCAGCGATACGTCGCATGAACTGATCATAGCGTTCGGTATCCGCGTCGTTCTGAAATGCTTGATGCAGGACGAAGTGAATGTTGCCATCCTTCGCATGTCCGAAGATCACACCATCGTGGTAGTTGAATTCACGGAACAGCGCCTGCACATCGCTAATGAGCGATGCAAGATGTTCAGGGGGCACGGCGATGTCTTCATTGATCATTGTCGTGCCAACGGGACGCATTGATCCCACGGTCGGCATCAACCCCTTGCGTACACGCCAGAGTACGGCCTGCTCCTGTGGTGTGGTCGCCCAGGAGACGCCGTCAACGTGTGGTGGTGCGATGTCATGAAACTCTACCAGCAGTGCGGCTGCGCCATCGGCAATCACGCGCAGCGCCTCCGGAGTGGTCGGCAATGCAGCAACGGATCGAAGTGACGCATCGTCCATGATTTCAATCGCAGCAGCTCCATGGTCACGCCAGAATGTGACTGCCGCAGCAGCTTCATGCAACGACGCGTAGAGCACAATCGTTGTCCGTATCGTGCGAGCCGACGGAATCGTCCGCAGCGTGACGGATTCGATAAACCCAAGCGTTCCCTCGCTGCCCACAAGTAGACGTGCAATGATGCGTGCGGGCTGATCTTCATCAAGGAAGGCGTTGAGCGAGTATCCCATCGTGTTCTTGATGGCGTACTTGCGACGGATCGTTGCAACGAGTTCACGATTGGAACGGACTTCGTCGCGCAGCGCTTTGAGCTCTCGATGGAGCTTGGGGTCAGATGATGCAAGCATCGAGTCGGCACGTTCGTTCGCCGTGTTAATCCGGATGCCCGATGCGAGCTGATACTCCATCGCGTCGAGCGTGTTGTACGAGTTTTGTGCTGTGCCACAGCACATGCCTGATGCGTTGTTGGCAACGATGCCACCAATCATTGCGGCGATGATCGACGCGGGATCGGGTCCGAGCTTTGTTCCATACGGACGAAGCATTGCGTTGACGCGGGCGCCCGTGATACCAGGCTGCATGCGAATGCGTGCCCCGTTATCAAGGACCTCACACTTCGTCCAATCGCGCGAGATGTCGGCAAGCACATAATGCGACAGTGCCTGTCCAGATAGACTTGTGCCACCTGCGCGAAATGTGACGGCAGACTTGTTGGTGCGACACCAGCGAAAGAGCGACGTGATGTGTTGTGGGGTTGCCGGACGGACAACCACTTCCGGAACGATGCGGTACAGTGAGGCGTCGTGCGCAACAGCGAGACGTTCAACGTACGACGTACGAACGCGATCGGCTCCTAACAGTCGCTGCAGCTCTTCCACGTTACACCTGGAATACGCCGTTCTTCATCTCTGGGAGGACGCCTTGGTGCGAGGCTACAGCAATTCCACGCGAGATCACGCTGCGCGTTTCCGTCGGATCGATGATACCATCAACCCAGAGTCGTGATGCTGCATACAACGGCGTTGTTGTCGCATCATACTTCGCTTGAATATCACGCAACATCGTTTGCTGTTGCTCTGGTGTGAGCTTCTCACCCGTCTTTTCGAGCGACGCAACACGGATGCTCAGAAGTGTTTTTGCAGCTTGTGATCCGCCCATCACCGCGATCTGCGCGGTAGGCCATGCATAGATCAATCGTGGATCGTATGCCTTACCACACATTGCGTAGTTGCCTGCCCCGTAGGAGTTCCCCATGATGATGGTGAACTTCGGCACAATGCTATTGGCCACTGCGTTTACGAGCTTCGCACCATCCTTGATGATGCCGCCCTGCTCTGCGCGCGTACCAACCATAAAGCCGGTCACGTCTTGGAGGAACACGAGTGGAATACCACGCTGATTGCAGTTCAGAATAAACCGAGCAGCCTTATCAGCGGAGTCGGAATAGATCACGCCACCCACCTGCATTTCGCCCTTACCTGAGCGCGTGATCTCGCGGTTGTTGGCAACGATGCCAACGGCCCATCCATCGATGCGTGCATAGCCGCAGAGAATGGTCTGACCAAAGCCGGCCTTGTATTCATCGAATTGAGAACCATCAACCAATCGCGCGATGATCTGCCGGGTGTTGTATGGCTTGGCGCGATCAGAGGGCATGATTCCGAGGATCTCCTCTGGATCATGCAGTGGCGCTACAGGTTCGACGCGTGAAAAGAGTGCCGACTTCCCCTTCGAGGGGGCGAACTTGTCGACTAG
Source organism: uncultured Melioribacter sp. (assembly GCA_964432155.1). Taxonomy (GTDB): domain Bacteria; phylum Bacteroidota; class Ignavibacteria; order Kapaibacteriales; family Kapaibacteriaceae; genus UBA10438. The sequence continues at coordinate 83,613 of CAYSMF010000001.1, read as the reverse complement.
CGAGCGAATCGTCGCCAGTGCTTCTTCATCAGATTCTACTTTGTAGTCGATAACGCCACTTACGGTGCTGTGCATCGTTGCACCACCGAGTGGCTCGATATCGGTCTTCTCGCCAATAGCGGCTTCCACGAGTGCCGGTCCTGCCAGGAAGACACTTCCCGTGCCGTTAACGATCAGTGCTTCATCGCTCATGATGGGCAGATATGCTCCACCGGCAACGCATGGACCCATGATTGCGGCAATCTGAGGAATGCCCATAGCGCTCATGATCGCGTTGTTTCGGAACTGACGTCCGAAGTGCTCTTTGTCAGGGAAGATTTCGTCCTGCATTGGCAGGTACACACCAGCCGAGTCGACGAGGTAAATGATCGGCAGGTGATTCTCGATGGCAATCTCCTGCGCGCGCATGTTCTTCTTGGCCGTCATCGGGAACCAAGCACCAGCCTTCACCGTAGCATCGTTGGCAACGATCATGCATTCACGACCGTGAATCACACCGATTCCAGCAACGACACCAGCCGACGGACATCCGCCCTCAGCCTGATACATGTCGTATGCCGTAAACAGGCCAATCTCCAGAAACGACGAGCCCTCATCAACGAGCATTTGAATGCGCTCGCGAGCCGTGAGCTTTCCCTTGGCCTTATGGCGTTCAATCGCCTTTGGACCACCACCCAACATCACTGTCTGCCCCTTCGCCTGAATCACGCGGGCGAGGTTCTTGTTGGCATCGGCATTGGCTTCGAACACAATGTCGTGTTCGATGGGTGATCCAATGAGGTTGCTCATAGGTGTGCTTCGAAAGATGGTTCGGAAACAACAAAGGCGCTCCCGTTGGAACGCCTTCGATCACTGAAGATTCAATGTATTACTTCGGCTGTTCCGCTGGTTGAGCTGGTTGTGCCGGTTGTGCTTGCTGCGCTGGTTGCGCCTGCTGCGCTGGTTGTGCTACTGGCTGCTGTGCAGGAAGTTGCATTTGTGGGATCTCAGCACCTTGTGTGACAGGTACCGGTCCGCCACCGTTTTCCGATGCAAGGAAGAACTTGTTGACCACAACAGCGATCAGGACAAGTGCGCCGAGGAGCACCATTGTTGCGTTTTGCAACACGTTGCGCGACTGGCGTACGCCGAGCAGGTTCGTCATCTGTCCGCCAAGGCCGCCCATGCCGGAGATCATATCAGCCTTACCTGGCTGGACCATCACAACAAGGATGAGAAGAATAGCTGCGATCAGAGCGATCGAAATGAGGAGGATTTCCATACGTGTGCTGAGTGGTAAGAAAGAGCGACAAATATACGTCGCTTATGGGGTTATGGGCAACGATAGCCTACGCAAAGAGGCTTTCGGAACGACATTCCGTTTTCTCCGAACCAGACAAGGAAGGTGTCGTACCGCTGCTCGTTCTTCCGGAAGAACCGGTTCATTTCCACCTTATCCCCATAGGCAAAGAGCCACCACAGGTAGTCTTTGAGCTTCCCCTGTCGCTGAAGTTCGACATTCCAGGTCAACAGGTCATTCCGGTGGGTGGTGTCGAGTCCGGCCTTGGCCCAGGCCCGAGTAAAGGCATAGCGAAGGTCGACCATCTGCTCAATCGACAACCGTCGGGTCACGGTATCCTTCGGGGTGACCACAGAAGCCGCAAGGGCCATGGTGTACTCGAAGGCAACCGGGAATGCCATCACATTCGGACCCCGTGGATCGGGCTGTTCAAGGACGTCGTCCGAGCAGAAATTGATGGGGTCGTTCGCATCCCCGACCTTGAGAGCTTTGTTCCACATTTCGAAGCACAGCTGCGACATCTCTGCTGTGCGTTGGGTGTTGCGCTCCAGATTGAGGAACAGCTCGGCGTACAGCAGACCCCAGAGAAGATCCTTTGTCAGGGAAAACGACTTCGCAAGCCAGTAATAGTTCTTCGCATAGGTTGGGTCGGCCTGCGTACCCTTGGCCCACCACTGATGAGCCGTCGTGCGATCGAATGCTACGTAGTACTGCTGGCCCATCTCGAAGTGCAAGCGACCTGATGTAGGGTAGGCCTGAAGGCCCTCACGGTAAATCCGTCGCGATGAAGCTGTGTCCTGACGTTCATCGTAGCACGCACCAAGGAGTTGGTACCCCCGATCCTTCAGGCTGGTATCGGTGTAAATCGGCGTAAGGAGCGCAATGGCGTCGTCAAACCGTTTCGTCATTGTGAGGCAGACGGCCTTCTCGTACATGTACGGACGGTAGTTCGGCATCAGCGCGAGCGCTTTATCCCATGCCTGAATGGCACTTTCTGGAAGGTTGCGATCCATGAAATCGAGCGCCTTGCCGGCCTCGTCGTCTGCCTTCTGGGGATCTGCCTGCGCAGAAACAATCACCGTACCCACACACAGGGTCAGAAGGAGCACAATCAACGATCTTTGCATGGTACGCGTCACTCTACGTCCCTCAAGTACATGTCACAACGTCGCAAGATACTGCCAATGCTCGTGTTGCTCATGATGCTATGCATCACCACCGGAGCCAAGACCGCCGAGGACCAAAGTTTATTGTGGAAGGTCTCTCGTCCCCAATCGTCGCAGGCGAGCTACATCTTCGGGACTATTCACCTGCAGGACTCCTCAGTGTTCCGCCAACGTGATACTGTTCTGACGCTCCTCGACGCATGTACCACGTTTGCAGCGGAGATACACCTTGATTCGGCACAGAAGATCATGATGAACCCTGGTGTCATCATGCGCTCGTCTGGGTCGCTGTATGACGACCTCGATACGCCAACCGTTCGACGCTTGATGACCCTCGTGGACAAACGAATGCCAGGACTATCAGCGCTGATCCCCCGTTTGAAGCCGGGCGCGCTCACGGCACTGCTGGCAATGGGCCAGGAGGAAGCGACTGCACCCGAGGCAATGGATGTGTTTCTCTGGAACCTAGCAAAACGCAAACAACGAGATGTTGTCGGACTCGAGTTCGTATCAGAACAGATTCGTCTTCTCGATACCATGGGAGTCGATGGGTTACGGCGCATCGCACAGGACACGGCAAACGAGGGCAGCGAAGACCTTCAACGAATGGTCGACGCATACAGCAGAGAGGATCTGCAAGAGCTCGCCACGATGGCAAGCGACACGTCGGTGATGGCCGGCAATGATATGGAAGCACTTAACGATGATCGTAATCATCGACTAGTCGAACGCATGATTCCGTTGCTCGAGCGTGGTCGCACCTTTGTAGCAGTTGGCGCGTTGCATCTGACTGGTGGCGAGAGCGTGATCACATTGCTACGACAGCGTGGATGGACCGTAACACCGGTCATCGGAGGTCAGCGCAGCCAATGGCTCACACCTGCATACTTACGCGCAAAGCGCTACTGATCTACGACCGTCGAAATCGCTGCGATATATCCATGGCCACTTCATACAAGTTGCACTGTGCCTCGATGGTCTCTTCGATGGGCGTAGCATAGCCACCGCCGAGTGCGAGCATGACGGGAATGTCACGCGAGCGAAATGTTTCCAGCACATACGCATCTCGCTCCCGGAGTCCGTCGTGCGTCAATGAAAGTCTGCCCAGCGAATCGGCGTGGAGTGGATCAACACCGCATTGGTAGTAGACGATATCTGGCTGAAAGGCCAACACAGGTTCGAGCTCGCGACGGACCACGTGCATGTACTCGTCGTCGCCTGTTCCATCGGGCAGATCAACATCAACTGTTGACGGCACACGTCGGAATGGGTAGTTCTTTGCCCCATGCACCGAGAGAATATAGACGTCGTCGCGTTCGCCAAGAATCTCGCTATTGCCATTACCTTGATGCACATCAAGGTCCACAATGGCAACACGCCGGACATGTCCTTCGCGCATGAGGCGTAGCGTAGCGACGGCGATGTCGTTGAACACGCAGAACCCTTCGCCAGCATCACGCATGGCGTGGTGCGTGCCCCCTGCCAGATTCCCGCTTAGGCCATCTTCAAGCGCAGCATAGGATGATGCGATACATCCACCGACGGTTGCGAGCGATCGAGCAACCAGCGCCTGACTCCACGGAAATCCAATACGCCGTTGTTCAAGGGGCGCGAGTGTACCGTTGAGCACGCCGTGTACATACCGCGACGTGTGCGCGAGCATCACGTCCTCGAGTCCGGCAAGCTCTGGCGAAAACAACTGCGTTTCGTCGATGATCTTCCTTCGCACCAGCTCTTCGCGCAGCATCCTATACTTCCGCATCGGAAATCGGTGTCCCTCGGGAAGCTCAATCGTATAGTGATCCGAGTAGAAGACCTTCATACACTCACGAATGGCACATGCATGCAGACATTCTTACGTCGTGTACGGACATGCAACCTGCGAACCATTCGGTGCAGTGACCATCACCGGTGCATCCTGCGCGCACTCTGGTCGTGCTATCGGACAACGCGTGCGGAAGCCACAGCCTGACGGCTTATTGAGTGGAGTTGGGATGTCTCCTTGCAGAACAATACGCTTCTTATCACGTCGCGTTGGATCAGGCTCTGGAACGGCCGAGATCAATGCGCGCGAGTATGGGTGCACTGGATCGAAGTAGACGTCATCAGCTGATCCAATTTCGACCATGTTGCCGAGGTACATTACGGCAATGCGCTGCGAGATGTGATACACCACAGAAAGATCGTGCGCGATGAACAGGTACGACATGCCGAATTCCTTCTGCAGGTCTTCCATCAGATTGATCACCTGCGCTTGGACAGACACGTCCAGAGCCGACACCGGCTCGTCACAGATGATGACGTCAGGATTTGTCGCTAATGCGCGTGCAATTCCGATGCGTTGACGCTGTCCTCCAGAGAACTCGTGCGGGAAACGCACTGCATACTCTGGCTGGAGTCCAACACGCTCAAGAAGCCACTTGACCTTTTCATCAACCTGTGCAGCTGTAAGCTCTGGCTGATGAATTTCAAGGGGCTCAGCAATGATTTGCTTCACCGACAGACGCGCATTCAACGAAGAATACGGATCCTGAAAGATCATCTGAATCTTCGAACGGAACCGCACCATCTCGCTGCGAGTGAGTGCAAGGAGGTTTGTCTTCGTTCCGTTGGCATCAATGTAATTGACTTCCCCTTCGACTTCGACGCCGGGGGCAACGTGCGAGAGAATGTTGATCAGCGCGCGCCCAACCGTGGTCTTCCCACAGCCTGACTCTCCTACCAGACCAAGCGTCTCTCCACGATGGACATTGAATGATACACCATCAACGGCACGCACGTCGGCAACCTTGCGTTGCAGAATGCCACCATGCACGGGAAAACGCACGTGCAGATTCTTTACTTCGAGAACAACCGAACTCACTGTGCTCCTCCCGTAGTCTCGACTAAATGGCAACGAACGAAATGATTCGGTGCTACTTCACGCAATGGCGGTTCTTCGAGTTCACATCGATCAATCTTCTCTGTGCAACGCGTGCAGAACTTGCAGCCCGAAGGCAGGTTCATGATGCTCGGCACATTACCAGGAATCGCTGTGAGGCGCTCAAGACCCTTGGTCTCTTTTCGTGGACGTGGGATTGAAGCCATCAATCCACGTGTGTATGGATGGAGTGGAGTTGCGAACAGTTCTTCAACCGACGCTACCTCCTGCACCTTTCCACCGTACATCACGATCACACGCTGACACATCTCGGCAACCACTGCCAAGTCGTGCGTAATCAACACAATGGCAGCTTCTTCACGACGTTGCTTGAGTTCGAGCATCAGATCGAGGATCTGTGCCTGAATCGTTACGTCGAGCGCTGTCGTTGGTTCGTCTGCGATGAGCACCGATGGATTACATGCAAGCGCGATTGCGATCATTACACGCTGGCGCATGCCCCCTGAGAACTGATGCGGATAGTCGTTGATGCGCTTTTCCGGATCAGGAATACCCACGGCGCGCAGCATATCAACGGCGCGCTTCATCGCCTCTGCTTCATCGCACTTGGTATGCGCTTGAATCACTTCCGCGATCTGCATCCCAATCTTGAAGACGGGATTGAGCGATGTCATTGGCTCTTGGAAGATCATCGCGATCTCGCTACCGCGGATGTTGTACATCTCTTCGTAGCTGAGCTTGACGATGTCCTTGCCCTTGAACAAGATCTCGCCGCCAACGATACGGCCAGGGGGATCAGGAATGAGCTTCATCAGTGAAAGCGCAGTCACGGACTTGCCTGACCCCGACTCACCAACAATACCGAGCACTTCACCCTTGTAGATGTCGAAGGATACACCATCGACAGCCTTAGCCCACGTTCCTTCGATGTTGAAGTACGTTTGAAGATTCTTGACTTCGACGAGTTTTTCTTGAGTCACTGTATGCACCGTGTGGAACGATGAAGAACGGGGTCGTTAACGCAAGCGTGAGAATACCTTCGGATCAAACGCTTCGCGGATAGCCTCACCAATAAACACCACGAGCGTTAGCGTGAGGAACATCGCGCTGAACGGTACCACGACGAGCCAGTACTTTGTGATGTTCGACAGACCTACGCTGATCATCTGTCCCCACGATGGCGTCGGAGGCGGCATACCAAATCCGAGGTAGTCGAGCGATACAAGAGCGCTGATGCCACCGACGAGAGCAAACGGGAAGAAGGTGATGATCGGAACGAGTGTGTTCGGCAGGATATGCTTGAGCAGAATCGTGCGTGTTGGGACGCCAATTGACACAGCGGCTGCCACGTAATCGCGTGCTCGCTCACGGTAGAACTGCGCACGCATCTGCGTGGCAATCCCGAGCCAGGAGAAGATCACCAGCAAGAAGACCAGCAGTGAGAACGTTGGCGTTACAAACGATACGATGATGATAATCAGGAACAAGAATGGCAACGCGTGCCAGATTTCCATGATGCGTTGCAACACAAGGTCGAGCGCTCCACCGAAGTAGCCCATCACTGCACCAACAGGGATGCCGATGAGGTACTCGAGAATGGCGATCAACAATGCGAACGACATCGACACTTGGAATCCATACGCCATGCGGGCGAGGACATCTCGTCCGTTATCATCTGTGCCGAACGGACGGAGTCTCCCCTGTCCATCCTCAGCAAACGGTTCGACAAAGCTCTCGTTGCCATCAACACCGACGTCTTCGTTCGGCGCGAACGGATAGATCGGCATGATGATATAGTTGTCCGAGCCTTCATCTTCCCATTTCGCTTGCAGCTCACGGTAGTTTGCTTCACCTGTGTTGCCCGCTTCGCCGTATTGCGTTGCAGGGTCGAAGCTCGATGGTGCAAGACCGCCAACCAATGGCAGTGAACCCAAGAATTCACGTCCAGCCGGTGAATACCACGAGCCTTCGTACGAGACGAGCAGTGGCTTGTTGTTGATCATCAGCGGCAGGAAGAACGAAATCGCATATGCACCGAGCAGGATGAGCAACGATGCATATCCACGACGGATGCTCTTGAACTTTTTCCAGCGACGCTGATTAATCGTCAGAGAAGGAGTTGATGCCATGGTTTAGGAGAATCGGATACGTGGATCAACAAGTGCGAGCATCAAGTCGGAGATGATCGATCCGATCAACGTGATGATGATCGAGATTACAGCAAACGCGAAGAAGACGTTCGAGTCGCGCGAGCGGATGGCCTCGAACGACAACCGACCGATACCGTCGATGTTGAATGCGTATTCAACAAGGTAGTTTCCAGCAAGGAAGATGCCGATGATGCCACCGATCGAAGCAACAAGCGGAATCACCGAATTGCGCATCGCATGCATCCAGATCACACGGTCTTCGCGAAGCCCCTTTGCATATGCTGTGCGAATGAAGTCCTGACCGAGTGTATCGAGAAGCGAGTTCTTCATCAGCAACGTGATCGATGCAAACCCACCGAGCGTGTAGGCAATCGTCGGAAGCACGAAGTACCATACACGATCAGCGATCATCTCAATCATCGTCAGTGATTCATAGTCGTCAGACTGAAAACCACCCGTTGGGAAGAGCGCCAAATCCGAACCGCCGCCGAGCAATACAAGCAACACGCCGCCGAGAGCCCAGCCAGGGATCGAGAAGGCGATGAAAACAATGCTCGAGGAGACAACGTCGAAGTTGCTACCATGTCGCAATGCCTTTTGTGTGCCGAGGTAGAAACACACGACATAGGTGATGACAAAGCTGATCAGTCCGAACTGCATTGAAACCGGAATCCGCTCGCGGATGAGTTCCGTCACAGGTTTGCGGTACTGGAACGATGTGCCAAAGTCGAGAGTGAAAATGCCGGAGATCTCGCGTTGATAGACCCACACACTGTTGGCCTTCTGGGATGGATCAACGTACCAATCTGCCAGTGGCGCTGAACGGTCACCGGCCTTGTATACGAGGTATCCTCCCGACGCTTGATCACGGACCACATCAACGCGGAAACCGCCACCAACGTTTTGCGGCGTGCCGATCTGAACGAGGTAGTCGTTCGTCGGACGTGGCACAAGGCCTAGCCACATGCAGTAGCGCTTCCAGATTGGCTCTTGCACTTGGTAGTACCGCTGTAGCGCTTCGAGCTGACTTGGCGGGATCGACATTGTCTCAGATCCGATAGCGGAACCTCCGCCTTCGGCTCCCTGCCCCTTACGCAGCGCATTCAATTGCTGATCGTATGGTCCGCCCGGTGCAAACTGCACAATGAAGAAGACCACGAACGTCGCACCAAAGAACGTCGGAATTGCCAGGAGCAAACGACGAATGATGTACTGAAGCATGTTGTCCGGTTACTAGGTGGTGATTACTTGGTATCGGAGAAATCTTTCCAGTAACGGAACTCCGTTACGCCCTTGTTTCCACCAAGATCGGTCTTGTTCTTGCGTGCTTCAGCAAGTGCAGTCGCCTTCTCGCCATCATACCACCATGTAAGACCAGCCGCGCCGAACACGTAGCTGAGCTGCGTGTAGCGTCCAATGCCGTACTCCGGCATGCCGAACTTGTCCCACACAGCAAGACGAATGCCCTTTGGATTCCACCAGTGGCTCTTCATGTGTGTGTCGTAGACGATGCGGTCAATTTCCTTGATGATCTTGATTTGACCAGCGACATCAAACGTTGAGTCGTAGATCGGAAGAAGCTCATCAACACGGGCATTCTTGAAGCCCTGAATGTTGTTGTTGTCGTTCTTGTCAGCGAGCTCGCCCTTGAGCGATGTCTCTGGGTTCGGTGTGAGCAGACCCGAGTAGCCGTAGGAGAAGATCTGGAAGTTGCGCTCATCAACATTCTTGATAATGGCGTTCCAGTCCATGTGCTTCAGACGAAGGTCGATACCAATCTTACGAAGCTCTTCCTGGTATGGCGTCATCCAACGCTCTTCTGTCTTGGTGATCGCCATCTCAATGACGAACGGCTTACCACCCTTAACGAGGATACCTTGGCTGTTACGTGATGTCCAGCCAGCTTCTGCAAGAAGCTTCGCTGCTGCTTGTGGATCGTACGGCACAACAGGGTTCGTTGTGTTTGCATACGGTGTGTTCGGGTAGTCGGTATCGTAGATTTCGTACTCGTTAAAGAGGAGCTTCTCGACAACGCGCTGACGTGGGTAGAGCATGATGAATGCCTTACGAACACGGACATCGTCGAATGGTGCGCGGCGCATGTTAAACGTCACACCCGATGTACCCATTGGACCATTGTTGTAGAAGCGATAGCGGCGGACCCAACCGTTCTTGAGTGCGTCGTAGTCTGTGTCGCCTACCCACTTCTCTGTTGTCGCCATGTTGTAACGATAGAGATCGATATCGCCTGCCTTGAACTTTTCGTACAACAGCGTCGGATTGTCCTTCACGACGATATAGTTGATGTAGTTGAAGTTCGCTGTGTTCTTCGCGCCAGGATAGTCCTTCGCCCAGTAATCTGGACGACGTGTCAAGCGCCAGCCGGAGCCTTCCTTGATGTCCTTCTCGTTGAGGTAGTATGGACCAGTGCCAGCAGGCATGTTGAAGTTGTACTTGTCGAGGAATTCCTTGCCTGTGATCTGACCAAGCTCGTGATCCGGATAGATCAACATGCCGGCGCCGAAGTACAGAAGGTTGCGGAAGTTCACTGTCTTAGCAGTCACCTGCACGATGTACTTGCTCAGCGCAACTGGTTGTTCGAACTTTTCGAACACAAGGTTGAGGGCAGGCTCAAGGATGCCTGGGTCAACCATGAGCTTCCATGTTGTGACAACGTCCTGCGCTACCACTGGACGTCCGTCCGACCAGCGAGCGTTCGGGTCGATACGGAATGTGAACGTCTTCTTGTCCGGACTGATCTTCCAGTGCGAAGCAAGAGCAGGGATGTACTCGCGCGTCACTGGGTGCGTGCTCAGAAGCGTCTCGTAGACGTATCCCTTGATTTCCGTGTTCACAACCATCGACGAGCCCTGACCTTCCGGACGGAAGGTTGTCGGGAATGTGACTTCACCGATATTCAGTTCGCCACCCTTGACGGCACGATCGTCGCCAAAGAACTTGGCTTCTTCATCCTTGATCACGTAGGTCGAGAATCCGAGAGTTTCGGCAACCTTCTCAAACCCTGCCCCACCGAGCGTGTCGGGGACCGATGGGTCGGCACCTGGAGGCGTGTCAACCTTCTTCCAGACATTCTTGATGTCGTCGGAATTGTCCTTCTTTTCACGTCGTCCGCAGCCCGTGGTGAAGACCAGTGCTGCCAGCGTCAGCGCCATCATGAGCGATGCTGCGCGCGGAGTCAAGAGCTTCTGAAACATGCCTCTCCTTGTATCGGATGTAGTGGGTGTGTATCAAGGGGCAAATATACGCCCTACATCGAGCCCCGACCAATGATTGCTGCAAGGTTGCAAATGACCAAATTTGCACATGCGCACAATCCTACCCGACGAGCTATCGCACCGCGACCGCCATCAGCTGCTCCTTAGCGGCGTATCACCACGTCCAATTGCCTTCGTAACCTCGATGGACGCCAACGGAGTGATGAATCTGAGTCCGTTCTCGTTCTTTATGTCGTTCGCTTCCAAGCCACCGATTGTGGCCATCGGACCAGCCATTGCGGCAAAAACAGGTCGGGCAAAGGATACGTGGCTGAATATCTTGGCCACCCGCGAGTGCACAATCAGTTGCGTTTCCTACGCAATGGCCCATGCCATGAATCTCACATCGGCCGAGTTTCCGGCTGATGTGGATGAATACACCGTGTCGGGCTTCACCAAGGCTCCATCGACACTTGTTGCGCCTCCATACGTTGCAGAATCGCCCTACAGCATGGAATGTCGTTTGTTCGAGAACATCGAATTGCGACGCGATATCGGTGGCAATGGGAATATCGTGCTCCTGGAAGTCGTGGCCTTCCATGTGAGCGATAGCGTATTCAGTCCAGACGGAAAGATTGACCCGTTGAGCTTGGATTTGGTCGGACGCATGGGATACTCGCACTACTGCCGTACGCGCGACATCTTTGATGCAACACAACCGGGCCACCTCCCTATCGGGATTGATGCATTGCCAGAGCATATTCGCACAAGCCCAATTCTTACAGGCAACGACCTCGCGCAGTTGGCCTATGTGCCGGTGTTGCCGATGTATGATGGCTCGTTCCCGCAATTCGCAACAGAGTTCTCTGCCGATGCCATCGATGTCGAATTGGCATGTGAGCGTCCACTAGGTGCGCTCTACGTGTGGCTGAAGCGTGGCGACCGGAGCGACCGCGCAACACTTCATCGCATTGCACAGATCTTCATCAAGCAGGGAAAGATCGACGAAGCATGGCAGACGCTCATGCTCGACTGAGTTAGTCGACGATTGGTTCGACCGTACACAGCATCGCACCCTTTTCAAGAGCACTCCCCTCAACGGCAGCGATGTTGCGCACAACACCCGCAACCGGTGTCTTGATCGCGTTCTCCATCTTCATCGCTTCGAGCGTGAAGAGGGTTTCTCCCTTGCGTACTGTTTGTCCGTCGGTCACGCCAATGGCCTTGAGCAGACCTGGCATTGGCGCACTGATCTTGGTAACGCGATGCTGTTGGGATGGCGATGACTTTAGAATATCAAGCAGCTGATAATGACGCTTGTCGTGCACCGTCGCTGTGTAGCGATATCCACGCACGGTAATTGCCACAGATGAGACGCCGTCGGAGACGATGTGCACCGGCACGCGCGTAGCACCGTCTATCCAGTGCCATACGTTTGGGTGGTCCGTTGGCGCAAGCGCTACAGGGGCGCTGTTACCATCGGTTGCACCATCAAGCGTGAGCGTGATCTCGCGCTGACGTCCGTCGATCTCTGTCTGAACAATGAATGCGTTCATAGTCGTAGTGTGTTGTTGCGCTGCAAAGATACAGTCGTTTATGGCTTGCACTCGAGAAGAAAGAGATGGCGCCCCATGTAGCCAAGTCCCTGAAACACGTTCTTCGAGCGATTGTAGACAACGGTCAGCATGGAATCACACATCTTTCCGAGACGCAGCACCTGGTATTCAAGATTCGCTTTGGCGAGCGTTGTTGAACTTGCCCACGCGGCCGACGTTCCTGTCTGATCGAGCTGCAACGGGACACGCAGATTAACCGCCCCCTTCACACGATGTTGCTTTCCATTGAGCGTGATGAAGTACTCACCGTCAAATCCAGCATACATCAGATACTCCCCGTCTGGAGTAAACCTCAATGGACCCGTTTGCTGTCCGGCGGGATACTCCGTGCCGTTGAAGCTCACTGACCTGTTGCCATTTCGTGTGACAACAGCAGCGACAAGGGGCTCCCATGGCGCAAGAACCATACCTGACAGATACTCGTAGGGCTGACTTGTCCATGGCTCACGCATGTCGGCAGTGTAGAGGTACATTTTCGATAATCCCGTTGCATCTGTTGCATGAAACGCGCACGACGTACCCGCAACATTTGTCTGAAGCTCGCCAACATTCATGAGTGATTGAGCGATCTCCTGCTCACCAACAAACACCGACCATCGTGTTCCGAATCGAATGGCGTACACCACCGATCCATCGGCCCAGATACCTGCGATTAGGACCTGTTCGCCACGCGCAATCTCACGTCCGTTCCGCATCAGCAAATCACCCGATCCTGCTGTCTCAATCCATGCTGCTACAGCACCTGTTGGATCAAGTGACAACATCTGCGGTGTTGACGAACATCGAAATGATCTTCCACGCGTCGACACGCGATGGTCGTCACCATTGGCATGATGCCACCATGGCTGATCAGAAAGCGCTGGATAGCGGACATCGAAGAGTACGTCTCCCGCAAGCTTGATGGTGTCGGACGACGTTAGAATACTCCATTGTCCGAGTGTCTTCACACCCGCAGCAAACGCACGTCCGTCGTGGGTAAAGCGTGGTGGCAGTGCTGATTCATATGGACCATGAGGAAATCCATCGATGATCAGTCCAACCATGTTTTCGAATGGTTGCGTGATGGCATACCAGTGTCCAGTCGTATCCAGGCCTGCTGTCATGACGCGCTCATGCGCAGCCAAGAGCAATTGATCACGACACTCCTGTGCAACACCAGCGATCGTGATCGCGACAAACACGATAATGAATGATGTGATGCGCTTGATCATGCTATTCCTGCACCTCTGTTACCGAGTTGTTGGAGCCACATACCACCGCTCTTGCGTCGCAACACAATGCAACGGCACATCATGGTCACCAGTATCAATCGTCATCGCACGCTGTACTTCATACGCTATACCGATCGACGTTGCGCGCGCTTCACGAAGGAAGCGATCGTAGTATCCCTTGCCGTATCCTAAGCGGTTACATGTGCGATCGAATCCAACCAATGGCACGATGATCGCCGCATGCTCGTCAAACAGCGACGCGTCATCCACATAGTCTTCCGGGTTTGCATTATCGGGTTCAAGAATCCCGAACGATCCTTCACGCCACGATGTGCGCCAGGTAACCTTACAATGGCGCATGGTGGTGCTTCCAGGTGGAACCACTGGCACATATACGTCTTTGCCAATTCCCCACGCATATTCGATCAATGGAAGCGTCTCTACTTCATCGCGTACACTACGATAGACATGTACACGACGTGCAAGTTGGAATGCGCGATGCTTATGCGCACGCTCAAAGATGAGCTGATCCCAAAGCAGTCGATCAGCTGGATCGATGGCGCTCCGTAGCGTGAGAATGTGCTGTCGTTGTTCCGTTTTGGTCATGACACGCGTTCTCCAGCATTGGTACGTTCGTGAAGTGCGGCTCGGCGTGATGCGATGAGATCCGGCACGATGGTGCCAACCAAGAGTACTCCAGCTCCAAGCACCTGCATCGGTGAAAAGCGTTCACCGAGAAGGATCCACGCAATCGCGGCAGCTGCAAGGGGCTCGAGTGCGTAGATCACGCCTGCTCTCACTGGATGTGTGTAGTGCTGGTACCGCGTTTGTACAAATGTTGCTACCAGTGAAGCAACGATCGCACAGTAGAGCAGCGCAGTAATGAGTTGCGAATCGAAGTGTGGTGCAAGCGGGACACCACGCATGACGTCGACACCGACGAGCATAAGCGCAAGGACAACCGTCACCATGAATTGTACGACGACGAGTGCGTTCAATGCCTTCGGTTCATCTTGCAGCTCTCGTGTCCATACATCAATGTAGGTGAGATACACGGCCCACAGCACGGAGCTCACCAGAGTGATGACGTCACCGATGTTGACACCATGCTCCTGTGGTGAGGTAAAGAACCAGAGTCCAATCAGCACAAGCACCACAGACACGAGATGATTCACTCGCATTGCCGTGCCATGTAGGAGCCGGTTAACGATCGGTACAAAGACGACCATTGAACCAGTGACGAATGCAGACGCAGACGCGGAGGTGTATTGCATACCGACCGTCTGAAGTAGAAAGCCCGCTCCATAGAGAGCACCGAGAACAATTCCACGGCGACGCACCGCAGGTGACAGCAACGCAAGGTGTCGATGCCACAGTGCAAGTCCAAGAAGCGATGCCAGACCAAACCGCAGCGCTACAAATACACTTGGCTGTGTGTCTGTCATCTCGTTCTTGATGAACGCAAACGTTGCACCCCAGAACACGGTGATTGCTACAAGCAGGAGTTCTGCCCTACGCGTTGTCATGCCTGACCCATCATGGCGTAGTATCGTGCAGCAGCGCGCATCCCCGTATGGAAGTTCGATAACGCGAAGTGCTCATCGGGTGAGTGCGCATTCTCGTTATTCAGTCCGAATCCCATGAGCACGGTCGGTGCCTTGAGCACAGTATCGAACAGCAGCACAACTGGGATCGAACCGCCCTCGCGTGTAAAGCGACATGGCACGCCGAAAGTTTTCTCGAGTGCTTTCGCCGCTGTGACAATCGCGGGAGATGAAATGTCGACCAGTACTGGATCGGCACCATGCAGATCCTGCACCGACACCGTGGTTCCAGCAGGAGCAATTGACGTGATGTAGTCAATCACCTTGCGAGCAATGTCGTCGTGACGTTGATGTGGAACGAGTCGCATCGAGACCTTCGCCATTGCACGCGCAGGAAGCACTGTCTTTGCTCCCTCACCTGTAAAGCCACCCAGGATACCATTCACGTCCAGGGTTGGCCGAGCACCAAGACGCTCGATGGTTGTGAATCCTGGTTCACCAACCACAGCATCAACATCGACATCCTGCTTGAGTCGCTCATCGGAGTAGCCGAGGTTGTTGAGCGATGTACGCTCATCCGGCGTGAGTTCGAGCACTGCGTCGTAGAATCCAGGGATGGTGATTGTTCCCTGCTCATCCTTCAGCTTAGCGATGATGTGCGCAAGGGCATTGATCGGATTCACAACAGCACCACCGTATGATCCCGAGTGAAGGTCGCGGTTTGGCCCCTGAATATCGATTTGCAGATAGGCCAATCCACGCAAGCCGTAGACGATCGATGGCTGGCCTGGTGCAAACATTGACGTGTCCGATACCACAACCGCATCGCACGCAAGCTTTGCACGGTGCTGTTCAACAAACGGTGCGAGGTTCGGACTTCCAATCTCCTCTTCGCCTTCGATTAGCAGCTTCAGATTAACTGGAAGCGTACCATTGACAGCGAGCATGGCCTCGATGGCCTTGATGTGCAGAAACACCTGCCCCTTGTCATCTGTTGCTCCACGGGCAAACACCTTACCATCGCGGATGGTTGGTTCAAACGGTGGGTTGGCCCACAAGTTAAGTGGATCAACAGGTTGGACATCGTAATGACCATAGAACAGCAAGGTCGGCGCATCTGGTCCGGCCGTGCAATGCTCGGCATAGACAATCGGATGCCCTGGCGTTGGGATTACTTCCACATGCGGAACGCCGATCGCATGCAGGTGGTCGGACAACCATGCAGCGCAGCGCTGCACGTCTGGCACACATGCTGGGTCGGTGCTCACACTTGGAATCGCAAGGAACTCGCAGAGTTGATCTTCAAATCGCTGGCGATGCTGCTCGAAGTACTGTTCAATCGTCATGGTTGTCGTGCGGGTAAGTGATGATGGAAATCTTCGTCGTCACACATTAGTGTTGAGGTTTGCTGTAACCGATTCGTAGAGCTCTTCGTACAACGGTACGATCGTCGCGATGTCGAAGTTCTCTACTGCACGACGTCGTGCGTTGGCACGGAAAGCAGCCAGCTTCTTCGGATTGCTCAGGAGCTCAACGCAGTACTTGGCCATGCGTTGTACGTCGCCGAGTTCAGCAATGAAACCTGTCTCGTCGTGCTTGACCACTTCGGGGATACCACCGATGTTGGTTGCAATCACCGGTACCGAGCACGACATTGCTTCGAGTGCAGAGAGACCGAAGCTCTCTTGCTGTGATGGCAACAGGAAGATGTCAGCTACCGAGAGAATCTCGGGTAACGCAGATTGTTTGCCGAGAAAGGTCACGTGTTCTTCGACGCCTAGTTCTCGCGTTAGACGTTCTGCTTCGCTGCGCTCTGGTCCATCGCCGACAAAGATCAAGCGGGCTGGCAGTTTCTTCCGTACCTCGGCAAGGATGCGAATGCAGTCCTGGACACGTTTCACTGGACGGAAGTTCGACACGTGCATGAGAATCCACTCGTCGCCGCATCGAAGGCGTCGCTCAAGTGTTTCTGGGGCCGAGCGGGTATACAGTGCTGTGTCGACGAAGTTGGGAATGGACTGAATACTCAGATCAGCACCAAATCCTTGTCGCGTCTTCTCCTGGAGAAACCCCGACACAGCCGTTACGGCATCACTCTTCTCGAGTGAGTACTTCACCAGCGGATGAAATGTCGGTTCCATGCCCACAAGCGTAATGTCTGTACCGTGCAGCGTGGTGACGAGAGCGAACGGATTAGTGGCTGCCGCAATCTCTTTCGCCAAATGCGCGCTAATTGCGTGCGGGATGGCATAGTGCACGTGAACCACATCGAGCTGTTCGTATTTTGCGACGTCGAGAATCTTCCCTGCAAGAGCCAATGTATAGAGGTTGAACTCAAGCAGTGGGTATGATGGTGTTTCTACCTCGTGGTAGTAGATGTTGTCCTGGAAGCGATCCAGACGCATTGGCTGCGCATAGGTGATGAAGTGCACACTATGCCCCCTTCGAGCAAGCTCCTGACCAAGCTCTGTTGCCAAGACGCCGCTGCCACCGTAGGTGGGATAGCACACCATTCCAATTCGCATGAGAGACACTTTCTGTCAATGAGTTTCACGTCGTACGATACTGTTCGCAGCGTTACAACAGGCGAAATTACCATCAAACGGTCAACCTTTCTCGCCTATCTCCAGCCGTGCAGCTCGAAGGAACACGCCCAACAATGCCTCGATGAACTCCGTTCCAAGCATTGGGATGCCGTGCATCACTGTTATGCGTGGCGTGTTGGTCCGAGCGGACTCGAGTATCGGATGTCGGACGATGGTGAACCTTCAGGCACAGCAGGCAAGCCGCTGCTCTTTGCACTTCAACGAGCGCAATTGAGCGACGTACTTCTTGTTGTCGTTCGGTACTACGGTGGTGTGAAGCTTGGCGTCGGTCCTCTTGCACGTGCGTATGCCGAAGCCGGTCAGCTTGCTATTGATGCATGCGAGCGCGTCACAGTGCGCGATATGTCCCACGCCACAGTCTTCTGCTTGTACGACGATGTCTCGACGGTCACGCGGACGCTTGAGGAGTTCCAGGCTACCTTCACAGCTACGTACGGAGACGCAATCTCGTTCGACGTGATGGTAGCCGCGGAACAGCTAGATGCGCTCAGTGAGGCGATCACGTCCCGCACGAATGCGCGGGCAGGCGTGTTAAAAGTCAGCGCCGAGTGAGAAGAGATAGATCGGGGCAGACGTGCCTCCCCATGGCTCTTGGCGCCAGGCTATATCAAAACGCAGCGGCAGACCGAGAGCAAGTGATCGTATACCCACACCGAAGCTCGTAAGGATCGGATTCGGTGCCACCATCCCATTTGGCATCAGGGCCTGACCTTGTGCATCCCATGCGCCGCCAGCGTCGAAAAACACCTGACCTTGGAGCCCTTGGAAGAGCGACGGGAGCGGGCCGGCTTGCAGCAAGAAGAGGAATGGGAACCGCAACTCAACGTTCGTCACAGCATACTGCGTGCCGTTCCGTTCATTCAGCGCCCATCCGCGCAGTGGCCAGCCTGGTCGGGTGAATGCAAAGTCTTCAGGATTGACAAACGGCCAGCCGTTATCGGAGAAGAAGCGATTGAACCAGTTATCGACGCCACCGATAAAGAACTTTTGCGGATTTCCACCAATACTGATGCCGCCACTTCCACGCACAGCAATTGTGTATGGTCCACCGAGATGGATGTAGTGTCGTCCATCAAATCGAGCTGTTGCGAACGACAGACCAGATGAGCCCCATTTTGGCGAAGCCTCGAGCGTGAGATTTGCGCGCGTTCCCTTTGTTGGCGCCCAGAATCCTTGCAGTGCATCATCATACACGTATGACAACGTCGGAACCGTGACAAATCGCGTTAGCGAGGGATCCTGTGGTATGTCGATGTTCTCGCGCGACATCACCATCACTTGCGAACCAAGATCTATTCGAGAGTAGCGTGAGAATGGATACGATGCCCACAACAGACCACCATAGTTCCGAAGACGATACAGATTCGTTGACGACGAGCCCTCTGGTCGCACGTACGTGAAACCAGCGTTTTGGAACACAGCGACGTTGTAGTCGATGATCTCCGGCTTGTATGCGTACGAGAGCAAGAAACTACTGTTGTTGAGATCGAGGAATAGGTTCGCACGGAAGTAGATCTCGTGGTCCCCCATCATATCCGAAAACAGCAATTGAATCTGTCCGTTCGCACCGAACCAGTTGCTGTAACCCGCATTCCCCGTGACGACGTCTGGAGAAAACGATACCTTATAATCCTTCGGCGTGAAGTCTGCGTCTGCAACCGGTGCATCACCATTGGGCGATGTCTCGACGGCAGCGAGATCATTGGGTGCAACAGATCGATCCTGTTCAAGCTGGACATCGAAGGCATCGTAGCTCACCGTTGTTGTGTCTCGAGCGGTCGACAAGCGATCCATCACACTTGCTAGGGCGTTTTTCTCTTCGATCTGCTGCTGACGGAAGAGCGTCATTGGAAGCGTATCACGCTCTTTCAGATCAAGTGGATACTTGAGCAGGAACAAGTCGTACCCTACGCGGTTCTGAGATGAGAAGAGAAGCTTCGTCCCATCGTTTGACAATGAGATCTGACTTACTTCCTGCAGAGAGTTTGTCAGCGCAACACGACGGCCAGTCTGAAGTTCCAACTTCCAGACATTGCTGATGCCATTGTAATCGGCCACATAGAGGAGTTGCTTCCCATCTGGAGTAACCTCCATGGAGTACTTCCCAACATCTGGATCGCGTGTAATGCGCTCGATTGTTCCCTTGGCAACATGAATGCGGTAGATATCACGTGCGTTCACATCGTACATCGACAGATCAAAACTTAGCGTTGTCTCGTTGCCGCTGGTATGCTTGGTGCGATCAGAGACGAAGTAGACATATGTCCCATCGGGCGACCACGTAGGCGTCATGTCTGTGAACACGTCATACGTCAGTCGTCGCACACGTTTCTTGGCAAACTCGTAGATGTAGATGTCCGAGTGCTTGCCGCCCGAGTCGGCATCGAATGCCAGAAACTTACCATCAGGCGACCACGATACTGCGCCAATTGTTTGGAAGCCATCGACAATCGATTGATACTCGCCGCTTGCTACGTCGACGATGTAGATCGCGTCCTGACCGGCTGCCTTTGCACCAACGGCCAGTTTCTTACCACTTGGATTCCAGGAAATACCCGGCGTGAGAAAGTTGAGTTCTTCGAAGTCCGTAGATCGTGCACTAGCAGCAAGGCGTCGAGGATCCTTCGTTTGCAGATCCATCACCCACAGACCGAAGGTGTTATCTCCACGATCAGAGAGAAAGGCTACCGACTCTCCATCAGGGGAAATGGCCGGAGACGTGTTGTAGAAATTGTCCTGCTTCTGGTGATTGGTCAGCCGCGATGCAAAGTCCTCGACGTACTCATAGCGACTGACGTCAGGGAAGTAGAACTTCTTTTCGTCCTTCGCCCACTGTTCCGACATTTCCTCGTAGGTCATACCAAACGCTGCACGGAATGTTCGATCGACATCGCCGATTGAGCGGAACCGATTCAGAACCTCCCCTACCTTGCCCTTGCCATACTTTGTCGCGATGTACGACCAGAAGGCTTGTCCACCACGATAGGCAAAGTATCCGTTGAGCTGGTTCAGGCCGCGCAGAT
Organism: uncultured Melioribacter sp.; assembly: GCA_964432155.1. Lineage (GTDB taxonomy): Bacteria > Bacteroidota > Ignavibacteria > Kapaibacteriales > Kapaibacteriaceae > UBA10438. Next base: position 62,922 of record CAYSMF010000001.1, on the reverse strand, counting down.
ATTCGCTCACAGCGACATCGCGCATGAACATGTCGGTCTTCACATCGAGGCCCTGCGCGCTGGAGTATTCCGCGTAGCCTTCGTTCATCCAGAGTGGCAACATCGCAGCGCCACTATTGTTGATGAGCGACTGCACCGAGCCGCCGTAGAACATGTCGTTCAGAACAGCATGGACAAGCTCGTGGTGCACAACGTGTCGGAACTTCGCGTAGTCACCCTCAAACGGAATGACTACCCGATTCTTGAAGAGCTCAGTTACACCACCAATACCCTCCGTCATGAACTGGTCGATGACGTTCGTCTGCTGAAATTGGTTGTGCGAATTGTAGATGATGAAAACAATACGCTTCGTAATCGAGAACGATAACTCGTCCTGAATCTGCTTCAGTGCATCTTCTGCTTTCAGCGCGGCATACCGTGCAACGTATTCGCCATCTCCGTGGAAGTACACATCGAAGTTCGCCGACTGAATGTATCTCCACTGGAACTTCTCGTACTGCTTCTTGTTCTTGCCAAACGGAAGGTCGCCCCCGAGGAATTGCGCGGAGACCGGTTGAAGTGTGGCGAATGCCACGAGCAAGATGGTGAGAGCCACTACGCGCATGAGCTACAAGACGCTGGTTGTGATGATGACCTATGTCATCGAAAAGTTACGTGGCAGACGGCCGGCTTCGCTGTGAACGCTTAGCAAGAAACTCCAGTCCGGCCTCGGCCGCGGCTTGCTCAGCATCCTTCTTATTGCGACCTGAACCACTGCCAATAACAGCATCGTCGACGATTACATCAACGGTAAAGTGTTTCTCGTGGTCGGGGCCTTCCTCGCGCGTGACGACATACCGCGGCGCTGGTTGCCCCTTTGCCTGAACGGTTTCAAGCAGAAGACTCTTGTAATTCGTGTCGTGCACGAGGGACTCCTGCACCATAATCGGCAGGAGCTTCTCGACGATAAACCGACGCACTTCATCGAACCCACGATCAAGGTAGATCGCAGCGATGATTGCTTCGAGAGCATCGGCAAGCATCGAATCGTTGCCGCGCTGCAGAGACTGCGACGCGGAATAGCTCAAGAACAGGAAGGAATCAAGCTTGATGGCTCGCGCACAAATAGCGAGCGACTTCTTGTTCACAATCCACGAGCGCATCTTAGTGAGTTCACCTTCGAGGACTTCGCGGTTGTTGTAGAACAGGTACTCTGCAGTGACCATGCCAAGAATGGCGTCACCCAGAAACTCAAGACGCTCATTCGAGCGATGCTCCGGGCTGTTGACCACCTGCAGGTAGGACCGGTGCGTGAGCGCTTGCTCGTAGAGCGACGGCAAATGAATATCGACGCCGAGCAGCTGCTCGAGCTCTGCTACCCGCTCGTCGGAAAGCACGCCGACAGGCGGGAACAGCTCGCGAAACATTGCGTTGTTTGCCGAGCCACGATTGGCTGCAAACTTCAACAGGTTCGCGTAGAGCTGGCGGACGATGTCCTTCACGACTTATTCAGAGTACGCTTTAAAACAGAGCGTTGCGTTGTGTCCACCGAAACCAAAGGTGTTGCTGAGTGCAGCACGAATCTTCTTCGGCTGCGGGCCATTGGCCACATAGTTCAGCGTACACTCTGGGTCTGGCGTGAACTGGTTGATCGTCGGAGGAGCAATTCCGTTGACGATTGCCATGGTTGTGGCGATTGCTTCAACAGCGCCTGCGGCACCGAGGAGGTGACCGGTCATCGACTTTGTTGAGCTTACAAGCAGGTTCGCTGCGTGGTCGCCGAACACATTCATGATCGCAGCTGACTCCGACTTGTCGTTGAACGGTGTCGACGTGCCGTGCGCATTGATGTAATCAATGTCGGTTGGAACAAGACCCGCATCTTCAATGGCAAGCTTCATCGAGCGAACCGCGCCCTCACCACCAGCGGCTGGCTGTGTGATGTGGTAGGCATCATCTGTGAGACCAATACCGGCAAGTTCTGCCAGGATTGTTGCACCCCGGTTGAGGGCATGCTCGAGTGTCTCGAGGACCAGGATGCCGCCCCCTTCGCCCATAACGAATCCGTCGCGATCCTTGTCGAACGGACGGCTCGCTGTTGCTGGATCGTCGTTACGTGTCGACAGTGCCTTCATCGCGTTGAATCCACCGATACCCATCGGACAGATCACCGCTTCGGAGCCACCGGCGAGCATTACGTCGGCCATGCCACGCTGCATGAGCATGAGTGCATCTGCAATTGAGTGCGATGACGTCGCACATGCAGACACTGTTCCATAGTTCGGACCCTTCAGACCATAGCGAATCGCGATATGTCCGGCGGCAATGTCCGAGATGAGCATTGGAACGAAGAATGGTGAAATGCGATCAGGCTTTCCACCGCGCTCGTACAAATTCTGCTGTTGGTGATGGTATGTCCACATACCACCAATACCAGATCCAAACACGACGCCAACGCGCTCGCGATTGGTCTTCTCGAAGTCGATCCCTGCATGTTCAACAGCCATGATTGCTGCCGACATAGCAAACTGAGAAAAGAGGTCCATTCGCTGGACCTCTTTTCTCGTGATGTGAATCGTCGGATCGTAGTTCTTCACCTCTGCGGCAAAGCGCGTATCGAAGTCAGTTGCATCAAATCGTGTGATGGGAGCCGCACCACTGCGCCCCTCCATCATACCTTTCCAGAACTCGTCTGCCGTATTGCCGATTGGCGTGATGGCACCGATTCCAGTAATGACTACTCGCTGAAGCTGTCTCGACATACGCACCTACAGTGTTGATCGCAGAGGGAAATGATTAAGACTTCGACTCGATGTACGAAATCGCGTCGCCAACCGTTTGGATCTTCTCAGCATCGCTGTCTTCGATCGTCAGGTTGAATGCGCGCTCGAACTCCATGATGAGCTCAACAGTGTCAAGCGAGTCTGCACCAAGATCGCTCGTGAACGAGGCTGTTGGTGTTACTTGTGATTCTTCCACACCGAGCTTCGATACGATGATCTCGGTGACCTTTTGTGCCACTGCGGACATACTAAACCCTTGAAAAATGAGGTTGGAAATTGAATTCGACTGGTACTGATCTGCGATTACATCGCCAAGCCACCGTCCACGTTGAGGACCTGTCCGGTAACGTAGGATGACTCCTGTGCGATAAAGAACGACACAACACTGGCAATCTCGTCGGCATGAGCACCACGCTTGAGCGGAATGTTTCCGAAAAACGCAGCCTTCTGATCGTCGGTGAGTTTATCCGTCATGTCTGTTTCAACGAACCCAGGAGCAACACAATTTACAGAAACGTTACGACTTGCCAGTTCCCGGGCAAGGCTCTTTGTCAGACCCACCAGACCAGCCTTTGCACTGCTATAGTTCACCTGTCCGGCATTACCCTGCAGGCCAACAATGCTGCCAATGTTCACAATGCGACCGCTACGTTGCGACATCATCGGACGTGCCGCAGCCTTGCAGGCATAAAACACACCGCTGAGGTTCGTCTCGATCACGTCGTGCCAGTCCTTCGCGCTCATGCGCATGATCAAGCCATCCTTGGTAATACCAGCATTGTTCACAAGGCCGTCGAGGCGACCGCCCTGCTCGACAACAGCGTCGATAAATCCCTTGACGCTATCTTCATTGCTCACGTCTACCTGCAGGAATGTCACATTCCCACCGGCTGCACGAATCTCAGCAGCAATTGCATCAGCACGCGTCGAGCTCGCATTATAGGTGGCAAACACATGCGCACCCTCGGCACAAAGCCGACGTACGATTGCTTCGCCAATACCCCGTGCACCACCCGTTACAGCGATGACCTTCCCTTGATGTGCGAACGTTCCCATGACGTATCTCCTCTGCGTTATGCCGTTTGTTCTGAAATCCGCTGGACATCTGACCAGGTATCAACACCGTCGATTGTAGCCTCTGCAAGTGTCCGTTTGATAAGCCCTTGAAGCACTTTACCTGGACCAATTTCTATGTAGCTCGTGATGCCGTCGCTCCACATTGCGTTCATCGTTCCTGTCCACAACACCGGTGCAGTGAGCTGTGCGATAGCCGCAGCTTGGAGTTCTGAGCCTGCTGTGACAGGCGATGCCGACACGTTGACATAGACGGGAACGGCGGCGTCGGCGAAGGACGTAGCCATGATGCTTTCAGCGAGACCAGCTTGCGCTTCTTGAAGAAGGGGCGAGTGAAACGCACCGCTCACTTGAAGTTCCTTGACGAGCTTGGCACCGCGTTCCTTGAACAACGGCATACATGAGCGCACATACTCGGCGCTTCCGCTGATGACGACCTGTCCAGGAGAGTTGAAATTCGCCGGAACCAACGTTTCGTTACCGCCCTTATTCAGCTCCGTACACAGCGCACGAACAGCGTCATCGTCCATGCCGACAACGGCTGCCATAGTTCCAGGGAGACGATTGCCTGCCTCGAACATGAGCGTTGCGCGTCGCTGGACAAGGCGGAGCGCATCATCAAACGTGAGAACGCCAGCTGCGTAAAGTGCCGAGTACTCACCGAGCGAGTGTCCTGCCACTGCGTTCATGCGCGACGATACAGGAGTTGTTGCCAGAAGCAGCGCTTCATGCAGGAACAGCGCAGGTTGCGTGTATCGCGTTTGGCGCAGATCTTCCTCCGGACCTTGCGTCATGATACCAACGAGGTCGTAGCCAAGCACAGCATTTGCCTGCTGCGCAAGCTCACGCGCACGGTCGTCTGCTGCAATGATGTCTGCGGCCATGCCCACGTACTGTGAGCCCTGTCCGGAAAATACGAGTGCTGTAGATGCCATACGTGATGCTTTCAGTTAGGAATCAATCGACCAGCGAACGAGAACACTTCCCCAGGTGTAGCCGGCGCCGAAGGACGACAACACGAGGTAGTCACCCTTCGAGACCTTCTTGTGCAGGTGTAGCTCCGAGAGGCAGATAGGGATTGTACCAGCTGTTGTATTGCCGTATCGATCGATATTAATCATCACCTTATCGCGGGACAGCCCCATGCGGTCTGCCGTTGCGTCGATGATGCGAAGATTCGCCTGGTGTGGAACGAGCCACGCAACATCATCTGCTGTAAGATTATTGCGCTTCATGATCTCATACGACACATCCGCCATGCCCTTGACCGCACTCTTGAATACGGCTTGTCCTTCCTGATAAACGAAGTGCTCGCGATTTGTGACCGTTTCAATTGATGGTGGCCGCAGGCTACCGCCAGCTTTCTGATGCAGGAAGTCCTCACCACGTCCATCCATGTGGAGAATGTGGTCGACAACCCCGAATGACTCGTCCTCAGAAGCTTCGAGGAGGACAGCTCCGCCGCCGTCACCAAACAACACGCACGTTGTGCGGTCTTCAAAATTCAAGATCGAACTCATCTTGTCGCCACCGAGAATGAGCGCTCGCTTTACAGCTCCCGACTCAACCAGCTTCGCACCTGTAACAAGTGCATACAAGAATCCCGAGCAGGCGCCAGCGAGGTCAAATCCCCATGCGTTCGTTGCACCAAGCTTCCGTTGCAGGATTGCTGCAGACGACGGGAATACACGGTCACCCGTGATCGTTGCGATGATGATGAGGTCGATATCCTGAGCCGTAATCCCACGCTGGTCAAGCACACGCTGCGCAGCAGGAAGAAGGATGTCGGTGACGCCCCCTTCAAAGGCAAAGTGACGTTCCGTGATGCCAGTGCGCGTCTTGATCCACTCGTCGTTCGTGTCAATCTTCGACTCGAACCAGACGTTGTCGTACACGTCTGGTGGGACGTTGTGTGCTACTGCCGTGATTACCGCATTCATGCCTGTTCCTTCGGTGCTGTTGCTGCTTGTGCGAGTGCACGTTCAATTGTACCGTTGACATCCTTTCGTACCACTTCTTCGGCACGCAGGATCATATTCGCGAGAGCCTTCGGTGAGCTGCTTCCATGTCCAATAATGGTAACGCCGTTGACGCCAAGAAGGGGCACTCCACCGTACTCTTGGTAGTCCATTCCGCTAAGTGCTTTGCGTAGCACTGGTGTAAATGCTGCCATGGCCAACTTCTGGAGAATTCCCCTGTTGGCATACGCACGGAATCGCTCTTTGAGGAAACTGAGAATGCTCTCAGCAAACTTGAGCACGATGTTTCCTTCAAAACCATCGCACACAACAACGTCAACAGTTCCAGCGAGAATATCTCGTCCTTCAACATTGCCGACAAAGTTGACGCCGTTGGTTTGCAGAAGTGCGTGTGCTTGTTGGGCTACTTCCGTGCCCTTGCCGGGTTCTTCACCAACATTGAGCAAACCAACAGTTGGCGAGGTAACACCATTCATGAGCTGCGTGTACACGCTGCCCATCACGGCATAATCGGAGAGGAACTTTGGCTTACTGTCGACGTTTGCTCCAACATCAAGGAGCAAGGTCGGACGCCCAGTTTTCGTTGGGAGAAACGTCCCAATCGTCGGACGACTCACGCCCGGGATACGTCCGCACAACATCGTCGATGTTGCCATGACGCCACCTGTGTTCCCTGCGCTCACGAAGGCGTCTGCCTTCCCCTGTCGCACGAGATCGAGCCCCATGTAGAGCGACGATGACTTGCGCTGCTTGACGATCGAGGATGGCTCGTCGCCCATGGCAATCACATCGTCAGCATGAACGATGGACAGCCGTGGATGGTCTGCATGTGACCCAAGTGATGATCGGAGCTCTGGCTCGCGGCCAACAAGAATAAGATCGATCGACGACGACCGTTCGAGCGCTTGGAGGACGCCCTGAATCTCGTTCCCAGGCGCAAAATCCCCGCCCATCGCGTCCACTACGATGCGGACATGACGAGAAGGGGGCGTTGCTGTGCTTGCGTGTGCGACGTCAGTCACGGATGATCCCCTGCGGGGTCTCCTTCACGTGAATGCTTAGTCAACCGTGATGATCTTGCGGCCGTTGTAATAACCGCATGATGGGCACACGATGTGCGGCTGCTTTGCAGCGCTGCAATTTGGACACGACATTACAGTTGGAGCTGTCGCCTTGTAATGCGTACGGCGCTTAGCACCGCGTGATTTCGAGTGGCGTCGCTTTGGATTCGGCATGACTGTACCTCAAGGTTTACGTGCGATGGATGTTTTTCAGAGCTTCCCACCGATCATCGACGTCATTCGACGGCTGTTCGGCGTCACGCCCCTTTATGCTTGGAAAGATCTCGTCTAGGTCTTTGTCTCGATACGCCGGTGCCACTCTCCGAGCTGGGATAGCAAGTGTTAACACTTGCCGCACATCTTCGGTAATATCAACGGCCTTCTCGTCATCGCGAAGTCCCCGTACTTCTTCATCATCAAGCTCGGCGATACGACCGCGTTGTGAAACCGCAAGCGCGGTATCGACGGTGTACTCGAGTTCGAACGACGCTTCGAGGGGTTCGTCGTACTCTTCGAGTGAGCGATCACACACCAACCGTGCTGTCGCAGTCGCCGTGGCTGACACCGTGTAGCGTCCACCACGCTTCTGCAGCACGCCTTCGACATGAACGTCGAGCAGGAACTCCGGGCCAAACCCAGGAATGTCCGACGCTTGGACTGTCATTTCGAAGGGATGATTACCGTCCCGAATTCCCACGATGGAGATGTCTATCATGGTCGTCCGGTTAGGTCCAATGTTGACAAGACTACGAAAATACGGCACTTAGCTGTTTTTCCAAAACAGCACCGTGGAAGGGATCATCCGCCGAGGGCCTTGAGGTTCTTCTTGGCGGCCTCGTTGTTCGGGTTAAGCTTCAGGACTTCACGGTAGGCTTTTTTCGCATTTTCGGCGTCCTGGAGACCCTGGTAGCCAATTGCCAAGTACAGCCATGCGGTTACCGACTTCGGATCGAGCTCAGTTGCAATCTTGCTTCGCGATACAATACTCGACCATTGCTTCAGTTGCAGGTCGCGGTCGTTCAGGCGTGCAATCGCCCCTACAGCGAGCTTCCGCTCATCTGGGCTCGTGGATACTTTCGCACTTTCAATCACCTCGCCCAGCATAGCCTCGCCTTGCTGTTCCTGTCCCTTGGCGATGTACGTTTCACCAAGACGGGTCTTTGCGTACGGATAGCCAGGCTTGAGCTTGAGAGCTGTTTCGTACGAAGCCGCAGCACTGTCGAGCAGACTGTCTGCGTAGAAGTTGTTGCCGATGAAGACGTGAATCTTTGGATCCAATGTGTCATTGCAAAACTCAAGACGCTTGCGGTAAATCTCCGTCGAGCGTGCATACATCTGGCGGTCCTGAAGCAGGATGCCATAGCGGAACATGAACGTGCACTGCTTCGGGTCGCGGTCAGCCGCCTCTGCCATGGCATTGATTGCGTTGGCCGTATCACCGCTTACCACGAGAGCGACCCCATAGAACCAGTAATCCATGTTGTCCCAGCGGCTCTTCACAGGCATCGCCTGCGTGTACGCCTTCACACATTCCTGCCACTGACGCGATGTGAAGCTGCACTTTGCGAGCATCAACGATACGTGCGGACGCAGTGAGTCGACTCGTGCAGCCACATCATCAAGGTGGATCTTCGCTGAGTCGCACTTGTTTTGCTTGAAGTAGGACTCGCCTAGGTACCACGAAGCAAGGTTCTCGCCCGTTCCGAGTGGACGGAGCTCACGATAGCGAAGCAACGCTTGTGATGCCTGCGCGTAGCGTCCCACGAGATTAAGAATCTTCCCCTGCTCGTACCATGCGCGAGCGTTCTTCGGGTCGAGGTCAGTGACATTGTCCCACGCCTCAAACGAGCGCTTGACGTACTCAGCCTTCAGCTCCTTATCAGACTCGCGGTTTGCCATTTTCCAATAGCAGATAGCGAGGTTGAAGTACGCCATGACGTACGTCTTCTCGAGCTTGATAGCTTCTTCGTAGTTCTGAACCGCGAGTTCAAATACCGGGAACGGCTTGCTGTTGAAGTAGATGTTCCCAAGTGCAATGTATGCTGATGCGCTTGACGAGTACTTATCGCGTGCCGTAGTTGCGACCAACTCGGCCGCACGCAAACTGTCGGCTGCTACAAGTGCGTTGACCAGCTCGAGACTCACATCAACGTCATCACGCTTCTTGAGCGCCTTACGCAGCATCACAGAGGCTTCTGCAGGTTGTCCAGCCTCACGCAGAGCTTCGCCATAGAGCAAGATGTGCTCTTCTTCCGAGTTATCATCTTCATAGACACGACGTGCATACGTCAGTGCGGTGTCGCGGATATCGAGCTCCAGGTAGATCCGACCAGCCACCTCCAGAATGTCGAGATCCTGAGGAGATGCCGCTACAGCTTTGCGAATGTGTCCCAGTGCGGTTACCCACTCACGGTCCTTCACTGCTTCCTTTGCCTTGGAAAAGTCGTCGGCAATCGTCGAGACTGAAGATGCAACTACAAGCAAGGTCACGAGCAGAGCAGAACGGACGAACATCATTGCGGACATATCGGGCCTCATTCGGTGGAGCAGTCGATGCGAGAACACGCGTCTGCAACAAAACGTCGCAAACCGAGCGGCAAAAATAGAAATAGACATAATCGCCTCCACGCTCTGTTATCACAATTTCTTGTGACGTATCAGGAGACGGCTGCGTGTGCTGTGCGCTACTCTGGGACTGAGAGTGTGAACTTAGCGTATCCAGGCTCTATTCCAGCCGCCAGGATAGCCCTCTGTGCTTGGCCGTTCCGCGTCAGGTACTGCATGAATCCGGACGGCAAATTGTACTGGTTCGGCTTGTCTTTGAGGTAGATAAAGACAGGAACCGGGAACGGGTACTTTTCCATGATCAGATAACTCACGTGCACAGGCTTTGGATACTCGTGATCCCCCTGTGCATTGGTGTAGCTGAGGCGAATTGCTTTGACTGATCGATCCTTAGCCACTTGTGACAGGTAACCGAGTCCAAGCATCGTTGGCTTTGCACGAACAGCAAGCGCAACGCTATCGTACGACCCTACAGACGTGAGTGCCGTGCGGCTCGGGACTACTCCCTTGGTCACGATGCGCACCACATTGGCATACATTGAACCAGTAGCACCACGAGCAAGCACAAAGACTGGAGCGCGCTTGAGTTTGGGGTACGACGCAAGAGCTGTTTCGTCACCACGGAGGAATTGAGCTACATGTTCTGCGTGCATTGTATCATACGGGAAGCTGCTATCTGCGAGAACGACGATGGCATCGCGCGCAAGCAGCGTCCGCTGCAGCGTATCACCTGGATCTTGCTGGCGGAGTAAAAGCTCTTGTTCTGAATAGTCGCGAGCGATGATCGCAATGCGCTGCTCGTGATTCAGCATTGCTAGCATCGCAGAGTCGACATCCATCGGCACGAGCGTAACGCTTGCCTTGGGATGCACACTATCATAGAGATGCTTTGCGCCCTCGAGCATTGGCATCATGTCGGGGTCACAAACCACGGAGATCGTGCCCGAAAGTGCCGTTTCTTGATTGGCAGACTCAACACGCTCACTCTGCGTGCAGGATGTCAGTACGAATGCAACAACACTAATCAACAATACATATCTCATTGATCGCCTTCCAAGCTTTGGCGACGTCGACTCGACAGATAGAGCACCAGGCGGAGCACTCCGAAGAGCACAACAACAGCGCCGAAGACTTCTTGTAGTGGTGAGGAAAGTCCAGCAAACGGAGGTACGGACAGCAGAAGCAACACACCGACCACAATGACAAGTGATCGCGTTATGATGTTTGCAACATGCACGACCGGACCTTATCGGAGTGTAAAGCGGATTGGCACGCGAGCCCAAACGCGCACGGCCTGACCGTTCTGCTTTGCAGGCGTGAACGAGGTCTCCTGTACTGCTTTGACAGCCGCAGAGTTCAGCACTTCGTTGTCAGACTCAATAACCTGGATCTTCTCGATGCGCCCATCCTTACCAATCAACGCACCAACGAGCACGATACCCTCGATGCCATTACGACGCGCCATTTCCGGGTACTTTACTCGGCGTGCAAGCGCACCTTCGTCGTATGCAGGTTCAACCTCGACAGAGACGAATTCTTCGATGTCTGGTGTTTCTTCACGAACAACCGCTGGTCCACTAGGGATTTCCGACCACTGTTCGTTTTGATCAACCTTTCGATCGCTCGAGAGCGACTCACCAAGGTCTTTCAGATCTGCAAAGTCCTTTGCATCTGGAGCAATTTCGGCATCTGGAACCGCTACAGGCGTACCAGCGCGTGTCACCGTTGCAGGTGGCAAGTTTTCCGGAGGTGGTGGTGGCATCTCCTCTTGATTCTCCGATGGAGGAGGTGGGAGACTTTCCAGACTTGCCCTCGTTACCCTCACCTTCACAATGTTTGGCGGAGGAAACAGCCATGCTTCGATCACCGGACGCAGAATGGCGTAGGCAGAAATCAACAACAAAAGAAGCGCCGTAATGCGAAACGCACGGTACGTATTGCGGCTGATTACCTGCTTGAGCTCGACAGCACCATACTGCAGCGATTCAAGCGACTTCCCAAGTTCTACTGTGGCGTTCATAGTCCCATCAGCTCCTCGGCATCCTTTGCCTGATATGGTGATACCGTGAACTTCCGCTTGCGTTCGTTAATGCCGTGCTCGCGCTTGAGACGATCAATGATCTCTGATTCGGCACTGTTGAGTTCATCAAGAACTTGAACGACAAGACCGTATGGGGCTTCGCCCTCGGCCTTTAGAACAACGATACAGCGGTTCTTCAACTCGACGTTTTGATCAACAACAACCTTCTTGATCTCGGCCAACGTCTTCTTGTAGTCAAGCGAACCATTGGCTCCACGCGATGGAGCAGCAAAACGCTGTGGAGCGTCGACGCCCATGTTGTAGAACACCATGCCATCCTGACGAATACGAATGGTGAGCAATTCAGACTGCTTGACCTCAATCGGAGTATCAATCTCCGGCGGGACGCTCATCTCCATTGTTTGTGGAGTGATCATCGACGTCGTGAGCATGAAGAACGTCAGGAGAAGGAAGGTAATGTCTACCAATGGCGTCATGTCGAGCCGGAACCCGAGACGCTTCTTCGACTTGCGCTTTCCGGCTTTTCCACGCCGCTGTTTCTCTCCGCCGCCTAATTCACCACCGCCTGCCATGTAACCACCTGTTGTTCGGTTTCAGGATGCTCAATTGGTTGACAGAACCGCTCGGACTGATGTTACAGTCCGCCGTTCTTCTTTTCTGTGACGAAGTTGAACGTTGTGGCCTTCTTCTTGCGAAGCTCATTCATGGCCTGCTCAACCCATCGGTACTTCAGACGACGATCCGCGTCGATTGCGAACACAGCATTGCGGTTCGCATCACGACAGTAGAAAATCGCCTTCCCCAGCCATACAGTGTCCTTGATCTTGTACACCGTAGACTTCTCATCGACCTCGGGGAATCCACCCTCTTTCATACGGCTGCGAAGCTCGGCAATATCCTGCTCTGCAACCATTGAGAGATAAAACGCAGTGTCCTTGGCGACGGTGTCTACAGCAATCTTGATCATGACGAGATCCTTTTCAGGGATCTTCGCTGTATCTGACTGTGTTTGTGGACGCTTGATCTCAAACTTCTGTTGATTCTCAGCGTCACTCTTGAACTTGGCAGTGAACATGAAGAACGTCAACAGGAGGAACGTAATGTCCACCAGCGGCGTCATGTCCAAGACGAAGCCCAAGCGCTTCTTTTTGATTTTCGACATGGGTTCTCCCTACCGTTGAGGTGATCAGGCCTTCGTGCCTGTGCGGATCGCAAGCGTTTCCATCAGCTGCTGGATCGCCTCGTCCATCTGGTAGGTGAAGTTGTCAACCTTCGTTGTGAAGAAGTTGAAGAAGATGATCGACAGGATAGCTGCAATAAGACCACCAGCCGTGTTGTAGAGCGCTTCTGAGATACCGATCGAAAGCTGCTGAGCCGATACCGTTCCAGCTGCACCAAGAGCTTGGAACGCCTTGATCATACCGATCGTCGTACCGAGAAGACCGATCATCGTCGATACCGATGCAACCGTCGAGAGAATGTTCAGATTCTTCTCAAGGAGTGGCGTCTCGAGGTTCATGTTCTCGTCAATCACACGCTGTGTTTCCTGAAGCTTCTGGTCTGCATTCAGTGCTGGATCGTTTTCAACTGTCTTGTAGCGCTCGACGGCTGCACGGAGAACGTTGGCGAGTGAGCCACGCTGTGCATCGCATGCTGCGATCGCTGCTGCAAAGTTGCCCTTCTGAACATGTGCAACAACGTCCTTCGAGAACGTATGCATGTTGCCCTTGCCACCAGCCTTGCCGATTGAGAGGAATCGCTCAGCTACGAATGTGATTGCGATGAGGATCGATGCAATCAACAGACCTACGAGCCAACCACCAGTGTAGATCATGCCAAGTGCGTTCTGTGGGTTGTGCATGTCCACAGCGCCTGTTTTTGGATCTGTGAAGTTTCCTTCAGCACCCAGCACGAGATAGAACACCGCGTAGGCTGCAACAAGACAGGCTACCATGATGATCGTGTTCGTCATGTTCTTCATACATCACCCTTCGTGGAAACAGAATGTTGTTAATGTTCAGTTGTAAAGGATCTCTCCGCTTCTTCAACGGTGAGAAATGTTCGAAAGACGTTGTTCAATCGCGTCACGGTAAAAATGCGCTGGAGGGTCTCAGGCACCCGACACAGCACAAGCTGACCGCCACGTCGACTCATATTGGACTGCGACGCCAGGAGCGCACTCATGAACGATGAGTTCACATAGGTCACATCCATCAAGTCGAGAATCACGTTCAACGGTGCGCCGTCGTGGGACGAGGTAACGATACGTTGCATTGTATCGGTCTCTTCCCCACCAGTAAACTGACCGCGCAGGTGCACTGTTGCGTGATTCGGATGGACGTCAACACGTATTTGATCATGATCGTTCATGGGGCCAACCGTACTGATTCTCATCCAACCTACGAACGCGACGAAGTTACGAAAAAAGCACTCGTACAGTGGTCAGACGAGGGGTCAATATTACGTGGAGGTAATGTTCTTGTGGAAAGCCTCTATCACTCGCGGAATCCCGGCAAGGTCATTGATAACCAGACATTCAAGTCCGCCATCTCGAAAGATCTCAACAACGCTATCAGCCTGACCATATCCAAGTTCAATAAATGCCCTGCCGTCAGGAGAAAGCATGGCGTGCGCAACTTCAGCAAAACGACGGTAGAACGTGGTACCATCATGCTCATCCGTGAGGGCCATCCGCGGCTCGTGGTCGCGGACTTCATGCTCGAGCGTGTCTACTTCGTCAGGCGCGATGTACGGTGGATTCATCGTAACCACATCAAACATGCCAGGAGGTACAGCCTCGAGGATATCAAGATTCAGCATCGTACAACGCTCGGCAACACCAAGAGCAACTGCATTACGGTGCGCAACGTCGAGCGCATCATGACTCTTGTCGATACACATCCACGATGTAGTGGCGCAGTGACGCGCCACCGTGAGCGGAATGCAACCACTGCCTGTACCGATATCGACACATCGAAGTGTGGTATCGCCCCTTGACGAAATCCATCGAATGCAACGCTCCACCAAGATCTCTGTTTCCGGACGTGGGATGAGTACCGCCGGCGTAACCTGAAACTGGAGGCCGTAGAAGTCGGCGAATCCGAGGATGTACTGCAACGGCTCGCGCTGACTTCGTCGTGTAACAAATGCACGGAGACGCGTGAGCTCGTCCTTGGTCAGAGGGCGATCATGCTGCATGTACAAGTCGAGTCGTGAAATCTCGAGCACTGCACAGAGCAGCAGATCGATCGTCAAGCGGGGTGAATCAACACCCTTCTTTTCGAAATACTCCTGACCCCACGAGATGAGATCTCGCACTGTCCAGACACGCTCGATTTCAGGCGTGGGACGCCGCATAGTGCTCCTGCAACGACACCGACGTAAATGTTTCATCACGCAGGGCGCGAATGCCATGCAATGATGCTTCAGCAGCAGCCAGCGTTGTGAAGAATGGAACCTTGTACTTCATCGCTGTGCGCCCCATCACGGCTTCGTCGTATCGGGCGTTCTCACCAAGTGGTGTGTTGATCACGATGTGCACATCGCCATTGGCAATCTGATCGATAATACTTGGCCGTCCTTCGTAGTGTTTCCGAACTGGCGTCACGGCAATACCGTGCTCTTCTAGGAAGGTTGCGGTACCCTTTGTCGCCAGAATCGTAAACCCAAGCGCATGATACCCGCGTGCCATCTCCACGGCGCGTTGTGACTTGTCGTGCGAGCTCAATGAGATGAAGACATTGCCGCTAAGGGGCAAGGAATTCCCCGCAGAGATGTGCGATTTCACAATGGCTCGTCCGAACGACGCATCCATTCCCATCACTTCCCCTGTCGAACGCATTTCAGGTCCGAGGAAGACACTTGCATGTGGGAACTTCGAGAATGGGAACACCGACTCTTTGATCGCTGTGCGCGGCATCGACGGATTAAAGGGAGGAATGCCAAGCGTTGCTACTGGTTCACCAAGCATGACGCGTGTTGCATACTGTGCCAGCTGCACTCCGGTTGCCTTCGATACGAATGGTACGGTGCGCGATGCTCGTGGGTTGACCTCGAGCACGTAGACATTGCCGTTCTGCACGGCAAACTGAATGTTTAGCAGACCTACAACCTTGAGCTCCTTCGCCATGGCCTCCGCGTGCGCACGCATGGTGTCGAGCACGTCTGCAGAGATGTTGTATGGTGGCAGCACGCATGACGAGTCGCCCGAGTGAACGCCTGCTTCTTCGATGTGCTGCATCATTCCACCGATGACCGTCGTGGTGCCATCACTGACGGCATCGACATCAAACTCGATGGCATTCTCGAGGAAGTGGTCAATGAGTACCGGACGTTCCGGATCCTGCGCGATCGCCGTGCGCATGTATGAGCGCAGCGCCTCTTCGCGGTAACAGATCTGCATTGCACGTCCACCGAGAACGTACGACGGACGCACCAACACCGGATATCCAATTCGATCGGCGATCGCAACAGCGTCTTCTTCCGATTTACACGTACCCCATGGTGGACATGCGATAGCGAGACGATCGAGAAGCTCACCAAATCGCTGGCGGTCTTCAGCAAGATCGATGCCTTCAGGTGATGTTCCAATCAACGGCACGCCAGCTTCGTACAGCGCTTGAGCAAGCTTCAGCGGCGTCTGTCCACCAAATGTGACGATTACACCATCAGGTTGTTCAACATCAATCACGTTCATCACGTCTTCAAACGTGAGCGGCTCGAAGTACAACCTACTCGTCGTGTCGTAATCTGTCGACACGGTCTCTGGATTGCAGTTGATCATGATGGCTTCGTACCCGCTCTTGCGAAGCGCAAAGACGCCCTGTACGCAGCAATAATCGAACTCAATGCCCTGTCCGATACGGTTTGGACCGCTACCGAGGATGATGACCTTTTTTGATGTTGATGGGATTGCCTCATTCTCCATGTCGTAGCAGGAGTAATGGTATGGGGTCTCCGACTCAAACTCTGCTGCACAGGTATCAACGGTTTTGTACACTGGACGCACGCCCAGTGCAAGACGACGAGCGCGAACCGTCGTCTCGGATGTTCCCGTGAGCATCCCGATCTGATAGTCCGAGAATCCATACCGCTTGAGGCGGCGCATATGATTGGCCGTGATGGCAGAGAGCACATCACCGTCGCCCTTGGCGCGCAAGAGTGCAAGAGCTTCCTGCACAATCTGATCACACTGCTCGATGAACCATGGATCGTACTTGGTAAGCTCGTGAATCTCTTCCTTCGACATGCCGATGCGCAAGGCATCGCAAAGATCAAAGATCGAAGTTGACGTGCGCAGACGCAGACGCGAGCGAACGTGATCACGTGTCGCGTCAGACACAGGCGATGTTTCGAGATATGCTGCTGAATCGAATCCGAAGCCGTAACGTTTTTGCTCAAGCGAGCGCAGCGCCTTTTGCATGGCCTCTTTGAACGTGCGTCCGAAGGCCATTGCTTCGCCTACCGACTTCATCTGGATACCGAGCGAGTTATCGGCCTCGTGGAACTTCTCGAAGTCCCACCGCGGAATCTTCACCACCACGTAGTCAATCGATGGCTCGAAGCACGCTGGCGTCTTCTTGGTGATGTCGTTGACGATTTCGTCGAGTGTGTAGCCGACGGCGAGCTTCGCGGCAATTTTAGCAATCGGGAAACCCGTTGCCTTCGAGGCCAAGGCCGAGCTGCGCGACACGCGTGGGTTCATCTCGATGACTACCATGCGGCCATCTGCTGGGTTGACAGCAAACTGGATATTGGATCCACCTGTCTCAACGCCGATTTCGCGGATGATCTTCAGCGCTGCGTCACGCATGCGTTGATACTCGCGATCTGTCAGCGTCTGCGCCGGGGCAACCGTAATCGAGTCACCTGTATGCACGCCCATTGGGTCGACATTCTCAATCGAGCAAATGATGACGACGTTGTCCTTTGTGTCGCGCATCACCTCGAGCTCATACTCTTTCCATCCGATGATACTCTCTTCGACAAGCACGCGACTGATCGGACTGGCCACAAGGCCATTGCGGAGCATATCGCGGTACTCTTCCATGTTGTACGCGATGCCACCGCCGGTACCACCCATCGTAAATGATGGACGGATGATCGCTGGGAAGCCGACAGAGTCGATCATCTGCATGCCTTCATCAAAGTCATGCACGAAGCCACCACGCGCCATCTCCATGCCGATTTTCATCATCGCATTGAGAAAGAGCTCGCGGTCCTCCGCCTTGTGAATCGATTCAATCTGCGAGCCGATCAGCTCAACATTATACTTCGCGAGAATTCCCTGCTCGTGCAGTGCGACCGCAGCATTGAGTGCTACCTGTCCGCCCATCGTAGGCAGAATTGCTTCCGGACGCTCCTTGCGGATCACTTCTTCAATGAACTGTGGCGTAATGGGCTCCACGTACGTGGCATCAGCCACGTGTGGGTCTGTCATAATCGTCGCAGGATTCGAATTGATCAGGACAACGCGATAGCCTTCTTCACGCAACACCTTGCATGCCTGCGTGCCAGAGTAATCGAATTCACAGGCCTGTCCGATAATGATGGGACCCGATCCGATAACAAGAATTGTGCGAAGGTCAGTACGTTTTGGCATAGTCCCCAGAGAAAGATCACGAGTGAAGAAGTCGTTGTAACACAGCCATACGCACGGCAACACCTTGCGTAACCTGTCGATGAACTAAACACGATGAATGGTCAAGGATTGCGGCATCAAGCTCGACGCCAATATTGACCGGACCAGGATGCAGCACCACGATGGTTGGATGCGCTTCAGCCACAGCCGTCGTTAGCGCGTACGATGCACGGTAGGCCTGTTCGTCGATATGGACGTCTGCGGCGAGTCGCTCACGCTGAATGCGCAGGAGATACACGACGTCGGCCCATGAACAGCATGCCTCGATCGATGCGAGGCGCTGGGCGTTGGCAAACTGGCTATCGGTAGGAACCAATGCATCAGGTGCACAGTACCCAATCTCGGCACCGCACTTTTGCAAGACATCAGCGGTGGATCGCGCAACGCGCGAATGACGCAGGTCACCAACAATGGCAACCTTGACACCATCGATCGTACCGAAGCGCTCGCGAATTGTTGCCGCATCAAGCAGTGCCTGCGTCGGATGCTGCATCGTTCCTTCGCCGGCGTTAATCACGGCCATGCGCGACCAAGAAGCGACCTCACGATGAACTCCGTTCTGTCCGTGACGAAGCACCACTGCATCAAACCCCATCGATTCGATCGTGCGGAGCGATTCGCGGAGCGTCTCACCCTTCTCGACACTGCTACCTGTTGCTTGAAACAGCACCGTCGACGCACCAAGCCGTTGCGCTGCGGTTTCAAACGACAAGCGTGTACGTGTGGAAGGCTCAAGGAAGGCAAGCACAATGTTCCGCCCCGCGAGCGATTGCTCAACGTCTGGGAGGTTCGCGTGTGCTGGTAGAATGGCAGCCGCGTCATCGAGGATCGATGTTATGTCCTCACGATTGAGGTCATGCGT
Organism: uncultured Melioribacter sp.; assembly: GCA_964432155.1. Taxonomy (GTDB): domain Bacteria; phylum Bacteroidota; class Ignavibacteria; order Kapaibacteriales; family Kapaibacteriaceae; genus UBA10438. The sequence goes on along the minus strand of CAYSMF010000001.1, from coordinate 43,938 downwards.
AGACAGGAGGTGTGACGATGCCATCGGCTGCAAAAATAGGGCAAAAAAAAGCCCGCCGAATGGCGGGCTTTACAATTCTTTCGAATTACTTCTTCTTCTTAGCTGCTGCCTTCTTCGGAGCTGCCTTCTTTGCTGATGCCTTTGGAGCTGCCTTCTTTGCGCCAGCCTTCTTCTCACCGTTCACAACTGCCTTGAGGTCAGCACCGGCGCTGAACTTGGCAACCTTGCGTGCAGCGATCTTGATCGTTGCGCCTGTGAATGGATTGCGGCCTGTGCGAGCTGAACGCTTGCTGACCGTGAATGAGCCGAAGCCGATAAGCGACACGTTGCCGCCCTTACCGAGTTCTGCCTTGATCGCATTGATTGTTGCGTTCAACGCTGTGTCTGCTTGTGACTTGCTGAGTCCAGCAGCACCGGCAATGGCTTCAATAAGCTCTGCCTTGTTCATAGTAACCCCACAAAAAACTGTTGGTAAAAACCAGATGCAGAGCGAAAATATCAGCTGTTTATAGGGGTTTTCAAGGATGACTTATCCACATCCACCTATTTCATAGGGGTTTCAGCGAATCACTACGTGAAAACACCTTGTTTTATGCGGTTGTAACGTGCCGACGATCACAACATGCTTGGGAGCATGATTCCAAGTGCAAGAAGCGCACGCGAGACCAATTGGACAGCAATCACGGTTGTTACCGCTGCAAGGAGGTCGTCACCAAGCACGGCCCACGCCTCCGTGCGGTCGTTGACGTAGCTCATCGGCCACGGCTTTGCAACGTCAAACACGCGGAAGAGAAACACGGCGCAAGCCCAAAGCGCAAGACCATCATGGGCCGCAGGTGCGAGGAAGACAAGACTCATACCAGCGGCCTCGTCAACCACTACGACACTTGGATCGTGTCCCCACTTTGCCTGAATCTTTCCGACGCTCCACCAGCCGAACGCGATGAAGAGCACCATCGCAATGGCATACCCAACCTGCAACTCAAACGTCGTGATACCGAGATGCGGGAATAGCAGTGGAATTGCTGCTGGAATGGCGATCACAACACTACACCATGATCCCGGCATGATCGGCAAGAGTCCGATACCACCGACAGTTGCGATGTAATCGGCAGCACCAGAAAGCTTTGGACGAGGAATGCGTTCAGCCACGAGAGAATATCCTTCGGTTAACAATGATGTAATGTACGGCTGTGTAGATGGTGAGCAACGTGACAACGAGCATCGCTACACCGGTGACATCCGATGAGAGAAGGTACACGTATTCGGGCGCGTCAGGAGTTTGTTTGTGCAGCCAAAAGAGAATGAGCGCCCACGCAATCACAATCATCTGCGAGAACGTCTTGACTTTGGCCACATATGATGTCTGCATACTCATGCCACGATCGTCAGCAATGCTTCGCATGGCCGTAACACCGAAGTCTCTGACGATAATCACAACAACCATCCAGAGAGGCACAATGTCGTGCACCACCAAGGCTATGAACGCTGATGTGGTGAGCACCTTGTCGGCGAGTGGATCAAGGAACACGCCATGCGATGTTACCTCGCCGAACTTACGCGCGAGATATCCGTCCAACCAGTCAGTAAGTGCAGCTACAAGGTAGATGATCACTGACCAGCTAACTGCCGTCGGCGAGTCAATGAGAATACACACCAGGAAGACTGGTGCGAGAAACAGCCGGGAGATGGTGACAATATTTGCGAGTGTGAACTTCATTCCGACCATGCAGCCGAGGCCGCGTCGATGATTGACAGGAATGTGTCGGCGGCGAGTGACGCTCCACCGACAAGGGCACCATCAACATCCGGACACGCGAAGAATGATGCCGCATTGGAGGCATTCACGCTGCCTCCATACAACAGGGCTGTTGCCGGTGCGCCGTGCTGATTGAGTCGCGCGCGGATCATTGCATGCACTTCCTGAGCTTGCTCGGGAGATGCTGCAACGCCAGTGCCAATAGCCCAAAGGGGTTCATAGGCAACGACGCTTTCGTTCATTGCCGCCGAACCGGCTCCTGCAAGAATGGCGTCGATCTGCTGACCAACAACGTCTGCGGTGCGTCCTTCAGCTCGCTCTTCGGCCGTTTCGCCAACACATACGATCGGACGCAATCCTGCTTCGCGTGCAGCAACGACTTTTTGAGCAATTCGTTCATTCGTCTCACCATGATACTGGCGCCGTTCCGAGTGTCCGACGATCACATACCGACACCCCAGGTCTGCAATCATTGAAGCACTGATATCGCCGGTGTATGCCCCCTTCAACTCGTGATGACAGTCCTGCGCGCCACACGCTATTGGTGATGAACTAGCGCGCTGCGATGCTATACCACCGTTGAGCGACGAAATGATATGCTCGATCCACACAAATGGAGGACACACCACGATGTCGAGCGACATCGGAAGTGTGCGTGATCCTACCCCATCGTGGATACCCATCACGAGATCTGATGCCTCAGATTTGTTCGTGTGCATTTTCCAATTTCCGGCAACGATGTGCTGCTTCATTGCTGATGTATTCCTCGAACTTGGAAGATGCGATAATCGGTCAAGTACTGGTCCGATTCAAAACCTATGCCATCAATCTGTTCTGATGGCGTCTCAATACGAACTGGTTGGTCGGATCGGACACGTTGCGCTGCCTGCGACCACGTGAGCTTCGACGTACGTAGCGTAGTCGACGTTGAGTCGGACACCACAACAACCGACCCAAACGCCATCATGTCGCGCGTTCGGTCGTCGATCACCACCGAGTCGCATGTAAGTCGCGCTGCAACAATCTCGCTACGGCGTTGAAAGAACACGACCTTGACATTCCCAACGAGTTCCGTTTGCTGGATGTCCTCACGCACACGGCCCACATCGGCCTGCACTCGCGCACGTACAAAGGATGAATCGGCGAGCATGATGTTCACGTTGTACGAAACGTGTGTTGGTGAACGCAGAAACGGGTCGTTCTTGACGCGTGCCACCTCTGCGCGCTCCGTACATCCACCCACGACGAGCCACGCGGCAAGAGCCACAAGGCTTGCAGCAAACGTTCGAACGTGTGGTTCGTCAATCATCATGCGTAGTGCCAGTAGCGAAGCACCATCGAGAGGAATTGTTGAGCTTCGTGCAATGGTAACTGTGTTGCAGCATCACTCTTGGCGTTGGCAGGATCCGGATGCGTCTCGAAGAATAATCCATTGATCCCGGCAGCTGCTGCAGCTCGCGCGAGTGAAGGGATGAATTCACGGTTACCACCCGACTGTGCTCCTGCCGACGGACGTTGAACGCTGTGTGTAGCGTCGAAGATTACTGGGTGACCTGTTTGCGCCATGATCATCAGCGAACGATAATCGACCACAAGATCATGATAGCCGAATGTTGTGCCACGTTCGGTAAGCCACACCGATGGGTTACCAGCAGATGTCACCTTTGCGGCAGCTTTAGCCATGTCGTCGGGCGCCATGAACTGCGCCTTCTTGATGTTCACTGTCTTCCCCGTGGCTGCTGCAGCCTCGAGCAACGACGTCTGTCGGCTTAAGAATGCGGGAATCTGGAGCACATCAACATACTCGGCAGCAAGCGCTGCTTCGTGATCAGCATGAATGTCGGTGAGCACACGTGCCCCGATCGACTGTCCAGCCTCTTGCAGATATGCGAGTGCTTGTTCGTCGCCAATTCCCTGGAACGAACCAGCGCTCGTACGGTTGGCTTTGCGATACGATCCCTTCAAGACCAGGTCTACGGGAAGGTCGCGACAGATCCTTGCAAGATGCTCGGCCACCTGCATAATGAGATCGCGCGATTCAACCAGACATGGACCCGCAATGATGATCGGCCGTCGTGATGTTGTCTCCATAGCGTCGAAATTATCCATTAAATTGGGGCTAGCAGCAAAGAGAACATGACCGCACGTCCCGACAATATCCCCCTACGCCGTCGATCAGGTGGCGACCAACGTCCACCGATCGAGGATGAATCGCCTCGTCCGCAACAGCGAACGCTCGTCGACGAGCAGAATCGCCTCCGCCGCTTCAAGGCGATCGCTATTCTCCTTGGTATCACTGGCGTATTGATGTTTATCGCGCTCGTCTCGTACACCGCGAAAGACGAGGCGAATGCCCAGCTGACACTCAAGGACATGGTCGGTGTGATTCGTGGCGATGAAGCGCTGCGCCTCAAATTCGACACAACGTATAACTGGCTCGGACTCCTCGGCGCAGTTGTAGCGCACTGGATGTACACGTCGACCATTGGCATTTGGTCGATTGCTCTTCCCGTCTTAATGGTCTTCTGGGCCTACGACATCTTCCGCGTGCAGCGCATTACGCCCCTTGTGGCTCGACGCTCTATTGTCACGCTCGGTTGCGCGGTCTCCGTAGCCGCGATTCTGGGGACACTTCAGCCCCTTGACTTCTTTCAATGGCTACCTCGCGAGAGTTGTGGTGCGATCGGACAGTTTCTCGGCGGCGTCACCTCGCAGTTCATTGGCCGCATCGGCAGCACCATCATCTGGCTTGCTATCCTCAGCTTTGTGAGCATCGCCGGCTTTGAACTTGATGTGAGCACGATCAACAACAAGCTGAAGTCGTTCCTAGGGGGCTTTGGCAGTCTAGACCTCAGCGGTGCGTTTCGCAAGGATCCCGCTGATGAGGAGTTGGAGTCCGAGGAATCGGATGAAGACGACGAGGAAGCAATCGACGACGAGGAAGAGTCTGAAGTCGACGTCGAGGTACCCGCTGTTAAGCGCCGAACCACGCTTGGTGAGCGCATTCAACGACCTGTGCTCGACGTATCGCGCCTTGATGAGGATGAGCCTGCCGCTGCATTACCGCGCGTTCCTGTAGTGCCTCCGCAGCAACCCGATGCCATACCTGCTGAGGGACGTCAACTTTCGAGTTCTGTAAAGATCCTCCGTCCGTCAAAGGCAGATGCGCCGCGCACAGAGCCGTCACAGGAGGCAACGCGACCACTCACGGCACCGGTGAGCAACGAGCCGCCAACGGTAGACATCAACGATATCCAGAAGAAGCTTCAGGAGCTCCATCCAAAGCGCGAGATCGCTCTGCAGGACATCGAGGATGATGCAACACCGCCACCTTCTGTGCGCGTCAGCTCCGTTGTCGAACGCGCTGAAGAGGATGAATCCGAAGAGATCGAATCAGTTGTTGCCCCTACCCCGTCGCCGGTAAGCATTCAGAAGCCCCTTACCGTAACGGTACAGGACACGTTGTTCCCGGTCGAGCCGGAGATTCAACTCTCAAATCGCACACTGTACGACGAAGAGATTGCCTACAAGCCACCACCTGGAACGTTACTGGTTGAAGTGAAGGACGAGTCAGCCGTCGACGACACAGAACTCGAAGCGAATGCCCGAACACTGCAGGAAAAGCTCGAGACGTTCCGCGTCCGCATCGAGAACCTAACCGTCACACCGGGACCGGTGGTTACGCAGTATGAGTTCGTTCCTGCGTCAGGTATCAAGGTGTCGCAAATCGCATCGTTGTCCGACGACATCGCACTTGCACTCAAGGCGCAAGGCGTGCGCATCATTGCGCCGATTCCGGGCAAGGGTACGGTTGGTATCGAGATTCCAAATAACAACCCGTCGATCATTCGTTTCAGCTCGATCATCAAGTCTCCGAAGTACCACAATCCCGAGATCAAGCTTCCGCTTGCAATGGGTAAGACGGTCACGGGTGAAGTGTTCTGTGCAGACCTGACCAAGATGCCGCACTTGCTGATTGCTGGTGCAACGGGTAAGGGCAAGTCGGTCGGTATCAATACGATCATCGCATCGTTGCTTTACCGCATGCACCCGCGCGATTTGAAGTTTGTGATTATCGACCCGAAGCGTGTCGAAATGACCCTTTACGCGGCCTTGCGAGATCACTACCTGGCCGTATCCCCAGACATCAACGAGTCGATCGTGACGTCGCCACAGAATGCAGTGATTGTGCTGAAGGCCATGGTCGAAGAGATGCAACAGCGCTTCAGTATTCTGGCCGCGGCAGGACAGCGAAACATTTCGGATTACAATCAGAAAGTTCGTGACGGCAAGATCAAGGACAAGGGTGGCATCATTCACCGTCCGATGCCGTTTATCGTGGTCATCATCGACGAGCTTGCAGACTTGATGATGACGGCGTCGAAGGAAGTCGAAGAACCGATTTGTCGTCTTGCGCAGTTGGCGCGTGCCGTTGGCATTCACTGTATTGTGGCAACGCAGCGTCCGAGCGTCGACGTCGTAACGGGCTTGATCAAGGCCAACTTCCCTGCTCGTATCGCCTACCAGGTATCGTCCCGCATCGACTCCCGTACCATCCTCGATGGCACCGGCGCTGAACATCTGATTGGTAATGGCGACATGCTGTTCGCACCAGGTAACACACCAATGCCAATTCGGATGCAGAACGCATTTATCTCGACTGAAGAAGTTGAAGCGATCTGTGAGTGGATTGGCGGACAGGATGGCTACTCGACGCCATATATGCTGCCTTCGGTGAACAAGCGTGGTGGTGGTGGCGGTGGCAGTGATGGCGACCGCGACGTGCTTTTTGAAGATGCAGCACGCGTGTTCATCCAGCTCCAGCAGGCCAGTACGTCAACGCTACAGCGCCGCCTGAAGATCGGCTACGCCCGTGCGGCACGAATCGTCGACGAGCTGGAAATGGCCGGCATTGTCGGTCCACCAGATGGTTCACGGGGTCGCCCCGTGCTCCTCCAAAGTGAGTCAGAATTAGAGGCGTATCTGTAGGCCTCCTTCGTAGCTTTGTGGGTTTCCCCACAGCCATTGAGCGCATGTCGCACGAAGTACACCCTGTCGACGGAGATATTCACGAACACACACAGATCCGTGTTGTTGGTGCGCGTGAACACAATCTCAAGAACGTCTCTGTAGAGATCCCTCGTGATCAGCTTACGGTCATCACCGGACTCAGTGGGTCGGGAAAGTCGTCGCTTGCCTTCGATACCGTCTATGCCGAAGGGCAGCGTAGGTACGTAGAATGTATGTCGTCGTACGCACGCCAGTTTCTTGGTGTGATGAAGAAGCCCGACGTTGATGTGATTGAGGGTCTGTCGCCGGCAATCTCGATCGAGCAGAAAAGCGTTGGCATGAGCCCGCGGTCAACGGTTGGTACCGTTACGGAGATTTACGACTACATCCGCTTGCTATTCGCAAAAGTGGGCACGCAGTATTGCGTGCAGTGCAACATTCCGGTAAAGCAGCAGACGGTTGACCAGATTGTTGACACGATTATGGCGTCGGGCGCTGGAACGCGTCTGCAGATCCTGAGTCCAGTTGTGAAGGGGCGTAAAGGCCACTATCGCGAAGTCTTCGATCAGTTTCGTCGTCAGGGATTCACGCGTGTACGTGTCGATGGCGAGCTGCAGGAAATCACCGAAGGCATGCAACTGGCACGCTATAAGGTGCACACAATTGAACTAGTCATCGACCGACTAGCCGTTGATCCCGAGTCGCCACGGCGACTGCGTGAGAGTATCGAGACTGCGCTTCATCTTGGTGAAGGTGGACTCACTGTGCTAGTTGAAGAGGAACCAGAGACGTGGTCTGATCGATTCTTCAGCACGCAATATGCCTGTCCGCAATGCGGTACGTCGTACGAAACTCCAGCTCCGAACATGTTCTCCTTCAATTCACCGTTCGGTGCATGTGGAGCATGTGAGGGCCTTGGTGAGATGTACGACTTCGATCCGGCACTGGTCATTCCCGACCGTTCACTGTCCATCGAGGCAGGTGGAATAGCCCCCTTAGGAAAGCGCCGCGAGACGTGGCTATGGAAGCAAGTGATTGCCTGGTGCGATCATGCACATATCTCGCTCAAGGCTCCTATCGACGAGCTTGCACCTGAAGCGTTGGCATCGGTGCTCTACGGCATGGAAGATGCGACCGTACAGGTAGCCTACGGTGGATCGAATGTTAAGCACTCCTATATCGGCGTGTTGCCGTCGCTGCGTCACCAATATGAGCAGACCACAACGGCAACGGTACGACGATCCATCGAACGATACTTTGCCACCATCACCTGTCGTGAATGTGGTGGTGCTCGATTGAAACGTGATCACCTCCACGTCAAGATTGCCGACACCAACATTCACCACGTCTGTCAGTCCGACATCGAGGCTGCAGCAACATGGTTTGGTGCACTGTCTGACCAGCTGCAACAGCGACAGCAGCTGATTTCGGCACCTATTCTCAAAGAAATTGTCGCACGACTGCGGTTCCTCGACGAGGTGGGTCTCGGCTATCTCACTCTCGAGCGTAGTGCCAAGACCCTCTCGGGTGGCGAATCACAACGCATTCGACTTGCGTCACAGATCGGTTCCCAGCTTGTTGGTGTGACCTACGTTCTGGACGAGCCGAGCATCGGACTTCACCAGCACGACAATCAAAAATTGATCGCATCGCTCAAGCGACTGCGTGACCTCGGCAACACAATCGTTGTTGTCGAACACGATCGCGAAATGATCGAAGAAGCCGACCGTGTGATTGACATAGGTCCTGGCGCTGGCGTGCACGGCGGTGAAGTTGTCTCGTCGTTCCATGTTGGGCCTGGCCGTGATCATGCTGCGGCGCTACGGCAGACGCCCGGGTATGATCGATCAATGACCTTGCAGTATCTCTCGGGTTCACGCACAATCGACGTTCTCCGCGAGCGACGTCCGGGCAACGGAAAGCATCTCCGCCTCCTCGGTGCGCGCGGACATAACCTGCAGAACGTCAGCTTGGAAATCCCCCTCGGCACGCTCACCTGCGTCACCGGCATGAGCGGTTCAGGAAAGAGCACGCTCATTAACGATACGCTCTACCCAATTCTCTCGCGCCACTTTTTCCGTGCAGAGGCTGTGCCCATGCCGTACGATCGGATTGAGGGCATTGAGCATATCGATAAAGTGATCGAGATCGATCAAACGCCTATTGGCCGGACGCCACGCTCGAATCCAGCGACGTATACGGGGCTCTTCACGCAGATCCGAGACTTCTTTACGATGCTGCCGGAGTCGAAGATTCGTGGCTACCAGGCGGGTCGGTTTAGTTTCAATGTATCGGGCGGACGGTGTGACGAGTGCGAAGGCGTTGGCATTCGAAAAATCGAAATGAACTTCCTGCCCGACGTCTACGTACCGTGCGAAATCTGCGGCGGTAAGCGCTACAATGCCGAGACCCTCTCAGTGCGCTTTAAGGGGAAGTCGATCTCCGATGTACTCGAGATGACCGTCGAGGAGGCATGTGAGTTCTTCACAGATATCCCACGAATCAAGGCAAAGCTTACTACGCTGATGGACGTCGGTCTGACCTATATCAAGCTTGGACAGCAGGCGCCGACGCTATCGGGAGGCGAGGCACAGCGGGTAAAACTGGCCACGGAGCTCTCGAAGGTTGGGACCGGCAAAACCATGTATTTGTTGGATGAACCGACAACCGGGTTACATTTTGAGGATATCGCAGTCTTGCTTCGATTACTGAATCGACTTGTCGACAAGGGGAACACTGTGGTGGTCATCGAGCACAACCTAGATGTGATAGCATTTGCCGATCATATCGTTGATTTGGGCCCAGGGGGCGGGCGAGACGGCGGACGCATCGTAGGCGCAGGAACGCCGGAACATCTTGCGACACTCTCGGAGAGCATCACAGGCCGCTATATCGCAGCCGAACTAGAACACGCACGACGATCATAACACAACAGATGCTGGGAACATTCGTCCTCTCAGCGCCGTTGATCAGGAATCACTCACTTACGTCCTTCCTATGACCGACGACAATTTGAAATGGCAGCAGCAGGCACTTGATGCTGTCGTCGACATCGCCGGCCTCACATCTCGTCCATCCGCTATTGTGCGCGCTCGTGCGCGCATTATGGAGATTACCGATCGGAGCCCTGCTTCGCTGGAGGTGATCGCCTCGACCCTTCGAGAGATTGGCATCTCAGCCCAGTGTCAGGTGGTAACATCCTCCACCCCACTGCCAGCTCACGAGCTTCGCATCATTGCGCTCGATGAGCAGGGCTGGATCATCACAACCACCATAACGGCAACGACGCCTTGGTCAACGATCCTTGGCGCTCGTCCCGACATGAAGGTGATTGCGATTAATGGGCGCTTCCACTCTGTGTTTGCTGGCGACTCAGCGATGCCAGACCACCGTGGGCACCCACTCTACGATTCAAAACACCACGGACTCGATAAAGACGCAAAGGAACTTCCCTATCACTTCCGTGATGTGTGGCCTTCTATCAAGCGCATGTTGCGCCTCGAACGTCGCGACATCTGGATTGTGATGATCTATTCGATCGTCACAAGCTTGTTGGGATTGGTCGTACCGTTGAGCTCTCAGGCCATCGTCAATGCAGTGGCACTGGGTGTCTTCAGTCAGCAGCTGATAGTTCTCTGCGTGGTCGTATTCCTTGCGCTCACTGCCATGGCGTTCCTCGACGTGCTGGAACGGCACGTGATCGATATGATCCAGCGACGCATGTTCGTGTCGACAGCGTTCGATATCGTGTATCGTCTGCCCCATTTGACCAACGAAACGATGCGGCGCTCGTACGGACCCGAGTTGGTGAATCGCTTCTTCGACGTGATCACAGTTCAGAAGTCGGTCGCGAAGTTTCTTCTCGAGGGGACGAACGCTCTCTTGGTCGTGCTCACAGGATTGATCGTGCTCGGTGTCTATCACCCGTTCTTTCTTGTGTACGACGTTGTCTTTGTGCTGTTCATTCCGTTTCTGATCTTCATTCTTGGTCGTGGTGCAGTCACAACTGCAGTCAAGACGTCCAAGATGAAGTATATGGCAGCTGCATGGCTCGAAGATGTTGCTCGAAATCAGTTGGGATTCAAGCTGACGCGTACGAGCCCCTTTATCTTCACACGTGTCGATGATATCAGCACCGGCTACGTCGAAGCTCGTCAGAAGCACTTCTTGATCATGGCACGCCAGATCTTCGGTTCCTATATCTTCCGAGGATTTGCAACGGTCGGCGTGCTGGCACTCGGCGGTATTCTTGTCATAGAGCAAGCGATCTCTCTGGGACAATTGGTTGCCGCTGAGATCATCATCATTCTCGTGTTTGGTGCGATGGAAAAGCTGATCACGCAGTTTGATGCGTATTACGACATGGTAGCCGCACTGAACAAGATTAGTGGCTTGGTTGACCAGCCGTTGGAAGATGTTGGTGGATTGCATGTTCCGAGCACGAGCACAGGAGCTGTTGTCTCGGCACATAACCTCGCCTTTACGTTCGATCACCAAACAGTACTTGAGCGCGTGTCGTTCGCAATCCAGCCTGGTGAACGTGTGAGCCTTGTAGGTGCGAGTGGATCAGGCAAATCGACGCTTGCATCCATCATCTTAGGACTCGAATCGCCTTCGCATGGCAACATTGAGGTGAATGGTATAGACACACGAACAGCCGATCTCCGCTCGCTGCGCAAGCGCGTCGGCTACATCTTTTCTGAAAATCAGATCATCCCTGGAACCGTACTCGAGAACATCACACTCGGACGTGATGTCAGCCTTGACGACCTGACGTGGGCATTGGACATGGCATGTCTGCACGACGTAGTGCGGGAACTACCAAACGGACTCCACACGATGCTGTCTGCGACTGGTGACAATGTCGCGCTTGGTGTCCGCAGGATGATTCTCTTTGCCCGTATGATCCTCGATCGACCTGAGTTGCTCATCATTGATGAGGGATTCGAAGGTATCGACGATGGCACCAAGCTTCGCATGTTCGCCAAGATTGTAGCATGGAAGAACTGGACGGTGTTGAATATTACACACGACCCAGAGTTGTTGATCAGGACCTCACGCGTCATGGTTCTTGACCATGGCTCGATTGTCGAGGAGGGAAGCATCAGCGAGTTGACCAAGGCCAACGGCGCATTCGTGCAGCTGTTCCCTGAGCTCGCGACACACACATCGACCGGAGGCGCAAATGGGTAATTCAATGCGTCGCCCCGATGAAGGTGTAGATGTCTTTGCTGCTGAGCGCGCGCATCGGAGCGTATTCCGTTTGGTAACAACGCACAAGGCTCACCGCAACCTTGTGGTCATGCTCGCCATTCTTGTCTGCATTACGATTGCCTTCCTGGTGCTTGTTCCATGGCAGCAGACAGTGAGTGGTTCAGGAAAGGTTACTTCCTTTGCTCCAGAAGCACGACCACAGACGGTTGAGAGTCGAATTAACGGTCGGATTGTACGGTGGTATGTTCGTGAGGGTGCTCGCGTACGCAAGGGCGATACAATCGCTATCCTGGCAGACATCAACGTCAACTTCCTTGATTCCAACCTCTTGACACGATTGCAGGATTTGCGCAACAATGTTGAGTTTGCGCAGGACCGAGCGATCGCTGTTGCTAGTGAGCGTAGGAAGCAATCGCTGCAGCGTTATGAAGCTGCGCGCGCTCGCCTGGAGAATGCGCGTGTCGAATGTGCGACGTCGCGCATTCGCTACATGCGCGCCGACACATTGTTCCGTCAGGACGTTATCGCGCGGCGTGAGTTTGAAACCGCCCTTCTTAATCTTCAGAAGGCTGTGGCCGACTCCGTCAATGCTGTTGCGTCGGTAAATGTTGCGCAACAAGATGTCACGGCTGCACTCGCTGAGGAAGAACGTGTCGTCAACCAGGCTGTCGTTAGCGTCCAAGAAGCTGACGTCCGGTTGAGCAATACAGAAAATCGTCTCGGATTTGGAGTCGTACTCGCACCACTCGACGGAACAGTTGTCCGCATCGCAAAGGCGGGAACTGGTCAGACCGTGAAGGAAGGTGATGAGCTAGCACTCATTGTACCTACGACAACCGATCAGGCTGTTGAAATCTACGTCAGCAGTATGGACGCTGCCTTGATCTCGCCGGGACGCATGGTGTCGCTCCACTTCAGTGGCTTCCCTGCGTTTCAGTTTAGCGGATGGCGCAACATTAACGTCGGCATTTTCCACGGTACTGTCAAAGTTGTTGATGCCGTAGACGAAGGCACTGGAAAGTTCCGCGTTCTCGTCGTGCCTTATGAAGAACCAGGGTACACGCAGTGGCCTGATGAGCGGTACTTGCGTCAGGGTACGGATGCATCAGCGTGGGTGCTACTCGACGAGGTCTCGATCGGGTATGAACTCTGGCGTCAACTCATGGGCTTCCCGCCACAGTTCCCGGTTCCCGTGAAGGATGAACGCGTCAAGCAACAGGAATCAAAGGCGAAGGCTTCAAAATGATCGCACGTGTGCTTACACTCGCAGCAACCGTGTGCATCGCTGGCTCGATGTCTGCTCAGCAGCTCGTGACGCTTGAGTCGTACCTGCAGCAGGTTGAGCGTCAACACCCTTCATTGCGTGCAGCATCGTTTGAACCTGAACTCGCAGAGGCAGAGATTCGATCTGCGCTCGGAAGATTTGATCCGCTCCTGAGCATGAATTACGAGTACAAGGACAAGGACGGTTCGGACAAGCTGAACCTGTTCGAGGGGTCGCTCGAGCTCCCGCTCGATATGATGTTCGGTCCAAAGCTCAAGGCCTCCTACACTCGCGGACTCGGCACAAACGTCAACCGTGAAGAGCTCACGACGCTCCCCGGTGAAGGGTCGCTCGGTGTATCGTTGCCTCTCTTGCAGGGCATCTTCACAGATGCTCGACGGAACAATCTCCGCAAGGCCATGCTCCGTCCGGATCTCGCACGTGCACAGTATCAACTCGAGCGCAACTCGTTGCTCCGATCCGCTGCCATGCGATACTGGGACTGGAGCGAGGCTCTTGCTGCACTGGAGGTCGCCGACTCCCTGCTCCTGATTGCCAAGCAGCGTGCTGACTTTATCAAACGTCGTGTACGCGCGGGTGAATCTGCGGGCATCGACTCGGTTGAGATTCAGCAGGAAGTACAGCGCCGGATCGGTGAACGTCTCCGCGCGTTGCGCATTGCTGAACAATTCGCCGTTGACGTATCGGTGTTTGTGTGGAATCCCGACGGAAGCATCCCGAACATGGGATTGCTTCGCCCCTTTCCGTTGCCACTGGATCAGGGGGCTAGCATCCGCCCAGAAGATGAATATGCGCGCGCCTTGACGCTTCGCCCAGAGCTGCAGCGCATTGGTGTACTCCAGGAGACGTCACGACTGGATTCCGCGCTTGCATCGGAGTTACTCCGTCCCTACGTCGAGCTCGAGGCTGGGCTGATGTCATATGATGTCTCGGCGATCTCCAAGGTCGATTACAAGGTTGGTCTGCGAATTCACCAACCGCTATTATTCCGGCAGGCTAATGCGCAGGTTCAGACGGCAGGAATTGGGGTTCAGCGTGCCGACCTATCGCGCACCCTGCTTGAGCGTATGGTCGAGGCCGACGTAGCGAACGCCCTCATCAGCGTTGATCGGACGCGGGAGCGTCTGACGGCCGCCGAGGAGGAGCAAGTGCTTGCCCGTCGCATGGTGGATGCTGAGCAACAGAAGTTTGCTGCGGGAGAATCCTCGCTCCTGGCCGTGAACCTTCGAGAACGCTTCTACGCTGAAGCTCTTCTTCGCGTGGTCTCGGCTCGTGCTGATCTCGCGCGTGCTTTTATCACGCTCCGGTGGGCTACGGGAACCATTTGATCCCGTATCTTTGTAGCCCTCTTCTCTTGTTTCACTCAGAGAGTACCATGAATATCCTCGTTTGCATTAGCCAAGTCCCCGACACCACAACGCGTGTTGCGGTTGGCCCTGACGGCAAAAGCATGAACCCTGCTGGTGTCAAGTTCATCCTCAACCCGTACGATGAGTTTGCCATCGAAGAAGGCCTTCGATTGAAGGAACAGCACGGTGGTTCGGTCACAACTGTGACGGTCGGTCCTGATACCGCGAAGGATGTGTTGCGCACAGCATTGGCGATGGGTTCCGACACAGCTGTTCTTGTCAAGGACGATGCGCGCGGCGACTCGTTTGTTGTTGCATCGGCTATCGCAGAACTCGCGCAAGAGAGCGCACCTGATGTGATCATCTTTGGTCGTCAATCGATCGACTTTGATTCGTTTGTTCTTCCATCAATGGTGGCAGAACTCATGGGATGGCCAAGCATCTCGATGGTCTCGTCACTGTCGATCTCCGGAACGGACGTGACAGCTGAGCGTGATATCGAAGGCGGTCGCGAGCATGTTACGTCGTCACTTCCGTGCGTCATTAGCGCACAGAAGGGCTTGAACGAACCCCGTTATCCGAAGCTTCCAGATATCATGAAGGCGAAGTCGAAGCCAATCACTGAGCGTGCTGCGTCGTCTGCAGCAGCGCGTGTCGAGACACTCGACATGCAATTGCCGGAGAACAAGCGTCTCAATCGTGTCTTTGGTGACACGGATGCAGATCTTGATCAGGTCGTACGTCTCCTCCACGAAGAAGCAAAGGTCATCTAACAATGAGTATTCTCGTCGTTCTCGAACCACAAGGTGATGGGCTCAAGCGCTCATCGTACGAAGCACTCACAGCAGCACGTGGTCTTGCAAACGGTGCAGCAATTCACGGCATCGCGTTTAATGCAAGCGAGCAGCAAATCGCTGCTGGCGGTGCATATGGTCTGACGTCATGCATGGTCGTTGCTGGTGCTGACACGGCCGCAAAGCCAAGTCACGTCGCTGCCGCGATTGCACAAGCTGCTGCATCGTGTGGTGCAACAACAGTCGTCTTCACAGCCAACGCGTTCGGCAAGGAAGTTGCTCCTCGCGTTGCTGTTCGCATGCAGGCTGGACTCCTGCCAGACTGTGTAGAACTCTCTGGAACAGCAGATGCGCCGGTAGCCATCCGCCCAGTCTATGCCGGAAAGGCGAAGATTCGCGTGAAGGCTACAACTGCATCGACAGTTCTCACACTTCGCCCGAACGTATTCACAGCAAAGGCAGATGCAGGTGCAACCGCATCAGCACAGCCATTTGCCCCAACGATTGACGCATCCCTGCGTTCGACAACAGTAACAGGCGTATCGAAGAACGAAGGTTCGCTTGATGTTGCTGAAGCCGACATGGTGGTCTCTGGTGGTCGCGGTATGAAGGGTCCGGAGAACTTCCATCTCGTTGAAGGTCTTGCGAAGTCCCTCGGTGCTGCCGTCGGTGCATCTCGAGCAGTTGTTGATGCCGGCTGGCGTCCACACCGCGAGCAGGTAGGCCAAACAGGTAAGACTGTGAGCCCAACACTCTACGTGGCCGTGGGCATCAGTGGTGCTGTTCAGCACCTTGCAGGCATGTCGTCAAGCAAGATCATCATGGCGATCAACAAAGATAAGGACGCGCCAATCTTCAGTGTAGCCGACTACGGTATCATTGGCGACGCGTTTGAGATCCTTCCACGACTCACATCGCGCATCTCTGCTGTAACAGGCAGAGGGTAACCTCTACACCGATGAACAAGATCCAAGTCGATATCCTGGGTCTCTCAATCAACCCGAACTCACAGCGCGCGTATGCGTTGCTGCTGAAGGAAGTTGATGGAACTCGTCGTCTTCCGATCGTGATCGGAGAGCCAGAGGCGCAAGCTATCGCGAACGAGCTTGAGGGTGTGCGGCCACAACGTCCAATGACACACGATCTCCTGCGTAACGTCATCGAAGCGCTGGGCGCAACCGTTAAGGAAGTTGTGATCGCTGAACTGCGTGAAGGTACCTTCTACGCGAAGATCGTCTTTGAGTATTCCGATCTCGAAGTTGACGCTCGTCCGAGCGACGCGATTGCACTTGCTGTGCGGTGCAATGCCCCGATCTACATCGACGAGGCGATCATGGATGAAGTGGCACTTCGTGCTGAAGACATTCAAGAGGTTGATGATGATGACGCTCGTGAGGAAGACGATCACACCCCAGCGTCGGCACCTGCTGAACGTGAGGCACCGTCGCAACCACTGACGGAGCGTCAACGGCTCGAGCAGGAACTCGACCAGGCTGTTAAGGTCGAGGACTACGAGGCTGCCGCACGAATTCGTGACGAACTTCAACGACTCGATCGATGATCTACGACCAATTTGTATCTTTGTAGCCCTTGAGGCGCCGGAGTAGCTCAGGTGGTTAGAGCAACGGAATCATAATCCGTGTGTCGGGGGTTCAAGTCCCTCCTCCGGTACAACCGCAATGGTTGCCCAGCACAACGAGACCCACGGGTCTCGTTGTTGCGTTATGGGGCCTTCCGAGCCCCCTGCAGCATCTGTAGAGCCGTCTTTTCTGCCGGTATGCGCACACCAAGAAGCAATGCGAGGTTCAATACCGTACCGACAACTGCGGTAATCGGAGCATTCACGAGTAGTGGAACGGCGATAAACTCAAGAATGACCGCCACGTAGTTTGGATGCGGAACCAGCGCATACGGTCCGCGTACCACGCGCTGCATCCCCGGGATGACAATGATACGTGTGTTCCAGGCGTCGCCAAGCGATGCGATTGCCCAGTATCGGATCAACTGCGCAATCCCAAACAGACCAAGCCAAAGCCACCAGAGTCCGAATGTGCCAATCGTCTGCGCCTGTGCGCTTGCAAGCATACCCTCGACGTTAAACGCGAGGAACCAACACACATGGAGGAGTACGATAACAGGGTAATGTCCCCTGCCTACTTCAATGCCACCACGCTCCTTCGCTCTCCGTTCATTGCGCTTTGCAAGCACGAGCTCGCTGATGCGCTGGAGCACAAGGACAATCGTAACAGACTGTACGACGAGCAGAGGGGTCATGACTGTGGTTCCGATTGATCAGACATCGTCAGAAGCAGCACTTCGGAGCTAAACCCTGGTCCAAGTGCCGCCATCAAAGCAGCACCTGATGTTGCACGATGCACGTCGTGATACCACGCATCAAGGACAAACAACACCGATGCGCTCGACATGTTACCAAAGGTGCGGAGGATCTCGCGTGCATGGGCGAACGTTGACGCGGGCATGCCGGTTGCCTCTGCGTACGCGTCGAGCACCTTTGCACCGCCTGGATGTGCAACAACCGCTGAGATATCCTCAGCTCGAATTCCCCATCGTTGATAGGCCGCCGATAACACACTCGGAATGTGCGCACGAACAAACGATGGAATGTCGCGAGAAAATCTCACACTCAGTCCATCATCGAGAACATCCCACCCCATGATGTCTGCTGTGTCTGGAAACAGCGTACTCATGCCAGTGCCAATAGCGACGGTGTGTGGTTGCGCTGAGATCACAACAGCCGCTGCACCGTCACCAAAGATCGAGCTTGCAACAATGTTTGATGTGCGCGTGTCGGACTGTCGGAAGGTCACCGAACAAATCTCGACAGCGACCATCAGAACTGCAGCTCCCTGCATTGCACGCGAGAGATCCGCAGCACGAGCCAGCCCCGCCACGCCCCCTGCACAGCCTAGTCCAAACACCGGTACACGGACCGTGTGTGGGGAAAGACCGAGTCGCTGAATCAACGTCGCATCGAGCGATGGCGTCATAATCCCAGTAGTACTCACAACCACGACGGCTGCGATCTCATTCTCTCTACCTCGACACGCAGCTCGTGCTGCGCGCTCAGCCAAGTCACATGCAGCGTCTGCATAGACGCGGTTCGATTCTGCAAACCCATGATCAACGGCGTACCATGAAGGTTCACGCACGAACCGCCGTGTATGGATGTGATCATGTTCAAATACACTCAGCAGTCGAGCAAGATCAGGCACACGTCCACCGAACACGCGCTCGACCGTGGCGCGCACAGCATCTTGGTCGACAACATGTTCGGGTACAGCCGTTCCTACTCCTTGTATTCCAACCCTGATCATAGCTGCGGCTCTGCATCTTGTTCTGGTGTTGCGCATGTGTTGCGAAACGCCAGCTGGGAGAGACGCTTGCGGTGATCACTGCGCCAATCAATGCGTGGTCGCGCTGCATCCTGTGGCACGTAGCCCAGTCGATAGACTGCCATGAGCTCAAGATCATCCGGCACCTGCAGGATTGACTTTAGCTCGTCCCACGCACCGGGGATTTCCATCGGTGTCGACACGAACTGAATACCCATGTCGAGGTCCTGCGTCATCAACCAAATATGTTCGATGGCCATTCCAAGCGAGAGCGTGCAGTAAAAGCCCGATAGCTCAGCTGGACGGTACTCTTCTTTTGTGAGAAGGGCTGCAAGGAGCAACGGACTCCCCTCGATCAATTTGCGATTGTCTTCTCCAAGCATCGATGCGACGCCCAGTTTCGACAACACACTCATCACATTGTCGGTGAACACCTGCTTGATAAACGGCCGCAGCGCCATAGGCATCTTGTCAATCAAGATCCCATCGCGGCGCTCTTCCATTTCTGCATCGCTGAATCGAAAGTACTTTCGATACCGCGTGAAGAATGATCCTCCTTCAATCAGCTGCGTCATTGTGCGACCACCGATCGACGCAATTCGTGACTTGATCGTTGGATCGTCGATGAGCACGAACCGCCACGGCTGCGAGTTGAAGTGACTCGGCGCACGCTCGGCAGCTTCGATCAGCATCTGTTGATGCTCGCGCGATACTGGACGTGAATCGAAATGTCCGTTCGTTGTTTTGCGATACCGCAGTGCATCGCGAAGCGAGATATTCTCAGGCATAGAGTTCTTCAATCAGCGATGCATAACGTTCAGCGACGGCTTTGCGCTTCACCTTTAACGTAGGTGTCATCAATCCATTGTCTACGGTAAACGGTTCACTCAAAACACGGAAGCGACGAACGCGCTCGTACTTGGAAATCTCCCGCTGGCGCTTCGCCAGATCTGTCTCAATTGCGCGGTGAAGTTCCTCCGATGACACTACCCAGTCTGACGGAAGATCGTTCATGCCCTGCGTTGCAGCCCACTGTCGGACGATTTCCATATCTGGGACAATCAGTGCAGTGCAATACTCACGTCCGTCACCAACAAGCATCACCTGATCGACAAACGGACTCTGCTGAATCAGTGCTTCGATCGGTTGCGGTGCGATATTCTTTCCGCCACTGGAAACGAGGATGTTCTTCTTTCGATCCGTGATGCGCAGATGTCCACGCGCGTCGATCTCGCCAATATCTCCAGTATGAAGCCAACCATCAGCGTCAATCGTGTCGCGGGTTGCCTGCTCGTCGTTCCAGTAGCCCTTCATGATGTTCGGACCCCGTGCAAGGATTTCTCCGTCATCCGCGATGCGGACTGTGACATTGTCGAGCGGCTGACCCACCGTGCCGAGCACGATATCCTCAAGCCTGTGCACGGCGATTACTGGCGAGGTCTCCGTCAGACCATACCCTTCTACGATGCGGATTCCCATGATCTGAAAGAACGTACCTACCTCGACACTCAACGCTGCACCACCCGAAACAAAGAACCGCAGTCGACCGCCAACACGCGCACGGATCTTGGAAAACACCAGACGATCCGCAATTGCATTCCGCAATGCGTTCAATGGCGAGGATGAACCTCCCACCTTCTTGGCACCAACGCGAAGAGCCCAAGCAAAGATCTTCTGCTTCAATGGCGAATCACGTTCAACGGCACCCACGACACGGGCTTGAATTCGCTCAAACAACCGTGGTACCGATGTCATGATCGTAGGACGAACCTCCCGCATCAGTTCGGCAACGGATTCGATGGACTCGGCGATGTACACTGTACAACCTGCGGTAAACGCCAGATAATAGCCTGCCATGCGCTCGTACGAGTGGCACATCGGAAGGTACGAGAGCAACACATCGCTGTCGAACAGCGCAATCGTACGCGTTGCAGCATCGACATTCGAAATCAAGTTGCGATGCGTCAGCATCACACCCTTTGGATTACCCGTCGTTCCGCTAGTATAGATCAGCGTGAGCAGATCTTCCGGTCCAACAACCTTCGAGCGTTGCTCATACAATGCTCGCCGCTCGTCTGCCGATGTCGAGGCACGACTCGATTCCATCACCGATTGCATCGACACTACCCGAGGGTCGTTGGAGAGATCCGGATTCATCGTGATCACCCACTTCAGATCCGGAAGTTGCTCCCAAACCGCTTGAATTTTCTTTAACTGCGCGGCGTTAGACACAATGATTGCAACAGCTTGGCAGTTTTCATAGATGTACTGTTCTTGCTGTGCGGTGAGCGTAGGAAACACTGGGACGTCGACAATTCCCATACCGGCCATGGCGAAGTCTGCCACGATCCATTCGATGCGGTTCTCGCTCACCAGTCCGACACGATCGCCAGGAGCAATACCCATGCGAAGCAGACCATCGGCAAATGCCTCGACCTGGTCGCGTAGCTGATCATGCGTCAGCGAGTGCCATGCGTCCCCTTCCCGGTGCGCATAGGAAATCTTATCGGCCCGTCCGGCATAGCTCGAACAAACCTCGAGAAACAGTTGTGGAATCGTTTGTGCCTTCATGATCACCTCCGCCATGAATATGCTAAGAACGAGTTAACCGCTAGTCGAGAAACGACCAATCAACGCTCAGACGGATTGCCCGAGTTACCTCTGGCGCGAGCGATGTTGTGTACCACCGCTGTCCGAGAATATTCTCGTACGATGCGCGGACGGTAGCATTGCCAACACGGGCCGAGAGGAACGCGTTCAATCCATCAAACTGTAAGGGGGCTTCTGCAGACGGACGCACATACGTCCATGTAACTGGGACAAACTGAGGTGCCCAGTGCTGCGTGACAATTGTTGAGCGCACGCCAAGTGTGACGGTGCTGAACCCCGCGTCGAATACATATCCAACTGAGAGGTCAGCCATGCAAGCCGGTACCTCTGAACCACCACCAACAGAATCGCTACTCGATGTCTGGACACGGAGGGTTGGAATGAGTTCAATCGGACCCAGCCTCCACGTCGCACTACCAACGACGCCAAGAATCGACTGCTGCGTTCCTTGGAGTGATGTCGTGCTCATGATGGTCTCGTTGGATACGCGTTGTGGGACCGTGCGGATGGGATCCGCGATCGTCCGAGCAAATGCTGTAATGGTCCAGCCAAGCGTCGCGGACATGCCCGTTGCGCGTACCATTGCCAACAGATGGCGCTCCGGAAGAAGACCACGTCCTTCCGTTGCAGATGGCAACCGCAGCGCAGACGATACATCTGCAGCGATGCGAACATCGTCACCAAGTCGCATTTCTGCAGCAACGCCGCCCCCTGTAAGCACACGGCCCTGTGCCGACTGAATTCGACCTGCCGCGCGCAGATCCAACCATGAAGCAACTGGCACACGTACATGCGCAAACAGCTGAGGCACGACGTCGGAGAACGAACGTGCATAAACTGTCGTTGCATCGAGTTGCTGCGCATCGATGCTTGCACCGAGGTGCAGACGCATGTCGCCTAGACGCTGATCATAGCGCACTTGCATACCAATGGTACGTCCAGACATTCCCATGCCTGTGAGTGTATCTCCTGCATCAACAAACATCGTCGAATCACGAAGTCGGAGCAGCGATGCAACACTCATATACCCTGTGGCGCGGATAACACTGCTCGAATCACGATCGAACATATGCGCAACGTGCACCGTGAGGTCGTGTCTGCGCGTTTCGTCGCGTAGCTGTGCATAGAGCGGTGTGGTTGCAATGTCGGGTATCGATGATGGCAACGAAGCACGAGTAAGTCCGCCCCAGAGATTCGTATTGAGCGACGCAAGCTGATAGGTTACCAACGCATGCGTGTGTGCACTGAGCGTCCACCGTAATGCCGCACGAACGTTCCAAATGTCAAATCCCGTGCGTTCGTATGCCCCCTCGGCACCGCTACGCCGAACACCGATTGTTGCATTGACGCCTTGCGCCACATTCTGTGAAAGCGTACCATCGAACGCAACGAGGTTACCACCACCTTGATGATACCACAACGATGTAAATGGTGTTGCGGTGTTATGCGTAATCGTTGTGAGATTGAGTTCACTCAAGGTCATCGACGATGCACGTCCTACAGCATCGGTGCCAATGACGAGTTCGATTCGGTCTATCGACGCGGGTTGTGCTTGTACGAGTTGGTACATGCCGGACCATGGATCGACAACCGCGCGACCGTTGATCCCAACACTGAGATCAGCATTTCTCCCCCCAGCGACGCCTACTCCGTCGTGTTGACCAAATCCACCATGCGAAAGCTGATTCCACGGTGTTGTTCGTGCAACAGCATCAGCGAGTTGCTGATACTGCACACGGCGGAGATCTTCTTTTCGAATAACAGTCGTTCCGAGCGATGAATCGGCCTGCAAACGACCGATCGCTGGCCATGGCACGAGCGACGTGTCGCCTGCATTTACTGTGCGTGATGCAAATGCAGAATCACGCGCCTGCCGTTGAGGAGGCGGAGTTGATTGTGATTGCGCGCTTAGCAGCGACGGCAACGTGCTGCAAATGGAAGCAGTGATGAGCCGGATGAGCCACATTGTGCTCATCCGGCATCGATCATTCTTCTGTTGCTGGTGTCGTGGTGCCGGCCGCTTCATCAGAGCCTTCGTTGGCATCACCCTCTTCATCGTCACGCGTCACGGTCGTGATGTCGGCGATTTGATCACCCTCTTCAAGGCGGATCAACTTCACACCTTGCGTGTTACGACCCAACTGACGGATGTCCTTCACCGGCTGACGGATCAGGATACCATTGACCGTGATGACGACAAGATCTTCTGCATCGCTCACTTCGAGCAATGCGCAGATCGGTCCAGTTTTCTCTGTGATGTTCATCGCGATGACGCCCTTTGCGCCACGCTTTGTCATGCGGAACTCATCGACGACAGTACGCTTACCAACGCCACGCGAACCAACGACCACTACCTGCGCGTCCGAATGGCGAACAGCTGTGAGCGAGATAACGTGGTGATCATCAGTGAGCGTAATACCCTTCACACCTGCGGCAGCGCGACCCATCGGACGAACATCCGACTCTGGGAAGCGCACGGCAAGACCGTTTGATGCACCAATGAGAATCTCCATCGTGCCATCGGTCAAACGAGCACCAATCAGACGATCCTCGTCATCGAGGTTGACAGCAATGATGCCATTCGAGCGAACATTCGCAAAGTCCTTGATCGGGGTCTTCTTGACGGTACCAAACTTGGTCGCCATGAAGATGTACGCATCTTCACGCTCGAAGTCTGTAACTGACAAGTACGCTGTGACCTTTTCATCCTGTTGCTTCTGAATCACGTTGGCAAGGGAACGCCCCTTTGCATTGCGCGAGCCTTCAGGAATGTCGTACACCTTCTGACGGTACACACGTCCACGATCTGTGAAGAACAGGATGTAGTGGTGCGTCGAGGCGCGGAACACATTTTCGACGTAATCGTCCTCGTAGGTGCCTGCACCCGCTACACCACGTCCACCGCGGTGCTGACGACGATACGTCGCAACTGGCGTGCGCTTGATGTAACCGTTGTGCGAGATCGATACGATCACCTCTTCGTCGGCAATCATATCCTCGAGGGTGAAGTCCTTCGCATCATACACAACTTGTGTGCGACGCTCATCGCCGTACTTCTCGGCGATTTCTGTGATCTCATCGCCGATGATCGACATCTGCAGGTCCTTGCTTGCAAGGATCGCGCGCAGACGCTCGATTGTCTGAATCACTTCAGCGTATTCGTTCTGAATCTTCTCGCGCTCGAGTCCTGTAAGACGCTGGAGACGCATGTCGAGAATCGCCTTCGCTTGAATCTCGGACAGACCGAAGCGTTCTTGCAAGCGCTGTGATGCTGTCTGCACATCCTTCGATTCACGAATCGTCTTGATCACAGCGTCGATGTTATCGAGCGCAATGATGAAGCCTTCCAAGATGTGTGCGCGCTTCTCGGCAGCATCAAGGTCGAACTGCGTGCGACGCACTACAACTTCAACACGGTGCTTGAGGTACTCTTCGATGAGCTCCTTCAGCATCAGGATGCGCGGACGTCCATTGACCAGCGCAAGCATGATCACGCCGAACGTAACCTGCATCTGCGTGTGCTTGTACAGGTTGTTGAGCACAACCATCGGCACACCATCGCGCTTGAGTTCGATCACGATGCGCATGCCTTCGCGGTCCGACTCATCACGAATGTCAGAGATGTCTTCGAGCGTCTTTGCCTTCACGAGGTCGGCAATCTTCTCGATCAGACCTGCCTTGCTCACCTGGTATGGGAGCTCGGTGATAATGATCGCTTCACGACCCGACTTGCTTGTCTCGATGATCGCCTTAGCGCGAACGAGGATCTTTCCACGACCAGTTGTGTATGCATTGCGCACACCTTCGTAGCCGTAGATGATACCGCCCGTTGGGAAGTCTGGCGCCGTTACATACTTGAGCAGCTCTTCATTCGGAATTGCTGGATCAGCGATCACCGCCTTGATGCCGTTGACGATCTCGCGCAGGTTATGCGGAGGGATGTTCGTTGCCATACCAACGGCGATACCGTTGGCACCGTTGACAAGAAGCGTCGGAAGAACAGCAGGAAGCACTGTTGGCTCTTGCAACGAATCGTCGAAGTTCGAGCGGAAGTCTACCGTGTTCTTATCGATGTCGCGCAACACTTCCATCGCAAGACCATCCATGCGCGCTTCTGTATAGCGCATAGCAGCTGGCGAGTCGCCGTCGACGGAACCGAAGTTGCCCTGACCATCAACAAGCGTGTAGCGCATCGACCATGTCTGCGCAAGACGCACCATCGCGTCGTACACAGCAGAGTCACCGTGCGGGTGATACTTACCGAGCACTTCACCGACGATACGCGCGCTTTTCTTGTATGGACGATTTGGCGTCATGCCAAGTTCGTACATCGCATACAGAATACGGCGGTGCACAGGTTTCATACCGTCACGCACGTCAGGAAGAGCGCGCGAGACGATGACCGACATTGAATAATCGAGGTACGAATCCCGCATCTCGTCCTCCATCAGGACGGGCAGGATTTTTTCGTTGAACAGAGCCATATCCCCTTTACAAACCTATAGGTTGCGTTAGAGCGTAGCGCCGGCTGCACGGCCCTACTGTGAAGGCACAAAAGTACGAAAATCGAGGCTCTTCGAGGGGGCTTTTAGCGCAGAATGAGCAAGGTTCCGGAGACAGTTTTCAACACCGATCCCGCGGTGTTCGAGGTCATGAAACGCCATACGTACAGTCCCGTTGAGCAGCTCTGGTTTTGCGACGTGCGTCCGTCCCAGGTAAGCTCCACGCCTGAGCCACGGACAGGTGCAGTGAGCGTGCGGACGATGCGTCCCTGCGCATCGGAGATGTGGAGTTCTCCCACGAGCCCTTGCTCGTCAGCTATCACATCAGCGCGAAACACCGTGATGCCGCTGGTAGGGTTCGGTGCAACCCGCGCATTGGTAACGACCACGTCATCGACGGGGAACAACGACAGCTCAAGCGTGTCGGCGTTCTGGAATGCATCCGTTGCCCGGACGATCAGGAGATTCTCCCCTGCTTCCATCGGGAACGTGAACCGCACCACTGCGCGCACGTCCGTTCCGGGATACAGAATCTGAGCCGAATCAGTCCCAATAAAGGCATATCCCACTGCCGTTGACGGACGGATTCGGATGCCGTTCACGAAGACGATTACCTTCTCCGGATCAACGATTGGAAGTTTCGCGTTATCAGTAATGCGAATCTCAAACGCAGCAGTCGTTGGCACCTGATCGTCCTGATACACGCGACGACCATTCACGTAGGCTTCGATCCCTGGCGGTAGACTATCGCGACGCACATCAAGCGCAGATTCACATCGTTCACGCACAGCAAATCGCTGGCGGACTGGTTCTTGCACTTGCAGCGTTGCGCGCGCAAGTGCTTGCGCTGGCAGCTGTGCCGTCGCGACTGGCACCTCGAGGTCGACTGTCTCATCGACACCAATCGACGGCGTTGGTAGCGCCGTGAGCACCTGTGGTATCATCGTCGATGCATCGACGATGTCGAAACGTAATGTTGCCTCGGGGGCAGACTCCGTGGTTCGTGCGTTACGGACGCGCACAACCAGATTGGTTGTATCTCCACGGATCACGGCAGCAGGCTGCGTAGACATTGCATCAGGTTCAATCAACCACTGTGGAACAGGTGTGGCCTCAATACGCAACGCGCCTACGCGAGGCTCATCCTGACGTAATGTCCACGCGAAGCGCATGCCAACCACATCACGTGGGATTGATGCACCCGACACGACTCCTGATGTGTCAATGACATACTCGCTCTGATCAGCACGCACGCCGATGACAGTTGTTCCAACATCACCCGAACGATCTGATTGTACCAGTTGCCATGATTGCATGGGGCTCACAAGCGGACTCAACACCTGGACACCTGCATAGCGTATCCCTATCAGCGAATCAATTGTCACGCTTCCCTGCAGTGCACCTTGCCATGCTTCAAGCGGCAGACCCGGCTGTTCTGTGCGCGATCCTACAAGCGCATACGATGAGGCGATGCCAAGTGCATCTACACGGGTCGCTCCAAGACGCACCAACTGCTGTTGAAACTCATCGAGGAGAGAGTCGCGCACAAACCGCGTAAAGCTCTCATCACATGCGGCAACGATCACACGATCTGTTGCCGATACGGAATCACGCAAGAACGCGATACACTCGCGGGCGAATCCATTATGCGAGCTCAGCGGTGCTGGGGTTGGCGACGTATCGTATCGACGAATACGTGAAGGTATGCGCTCGGAGGACTTCATCGTCAGCACATTAATGCCTGTGCGAAATGCACTTCGAACAATCACGCTATCACCGACGCGTACCTCGAGGATCGGATCACGATCGGGATCATTCGTCATTGTCCCGTGCGATCGCACATAGATAGGAGTGCTTGTTCGAGCCGGCACAAGCATGCCGGATGCCGTATCAAGTTCGACGCTATCCGATGCAAACAGCATGGCTGACTGCGAAACGAAGAAGTGGCGAAGTCCATCTGGCACATCTGGTGAGATACTCACAGGTACCCATGTGATTGCTGTCGACACACCTGCTTGATCAACGGCCCAAGCAGCCAACCAGTAATCGTCGTTACCGTTCGATTGAAGTGGTGAGGCTGGAGTCCAGTCAACAACACTACCAGTTCGCGTGAATTCGTTAAGACTAGATCGCAGAACAGCCGAAGAGGTGTCTTGCGTCTTCGTCAGATATACACGTGGCGCCATTGGCTGCTGCGGTGTCGACACCACATCGATCAATCGCACACGGAGATCAGAAGGAGCAACATGCTGGTATTCACCTGGTTCAAGCACAAGAAGCGAGCGAGCAAGCACCTGTAGTGACGTTCGCACAACATTATCTTCGCGTCGATCACCGTACACTCTATCTGGATCGAGCTCGATTTCGAACTGATGGAGACCAACCTTTTCTACCACATCGAAGACAAACGGTATCGTTGCGTCGCGACAAATTCCATCACGTAGCACCACCGTTGAACTATCAGTGATGCCGCGAAATGTTCGGCGCACGCGCACGCTCAGAGGCCACGTTGAACCAATCCCCTCGTTCCATATTCGAACCGACACATTGCACTGTCGGTCATCCTCACGAATCTGCTGAGATCCTGATGGTGATGTAAGTACGACACGATCTGGAGTGATGGAAATCTCTGGAACGGTGTCGATGCGAATACGTGTAAATGGGTCACCAAGCAGATTGAATTGCAACACAGCATTCGTTGAAAACTGTTGGCCTGCCTCACCGAATCCACGCTTCATGGCGTACATCAATCGACCAATGTCGCGTATTGACGTTGTACGCAGAACTTCGTGCTGATCGATATGAAGCTGCGTAATGACCAGTTTGTATTGCCATCCCGTAGCACCCATTGCTGCCACAACACCGCGTGATGGTTCGATCAAGTACTGCCCATTGCGACACAACGCCGTCGGGTTGGAGAAGGCTCCCGTAAGACAGGAGAACGTAGCCAACACAGGATAGCGTGAGTTTGCAAGTTCTTGTGGATCCCACCCTTCAATGTCGAACACTTCAGTCCCACCGTGTCCGATATAGTTCATCATGCCGACACCTGAAGCCAAGTGACGACGAATGTCGAGTCCGGGCGTCGCATTGATCGACTTACACACGGTCAGCGTATCAAGACACAACGGAACTTCAGTATACCGAATCCCTGTGCCAAACACATCACTCAGCACATCCTGATAGATCTGACACAGTCCCTCGTCCTCAGTTTCGCCGCCACCAACGTACAGTGCTGTTCGATCCGCCGGGGTGTACGATGACGTATCGTGGTTGATCACTTTATCAATGATTACATGGGCTTCAGCATTCGTCAGCACTGGGAAGCGCGCAACGATAAGCTCAGGAACGGCGACATCATTGGGATCGTCGAGCAGACCAAACCAGTAGTCACTGCTTGGTCTACCATACGTCGGTACAAGGTCAGGGCGAATAGTTCGTCCGCCACTGCCCAACACTCCACGGACGTCCCACGACGCACTTCCAATGAGCATAGCATGTGTAAGACGTCGATCAGAACGAGCGTTCCACACATCTGCCAAGAACGCACGCATCGACTCCGGTGAGTGACGTCCGGCGTCGTATTCGGCAAAGACGGATGTCACATCAACGACACGAATCACACGATTCGATGCAACAGCACGATAGTCTGCCCAGCGTTGCGCTGCCTCGCGCAGGCTAGGATGTGTGATTACCACGACGTCACTCATTGCGAGCGAGTCACGCTGTGCGCGAAGATTGTTCAGGTTTGATGGTCGTACACGTGCTCGCTCGATGCCAGCACCTGCGCCAATGACGATGTACCGCTCACCTGCAGTCGGCAGATCGGCGCGAGCAAGCGTTCGTTGTGACCATGAGACCGGCACATTCGCTACAGCACCACATGCATCGTTTGCAATGTTCAGAGCAACCGTTGTATCCGCATTCCCTACCCACGTCCATACAGAGTCGGTCGACTGAATCGTAGCTCCACGGCGTTGCAGAAGTTCAATCAGAGATTGCGATGGTTGAACGCCTGCGTGCACGAGAGTGATCACAGCAGAAGCCGGTGCATTCCCGATAGCATTAATGATGTCGTCTACTGAGGTGTAGAGTTGGCATGTAGTACCTGTGGGCGTTGCTATCCCAAGGGCAATTCCCTGCTGCTCCGACCATGTGACGGCACTGTCGTTGAATGCAATTGATAGCGACCATGTTGTTGGTCGCGCGTCATCAATCCACTGACTATTTGAACGCGATGCTCCAGTTCGCACGAGTAGCGATGGCTCGGCAGACCGCAAGCGACGTAGAGTCCACGTCGTTGTATCAATAGCAAATGCTGCGGCCTGCCGCTCAACATTCGCCACGACGAGCGCCGATCCGCGACTATCAACTTGTACAATGCCTCGCAAGCGACCATCTGACAGTATCGGCTCGACTGGTCCATGGAGTTCAATTGCATCGACAAGAATCTCACTGAACCACGCTGGTTGTTCCCATGCACCGGGGACACCCGAGGCATACACACGCACTGATTGCACAACCGCAGGAGCAGTAGCGCCTGCGTGACGCGATTCGACGCCGTATCGCGCAAATCCATCACCCTCGATGCGTACCGATGGACCACCATTGACGCGTACGTCAACGCCATGATCTGGACTGATTGAGCCCACGTTTGACGACGACACAACGTCAGCAACAATGCTGAACGAATCACGACGGAACGGCGTAAACGGCAGGATGAAACTCGCAGACTGCCGGGCGCGAGCATTGAGGGCATACCAGTAAAAACCCTCAAACATGCTCATCGGCGTAAGGAACGTAGAGTAGTCTTC
Organism: uncultured Melioribacter sp.; assembly: GCA_964432155.1. Lineage (GTDB taxonomy): Bacteria > Bacteroidota > Ignavibacteria > Kapaibacteriales > Kapaibacteriaceae > UBA10438. The sequence goes on along the minus strand of CAYSMF010000001.1, from coordinate 13,248 downwards.
GCTAATGCCACTTCCTGGATGATAATAGCCCGAGTCTACTTCGATGCGTTCACGCACGCGGACATTGGTGATCAGCGGTGCGGTCGCAAGCGAGGTGTCCGACTCAATAATGCGGCGTGGAATGCCCGACGTACGACGAGTAATCATGTACACAGTCGTTGTGTCAACGAGATCGAGCCACGTTGTATCACCACGCGGATGGCTTCCAACAAACAGCAGCGAATCCGGATCACTCAGAACGTTGTCACCATCGGCATCGACAATATGTAGCGGCTGCTCAACAGCTCTGGCAAACAGTCGAAGTTGATTCAGCGGCGTCGTTCTCAGTGTGGGTTCTATCGCCAGCACGTCCTGCGCTAGCACGCAGGCGATGCCATCGCGCGAGGTTTCAATGCGAACGTGGGGCTGCGTGGGATCGTACCATGTTGATGGGTCGACGTTGCCAAGTGCACGTTCGGCTCCCTTACTGGAAGCTCGCTGCACCTCGTACCATGTTGGATTCAGCACTGGTCCGGTCGTCGGTGGCACTCGATGTGGACCCTCAACCATTGGCATAGACCACGACACCGTAATGCCTAGCGAGTCGGCGCATACCAAGCTCCCGTCTGCCGATCGCACGAACGGATCAATGACGATCATCGCCATTGGCTGTCCGCCAAAGGAGCCTCGCCGTTCTACTGTTGCATGCCCCTTGAGTGATTCAGGCCATATCGATACCGAGAGTGTACCATCACCAGGCACATAACACCAGTACCTCAGTACGTCGTATTTGCGGAGCGTATCGTGATTGCGCGCAGCAGCGGGGTGGCGCAACCGGATGTTATCCTGCGGACCGATCTGCACAACATGTGCACGCAATCCCCTCACATGGAACTGCACGCCCCGAGCATGAGCCGTTACATCTCCCATAGCTGTGAGATCTGCAGACAGCGCCAGGACGACACTAAGGAGGATCAGAATGCGCATTGAAAGGGACTTCATTGCCGGAAAATAAGAACGCCGTGGTACGAGACGTACCACGGCGTACAGACATTGCCTTGTGCGGGAAGTTACTTAGCTGTTGCTCTTTGATGTTGGGAAGGCATCACGCATCGCGACGATGATCTTCTCAGCAACCTTATCGGAGACAACACGCTTGACGTTGTCGTCGCTCGCAAGGGCCTCAGCAATTGCCATTTCAACCTTCTTCTTGATGATTTCAGATGTCTCACCGACAAGAGCGCCAGCCATCTGGTGCATGTCCTGTGAAACTTCCTTCATTGTCTCAAGCTGAAGCTTTGCAGCATCTTCCATCTTCTTCATGAGCTTATCAACGCGCTCTTCTTCACCTGTGTAGATCAGACCGAAGGCGAGGAGCGCAAGAAGCGAACCTTCAAGCGAGATAGCACCCAGGATGAGCGATGGCTTCGTTGCAGGAATGAACTTCAGACCGCGGATACCGATGATCACGATGAGGATAGCGGCACCGAAGTATGCAAGACCAGTCACGTTGTTCGAGTACTTCTCAGTGAAGTGGTGTGCCATGTACAGACGGAGGCCACCAAAGAACTTGCCACGATTGCCAGACCACTCGAGGCCAGCCGTGGTGTCGCGAATCTCGTTCACAACGAAGTCTGAGAAGAACTCTTGGATACGGATGAAAAGGACTTCCTTGCGGAACTCTGCAAGGTTTACGTCGCTTGTGAACACGTCTTCAAAGCGCACAACGCGGCGGTTGTTGCCCTTTTCTGTGTCTTGTGTCGTACGATCCCACACAACCTTGAACGAGCTGCGTACTTGATGTGGCTCAAGTTCCATCAGTTGCTTGTCAGGCATTACAAGAAGGTCGACGATCTCGTCGCTCAGACCTGTTTGGAGACGAATCTTCGTCTTGGTGTGGTGAATTTCACGATCAACCTTCTGCGCCATGTAGCCGATCGAGCTCGGCATAAAGAACGTCACGAAAATTGCCAGTGCAAAACCCAGCACGAGGGAGAGGATCGTAAAGCCTTGGACCGGCTCAAGGATAATCGCAGCTTCGCCGAGACCACCTTCGCCGTTGGCCTTCACAACCCATTCACCCGGGTTCTTCGAATACCCAGCCTCAGCTTCCGAACGCTCAGCGTTCGTGAAGTCGAAGATGTAATCTGTCTTGATGTACTCTTTGAGGTTCGTCGCGCCAGCTGGAACAGGCTTATTGACGTCCTTCATGACCGCGAACACGCCAGGAACCACTTCCTTAAAGGCCATGTTCTCCTTTTCGTCATGCGGGTGGAACAGTGAAAGCACGGCTCCTTCTACACCACGTGGGATGACCAGTGTGTAGAACCCGAATGAAAAGACCGCCACAAGTGCAAGCAGAAGCAGGGTATGCTGCATACCTGCCTTCGGCGCGGCTCCATGTTCGTTTGCTGACATGTACGTACTCCTAACCCGTTGAAGAACTTTTCTCTATGCTGCTAAGTCAAAGAGGATGCCAATTTCTCGCTCGGACGTAAGAACACGTCGCGCACGAATTGGTTTCCCCATCCGTCGAATATACTAAAACCACCCTTTCAGAACCCAAAAAATGCCCTTCGGGGCCCTCTCATGCCCCTTGAGAACGTGTCTGTCGCGCCTGAGAGCTAACTTTGCACCTATGAACGACGCATCATCATATACCCCGCGGTTCCCTGTTGGACCCAATGAAGTACTCCCTACGCTCCGTCAGTATATGCTGGTGGATGGCTTCGACCACGTTCTCGACCTTGAGCGCTCCCACGGAGCGTGGATGGTGGAGGCACGGTCCGGCAAGGAATACCTCGACTTCTTCACGTGCATTGCTTCAATGCCCATCGGCATGAACCACCCGAAGATGACCGATCCCCGGTTCATCGAGCATATCGGTAAGGCAGCACTCAACAAGCCATCCAATTCGGACATCTATTCGACCGAGATGGCCACCTTCGTGAAGACCTTCTTCGAGCTTGCGGTGCCGAAGCATTTCCGCTACGCGTTCTTCATTGACGGCGGCACGTTGGCCGTGGAAAATGCTATCAAGACAGCAATGGACTGGAAGGTTCGCCGCAACAAGGCCAAGGGCATCCAGTCTGAAAAGGGTCACCAGATCATCCATTTCGAACTGGCATTCCATGGTCGATCTGGCTACTGTATGTCACTTACGAACACCGATCCAACCAAGGTTGCTCTGTGGCCTCGGTTCCAGTGGCCACGCATCAAGCCTCCGTACCTGAGCTACCCGATCACCGAAGAGGTGCTTGCAGCGACGATCCAACAAGAAGAGCACGCTATTGCCGAAATCAAACGTGCATTTGCCGAGAACCCTGACGACATCGCCGCTATCATCATCGAGCCAATTCAAGGCGAAGGCGGCGACAACCATTTCCGTCCAGAATTCCTGAAGCAACTTCGCGTGCTCTGCGACGAGAACGAAGCCTTGTTGATCTTCGACGAAGTACAAACAGGTGTCGGCATCACCGGACACTGGTGGGCACACCAGGGACTCGGGGTTGAGCCAGATATTATGTCGTTTGGCAAGAAGATGCAGGTTTGCGGCATCCTTGCCGGCCCTCGCGTCGATGACGTTCCAGATAACGTGTTCCATACGTCGAGCCGTATCAACTCCACATGGGGTGGTTCACTCGTCGACATGGTGCGCGTGACGAAGTACCTCGAGATTATCGACGAAGAGGGTCTTGTCCACAACGCCGATGTGGTCGGACAGTACCTCCGTTCAAAGCTCACGGATCTCGCTGCCACCGTCAACGGCTCAATCAGCAATGTCCGCGGCATGGGGCTCTTCTGTGCATTCGATATGCCAACGAAGGAACACCGCAATGACTTCCTGAAGAAGGCCTACGACAACGGACTCCTGTTGGTCGGCAGCGGAACGCGCTCAGTGCGCTTCCGTCCACCACTGAATCTGACGACACAGCACGTCGACCTCGGCATGGAGCTGATCGCGAAGTCGCTGTAACGGCAATCAGCCGAGCTGCGCGATTGCAGCCGAGACAACATCACGAACGACATCATCAAGGGGGCGTGCAGGAATGCGCGCCCCTGCTGCATAGACGTGTCCCCCACCGCCGTAAAGCGCGGCGAGATCTCGAACAAAAACGGATCCCTTCGAGCGAAACGAGCATTTGACTTCGCCTGCAAGCTCGATGATCAAGATGCCCATGTCGACCCCTGCTAACGAGAGCGTGTGATGCACGAATCCCTCGGTATCATCGGTGGTGCACTGATATGCATCAAGAGTTGCACGTGTGAGAACCATCACACAGAGTCGTCCGTCAGCATGGAGCTGCATGCTTCGCAGCGCTTCTCCGAGAAGCCGGGCGCGAAGCACCGATCCTTGGTTCATAACACGCTCAAACGAGAGAACGGGATCGGCCCCCTGATCAAGAAGCGACGCAACAATGCGGTGTACGCGTGACGTCGTGCGTGGGAATCGAAACGAGCCCGTGTCGGTCATGATTCCCGTGTACAAACACATTGCCATGGACGCACCGCGCACGGTTGCAACCTCGGCCAGTTCTGCAACCATGCTGCATGTTGAACACGCGTCGGTATCGATCCATGCTACATGTGCAAACTGCTCGGGATGTGTGTGGTGATCGATGTTGATGACGGTCGCATTACTTCGCGCGATCGCTTCGCCGAGTTCACGCAGACGCGACCGGGCATTGAGATCAAGAACAACGATGCACGACGCCTCATCAATAGCAGAGGCAAGGTGTTCCGAATAGACTTCGAGACGGTCGGCGCCATCAAACCACAAGAGGTTGTCTGGAGCTGGCGTTGGCAGAATCACGCGAGCCTCGATCCCGAGAGCTGCAGCGAGATGCATCATGCCGAGCGCCGAGCCAATGGCGTCACCATCGGGATTGATGTGTGTCGTAATGATACACGAACGATGCTGCCGAAGTGCATCGAGCACACGGCGCGCGTTGTACGTTGAATCTGTAGAGATATCTTCGTAGGATGAACTGGACATGGCGCAAGATAGGGGTACTCGCATTGGCAGGCATCGTGATCGTTGCCGGCGTAGGTGCATTGATCGATAAGCTGGTGCTCCCTGCGGTTGTCTCGATGACGGAAACTGTGCACGTACCGAACGTCGTTGGACGGGATCGCAACAGCGCCGAAGTGTTGTTGCGCGATGCTGGATTGGTACTCATGGAGCCACGTGAGCAATTCAGCGCAACAGTTCCAGCAGGTACTGTGATGTCGCAACTCCCCTATGCGGGTGCGACAGTAAAAGAGGGACGACGCATCTATATCACGGTGAGCAAAGGTGTCGAGACGATGAGCATGCCGTCGCTCTACGGCGCAACGATGCGCGACGCGCGCGTGACGATGATGCGCCTAGGATTACAGACGGGAGACATGAGTTACGACACGAGCTCGTCGATTCCCGCGGGCAGAGTGATGGGACAAAGCGTGCCCGCTGGCGCATCAGTTGCCAGTGGCACCACCGTACAACTCGTGATCTCACGTGGTACGACGCTCGTTCGCGTACCACAACTCATTAGCCTCACCGTAGGAGAGGCGGAACAGCTCCTTCGAGATCTTGGACTGACTCCAGCGAGCGGCGCATCGATGCCATCATCGGCATTTCAGTCTGGCACTGTCATGCATCAGGATCCACCTGCAGACAGCCTTGTCACCGTCGGAACGACGGTCACATTTGTAACCGCCAAGTAGTTCTGCTCGTGCTCGCTGCGCGGCACTAAGCAATATCACACGAGCGGATCCAGACGCCCCCTTCATGTTCGCGAACTGCATAGACGCGGAGTGAACCACCACCGGCGAGGTTCTTCCCCGTCACAAGATCGAACTGCCATGCGTGCATTGGGCATGTGAGCGTACCTTGGTCGACAACGCCGTCGTACAGACACGCAGCACGTTTGTGGGGGCATACGTTTGTCACCGCGCGCACAACACCGTCGAGACGAAACAATGCAAGATCATGCTCAATGTCGATCTCGACACGAAGCCCCTTGCGCTCGGAAACCTCGACCGATCGCGCCAAGCGTATCCACTCTTCACCCTCGATCTGCGTGCGTGGTCGGTCGGTCATACGGTCAGCGTGTATTCAGTTCCGAGAATCGGACCCCGTTCGCCGGCAACGATGGTGGCTGCATCGCGGAAGGCATCATGTTCGAAGACAACGATCCATCCCTCGTCGATAATCTGAGGGAGCAATCGCTTCTTTTCCGCAATCGTTGTCAGTGGGTGGTTATCGTAGCCCATCACGTACGGCACGGGAATGTGTGCGCTCGTTGGCATCAGGTCTGCAGGATAGAACAGGGTGCTGTTCCCATCTGTCACTCGAATCGATTGCATTGCTGCCGTGTGGCCATACAGCGGATCGACATGCACCCCTGGGATGACCTCGCCGGAACCGTCGAGAAGTTCGAGGACACCAGCATCAACCAGCGGCTGGTAGTATTCCGGCATAAACGAGGCGCGGTCCTTTTCCGTAGGTGCCAGTGCCCAGTTCATGTGCTCGCGCTGCACATAATATGTGGCGTTGGTAAAACGAGGAGCCCCCTCTGGAGTGACCGCTCCCCCTGCATGATCAAAGTGCAAGTGTGTCAGCACCACATCGGTCACCTCTGCTGGTCGCACGCCGGCCAGCTCCAATGATCGCTCTAGTGAATACTGCTCGTAGCTGATCCCATAGATCTCCTGGAGCTTTTCAGACATCCATGGACTATTCCCCGTATCCACCAGGATCGTCCGGTCGGATGATCGCAGCAGCAACACCTTTGCGGCCATTGGAATGCGGTTGCGATCGTCCCCGGGAGCATACGAGCGCTGCCAGAGGGTTTTCGGGACGACTCCAAACATTGCCCCTCCATCGAGGCCAAAACGGCATGTTTCGAGGAGCTGGATCGAGTAAGGACCGATGTTCATCATGGTGCAAGTTACCCACGGGGCGGTTTCGGAACGATGTACGCCGTATATTTGACGCTTGTCTGGATTGACAGCAGCATAAAGATCCGATTTCTCGTTTTACTTGATGGAGGAGTACCCAGCATGGGTGCCATTACCAGAATACGACAAGTCAGCCCGTACTTTCTCGGGTTCGTCGCAGCCCTGTTCATCGCCTTCATGGTGATTCAGGACTCGAGTTTCACCACTCTCTCACAATCGGGCAACTCTGCGGAAAACCAAGAGATTGCTACGGTCAATGGCGAGGCCATCATGCTCGCTGATTACGAGCGCCGCGTTCGCGACGTCCTCGAACTTCAGCGTCAGCAGAACCCGAACCAGGAAGTTGATGACGAGACAATTCGTCAACAGGTGTTCGACGAAATGGTCAACGAAGTGCTGCGCAAGCAGCAGGCAGCCAAGATGGGCATCGTTGTCACGCCGCAACAGCTGATCGACGTGATGATGATCAACCCGCCTGAGCAGCTTCAACTGTTCAAGGACTCAACGGGCCGCTTCGACATCAAGCTCCAGCAGGAGTTGATCTCGAACCCGGACCGCCTGGGCGAGTTGCTGGCACAGCAAAAGATGCCTGATGAAGAGATCCAGCGCCAGGTGCAGCAATGGAAGCAAACAATCTTCCAAATCGAGGACAACGTTCGCTCGATGCAATTGCAGCAAACACTCGGTGCAACAGTCGGCGCAGCGGCAAGCATGCCGTCGATCGCTGCCGCTGAGGTGCAATACAAGACTGACAACGGCGCTGCTGATGTCCAGTTTGTTGCGCTGAGCATCGATCGTGTTCCAGACAATGCTGTCACGGTTACAGACGACGAAATGAAGGCCTACTACGAGAAGAACAAGGAGTTCTACACGCAGAAGCGTTCACGTGCACTGAAGTATATCGTCTTCCCGCAGATCGCATCGAACAAGGATACTGCCAATGCCATGAAGCAGTCGCAGCGTGTCGCCGAGACACTTGCAGCGCTGGCAACACCGCAGCAGAAGGATAGCGCGTTCTCGACGATGATGTCGACCTTCAACGGTCAGTCAACAGACTTCGTGACGGTTAATCAGATCGACCCAACATCAGTAACAGTGCTGAGCTCACTCGCTCAGGGCGAAGTGTTCGGTCCACTCAACACACCAGCAGGTATCACCTACTTCCGTCTCGATGGTCGTCGCGAAGGTGTAAACCCAGTGGTACGTGCTTCGCACATCCTGTTGCCGTTCGGTACGAACAAGGACTCAGCAAAGGCTGAAGCACAGAAGCTCATGGCTCGCGCGAAGAAGGGCGAGGACTTCGCCGCTCTCGCTGCAGCGAATTCGAAGGATCCAGGTTCGGCAGCGCAAGGTGGCGACCTGAGCTACTTCGGCAAGGGGCGCATGGTTCCTGAATTCGAAAACGCAGCCTTTGGTGCAAGCGTTGGCGACGTTGTTGGTCCGGTAGAAACCCAGTTCGGTTTCCACATCATCAAGGTTACTGACCGTCAGACAACAGAGCTCAAGTTCTCGCAATTCGTGATCAAGCCATCGATGTCGACAGCGACAAAGCAGCAAATCATTGCTCGCGCACAAAAGGCTGTTGACGAGATCACTGCAGGTACACCAATCGATGCTGTAGCAAAGAAGTACGCGGTTCCAGTTCAAGAGACAAAGCTCTTCACGGCAGATGCTCCTGTGCTCTCGTCACGTGAGCTCACCGCATGGGCATTTGACAACGAGAAGGGTGCTGCAATCCGCAAGGACGTTAAGTACTACGGCATGGTTGTCGCGCAAATCACGGAAACACGTGAAGTAGGCATCAAGCCATTCGAAGACATGAAGGAAAAGATCATGCTCACGCTGCGTCAGCAGAAGAAACTTGATAAGCTTGCACAAGACGCAAAGGCACTGGCTTCATCATTCGGCACCGACACAACGGCTAGCTCGACGATGCAAAGTGGCGTCAAGAACAACGGTTCACTGACTGGCTTCGGTGGTGAGTTTGCAGCGACCAATGCAATCTTCAAGGCCCCTGTTGGCACCGTAACCGGTCCAATCCGTGGCGAGCGTGCATGGTTTGTGATCAAGGTTCTTGCTCGCACAGACGCCAACATGCAGCAGTTTGCAAAGGATCGTCCGGCAGTGATGCAGAACATGTCGACACGTGTCCGTAACCAAGCGTTTTACGCATGGTTCCAAGCTCTGCGTGAGAACTCTGAAATTGAAGATCTCCGGAACAAACGAAACTAATTCCGTAACGCTGGAGGACGCTGCGTACGCACATTGCTCGCAGATTGCGTCGTCCCATTACGAGAACTTCCCTGTAGCCTCGGTGCTTGTGCCTCTTCGGATGCGCAAGCACCTTGTTGCTTTTTATGCCTTCTCGCGCAAAGCCGACGATATTGCGGACGAGCCTTGGACATCATCGACCCAGGAACGTCTCGTAGCGCTGAACGAACTTGAGCATGCTCTCACGGACCCGTTGAGTCCGTCGACGGATCCGGTCCTCATCGCAACGCGAGCATCGCTGCGGGACTGTAATATCCCCCCTACTCCGTTGCTGCGTCTGCTTGAAGCATTCCGTCGCGACGTGCACTTCATTGCACCGTCGACCTGGGACGATGTCCTGACGTACTGTTCATTTTCTGCTAATCCCGTTGGCGAACTCTTCTTGCGTCTCGATCACAACGGTACACCCGTATCAGCCGAAGCCCTTGCAGCCAGCGACGCCGTTTGCACGGCACTGCAGATCACGAACTTCCTGCAGGATCTCTCGCTTGACCTCGCGCGCGGTCGCGCGTACCTACCCCTTCCTCTCGACGAGGTCATCAAACGCACTCAGGAGCTCTATCGTCAAGGTTGGCCCGTGGTAGCCGCGGCGCGTTCTCTTCGTGTTCGACTCGAGCTCCGTGCAATTTTGGCCGGTGGACAGACCATGCTTGATCTCTGCGCTCGACGGACCTCTGTCGATGTACGCCCAACGCTCTCTCTACGCTACCTTCCAATGCTCGCCCTGCGGTTCTTACGGCTTGCGTAACTTGCCCACGCATGTCCTCGCATATCTACGGTGATTCGGAAGATGGATTTGTACTCTCCACGCAAGGAAGTACATCCTTCCACTATTCCTTTGGCTTCCTCCCACGCGAGGAACGCGAGGCGATTCGTACCATCTATGCATTCGCCCGCCGTATTGACGACATCGTCGATGATCATCCATCACGTGCTCCCGAGGTGCTCGCAAACAAGCGAGAGCGTTTGCAGTGGTGGCGCATCGAGGTCGAGGCAATCTATGCTGGGACCTATGATCACCGGAACTCGTCGCTCGTAGCTCTCGATGCAGTTGTGCGTCGATACGACATCCCTAAGCAGTACCTCCTTACGCTGATCGATGGCTGTGAGCGCGACCTCATGCAGCAACGCTACCAGACCTTTGCCGAACTCAAAGAATACTGCTACGGTGTGGCATCGGTCATCGGTCTCATCAGCATTGAGATCTTCGGCTATCGTCACGAGGAAACACGACAGTATGCAATCAATCTTGGATATGCCCTGCAGTTGACCAATATTCTGCGCGACATACAGCAAGACAAGGAACGGGGCTTTATCTACCTCCCCCTTGAGGACCTCGAACGATTCCGATACACCGAGGCCGATCTGATGGCGGAGGTGTACGACGAGCGTTTTGTAGACCTGATGCAGTTCCAGGCTCAACGAGCTCGGGAATACTACCACGAGGCACGGGCACTCCTGCGGCCTGATGAACGGCTAACGATGGTTGCGGCCGAAATCATGGATGCGATTTACTATCGACTCCTCGAGAAGATTGAGCTGAACTCCTACCAAGTGTTCAAGCAGCGCATCCGCGTCAACACCATCCATAAGGTCATCACCGCCCTCCGAATTTGGCTTGGTTCAAAGCTGTTTGTTAAGCGCTTCCGATAAGTCGATCCTTCGTATTTTGCCGCTCCAACTCAGTCACTTTCTCATGTAGAGTACGCTCATGAGCACGACATTCTCAGCCGAAGACATCAACGCAATCTCTGCTCTCAAGGCGAAGTATCCTGAGCCGAAGGCCGCAATCATGCCCGTCCTCTGGATGGCGCAAAAGAAATGGGGCTGGCTCTCCGAGGACGTCATGAAGGAAGTAGCGCGCGTTATGGACCTGCCATACGCACACGTACTCGGCGTTGCATCGTTCTACACGATGTACTTCAAGAAGCCAATGGGGCGTCACCATGTACAAGTCTGCACAAACGTTTCGTGCATGCTCCGCGGTGGTAACGAATTGTACCAGCATGCAAAGCAACGCTTGGGCATCGCTCATAATCAAGCAACTGCCGACGGACGCTTCTCACTCGAGGAAGTCGAATGCATGGGTGCATGCGGCGGTGCTCCAATGATCGCAATCAACGAAACGTTCCACGAGAATGCTACAGTGCAACAGTTTGATGCACTCCTCGACGCCTGCTCCTAAACCGAAAACGCTCGCGTCATCCTGCACCGAAACAACAAACGGGCTCTCATCAATGATGGGAGCCCGTTCTTCGTTGTTGTCAAGCTGATCTTAGTTCTCTTCACCACGATCAATGACATAGGGGGATTTGCGTGAGCGCTTCATGATTATTGCCTTTGCATTATTTGTCAAACAAACTCGGTGCAGATTCAGAGCAATTCGATGGGTCATCGCGTAACGTTAACGCGTCTCCGTACGGTCGAAAATGTACCCCTTCTCTATTGCTCGGTCGAGATTTGTCTCGGAATTGATGTTGCGCTTACGCATCTCTGCTTCGACCTGTTCCTTCGTGACACCTGCTTGATCGTAGCTCATTAGACCGAAAAAGCACAAGAGGGCGATGATGAGTTCCATGGTGGATCCTTCAATGAAATGACGGTAAGAGAATTAGTGTGTATTCGTGTGAATGTTCAATGGACAGTAGTTGTGGAAGTGTAAGAATTCCCTTTTACTGTAACGACTATCACCGCACGATGACCACTTCTCACAGCCTCATGACATTCTTTGTCGTAGGTTACTTGAAGTAGGTGTGTAGTGGCAGCACGATGTCAATCATGCTATCGTCGCATTACACTTCGATACAAACATTACAATCAGACAACTCGCCATACTGAACAGTTCTGACTGATTTGTTACGCGGTTTTACGTACACACTGCATCCCCAAACAGTTTTTCACCACGTCATATGAGCTCCAACGTACCAGAGTATCATTTCAGTATCCTATCGCAATTACTGCGAATTGTTACATCGAACGCTGTCGGCCGTACGGATTTTTCCCTACGTACAGACGATGAAGAACCAAACACCGCATCTCTGCAGGATCAGTTACTGTCTGGCATTGCGAGTGGGAAGTATCGAGATGACGCAGAAGCATCGAGGGGTCTGTACAATGCCGATCCTACCGATCAGCGATACATGACCTTGCGATCTCGTTGCATTGATCGTCTTCTAAATGAGATACGACACATCGATATCACACCGAACCAGCTCTCTGAATACACATCTAACTACTTCAAGTGCATCGACTTGTTTCGGGTGAGCAAGACCCTGGGAATCTATGGCAACCAGCAAGTCGCCGAGTATGCATTAATGCGCTCGCTATCAATAGCTCGCCGTTATGGATTCACAATACACGAATTCATGATCCGAGGTGAACTCGCCCATAAGTCTCTACTTTCCTCTGAGCTAAGTACCAGTCGTGAACATCACATGGCGAATCTAGATTTGATTCGCACGGCCTACTACGAGCTCATTACGGAGATGGCCTACGATACTCTGTTTCTCTCAGGTCAGTCGTTTGAATACAAGCCTCTAGCCTACGATTCACCCAAAACAGTGGCTCACAATACCGCGATGAGCTTACTTGACGATATCGAAGATTCATGTCGATCACATACCGTTTGGCTTTATGAAAAGCGAATGAGAATCGAGTACGCCATCTCGGAATGCGAATATGAGCGAGCTTTAGAAGAAATCGATTCAGTGCTAGCCTTCTATCAAACGAATTCACATCTACGTCAGAATAGTCGTATTGGTGAGTTCATGCTAATGAAACTTGAAGCACAGATTTACAGTCGCAACGCTATTGGCACAGGACCAGCAGAAAATCCTGCTCAATACTTTCACCGTGGCAAGACCAACTGGTGCATCAGTAATGCAACTACCATTTACTCGTGCCTGTACCGAGGCGAGTATGAGCGCGGTTTCTTGCTTTATGTTGAGCTCAAAGAGCATTTCTCTGATGCTATTTACTCGACTGCAGTCTACGAACACCGAATGCTTCTCGAGGCATACCTGTGGATTCTCACGTCCATTCTACCGGCCAGTGAAT